>NZ_JAZEXJ010000002.1:0-833692 GCF_047306785.1 Microbacterium sp. OR21 | reverse complement strand
GCGCAGCGAGTTCTGGTTCTCCAGCGCCGCGCACCGACGGCCGTCTTTCGCACCCGGCGATCTGGTGCTGGTCTACGCGAAAGACGCGCACGCTTGCTACGCGATTGTGGAGGTCGTCGACGAGCCGCGGAACGACCCACGGTACATTGTGGAACGAGGTGGCCGTCCCGAAGAAGAAGCGAACAGATGGCCATGGGTGAACCGGACGACACCTCGGCTGGTCCCGACGAGCGAGCGCCTCGTCAGGCCCGTTGATCTGGGCTTCACTGGTCAAGGACTTCAAGGCGGACACAAACGGATCGGGCTACCGGAGTTCGTGGTTGCTGTTCGAGCGCTCGGCGGCGAGAGCGAATCGGTCTAGCGGGACCGGGAGCGACGCGACGCGCGATCAAACTGGTTGACAGACAACTCGTAGCCGCGACGATCCCCTCTGTTCCACGAGACGGTGCGGCTTCCGTGCGGTAACGGATGTGGATGGAACCGATCAGGCGGGCGGCCGAATGCCACTCCCGGCTCGGAGGGTCATGCAGTGCGAATGAAACTATTCGGTCGTGGCGCCGAAGCGCGCCAGGGCGGGGTCGACTACCTGCGCCTCGAGATAGCTCACTGCCATCTCAGCCAGAGTCGCGAAGCGTAGGTCCGTCAGCTCGACACCCCGATGACTCCGAGGAGGATCCGGGAGCCGAAAGTTGCGCAAGTTGTAGGACCCCGAGAGCTCGCCATCCGGAAGATCGACATCTGGTCGAAGCGCGCCGCTGACGGCAAGTCCGTACTGATCCTCAAAGCAGGCGACGTCGGCGATCGCCGCACCCGACTCCACGTTGTACAGCTCGGCAATCGCTTCTAGGTCGCGGAATGACAACGATCTACCCGGGTAGCGATACCGAGCGACGATTCGAGTAGCCCTCACGCGCTTCGGGAAGGAGTCGCGCACGTCTCGACGCTACTGTGTCTCGGAGGTGGCGAGGATGCCAGACAAGAGAGAGGAACTCGGATGGCTGAGGCACAGGCGGGCTGGTACGACGACGGATCCGGAACGATGCGGTGGTGGGACGGACAGCAGTGGACCGACGCCGTGCAGCCGCCTGCTCCGAAAGAACCCGGCCTCGACGGGATGATCAACCGGGCACGCGCCGACGCAGAAGCCGGAGCCCAGCCGCGCCCCGCGCCGCAGGGCATGAGCTACGTCGTGCTGCAGGTGGTGCTGAAAGAGAAGTTCTTCGGCAGTGGATCGGGCAATCTCACCGAGCTCGAGAAGGTGATCAACAAGCAGGCCGCTCTCGGGTACCGACTGCACACGATCACCACCTCCTCGTCGGGCAGCACCGGCTTCGGCGGCGGCGACCGCATCCAGGCGACGATGGTGTTCGAACGGCTGACTTGAGAGCTCGCGCCCCGCAGATGCGGAGGTAACAGTGATCGGGAGGGGCGTTCGATGTCCCCCTCGCGGGGGATCCCCGCAGCCCGGCTCCCGCGTACAGTCGCGGTCATGGATATCGCGTCGATGATCATGGGCGGTTCGATCGCGTCGGTCATGTGGATCGCCTTCTACCCCTGGGCGAAGCTCCGCCGGCTCAGAGGCCTGGAGTCCGAGGCCGACGGTACGGCTTCGTAAGAGCATGGCCACCACCGTTCCGACCTTCACCGCCGCGCAGGTGCGGGCGGCGGAGGCGCCGCTGCTCGCAGCCGGGGTGCCGCTGATGCGCCGTGCGGCCACCGCGCTCGCCGAGGTGATCGCTGCGCAGAAGCCCGAGCGGATGCTGGTGCTCGCAGGTCCTGGCGACAACGGCGGCGACGCGCTGTTCGCCGCCGCCGATATCGCCGCGGGCGGCGTTCCCGTCGACATCCTGCGCACCTCCGATCGCGTTCACGAAGAGGCGCTGCGGGCGGCGACGGAGGCCGGTGCGATGGGCATCCGTCTCGACGAACTCGATCCTTCCGCCTATGACGTCATCGTCGACGGCATCCTGGGCATCGGCGCGCGCGGCGCTCTGCGCGGGCAGGCCCGCGATGCGGTAACCGCGCTGCTGTCGGCATCCGCTGTGGTCATCGCCGTCGACCTGCCCAGCGGACTCGACGCCGATACCGGCGCTGCCGACGACGTCGTGCTCGCCGCGAGGACGACGGTGACCTTCGGCGCGGTCAAGGCCGGTCTCACCCGGCGCGAGGGGCCCCGGCTGTGCGGGCGGATCGTGCTCGTCGACATCGGGCTGTCGCTCGACCCGGACGATGCGGTGGGTGAGGCTGCGGTGGCCGAGAGGCGGGCCGGTTAGTCGCCGGTCCTGCTGACCGATGGCGCCTGCCCGCCGCGAACTAGGCTCGAGGTCGTGTTCGGTTCATCCGTCGAGGTGCAGGTCGATCGTGAGAGCGTCGCCGCCGGCGACGATGTCGTCTCGCATGCCGCGGTGGTGCGCGTGCGGCGGGGCACGCGTCTGAGCGCTGTCATCGAGCAGGTGTCGCCGGATGTGCGAGCGCCGGGCTGGTCGTGGGTGGTGCTGGTCGATGGCGTGACCGCCGCGGTCTGGTCGGTCGATCACGGCGTGCAGTTGCTCATCGACAACCGTCGGATGACGCAGAAGTCGGTGACGATCATCTTCCGCTACTTCCTTCAGATCGATCCGGCATGGCTGTTCTCCCGACTGGCGCAGGGCGCCCCGCCGAACCGAGAGGCGCTGCGCGCCGAGTTCCAGTCACCAAATCAGGCGCGCTGACCCGTGCTGAGAACCGTAAGTGTGCACTGAGCTGAGGGTCGCTCGGACGGATGCGGAACCTACTCGAACCCGCCGCTCAACCGTCCATGGAACGCCCCGCTCGCGTCGTTCATCCCCACGATCTCGACCGTTTTCCCGTACGCCGCATACTTCGTTTCGATGGCATCCAGCGCCGCGACGGTCGACGCATCCCACACATGCGATCGCGATAGGTCGATCACCACAGACGAAGGGTCGGCAGAATACGAGAACAGCGTCGTCAGGTCGTTGCTCGACGCGAAGAACAGTTCGCCGGTCACGACGTACCGAGCGACACCGTCCGACTCCGACCGGCTCACGTCGACAAGGTGCGCCACCCGGCGCACGAACAGCACCGACGCGACCAGCACGCCGCCGACGACGCCGACCGCGAGGTTGTGCGTCAGCAGCACGAGCACGACGGTCGAGACCATCACGAAGGTCTCGCTCTTCGGCATCCGCTTCAGCGTCGACGGGCGCACGCTGTGCCAGTCGAAGGCGCCGATCGCGACCATGATCATCACCGCGACCAGCGCAGCCATCGGGATCGTCGCGACGAAGTCGCCGAACACGACCACGAGCAGGAACAGGAAGATGCCGGCGCAGAACGTCGAGATGCGGGTGCGCGCCCCCGACTCCTTCACGTTGATCATCGTCTGGCCGATCACCGCGCATCCGCCCATGCCGCCGAACGCGCCCGAGAGGATGTTCGCGACTCCCTGCGCCCAGGCCTCGCGGCCCTTGCGCGAGTGGGTGTCGGTGATCTCGTCGACCAGCTTCGCGGTGAGCAGCGACTCCATCAGCCCGACCAGCGCGACGGCGAGCGCGAACGGCGCGATGATCGTGAACGTCTCCCACGTGAGCGGCACATTCGGGATGAACAGCGACGGCAGGCTGCGAGGCAGCTCACCCTGGTCGCCCACGGTCGGCACGGCGATCGCGAACGCGAGCACGACACCGGTGACGATCACCACCGACACGAGCGGCGCGGGGATCACCCTCGTGATGCGCGGCATCACGATCATCACCGCGATCCCCAGCGCGACCAGCGGGTAGACCAGCCACGGCACGTCGATCAGCTGCGGGAACTGCGAGCTGAACACGAAGATCGCCAGCGAGTTCACGAACCCGACCATCACGCTGCGGGGGATGAACCGCATCAGCTTCGCCACCCCCAGCACGCCGAGGATGACCTGGAACACCCCGGCGAGGATCACCGTCGCGATGAAGTACTCGAGGCCGTACGTCGGCGCCACCGGCGCGATCACCAGCGCCACGGCTCCCGTCGCCGCGGTCACCATCGCCGGCCGGCCGCCGAGGAACGCGATCGACACCGCCATGATGAACGACGAGAACAGCCCCACCTTCGGGTCGACCCCGGCGATCACCGAGAACGCGATCGCCTCGGGGATCAGCGCCAGTCCGACCACGAGACCGGCGAGCACCTCGCGGGTCAGCATCCGCGGGCTCTTCAGCGCGGTCAGCACCGACGGGTTCGGCCGGTAGCGGGCGGGATCATCGACGGATGCGGTGGACATGAAGGCTCCTGAGCGCGCCTCGAGAGGGGGATGAGGCAGACGTTCCAGCGTAGAGCGGATGCCGGCGGGTGCCGTGCGGGATTCCCTGTCGCCCGACGGCGCTCGGGCACGCCCGCTCAGGCCGACCCGCTCCACGGTGCGGGCACGATGACCCACGCGACGCTCGCCGCGGAGCCGCCGGTGACCTCCCACGTGTGCGGCTGGCGGCCGGGGAAGGTGAGCGCGTCGCCGGCGGTGAGCACGACCGACCGGTCGGTGAAGCGCACTGTCACCTCTCCCGAGATGACGTGCAGCACCTCGACATCGCAGTTGATCGTGTAGAGCTCGGCGCCGCCGTGCGCGTGCGGCTCGAGCTCTGAGCGCAGCAGCTGCACGCGCTCCTCGCTGCGCGGCGACAGCAGGCGCTCGTCGGCGTGCATGCCGCCGAGGTTGATCCGCGGCGCCTCGTCGAACGTCGTGTGGTGGATCTCGGGCTCGGTGAACAGCGCCCCGACCGGCAGCGAGAGCACCTGGCACAGCTGCACGAGGGTCGACACGCTCGGCGAGGTCTCGTCGCGCTCCACCCGGCTGAGGAATCCCTTCGACAGACCGCTGGTGGCCGCCAGCTGGCTCAGCGACATGCCCTGACTCGTGCGCGCGGCGCGCAGCTTCGCGCCGATCGGGGCGGTGACGGCGTCGGCGTGGGGGTGGATGGCGCGCATGGATCTCCCATTCGCGGGCGGATGCTCTTGACGCACGGGCCCGGCGAGGATAGGTTCACAGAAAGGTTGCTTATAGAGTATCGAAGGTTGTCAAATATGCAACACCCAGTTTCCGGCGAGAACGAGCTCACGCCCCGCGGGCCGGTGGACGCGAGCGTCGTGCCGCGCTTCGCGGGGATCGCGACATTCGCGCGTCTGCCCCGCCTCGACGAGGTCGGCCGTGCCGAGGTCGCGATCGTCGGCGTGCCCTTCGACAGCGGAGTCAGCTACCGCCCCGGCGCCCGGTTCGGCCCCTCGCACGTGCGCGAGGCCTCCCGCCTGCTGCGCCCGTACAACCCCGCACAGGACGTGTCGCCGTTCGCCTCGCAGCAGGTCGCCGACGCCGGTGACATCGCCGCCAACCCGTTCGACATCACCGCGGCCGTCGCCGAGATCGAGGCGGGAGCGCGAGCCCTGCGCGCCCATGCCGATCGACTGGTCACGATCGGGGGAGACCACACCATCGCGCTGCCGCTGCTGCGCGATGTCGCCGCGAAGCACGGCCCGGTCGCCGTGCTGCACTTCGACGCGCACCTCGACACGTGGGACACCTACTTCGGCGCCCCCACCACCCACGGCACGCCGTTCCGGCGCGCATCGGAGGAGGGGCTCATCGACATGACCGCGAGCATGCACGTCGGCACCCGCGGGCCGCTCTACGACAAGAGCGACCTCGAAGACGACGAGCGCCTCGGCTTCGCGATCATCACCAGCGAGTACCTCGAGACGCACGGCGTGGCCGCCGCGATCGACCGGATGCACGCCCGCATCGGCGACAAGCCCCTCTACATCTCCATCGACATCGACGTGCTCGACCCCGCCCACGCCCCCGGCACCGGCACCCCCGAGGCCGGCGGCATGACCAGCCGCGAGCTGCTGCGCATGCTGCGCGCGCTCGCCGGGTTCAACATCGTCGGTGCCGACGTCGTCGAGGTCGCCCCGGCCTACGATCACGCCCAGCTCACCGCGGTGGCCGCGAGCCACGTCGTCTATGAGCTGCTCAGCGCAATGGCGCCTCGGCCCACAGGCATCCGCACCTCCGAAGGAGACCGCACATGACCACTCCCGACCCGAACGCGGTGGCCGATGCGGCCGCCGCGATCGTCGACGCCTTCGCGGCGACCGACACCGCCCGGTACTTCGACGCGTTCGCGACGGATGCCACCTTCGTCTTCCACACCGAGCCCGCCCGCCTCGACAGTCGCGCCGCCTACGAGCACCTCTGGGCGCAGTGGCTCGAGAGCGGCTGGAGTGTGCTCTCGTGCGCATCCAGCGATAGCCGCGTGCAGGTGTTCGACGGCGGCGGCATCTTCACGCACACGGTCGACACCACGGTGCACACCGCCGACGGCGAGGAGTCGTACCGCGAGCGCGAGACTATCGTGTTCGCGCTGCACGGCGAACGGCTGATCGCCGTGCACGAGCACCTCTCTCCCCTCCCCTCCACCGAGACGCCCTGACCCCTCACCCTGCGCGCGAGCGCACGATCGCGAAGCGAAGGAGCTTTCCGATGTCCCTCTACTCCCGTCTCGAGCAGCGCCTGCAGACGCAGTCCGACGACGCGGGCCCGATCCGCGGCACGTACGCCACGGGTCGCCTGCTGATGATCTGGCTGGCCGCGAACCTCGTCGTCACCACCCTGCTGACCGGAACCCTCTTCGTGCCCGACGTGCCCTACGGGCTCGTGCTGCTGCTCATCATCGGCGGCACGGTCGCCGGCGCCGCCGTGCTCGTCGCGGTCGGCACCATCGGGCGCCGCACCGGCTTGCCCACCATGGCCCTCACGCGCGGGCCGTTCGGCATCCGGGGCAGCCTGCTGCCCGTCGCCGCGAACGTCATCATCCTCATGGGGTGGAGCTGGGTGCAGGCGATGCTCGCCGGCATCGCGCTCGACTACGTCGTGATGACCTTCACCGGCTTCTCGAACCCGATCGTCTTCGCGGTGCTCTGCCAGACGATCGTGGTGATCCTCGCGATCTTCGGCCACGCCGGCGTCGCCCGCGTCGAGCCGTGGTTCGCCGTGGTCATCCTCGCCATCGCTGCCTACATCTTCGTCACCGCGTTCACGACGTTCAGCCCCGCCGAGTTCTCGTCGATCGCCGCGCCCGCCGAGCCGTTCTACACCCCCGGCCTCGTCTTCGACGTCGTGCTCGCCACGGCCATCTCGTGGACGGTGCTGTCGGCCGACATCAACCGCCTCGGCCGCACCAACCGCGCCAGCATCGTCGGCGCCGGTGTCGGCTACACGCTGTCGACCATCATCTCGATGTCGCTCGGCGCCACCGCGATGGCGTACGTCATCCTGAACGGCGGGGAAGCCGTGCCCTTCGACCCGGTGACCATCATCGAGCCCTTCGGCTGGATCTTCGGCATCGCGATCTTCCTGTCAGTGATGGCCACCAACACCATGGTCGTCTACGGCATGGTGACGACCGTGGTGAACGCGGTGCCCGGAACGCGCATGCGGTTCCTGCCCACCGCCCTCGTGCTGGGTGTGATCTCGATCATCGGCGCGACGTTCTTCGGCCTGCTCAACCAGTTCACGACGTTCCTCGTGACGATCGGCGCGCTGTTCGCCCCGATCTTCGCGATCATGATCGTCGACTACTACCTCATCAAGCGCGGCTCGTACGACCGCGACATCCTCGCCGCGCGCACCGGCCGCTACTGGTACCTCGGCGGCATCAACTGGCTCGCCGTCGGCTCATGGGTCGTGGGCGCCGTGCTCGCCTACGTCTGGGCGTACGTCTTCCCGCTGCCGTTCGGCTCGACCGCGCCGGCGTTCGTGATCACGTTCGTGCTCTACCTGCTGGTCTCATGGCCGTCGCGCGCGAAGCAGGCGGCGCCGGTGGGCAACCTCGCCGACGAGCCCGTGCTGGCTGAGAGGGCGTGAGCGGGTGCTGCACGATCTGAGCCACCCGGCGACCGACGGGATGATGGTCTACCCCGGCGATCCGCACGTGGCGATCCGCCCGGCGCTGACCGTCGCGCAGGACGGCGTGCTCGTCGAGCGCGTCGAGATGGGCTCGCACACCGGCACGCACATCGACGCCCCGGCGCACACCGTCGCCGACGGGCGCACCATGGCCGACGTCCGCCTCGACGAGCTCGTCGGCGAGGCCCTCGTGCTGCACGTGCCGGGTCTGCGCGAAGGTCAGCGCTACGGATGGGAAGAGCTCGCCGCCACGGGTGACATCCCCGACGTCGTGCCTACCATCGTCATCATCGAAACCGGCTGGGCGCAGTGGTTCGGCGACGAGCGCGCCACCCGGCATCCGCATCTCGACGCCGCCGCGGCCGCCGAGCTGTGGCGACGGGGGATGCGTCTGCTCGCCGTCGACACGCTGAGTCCGGATGCCACGGGCGACGCCTCCGCCGACTTCCCCGTGCACGGGATCGTGCTCGGCGGCGACGGACTGATCGTCGAGAACCTGTGCGGTCTCGCCGACCTGCCGTCTCGCGTGCAGGTGGGATTCTTCCCGTTCACGCTGCAGGGCGACGGCGCGCCGGTGCGGGCGGTGGCGTTCCTGGACGACTGATCGCGCGGCTGAACCGGCGGTTCAGGGGATGTGCGTGAACTCGTCGCCGCGCTCGTCCAGCTGCTGGGCGGCCAGACGATCCTGCTGCTGCTCGTCGAACGTCGGCTCGCGGTCGTCGGGAGCGTCTTCGTCGGTGTCGGGAGTCTGCGCGTCGGTGCTGAGGTCGGGGTCGGTGCCCTCGGCCTTCATCGGGTCGGTCGGGAACGGCGTGGGGTCGGACATGATGGCTCCGATCGGTCGATTGAGGGTTCAGAGTCGCATCCTGCCGCGAATGCCGGATGCCCGTTGACAAACCGCGCCGTGCGCCGCAGGGTCACCGGGAGGGCTCGTCGGGCTCCCAGCGCAGCAGGTCGCCCGGCTGGCACTCGAGCGCCTGGCACAGGGCATCCAGAGTCGTGAATCGCACCGCCTTCGCGCGACCGTTCTTCAGCACCGCGAGATTGGTCGGGGTGATGCCGATGCGCTCGGCGAGCTCGCCGACACCCATCTTGCGGCGCGCGAGCATCACGTCGATGTCGACGATCACCGGCATTCAGATCACCTCACCCAGCTCGTCGCGCAGCGTGCGGGCCTCGTCTTCGCGCTCGATCGCCTGGCGCAGCAGCGCCTTCATCACGACGACGAGCAGCGCGAAGCCGGCGAGCACCAGCCCCGCGCCCGCGATCAGCGCAACGACACCCGGTGCGACCTCGCCCGGAGCGAGCAGGGCGGCGAGCAGGAAGGCCAGCGCGGCCGCACCGGCGATCGCGCCGATGATCACATCGACGTATCGGAACGACGAGGGCTGGAAGATCGCACCGCGCCGCACGCGGGTCAGCAGCAGCCACACGCACACCGCGAAGACCTGCATCGTCAGCACACCCAGCGCGGCGATCGACACCAGGGCGATGCGGCCCCACAGGGCCTCGCCCTCGAGGTCGCGCCACACGGCCGGGATGATCATCACCTGCACGACCAGCGAACCCGCCAGGGCGAGGGCGATCACGACCTGCAGCAGCAGGATCATTCCTCGGCGCATGACTCCTCCTCGTCGCGAAACAAGGAGAATCTATCGTTAATCGTTCGATCGCGCCAGGCGGTCGTTGTCGGCGGTTCGCGGGGGTAGGCGATCGAGCGGAGGTAGGACTCAACCCGCGCGGATCGACCTACGCCGGAGTGTTCGCCTACGCCGGAGTGTTCGCCTACGCCGGAGTGTTTGCCTACGCGGCTGAAGTCTCCTGCTCCTGCTCCTGCGCCGACGGCAGATCGGCCGCGGATGCCGTCTCGGCTGCCGCGGTGATCCGGGCCGCCATGCCCGAGAAGATGAACCCGTGGAAGGGTAGCACGGCCAGCCAGTACAGCCGGCCGAGCAGTCCTCGGGGGAAGAACACCGCGCGCTGCTCGTAGCGCGATCCGTCACCCTTCGGCAGGGCGCGCAGCTCGAGCCATGCCGATCCCGGCACCTTCATCTCGGCGCGCAGGCGCAGCAGCCCCTCGGGGTTCTGCTCGTCGGGCTCGTGCACTGCCTCGACGCGCCAGAAGTCCAGCGCATCGCCGACGGTTACCCGGCTGCGACTGCGACGGCCGCGGCGCAGGCCGACTCCGCCCACGAGGCGATCCATCAGCCCGCGCACCGCCCAGAGGAACCCCGACGAGTACCAGCCGTTCTGCCCGCCGATGCCGACGATCACCGTCCACAGCCGATCGAGCGGAGCCTTCGAATCCAGGGTGCGCTCATCGGTGAACACCGTGCGCCCGGCCCAATCCGGATCGCTGGGCAGCGGATCGCTGGGGGCGCCGCTGACCTCGGCATCCTGCCAGCTGGTCTCGATCGAGTCGTCGTCGAGCCGGCCCAGCGCCATCGCCACCGCCCGGCGGTACGGCATCAGCCCCTCCTCCGGCGGCGGGATGATCTCGTCGATGCGGTGATCCTTCACGATGCACTCGTTCTGCAGCGAGGCGACCAGCGGGCGGGCGATCGAGCGCGGCACCGGGGTCACCAGGTTGACCCAGTGCGAGGCGAGTTCGGGGGTCAGCACCGGCAGGGCGGCGATCGCGCGCTGCTTCAGCCCGGCCTCGAGCGCATAGCCGTTCATCATCTGCCCGTAGCGCAGCACGTCGGGCCCGCCGATGTCGACCGCCGTGTTCACCGACGGATCGATGCGGGCGGCGGCCAGCAGGTAGTGCAGCACGTCGCGGATCGCGATCGGCTGGATGCGGTTGCGCACCCACTTCGGCGCGGGCATATAGGGCAGCACGTCGGTCAGGTGACGGATCATCTCGAACGACGCCGATCCCGATCCGATCACCACCCCCGCCTGCAGCACGAGCGTCGGCACTCCGGATTCGAGGAAGATCTCTCCGACGCGCACTCGCGAGCGCAGGTGCGGCGACAGCTTCACGTCATCCGGATGCAGCCCGCCGAGGTACACGATCCGCTTCACGCCCGCCGCGGCCGCGGCATCCGCGACCGCCTGCGCCGCCGCCGAGTCCTTCTCTTCGAAGTCCTTGCCGCCGGTCATCGAGTGCACCAGGTAGTAGACGACGTCCACATCGCGGACGGCCTCGGCCACGGCATCCGGATCCTGCGCCTCACCCTCGACGATCTCGATGTCGCCACCCCACGGGAACGACGCCGCGCGCGCCGCGTCGCGGGCGAGCGCCCGCACCCGGTACCCGGCGTTCAGCAGCCGCGGGGTGAGCCGGCCGCCGATGTACCCGGTCGCGCCGATGACAAGAGCGCGAGGCGCTGTGCCGTCGTCGCGCGGCACCGCGCGCAGCTGCGATTCACGGCCGGTGGGTGCGCTGAGGTCGCTCATGTTCCGAGAGTACGACCGGATGCCAGGCCGCGGAAGCGCTTGACGCGGGGCGCGACGTCTGCCAGTGCCCGCGTCCCGGCGGGCGCCCGACACAGACAGAGGGGGCGGATGCCGCAGCATCCGCCCCCTCGTGACAACCGGGCTCAGGCCGACGCCTGCTCGGCCTTCTTCTCGCGACGCAGGCCGTGCAGCAGCGGCTCGGTGTATCCGCTGGGCTGCGCGGCGCCCTCGACGATCAGGCGACGGGCGGCGGTGTACGCGATGCCCGGCTTGTCGCCGTCGGCGAAGGCGAGCTTCTCGTAGTTCGGGTCGCCGGCGTTCTGCTCGTCGACCACGACGGCCAGGCGGCGCAGGCTGTCGTCGATCTGCTCTTCGGTGATCACGCCGTGCTGCAGCCAGTTCGCCAGCAGCTGGCTCGAGATGCGCAGGGTGGCGCGGTCTTCCATGAGCCCCACGTCGTGGATGTCGGGCACCTTCGACACTCCGATGCCCTGGTCGATCCAGCGCACCACGTAGCCGAGGATCGACTGCACGTTGTTGTCGATCTCCTGCGTGACGACCTCGGGGGTCAGGTCGCCCTCGCCGGCGAGCGGCGGAACGAGCAGCGCGTCCAGCGCCTCCTCTCCGGTGGGGGTGAGCGTCGCGCGCACAGCCATCGGGTCGACCTGGTGGTAGTGCAGGGCGTGCAGGGTGCCGGCGGTGGGCGAGGGCACCCACGCGGTCGACGCACCAGACTTCGGGTGCGCGATCTTCTTCTCGAGCATGTCGTGCATGAGGTCGGGCTCGGCCCACATGCCCTTGCCGATCTGCGCGTGCCCGTCGAGGCCGCACTCCAGGCCGATCGAGACATTGCGGTCTTCGTACGCCTTCATGAACGGCTGCTGCTTGATGAGCGCCTTCGGCAGGAAGGGACCGGCGTGCAGGGAGGTGTGGATCTCGTCGCCGGTGCGGTCGAGGAAGCCGGTGTTGATGAACACGACGCGGTCGGATGCCGCGGCGATGGCCGCCTTGAGGTTCGCCGAGGTGCGGCGCTCCTCGTCCATGATGCCGATCTTCATCGTGCGCGCCGGCAGGCCCAGCAGCTGCTCGGCGCGGCCGAACAGCTCGGCGGCGAAGGCGACCTCTTCGGGGCCGTGCATCTTCGGCTTGACGATGTACATCGACCCGGTGCGCGAGTTGGTGCCCTTGTTCGGTCCCTCGAGCTCGGGCAGCGAGCCGAGCGAGGTCATGATGGCGTCGAGGATGCCCTCGAACACCTCCTCGCCGTTGCGGTCGAGCACGGCCGGGGTGCGCATGAGGTGGCCGACGTTGCGGATGAACAGCACCGCGCGACCGGGCAGGGTCAGCTCGCCGCCGTCGGCCGTGCGGTAGACGCGGTCGGCGTTGGGCACGCGGGTGAAGGTGCGGCCGTTCTTGGTGACCGACTCGCTGATCGAGCCGTCCATGAACCCGCGCCAGTTGCGGTAGCCCAGGGCCTTGTCGTCGCCGTCGACCGCCGCGACCGAGTCCTCCAGGTCGAGGATCGTCGTGATGGCCGACTCGAGGACGATGTCCTGCACGCCCGCGACATCCGTCGTGCCGATGCGGCCCGAGCGGTCGATGACGATCTCGGCGTGCAGGCCGTGGTGCACGAGCAGCACGGCGGTCGGAGCATCCGCCGCGCCGGTGTAGCCCGCGAAGCCGGCCGGGTCGGCCAGGCGGCGGTCGCCGCCCTCGGTGCGCACGATCAGGCCGTCGCCGTCGACGGCGTAGCCGGTGGCGTCGCGGTGTGATCCCTCGGTGAGCGGGGCGATCTGGTCGAGCAGCTCACGGCCGCGCTCGACGACCGCGGCGGCGCGGGTGTAGTTGAACTCCCTGCCGGGGGCCAGCTCGCCGGTCTGGTCGATCGCGTCGGTGCCGTATAGCGCGTCGTACAGCGAGCCCCAGCGGGCGTTCGCGGCGTTGATCGCGAAGCGGGCGTTCAGCAGCGGCACCACCAGCTGCGGGCCCGACATCGAGGCGATCTCGGGGTCGACGTTCTCGGTGGTCACCGACACCTTCTCGGGCACCGGCACCAGGTAGCCGATCTCGGTGAGCAGGGCGCGATAGGCGTCCTTGTCCGGCAGGCCCGGGTTCTCGCGGTGGAAGTCGTCGATCCTCTTCTGCAGCTCGTCGCGCTTCGCAAGCAGCTCTGCATTGCGGGGGCCGAGTTCGTGGATGATCGCACTGGCGCCGGCCCAGAACTCGTCGATGTCGCGCCCGCTCTCGGCGAGCGCCGCCTCGGCGAACTCGACGATAGGGGCGGCGACCGAGAGATCGGCGCGACTGAGGTGCGAGGTCATAGTTCCATTCCTTCTGTTCGAGCGCCGATCCGGCGCAGGGTCTCGAGGGCGATCTCCGCGTCTTGAGCGGGGGTGCCGCCGGCGACACCGAGACCGCCGGCGTGCTGTTCGCCGAAGTAGATGGGCAGGCCGCCGTCGATCGTCGTCAGCAGGCCGCCCGTCCCGAGCGGCAGCGCGACGGCGACCGCTTCGGGGATCAGGGCGGTGCGACGACGGGTGGATGCCGCGGTCGCGGCCTTGCGACGGCTGGTCTCCACGCTGTGCGGCGTCGCGCCGTCGGCCATGCCGAAGGCGATCACGGTCATCGACGGGTCGGCGACCGAGACCACGGGACGCACGCCCCGCTCGGCACCGATCTGCATTGCGAGGTCGACCGCCCGTGCCGCCGTGGCATAGGTGACGGCGACGATCTGGCGAGTCGTCATGTCATTCCCCTCTAAAAGTGCAGTTCCAGATTAGGCAACAGTGCATCTTTCGGAGTGCCGATTTCATATGATGGAACTCATGGTGGGAACAGCTGAAACCCCAGATCGAGGAACCTCGTCGAACGGTTCCGTGCCCGCCGGAACGGTGCAGTCGGTGACGCGCGCGTTCTCGCTGCTCGAGGCGCTGTCGGCATCCGGAGGCGAGGCGTCGCTGGCATCCATCGCCGGGCGCACGGGGCTGGCGGTGCCGACCGCGCACCGGCTGCTCGGCACGCTCAACCATCTCGGCTACGTGCGTCAGCTCGAAGACCGGCGCTACGCGCTCGGCGCCAGCCTGATCACGCTCGGCCGGCACGCCGTGCCCCCGCTCGCCGACGCCGCCCAGCCGCTGCTGCGCCGGCTCGAAGACCAGTTCCACGAGACGGCGAACTTCGCCGTGCTCGACGGCGACCTCGTGCTGTACGCGGGCCAGGTGGCGTCGCGTCAGCGCATGCGCATGTTCACCGAGATCGGCCGGCGTGTGCTGCCGCACTCGACCGGTGTGGGCAAGGCGATGCTGTCGACCATGCCCGAGCGGCAGGTGCGCGCCCTGATCACCCGCACCGGCCTTCCCCGGTTCACGCCGCAGACCATCACCGACGAAGAGACGTTCATCGCCGATCTGCGTCGCGCGCGCGCACGCGGCTTCGCCGCCGACGACAGCGAGCAGGAGGTCGGCGTGCGGTGCATCGCCGTCTCGGTGAAGGGAATCGGCCAGCCCGCCGCCGTCTCGGTCTCGGGGCCGGCGGCGCGCATCAACGACGCGACCGTGGTCGAGGTCGTGCGGGCGCTGCGCGAAGCCGCCGACGAGCTGACCGAGCTCGCCGCCGAGCGCGGCGTGGCCGACCAGGGCCTCTGAGACCTGCGGAGTTGCCGTGAGCGGCCCAGAAACCCTTGCCGGACGACACCCAACGACATATCGTTGAGCATCGTTCAACAACAGGAGGTCATCATGAACGGATCGTTCCCCTCCAGTGGGTTCAACTTCGGCTCCAGCAACGGCGCGGGAAATCCGCTCGCCGGCGTGTGGGAGGCCGTCGAGCAGCTGCGCACCGGATTCGAGCAGCGCACCGGCGGCTCGCGCATGGCTCGCGGAGACGTGCGCGCGGCGGTCATTTCGCTGCTCGCCGAGCGCCCCATGCACGGCTACCAGATCATCAGCGAGATCAGCGAGCGCTCGGGCGGGGCGTGGAAGCCCAGCGCCGGGTCGGTCTACCCGACCCTGCAGCTGCTCGCAGACGAGGGCGTCATCACCGCCGACGAGCAGGCGGGCCGCAAGACGTACTCGCTCACCGAGGCCGGCGTCGCCGAGTCGGAGGAGCTCGCCACCAAGCCCGCGCCGTGGGAGGGTGCCGGTCAGCGCGGCACCCGCGCGCCCGGGCACGGCAGTGGCCTGGCGAAGGCGGGCATGGAGCTCGCCAGCGCCGCCGCGCAGCTCGGTCGCAGCGGCACGCCGGAGCAGGTGAAGGAGGGCGTCGAGATCCTCGAAGACGCCCGGCGTAGGCTGTACGCGATCCTCGCCGAGGGGTGACCCCCGCAGAAGGGAGCACGGGCTTGCAGCAGACTCCCCAGCACCGGGCTCGCTATCGGCGCATCCTGCGCTTCGCGGCGCGTGCGTTCGTGCAGATCTGGTGGTTCGAGCTGGTGCTGCCCCGAATCGGGCTGGCCCACGTCGCCGACCGGACGCGAGAGGGGCGGATGCTGCGGCTCGCCCGTCGCTTCCGCGCGCTCGCCGTCGACCTCGGCGGACTGATGATCAAGGTCGGCCAGTTCATGTCGTCGCGCCTCGACGTGCTGCCGCCCGAGATCACCGCCGAGCTCGCCGACCTGCAGGACGAGGTGCCCGCCGAGACGTTCGACGACATCCGCGCGGCCGCTGAGGCGGAGCTCGGGATGCCCCTGGCGCACGCGTTCGCGACATTCGATCCGGTGCCGGTGGCAGCGGCATCCCTCGGCCAGGCGCACCGCGCCACCCTCTCGGCGATCGACGCGGCCGACACCGGACTCGACCGGGTGATCGTGAAGGTGCAGCGCCCCGGCATCGACCGGATCGTCGCGGTCGACCTCGCGGCCCTGCGCCGGGTGGCGCGCTGGGCGCAGCGGGTGCGCATCGTGGCATCCCGCGTCGACGCGCCTGCGCTCGTCGAGGAGTTCGCCCAGACCTGCCAGGAGGAGATCGACTACCTGCACGAGGCGGCGAGCGCCGAGCGCTTCGCCGAGGACTTCGCTGCGGATGCCCGGGTCGGCGCCCCCGCAGTGGTCTGGGAGCGGTCCACCCGCCGCGTGCTCACGCTCGAAGACGTCACCGCGATCAAGATCAGCGACACCGCCGCCCTGCGCGCGACCGGGATCGACCCCGCCGAGGTCGCGCAGGTGTTCGCGCAGGTGATGCTCGACCAGGTCTTCACGCACTCGTTCGTGCACGCCGACCCGCACCCCGGCAACATCTTCGTCACCCCGCTGGCCGACGCCTCGTGGCGGTTGACGTTCATCGACTTCGGGATGATGGCGGAGGTGCCCGACGGCATCCGCGCCGGCCTGCGCACCCTGGTGATCGCCGTGGCCGGCCGCGACAGCCGGGGGATGATCGCCGCCGCGCAGCAGATCGGCGTGCTGCTGCCGTCGACGAACACCGCCGAGCTCGAGCGCGCCCTCAGCATGCTGTTCGCGCGGTTCGGCGGGATGGGCTTCAACGAGCTGCGCGACGTCGACCCGCGCGAGCTGCAGAAGTTCGGCATGGAGTTCGGCGAGACCGTGCGGTCGCTGCCCGTGCAGTTCCCCGAGAAGCTGCTGCTGCTTCTGCGCGCCGTGTCGCTCACCTCGGGCATGTGCAGCGCACTCGACCCGGCCTTCAACATCTGGGAGCCCGTCGAGCCGTACGCCACCAAGCTGCTGCGCGACGAGAGCGGCAACCTCATGCAGGACCTCGGCGCGCAGGCGATGTCGAACATGTCGTCGATGTGGCGGCTGCCCGCCCGTGTCGACGGCGTGCTCGACCGCCTCGACTCGGGCTCGCTGACGTTCGACATCTCGAGCCTCGAGCTGCGGCTCGACCGCATCATCCGGGTCGCGTACCGCGCGGTGTCGGCCGTGCTGTTCGGCGGGATGCTGATCGGCGGCGTGCTGCTGCTCGAGCCCGCCTCGGGCTGGGGCGTCGCGCTGATGTGCGTGTCGGTGCTGCCGCTGCTGCACGCCCTGTTCGGGAAGCGGTAGCGCCGGCGGATGGTCAGGCGGGGAGGACCTCCCGCAGCAGGTCGTCGAGGGTGACGACGCCGAGCAGGCGGTCGTCGTCGACGACGGTCGCGAGCTGCACGCGCGCCCGGCGCATCCGGGTCAGCGCGTCGTACGCCGACGCCGACGGCGCGAGCACGAACGCCTCCCGCGCGATCGCCGACGCGGGGGTGTGCGGCGGCGTGGAGAGCGTGTCGCGCACATGCGCCACGCGCGACGTCGGGCCCTCGCCCACCAGGATCCGCAGGTGGCTCGACTGCGCGGCCACGGCCTGCAGGTCGGCGACGGTGGCCGTCGCGGCGACCGAGGTCGGCACGCGGTCGGTGCGCACGATGTCGCCGACGGTCAGGGTGCTGAGGTCGATCACGTTGGCGATCGGCGCGGAGTACACCTCTTCGAGCGTGCCGGCGGCACGCGAGTGCGCCACGAGCTCGCGGATCGTATCGGCATCCTGACCGCCCGCCGCGGCTTTCTCGACCGGCTCGACACCCGAGGCCTTCACGAGCCGGTTCGCCATGTGGTTGATCCACAGCAGGAACGGGCGCAGCGGCCAGGTGAGCGCGCGGGCCGCGAGGCCCGTGGCCTTCGCCGCCGTCTCGGGGTGCGCGATCGCCCACGACTTCGGCGCCATCTCGCCGATGACGAGGTGCAGGAAGGTGACCGCGATCAGCGCGATCACGAACGCGACGACGTCGGCGAGCACGTATGACAGGCCCCACTGCTCGAAGACCGGCGCCAGCGCGTAGTCGATCGCGGGCTTCGTGATCGCCCCGAGGGCGAAGGTGCAGGCCGTGATGCCGAGCTGAGCGAAGGCGAGCATGACCGTGAGCTCGTTCACTCCGCGCAGAGCCGCGCGTGCCGAGGCGCTGCGGTCGGCCTCCTCCTCCAGGCGATGCCGCCTGGCGGCCAGCAGGGCGAACTCGACGATCACGAAGAACGCGCTCGCGAGGATCAGGGCTGCGGTGATGATCGTCACCATCCACCAGCTCATGACGCCACCTCCTCGTTCGAGCCGTCGTGTTCGTCGAGATCGAGCTCATGCAGGCGCACACTCAAGCGCGACGGCACGAGTCGGGCCACCTCCGTCACCTCGACATCCAGCCAGCGCTCGATGCGGATGCCCTGGATCGTCTCGGCCGCCTTCTCGGGGATGTCGATGCGCAGCGTGGTGCCCACGGGCGGCAGGTCGCCGTGCACCCGGATCACCAGGCCCGCGATCGTCTCGTCGTCGTCGCGCGTGAGGTCGTGGCCGATGAGGCGCTCGACCTCGTCGAGGTGCACGTCTCCGGGCAGGGTCCAGTGCTGTTCGCCCAGGTGCACGACGCCCTGCGTGGGAATGTCGTGTTCGTCGGAGATCTCGCCGATGACCTCCTCGGTGAGGTCTTCGATGGTGAGGACCCCGTCGAAGTTGCCGTACTCGTCGACGACGCACGCCAGCTCGTTGCGCGTCTGCCGCATCCGCTGCAGCGCCGCGGGAAGCGGCATCGTGGCGGGCAGCACGACCGCCTCGCGCATCATCTCGGTGACCGGGGTGTCGTCGCGGTGACCACCGCGCAGCACATCGATCAGCTCGACCACCCCGATCGGCGCACCCTGGTCGTCGACCACGGGGTAGCGGGTGTGCCCGGTCGCCATCAGCGCGCGCACCGCGCCGACGGTGGTCTGCGGCGAGACGGCGTCGGTCTGGGATCGCGGGATCATCGCGTGCTCGACGTCGCGCTGAGGGAAATCGAGGATGCGGTCGATGATCATCGACAGATCGTCGGGCAGGTCGCCGCTGCTGCGCGACTCATCGATGATCGCCTCGAGATCGCGCGCGGTTGCGCTCGCGTCGACGTCTTCGAGCGGCTCGATCCGGGCCAGGCGCAGCAGGGCGTTGGCGGTCATGTCGAACACGGTGATCAGCCATCCGAACAGCATCAGGTAGATGCGCGTGGGCACCGCGAGGGCGCGGGCCAGCGGTTCGGAGTTCGCGATGGCGAGGTTCTTGGGGTAGAGCTCGCCGAAGATCATCGTCACGATCGTGGCCAGCAGCAGAGCGCCGATGGTGCCGATCGTGATCGAGACGGCCGGGGGGATGCCCGCTCCGCCGAGCAGCGTGCCGATCGATTCGCCGATCAGCGGTTCGGCGACGTAGCCGATCAGCAGACCCGTGACGGTGATGCCGAGCTGGGCGCCCGAGAGCATGAACGACGTGCGCTTCGTGATCGCCAGCACGCGCTTTGCCTGGGCGTCGCCCTTCTCGGCCCTCGCCGCCATGCGCGAGCGGTCGACCGACATGTACGCGAACTCCTGTGCGACGAAGAAGCCGCAGGCGGCGATGATCGCCAGCGTCAGGAGGATGCCGACGAGCAGTGTCAGCGCGGCAGCCAGCATCCCGGATCACCCCCTCTCTCAGCGAGGGGGTCGGAAGATCGACCCTCCTGGTCGGGGGAGGTGCGCGAAGTGCTCACGGGTGTTCTTTCTGTAGGGCACGGGTGGGCGTTCGAAGAGTATCCAGCACCCCTATCGGCGGGCTGAGAATCCCGCAGTCTCGCGCCCCCCTCCTGCGTCGAGAGCACCACATGTCGCCGAGTGCACCGCGTGTTTGCGTCGACAGGTCGTGCACTCGGCGAGGTGCCGTGCACTCGACGCGCGGGGGTCGGAGCCAGGGGGGAAGAAGTTCTTGACACGGGCATCCGCTGGAATTATCGTACAACCAAATGGTTGTACGAACTGAACTCAGCGAAGCGGAGATCGACCGTGTGTTCCATGCACTCGCGATCTCGACCCGGCGTGACATCCTGCGGCGGACGATCGAGCGCGAGCATTCCGTCTCCACGCTCGCGAGCGACTACGAGATGTCGTTTGCGGCGGTGCAGAAGCATGTCGCCGTCCTCGAAGAGGCCGGCCTCATCGTCAAGCGCGCTGAGGGACGCGAGCGGCTCGTCCGCGCGAACCCCGAGATGATCGCCTGTGCGCGGGCGCTTCTCGCCCGATACGAAGAGCTGTGGCGGGCACGCATCGCCCGGCTCGATGACCTGCTGGCCGAGAAGCCGACCGCCTCGGCCGGCTCGGACGAATCCAACGAAGGAGTCTGAAATGCCTGTCACCGACATCATCACCGATCACGAGAACCTGACGATGACCGTCATCGCCGATCTCGCCGCTCCGATCGAGCGCGTCTGGGGCGTCTACAGCGACCCCGAGCAGCTCGGTCGTTTCTGGGGCCCTCCCGGATGGCCGGCGACCTTCACCTCGTGGAACCACGAGGTCGGCGGCCGCGCCACCTACACGATGCACGGCCCGCGCGGCGAGAAGGCATCGGGCTACTGGGAGTTCCTCGCCATCGAGAAGCCGCACCGCTTCGAGGTGCTCGACGGCTTCAGCGACGAGCAGGGAACCCCGAACGACGACCTGCCCGCGATGCGCATGGAGTTCACCTTCGAGTCCACCCCCACGGGCACCCGGATGCGCAACACCAGCCACTTCGTCTCGCTCGAGGCGCTCGAGCAGGTCGTCGCGATGGGCGCCGTCGAGGGCACCCGTATGGCGATGTCGCAGCTGGATGCCGTGCTGCAGGATCTGCGCGACTATGCCCAGGGCAAGGGCACGCGCGTCGAGCTGCTCGACGACACCCACGTGCGCATCACCAGGCTCGTCGAGGGCCCGCGCGAGCTGGTCTGGCGCGCGCACACCGAGCCCGAGCTCATCAGGCAGTGGATGCTCGGACCCGACGGGTGGGAGATGACCGAGTGCGTCGTCGGCAATGAGCCCGGCGAGACCTACCGCAACTCGTGGGCGCCCATCGGCGACACCGAGGGCGAGCCGTTCGGGTTCGAGGGCGAGACGCTGCTCGTCGACGCCCCACGTCGCGCGGTCACGACCGAGCGGATGCAGGGCACCGACGGCCCCGAGACGCTGAACGACCTGAATCTCTATGAGGAGGACGGCGCGACGCTCGTCACGGTGCTCATCGAGTACCCCGACAAGGAGACCCGCGACATGATCCTCGCCACCGGCATGGCCGATGGCATGGAGGCCTCGTACCGGCGGCTCGAATCGGCCGTGCTCGCCGTCTGACCGGATCGGGCTCGATCAGCCGCGGCGGGTGCTCCACAGCGCGAGCCAGACGAGCACCGGCTGGAAGAACAGCCGCGCGAAGCGCTTCATGTCGGTGTCGAGCCCGAACCCGTCGCGGTGGTGCGTCCACTGCGACACGTTGCCCGGGAAGATCGCGATGAAGAACAGCGCCGTCAGCACCCCGACCAGCCGGCGCTGCCGCCACGCGAACAGCAGCGCGGTGCCGAGACCCACCTCGACGACGCCGGATGCCACGACCGTGGTGTCGGGGTCGACGGGCACCCAGTCGGGCACCTGCGCGCGGAACTCCCGGCGCGCGACGGTGAGGTGACTGACCCCGGCGAAGGCGAGGAAGCCGCCGAGGGCGATACGGGCGAGAGTGCGTGCGGTGCCGGCCATGTCCCGATCGTACGCGGGCGCGGCGGCGGGCGGCACGGATGCGCCGGAATCACCGCGCACTCAGGAACGCCCGCCCCCGCCACCTACGGTGGAGGGATGCTCGATTGGACCTCGTGGACCGGAACCGCCGTCGCCGTCGTCATCGCCCTGGCCGCGGCGATGGCCGCCGTGCTCGCCCTGCACACGATCACCTCGCTGCTCAGCCGCAAGGCTGCTTGGGTGCGCGACCTCGATCGCAGAGCCCGACGCCCGTGGGCGGTGGTGTGCCTCATCGTCGCGCTCTGGATCGCCGGAGCGGTCAGCCAGCCGGCGCGCGAGGAGTGGTGGCCAGGAGTCTCGCACCTGCTGCTGATCGGCACGATCCTCGCAGGTGCCTGGCTGCTCGCCACGGTCGCCTCGTTCGCGTTCGAGGGCCTGCTCACCCGCGAGAAGGTGACGTTCTCGGGCGCCGACCTGCGCCGCCGCCGCACGCAGATCCTCATCATCCAGCGGCTCACGGTCGTGCTGATCGCCGTCGTGGCCGTCGGCATGGCGCTGTTCTCGTTCCCCGCCCTGCGGGTGGTCGGCACGAGCGTGCTCGCCTCGGCCGGCATCGTCTCGGTGATCGCGGGCCTCGCAGCCCAGTCGATCTTCGGCAACCTCATCGCCGGCATCCAGATCGCGTTCACCGACTCGATCCGGGTCGGCGACGTCGTCGTGATCAACGGGGAGTTCGGCCGGATCGGCGAGATCAACCTCTCGTACGTCGTCGTCTACGTCTGGGACGAGCGGCGCCTGATCATCCCGTGCAGCTACTTCACGACCAACGTCATCGAGACCTGGACGCGTCGCTCGGACGCGATCCTCGGCACCGTCTACCTCGACCTCGACTGGCGGGTGCCGATGGATGCCGTGCGCGCGCGGTTCGACGAGATCGTCGCCGGATCGGATGCCTGGGATCGCCGCAGCAGCGGCGTGGTCGTCACCGACTCGCAGGGCGGCTTCGTCACCGTGCGCTTCACGGTCTCGGCCAAGGACTCGGACGATCTGTGGACGTTGCGCTGCGCGGTGCGCGAGCAGATGATGACCTGGCTGCAGCAGGAGCATCCGGAAGCGCTGCCGCGCACTCGGGTCGCGCTCGAGAGCTGACGGTCAGTCGCGCGTCGACCACAGCGCGAGCATCACGAGCACGGGCTGCAGGAACAGCCGCCCGAACCGCTTCATCTCGGTGTCGAGCCCGGGGGCGCTGCGGTGGTGCGTCCACTGGGTCACGTTGCCGGGGAGGACGGCGACGAGGAACGCGGCGACGAGACGGCCGGCCAGGCGCCGCCGGCGGCGGCTGAGCAGCATCGCCGATCCGAGCGCGATCTCGACCGCTCCGGATGCCACCACCGTCGTATCCGGGTCGCCGGGCACCCAGTCGGGGACCGCGACCTGGAACCCGCGCCGGGCGAAGCTCAGATGCGCGATGCCAGTGAACAGCAGGATCCCGCCGAGAGCGGTACGGGTGATCGTCTGCGGAGTGGTCGCCATCCCGCGAGTGTACGCATCGGCGCGGGCCGGCGCGTCATTCGTCGGTGCTGGAATGCAGGCCGCGCCGGGCGGAGAGCAGCGTCACCTCGGGATGCTGCTCGACCAGCATCCGCTCGGCCTGATCGAGCACGTCGCGCACGTGCGAGGCGTGCGTCGCGACGACCGAGACCCCGATCAGCGCGCGACGGTGCAGGTCCTGCGCGCCCACCTCCGCGGCAGCGGCCTCGGTGCGATGGCTGAGGTCGGCGATGATCGGCCGGATCACACTGCGCTTCTGCTTGAGCGAGTGGACATCGCCGAGCAGGATGTCGAGTTCGATCCAGCCGATCCACATGGCGTCAGTCTGACATCCTCTGAGCGGTCTCAGATCAGTCGACGCAGCGCGTCTTCGAGCGAGATGCCCTGCGCGTCGGCGCGGTCGCGCAGCCGGGCGTGCTCGGCGGCGGTCAGCGAGACGGTGAGCTCGAGCGGGGCGGATGCCGCGGACTCGTCGAGCCCGTCGAGAAGATCGGCGGGCTCGGCCCACAGCGGCGCGGTGTCGGGAGTCGCGCCCGCCGAGCTGGAGGCCGACACGGCCATCGCCCCGGCGAGAGCGGCACCGGCATCGGCGGCGGAGGCGAAGCCGGGGCCCCGCCGCGGCTCCTGCTTCTGCTGGTAGGCCTTCGCCGCAGCGTTCGCTCGCTCGTCGGCGGCTTCGTTCAGCGGATGCCCGGCATGCCCCTTCACCCACGAGAACTCGACGTCACGGCCGCGCATCGCCTCGTCGATGCCCTCGAGCAGGTCGCGGTTGAGCACCGGCGCGCCGTCGGCCTTGCGCCAGCCGCGGCGCTTCCACCCCGGCATCCACTTCGTCACCGAGTCGATGACGTAGCGCGAGTCGCATTCGATGACGAGCTTCTCGTCGACGCCGGCGGTCGCGCGCAGCAGCTCGAGCACCGCCTGCAGCTCGCCCTGGTTGTTCGTGCCGTGGGGTGAGCCGCCCGCGGCCCAGCGGTCGTCGTCGATGTACCAGGCCCAGCCGTTCGGGCCCGGATTGCCGAGGGCGGAGCCGTCGGCGGCGGCGGTGATCGTCATCCTTCAACCGTAGGGCGTCGGTGAGACACCGCCTGCAGTGGGTACCCTCGAGGAGTGACCGGATTCGCGCTGAAGACCGTGATCATCGTGGTCGTGATCGCGCTGGTCGTGATCGTCGTCGCGCGCATGTTCCACCGGCCCGCCGCAGACTCGGCTCGCACGCAGGGCTCCGAGCGGCGGATGCCTCTGCTCGCCTGGCTGGGAGCGGCCGTGCTTCTCGCGGCCGGGTTCTTCCTCGCGCTGGTGTCGTTCACCTCGCGGTACACCGACGACCTGCTGCCGATGCGGATCGCCGCGGTGGTCTCGCTGCTGGCCGGCGGGGCGGTGCTGTTCTTCGCGTCACGTCGGGCGCGCCGGCGCTGACGGTCGGGGGACTACTCGCCCGCGTCGGCGACGTCGGTCGCTTCTGGCGCCGGCGCCTTCACCGGGAACACGATCGTGGAGTACTGCGCGCTGAGGCCTACATCCATCAGATCGAGCGACGGCGCCTCGTCGAGCCGCTCGGTCGGACTCGTCTCGTCGAGCGGCTCACCGGGCAGTGCGGCCCACGCGCTGGGCTCCTGCGGCTTCTGTGTGAACAGTCCCATGTCCTCATTCTCGTCCGCCGCGCGTCCGCAAGGGCCGAACGGGGGCCCGACTTCGGCCGATTCAGAAGTCGGCGATCACCAGCTTCTTCATCTCGAGCATCCGCTGGTACGCGCCCGGCTTCGCCAGCAGCTCGCCGATGCTCTCGGGCACCACCTGCCAGCTCACTCCGTACCGGTCGACCAGCCAGCCGCACTGCTCGGCCTCCGGCACGGCCGACAGGGCATTCCAGAAGTGATCGATCTCGGCTTGATCCGCGCAGCGGATCTCGAGCGAGACGCCGGGCGTGAACCCGAACTCGTGTCGCACGTTCGAGTCCATGAACGAGAACCACTGGTCGCCGATGCGGAACTCGCCGATCATCACGCTGCCCGCCGCGGCGGTGCCGGACGCCTCGGGGTACTCCACGACCATGCCCACAGCCGCGTCGTCGAACAGCGACAGATAGAAGTCGACGGCCTCGCGGGCCTTGTCCTGCGCGTCGCCCGAGAACATGATCTGCGTGATCACAAAGGGCCGAGGCGCGCCGGTCGGATCGGTGAGCATGAGCTGCCAGCTGACGCCGTACCTGTCCTGCACCCAGCCGTAGTGCGGGCTGAACGGGTACTCGCCGAGCGGCATGAGAGCCTGCCCGCCGTCAGACAGCGCGGCCCAGGTCTCATCGAGTGCGGCACGCGCGGCATCGGCGTCGCCGTCGAACAGCTTCGGGTCGAAGTTCAGCATGAACGAGATCGACGGTGTCGGGTGGAACGTGTCGTCGGAGTTGATCATCGTGATGCGGAACCCGGCCACATCGAGCTCGACGACCACCGGCTCGCCCTCCAGCCCCTTCTGGAAGTCGGGCAGCTCGTCGGGGTAGCGCATCGCGACCTGAGCGGTCGTGCGCGGCAGCGCCCGGCTGTAGAACTCGCCGGCCTCGCCCGCGTCGCCGGCGAACCAGAGGTTGGGAACAATCTTCTGGGTCATGGCCACTCCATCGTGGTGTCGGCGCCTGTCGGTGGATCTCAGGGCTTGTCGTCGTCGGCGTCGGTCTCGGCGTCGGCGTCGCGCACCGCGTCGACGAGCTCCCGCCACGCGCCCTCGAGGCGGGTGTCGGGAACGACCTGCTCGCGCTGCTCATCGCGCACGCGCGCATGGATGCTCCACACGTAGCGGTCGGCGCCGCGGGCATCCGGATCCAGACGTTCCTGCCACGGACAGCGGTCGACGAGCTCCATCCACGTCGGAACCTGCTCCGGGGCGGGCTCTGCCCGCCAGCGGCGGCGGAGCCCGGCGATGCCGCCGGTGCGCACGACCGCGACGACGATGCGATCCTGCGCACCGTCTGCTGCCGCACCGTCAGCGGCGTTCTCGATCTCGTGCACCATCGATGACTCCGACCGCGGTCCACGCGTCGCGGACCGCTGACTCCACGGTAGACCCGATCTCGGCCGCAGCGGTGATCGTCTTCTCGGCGAACTCTGTGAAGCCGGCAGTCGACGACAGACCTGAGGTGAGCGCGCGGTACCAGGCGAGCCCCGCGCCCTGCCACGCGTTGCCGCCGATCGCCCGCGCGGCCAGTGCGAACGCCCGGTTCGGGATGCCGGAGTTGATGTGCACGCCGCCGTTGTCCTCCACGGTCTGCACGTAGTCGTCCATGTGCGCGGGCTGCGGGTCTCTGCCGAGCTCATCGTCGTCGTAGGCGGTGCCCGGCTCGACCATCGAGCGCAGGGCACGCCCCTGCACAGCATCCGTGAAGATGCCCGCGCCGATCAGCCAGGACGCCTGGTCGGCCGTCTGTCCGAGCAGATGCTGCTCGGTGAGGGCGCCGAGCACGTCGGCGATCGACTCGTTGAGCGCGCCCGACTGGTCGCGGTACACCAGCCCCGCCGTGCTCTGGATCACCCCGTGACCCAGCTCGTGCCCGATGACCGACACCGAGCGCGTGAAGCCGACGAACACCTCGCCGTCGCCGTCGCCGAACACCATGCGCGAGCCGTCCCAGAACGCGTTGTCGTAGTCCTCGCCGTAGTGCACCGTCGCGTTCAGCGGCGCCCCCGCGCCGTCGAGCGAGTCGCGTTCGAACGCCTCGAGCAGCAGCCGGAACGTCGCGCCGAGCCCGTCGAACGCCTCGTTCACCGCGACGTCGGCCACCGGCTCGTCGTCTTCGGCGCGCACGATCACGCCCGGCAGGGTCTCGGTGTTCTGCGCGTCGAAGATCGTGCGCGTGGGAGCCGACGTGACCTCGGCCACCAGATCGCCGTTCTCGTCGATCGACAGCTCGAGCGCGGCGTGGAACGCCGGCCGGCCCGCGATGAGCGTCTGCCGCGCCGCCGCGGCGGCGTGCGGGTACCGCTCGGACCGCGCCAGCTGGGCCAGCAGATAGCCCGGCACGATGCCCTGGTGAACGGACGGGTGCGCAGCATCGAAGGTGCTCATGTGCCGACCCTACGCCGGGGCGCCGACAACGCCCAGGGGGTCA
Organism: Microbacterium sp. OR21; assembly: GCF_047306785.1. Classification (NCBI taxonomy): domain Bacteria; kingdom Bacillati; phylum Actinomycetota; class Actinomycetes; order Micrococcales; family Microbacteriaceae; genus Microbacterium; species Microbacterium sp. OR21. The sequence goes on along the minus strand of NZ_JAZEXJ010000002.1, from coordinate 806,239 downwards.
CAGGTGGGCCGCGTAGAATCGGCCCAATGACCGATGCCCCCTCGCTGCCCGCCTCCGGCATCGACCCCGACGACCTCGCCACCACCCTGCGGGTGCTCGCCTCGCTCGATGAGGTCGATCAGCAGCATCCGGACTACCTCGCCGTGCGCCGCGCCACCGCCAACATGTTCAAGGCCGTCAAGCGCGCGCGTCGCAAGGAGATCCGGGATGCCATCGCCGAGGCCGACAAGGCCGTCGTCGCGCGCACCGCGACCGGCGCCCCCGACCGCATCGACGACGAGACGCGCGGGCTCGACCTGGCATCAAGCGTCGTCGACGCGCCCATCGCCGGTGAGCTGCTCAAACCCCGCAACTGTTACATCTGCAAGCAGCCGTACACGCTCGTCGACGCGTTCTACCACCAGCTCTGCCCCGAGTGCGCCCGCTTCAGCCACGGCAAGCGCAACGCCCGCACCGACCTGACCGGCAAGCGCGCGCTGCTCACCGGGGGACGGGCGAAGATCGGCATGCACATCGCGCTGCGCCTGCTGCGCGACGGCGCTCACCTGACCATCACGACCCGCTTCCCTCGTGACGCGGTGCGGCGGTTCTCGTCGCTGCCGGATGCCGCCGACTGGCTGCACCGCCTGCGCGTCGTCGGCATCGATTTGCGCGACCCCGCCCAGGTGATCGGGCTCGCTGACTCGGTCGCAGCTCAAGGTCCGCTCGACATCCTCATCAACAACGCCGCTCAGACCGTGCGCCGCTCGCCGGGCGCGTACTCGCTGCTCGCGGATGCCGAGCTGCAGCCCCTGCCCGACGGACCGCTGCCCGAGATGGAGACGTTCGGGCACACCGCCGACCCGCACCCGCAGGCGCTGCAGGCCTCCGTCGACGCGCACCCGCTGCTGTCGGTCGCGGCCCTCGGCGGCACGGTCGCCGAGCAGGGCGGGCAGGCGCTCACGGCCGAGGATCTCGCGCGTCTGGCGATGGCGCCCGGATCGTCGTCGCTGGTCAAGCACGCCGACGGCACGGCGATCGACGCGGGCGGGCTGGTGCCCGACGTGAACCGGGTGAACAGCTGGGTGCAGTCGGTGGATCAGGTCGACCCGCTCGAGATGCTCGAGGTGCAGCTGTGCAACACCATGGCTCCCTTCCTGCTGATCAGCAGGCTTCGGGCGTCGATGGCGGCGTCGCCCGCCCGCCGCAAGTACATCGTCAACGTCTCGGCCATGGAGGGGCAGTTCTCGCGCAGGTACAAGGGCCCGGGGCATCCGCACACCAACATGGCCAAGGCCGCGCTGAACATGCTGACCCGCACCAGCGCCGGCGAGATGCTCGAGACCGACGGCATCCTGATGACCGCCGTCGACACCGGGTGGATCACCGACGAGCGCCCGCACTTCACGAAGGTGCGCCTGGCGGAAGAGGGCTTCCACGCCCCGCTCGACCTCGTCGACGGCGCGGCGCGCGTGTACGACCCGATCGTGCAGGGCGAGGCGGGCGTCGACCTGCAGGGCGTGTTCCTGAAGGACTACCGGCCCAGCCCCTGGTGACCTGACGGCGTGCGCCGTGCAGGCGCGGCGGACGCGGCGAGAACGCGGCGAGGACGCGGCGTCACGGCCCCGGGACTGCAGGGGCGCGCACCGTCCGGCGGTAGCCGCCGTCGTGGGCTTCGACCGCGCCCGCTGCGACGAACTCGTCGATCCAGCTGCCCATCGGCCACTCACCCCACTGCTCGGCGAACAGGGCGCCATTGCGCAGGATGTCGTCGAGATGACGCCACGGGGGAGTGCCGGCGGGATGCCACTGATGGAACGCATGCGCGCCGCCCACCCAGTGCAGTGGCGTGCCGAGCGACCGCGCCCGTCGGCCCAGATCGGTGTCTTCGGCGCCGTAGCCCTCGTACCGCTCGTCGAACCCGCCCAGCTGCGCCCAGGTCGCCGGCGTCACCGCGAACGACAGCGACCAGAAGAGGTCGTACTCGTTCGCTTCGGCGGTCGCGACGACGCCGACGGCCGGGTTCGGACGCACGGGATGCGGTCGGATCATCGCCTCGAGCTGATCGGCGGCTGACGGCCGCTGCACGCTTTCGAGGTAGGTGACCGGACCGCACAGCAGTCCGTCCGGGTGCGAGCGAACCGCCTCGGCGTATCGATCGAGCAGCTGCGGGCCCGGCAGACAGTCGACGTCGAGGAACACGAGCAGATCGACGTCGCGCGAGACAGCGATCTCGGCGGCGGCGTTGCGTCCTGCGCCGACGCGCATCCCATCGCGGCCCGGGGGGACGTGCACGTGGACGACCCCGGCGAACGGTGGCGGGGGCTCGCTGTCGAGCCACGCCTCGATGCGCACCACGTCATGATGGGGCGGCAGCACCTCGCGCAGAAAGCGGCGCTGGCGATGCAGATGTGCGAGGCGGTTGTGCGACGCCGGTGTGATCACGGCGATCCGCGTCATGAGGCGACCTCCTGTACGGCTCGGGCGGCACGCGCAGCGGCGCCAGTGGCGCCCCATCCGCTCCAGTCGGGCGGCGAGACCGCTGCCCGCTCCACGAGCTCGACCACCTGTGCGGGCGACGATCCGGCGGGCGCCGTCGAGGCGAGGCCCGCGGCCTGCAGCACTCGGGCCGTGTGCTCCTGCTCGCCGAACGGTCTGTCCTGGGGCAGCACGACCGCGCGCGCACCCGCGGCCGCGAGATCGGCCACCCCGTTCAGTCCGGCGGCGCTGATCACGACCTTCGCGCGGCAGAGCAGCGGCCACACGTCGTCGACCCGATCGTCGTCACGGGCGCCGGCCGTCTCGACCTCCCAGCCTCTAGCCGTCAGCAGGTCGATCGTCTGCGCGAGTCGTGATTCGTCGAGCGTGCGGCTGAGGAACAGCGCCCGACGTGCGGCATCGTCGGCCGGGTGGCGCGACCGCCCGTCATGCCGCGAGATCCCGCCGACATGACGTACGCGCGCATGGTGGTCGGACAGCTCGGCCGCATCGAACATGCCCTCCGGCCACGGTGCCACGATCCGATCGGCGAGGGCGTGGCCCAGCCGGTGCGGGCGATCGGACCGATCGCCGGGCTGCGCGAACACCACGGTGGGAACGCCGAGAAGGCGGACGAATGCGGTGACCTCCACGCTGACGTCGACCACGAACGCCGCAACGGGGTGGCGGGCGATCCAGTCGGCGATCATCGCGAGCCGCCTCTGATGGCCGGGATGCCCGATCGGCGCCCAGTGCAGCGCCCCGCCGGCGCTGACATCGCCGAGCTCGTGCGCGGCGCGGACGGCGCCGTCGGCGGTCACCACCGGATCCGCGTCCGCAGGCAGGCGGACCCACACGGTGTCGTCGCCGAGGTCGCCAGGAGCGGGAAGCGACGAGAACACGGTGACCTCGTCGTCCAGATGCGGGCGGATCGCCTGCATCCGCGTGAGATGGCCCCATCCGTGATGGTGCACGTACCAGCCGATCATGCGCCGACCGCCGCCGCGCCTGCGATGAGCGAGTCGACCTCGGCCACACGACTGTGCGCAGCGACGGTGAGCACGCGCTCGACCTCGCGATGACGGCGCGCGAGCGAGTGGCGGGCGGATGCCGCCGCGCGCACCCGATCCCGGAACGCGGGCGACGCCGACCGAGCGGCGAGGGAGAGGGCCGCCTGAGCGAGGGCGCTCACGTCACGGGCGGGCACGACCGTGCATCCGGGCAGCCCCGCCAGCACCTCGCTCGCACCGCCCGCGTCGAACGCGACCACGGGAGTGCCCGTCATCAGTGCCTCGGCCAGCACCAGGCCGAAGGGCTCCGACCAGACCGGGGTGACCAGCGCGACCGACGACGCTCCGACCAGAGCACACAGCTCGGGTTGGCGCAGCGGCCCGACGTACTCCACGCCGTCGCCGAGAAGAGGCTCGACCTCACGGGTGAAGTACCGCTGGTCGCCGATCCGGCCGGCGATCCGCAGGCGCGCGCCTGCAAGCCGGGCTGCGCGGATGGCCAGATGGGGAGCCTTCTCGGGCACGATCCGGCCGAACCACACCCACTGCTCGCCGCCGCGTCCTCGTCGCCACTCGCTGCTGTCGACACCGTTGGGGAAGACGAAGGCGTCGATGCCCTCGTCGGACCACACTCGCGCCGTGTACTGGCTGACGGCGAGAAAGCGGTGCGGCGCCGTCGGCGGCAGGGAGCGCGCCGCATGCACCATGTCGGGAAGGGGCGGCGTGTGCAGGGTCGTCACGACCGGGATGCCCGCGTCGCGGCTCCACAGGATCGGGTCGCCGTGCAGGCTGTGGTTGTCGACCACATCGACGCCGTCGAGCGGGTCAGTCAGCCGGCGGCGCACCCGGGCGAAGGCATCCGCGATCCGTCCTCGGTGCCCCGCCGGGTTCTCCGAATCGGAGGTCTCATCGATGCGACGCCAGCGAGGGCTGGGCAGCTGCAGGTCGGGGCACGAGCCGAGGAAGTCGGATCCGGCGGTAGCGCACAGCTCGACGTCGTGTCCGCGACGCTTCAGCCACCGCACGCGATTCCACACCACCGCCTCGAGCCCGCCGGCGTGGGGCTGCCGCAGAGGATGCCGCTCGGGGGCGACGACGAGTACGCGAAGGCGCTGCGCGGCCCTCACGCCGGAACTCCCGCAGCGGCATCCGCCGAGGCGCCGGCCACGGCATCCGAGTAGAGGCGGGCGTGCGCCTCCCGGATCGCGCGTCGCTGCTCCTGGCGCTCGGCGCGGCGGCCCACCAGCCGCGTCGCACGCGAAGAAGACGGCTCCTGCGCGCGCTGGGCCCATGACACCGCGGCGGCCAGCGTGCGGGGGTCGTCGAGATCGATGACGAAGAACTCGGACGGATGCTGCGACCGGATGTGGCCCACGTCGGTTCCAGCCACCGGCACACCCAGGTCGTAGCAGAGCTCCACCCAACCCGAGTGCGTTCCGTGTCGATACGGCAGAACGAACAGGTCCAGGCCGCCGAGCCACTCCTCGATCTCCGCGTCGCTGAGATAGGGAGTCCTGCGCATGCGCACAGCGGCGTGCCCGTCGGCGGCGTCGATCACACGCTCCGCTGCGCGATCGTCGCGTACCCGGTCGTTCATCAGCACCTCGATCTCGACCGCCTGGCCCGCTGCCTCGAGCAGCCGGGCCGCCCGCGCGGCTGCGCGCACCGCGCCCTCTGCGTCGATGTTCGGACGCAGGTCGCGCAGCGCGATGCCGACGCGCACGGTGTCTGCACCGCTCCCCCTGCTGTCTGCGGCGGTCCGCTCGAGCAGTGTCGGGTGGGCGAGCACCGTGCTCGTACGACGCCACCGGTGCTCGATCTCCGCCGCCGCGGAGGAGGTGAGCGTGATCAGGTGATCGGCCGACGGGACGATCACATCGAGCAGCTCGCGATAGGGCTCCTGGTCGACGATCTGCGGATTGTCGAGGTCGTGCACCGTGAAGATGACTGGGCGGCCGGCGAGGCGAGCAGCGTCGAGGCCCGCGCGCAGCTCTTCAGGGGTGAACGATTCGAGCCCGAAGTGCACATGCAGCAGGTCGTACTCGTCGGCGTTCTCGCTGAGCCACTGCGCAGTCATCGCCACCGGCGGCCACCACTGCTCGGCTGGTGCGCCCGGCACGGGCGGGTCTGCCAGGAGCGTGACGCGCTGCGGATCGGTGATCGCCCGCACGTACGGGTGTGCGGAAGGGACGGAGGCGACGCGGATGCGCGCAGAGGTTGCGGCGATGGATTCCTCCTCGTGTAGACGGGCGCTGCGCGCGCATCGAAGTGATGGATCTCGGGAAAAGCAACGGGGTCAGACGAAGAAATCCAGAGGTATACGTTCGAAGCATGACTCCCACCCCGCCTGACGTCACCACCGTTGCGCCCGCCGAGTCGGTGGTGCTAGGGCGACGTCGGCACTACGCGGAGTTCTATGCGATCGCCCCGCTGCCCGAGAGCTTCGGCGTGGTGCTCGGGAACTGTCAGGCAGAATCGCTGCGACTGGTGATGGATGCAGAGGATCGTCGATTCATCCGGGTTCCGCCGGTGCACGAGATGACGGCCGACGATGCGCGGCGCCTGCACGAGGTGGTGGCCGCCGCCCACACGGTCGTCACGCAGCCGGTGCGCGACGACTACCACGACCTTCCGCTCGGCACACGCCAGGTGGCTGCCGCGACCACGGCAAGGGTGCTCACGGTGCCGCCCGTGCGGTTCGCGGGGCTGCATCCGTTCCAGGCCGCCATCCGCGTTCCCGGCGTCGACGAGGATCCACCGCTCGTCGCGTACCACGACGTGCGCACGCTCGCGGCGGCCGCGGGACTCCCGGTGGCGTCTGCGCTGGCGCCGGATGCCATGCGGGCCGTCGGCCGGGCCTCGGTCGACATCCTGCGTGAGCGTGAACGGTCCACCGACATTCCGGTGTCCGACCTCTTCGAGACCGTGACGGCCGATCACATGCGCACCGTGAACCACCCCGGCAACGCGATCTGGCTGCCGCTCGGTGCCCGCATCCTCGACGCGCTGGGGGCGGGGGAGGCGCCCGTCGACCCCGGGCATCCGCTCCTCGACTCGGTGCGCGCCCCGCTCGCTCCCGAGGTGATCGAGGCGTGGGCGCTGAGCGACGAACCGCAGGAGCACTGGAGCGTCGAGGGCAAGCTTGTGAGCGATGCGGCGGTGCGCGAGGCGCACCTGGCCTGGTACGCCCAGCATCCCGGGTTCGTCGCCGCGGCGACCGAGCGGCTCGCCGCGCTTCTGGCCGTCTGGCGCGCGGCATGACCGGTGCGCCCCTGCTGCTCGTTCACCCCGGTGCTCACGGCGTCGCCGTCTACGCCCGTGACATGGCGGATGCCGTTCGCGACGTCGCCGAGGTGCGCACCGTCGACGCGGACGGGCTCGCGCGACTGCCGGCCGGCACCAGAGTGCATGCCCATTTCACCGACCGGCTCTGGGGTGACTCGCCCGAGCAGGCATCCCGCACGTTCGCCGAGCTCGCATCACGCCTGCGGGTGAGCGTCACCCTGCACGATGTGCCCCAGGCATCGGACGGTGAGCAGAATCGGCCTCGCCGCCGCGCCGCGTACGCGCGCGTGGCGGAGGCCTCGAGCGCAGTGGTGGTGAACAGCGAACACGAGCGCGAGCTGCTGCGCGAGGAGGACGTCTGGTCTGGGGCGGTCGAGGTCATCCCGTTGCCGGTGGAACTGGAGAAGAACGCCGAGCGAGGGCGACCCGATGGGTCGGTCGGGGTGCTCGGATTCTTCTACCCGGGCAAGGGCCACGACGAAGCGGCGGAGGCGGCAGCCGCCGCGGGGATCGGCGCGCTCACGGTGCTGGGACGCGCGTCCGACGGGCATGCGGCCGAGCTCGAGACCTTCGTGCGGCGCTCGGCGGCCCTCGGCGTCGAGGTCGACGTGACCGGGTGGCTGGACGACGCTGAGATCGCCCGCCGCGGGCGCGCGGTGAGCGTTCCGGTGATCGCGCACCGGCACATCTCAGCATCCGGATCCCTCGCCTCGTGGATCGGCTGGGGCCGGCGCCCGGTCGCCGTGCGCAACCGCTACGTCGATGAGATGGCCGCCCTGCGTCCGGGCACGCTCTACCCCGTCGGGGAGAGCGACCTGGTCGGCGCGCTGCGTCATGCGTGCACGAACCCCGACGCGACCTGGCACGGGCTCGCACGCCTGCCCCTGTCGCGCGCCGACGTGGCACAGGCGTACCTCCGCCTGTGGGCCGGGAGGGCTTCGTGACCGCGGGGTGGGTCGTCGGCAATCGGTGGGATTCGCTCGACGGCATCCACCCCGATCCGCTCCCCACCGTGTCGGTGATCGTCGCGCACTACGACCAGCCAGAGCAGCTCGCTCGCACCCTGCACGCCCTCGCCGCACAGGACTATCCGCAGGAGCTGCTGCAGATCATCGTCGCCGATGACGGCTCGCCCGGCGCGCCCGACGTGCCCGACGGAGTGACGCTCGTGCGGCAGGAGGATCGCGGGTTCCGCCTGGCAGCGGTCCGCAACCTCGGGGTGCGGGCGAGCAGCGGCGAGGTGCTGTGCTTTCTCGACGCCGACACCACGCCCGAGCCCGGCTACGTGCGCTCGCTGAGCAGGCTCCCCGCTCTGCTGCCCGAGGCGGTCGTGGTCGGTCGCCGGCGCCACGCGGATCTCTCGGCGGTCGCGCCCGACGTGCCGATCGCGCAGGCGGCGGCTGGGCGGGAGCTGCCGGAACCCGGCTGGCTGGCCGAGGAGTATGCCCGCAGCGGGGATCTGCTCGACTCCGACGACCGCTCCTACCGATTCGTGATCGGCGCCGTGATCGCCTGCTCTCGACGCATGTTCGACGAGGTCGGCGGTTTCGACGAGACGTTCACGTCATACGGCGGTGAGGACTGGGAGTGGGCGCACCGCATGTGGCAGGCGGGTGCGGTGTTCGCGCACGTTCCGCAGGCGGTGGCCTGGCACGACGGCCCGGAGTGGGCCGACCGCGACGGCTCGGGGATCGACCGCGCGAACACCCAGACGCTGCGCATGCAGTCGAGCATCCCGGTGCCGGGGTCGTCTCCGCGGGCGCTGTGGCCCGGCGTGGCGGATCTCGTCGTGCAGGTGCGCGGCGAGCACACGCCGGCGGCGGTGTTCATCATGGCGGATTCACTGTTCGCGGCGTTTCCCCGGGCGAGGCTGCTGCTCGACGTCGTACCCGAGGTGCTCGCAGACGATCCTCGGGTCTCGGATGCGCTCGATGCCCCGGACGCTGTCGATGCGCGGGTGCTGTGGGAGGTGCACCGGCCCGTCGTCGTGCTCGATCCGGACTGGCTGGTCGACCTCGTCCTCGGGCTCGGCACGGGCGACCTGGGCGGGGTCGACCTCGTCGACGGCGACGGCTCGCCGATCGGAACGCTGCGCTCCCGACGTGCGCATCGACGTGCCGCACGCTGGGGGCACGACGATGCGTTCCAGACGCGGCGGATGACGGCCGTCGGAACCCACGTGCTGCGACCGGATCCTCGGGTCGAGGCCTGGGTCGGCGGGTGGGGCGGTGTCGAGTCGTTCTGCTGACCGGTGAGCGGGCCTAGAGTCGGTCGACCCCCGTCACAGTGACGACCGCCTCGCCGGCCTCGTCGGACGCCGCGAGATCGACCGTGGCCGAAATGCCCCAGTCGTGGTCTTCCGCGGGGTCGGCGATGATCTGCCGCACCGTCCACTGCTGTGAGCCCTGCTCGATGAGCAGCAGCCGAGGGCTGCGTGCGTCGGCACCCGTGAGGATCTCATCGTGCTCGGCGTAGTAGGCGTCGAGGGCATCGTTCCAGCCGTCGGCCCCGAAGTCGGGGTCGAGGGATGCCAGCGACTCGACGTCTTCGCGGGCGGCGAGCAGCACGCGGCGGAACATCTCGTTGCGCACCAGTACGCGGAACGCTCGGGTGTTCGCGGTGAGACGCTTCGGGGCGGGCGGCACGACCGGCTCGTCGTGCCGGTCGAAGGCCCCGTTGTCGATGCCGGCGACCAGCTCCTCCCACTCGTCCAGCAGGCTCGAGTCGACCTGGCGCACGAGCTCGCCCAGCCACTCGATGAGGTCGCGCAGCTCGTCGGTCTTCAGATGCTCGGGGATGGTCTGCGACGCCGCGCGGTAGGCATCCGAGAGGTAGCGCAGGACCACGCCCTCAGAGCGCGCGACCTTGTAGTACGCGACGTACTCTCCGAACGACATGGCTCGCTCGTACATGTCACGCACGACCGATTTGGGGTGCAGCTCGAAGTCGCGGATCCACGGCTGCGACGCGCTGAAGGTCTCGAACGCGGCGCTCAGCAGCTCGTCGAGCGGCTTGGGATAGCTGATCTGCTCGAGCAGCTCCATGCGCTCGTCGTACTCGATCCCCTCGGCCTTCATCGCGCCGACCGCCTCGCCACGGGCCTGGAACTCCTGCTGGCTGAGGATCGCACGCGGGTCGTCGAGGGTCGACTCGACGATCGAGATCATGTCGAGGGCGAAGTGCCCGGTACCGGAACCCGCCGCGGGATCGGGGTCGAGCAGCTCGAACGCCGCCAGCGCGAAGGGCGAGAGCGGCTGGTTCAACGCGAAGTTCGGCTGCAGGTCGACCGTCAGGCGCACCGTGCCGTCGGCGCGCTCGACGACACCCGACTGCAGCAGCGTGCGGTAGATGCCCAGGGCGCGCAGCGCGAGCAGGCGCTGATTCGCCCTCGTCTCGTGATTGTCGTATACCAGCGAGCGCATATTGGCGAAGACGTCACCGCCGCGGGCGATCACATTCAGCATCATCGCGCTCGTGATCTGCATGTGCGAGGTCAGCGTCTCGGGCTGCGACGCGATGAGCTTCTGGAACGACGGCTCGCCCCACGACACGAACCCGTCCGGCGCCTTCTTGCGGATGATCTTGCGCTTCTTCTTCGGGTCGTCGCCCGCCTTCTTCAGCGCCGCGAGGTTCTCGCTCTCGTGCTCGGGCGCCTGCGCGACGACGGTCCCGGCGGTGTCGTACCCGGCGCGGCCGGCGCGACCGGCGACCTGGTGGAACTCGCGGGCGTTCAGCTGCCGCATCCGCTTGCCGTCGAACTTGGTCAGCGCCGTGAGCAGCACGGTGCGGATCGGCACATTTATGCCGACGCCGAGCGTGTCGGTGCCGCAGATCACCCGCAGCATGCCGCGCTGCGCGAGCTGCTCGACCAGGCGGCGGTACTTCGGCAGCATCCCCGCGTGATGCACGCCGATGCCGAGGCGCAGCAGCCGCGACAGGGTCTTGCCGAACGCGGTCGTGAAGCGGAACCCGCCGATGAGCTCGGCGATGGCATCCCGCTGCTCACGGGTCGCGACCTTCGCGCTCGCCAGTGCCTGCGCGCGCTCCATCGCCGCCGCCTGCGAGAAGTGCACGATGTAGACCGGCGCCTGGCCGGGCGAGAGCAGGTCGTCGATGGTCTCGTGGATCGGAGTCGTCTCGTAGTAGAAGTGCAGCGGCACCGGGCGCTCGACGCCCGTGACGACGGCGGTCTCGCGCCCGGTGCGACGGGTCAGATCGGCCGCGAGCTCGGTCACGTCGCCGAGCGTGGCCGACATCAGCACGAACTGCGTCTGCGGCAGCTCGAGCAGCGGCACCTGCCACGCCCATCCGCGGTCGGGGTCGCCGTAGAAGTGGAATTCGTCCATCACGACCTGCCCGACCTGGGCATCCGGCCCCTCGCGCAGGGCGAGGTTCGCGAGGATCTCGGCCGTGCAGCACACGATCGGCGCGTCGGCGTTCACCGATGAGTCTCCGGTCACCATGCCGACGTTCTCGGCGCCGAACACATCGACGAGTGCGAAGAACTTCTCGCTGACCAGCGCCTTGATGGGCGCGGTGTAGTAGCTGCGCCGGCCGTCGGCGAGAGCGGCGAAGTGCGCGGCGATGGCGACCAGCGACTTCCCCGTGCCCGTGGGGGTGGAGAGGATCAGGTTCTTGCCCGACACGATCTCGATGACCGCCTCGTCCTGCGCGGGGTAGAGCCGGATGCCGGTCGACTCCGCCCATTCCACGAATGCCAGGTAGACGGCATCCGGATCGGCATCGCGTACGGCGTTCGGATCCAGGGCGGTCATCCGTCGATCCTTTCACGTCGCGGAGCGACGCCCGCGGACACAGCACGAGGCCTCACAAATAATCCGATCAATAGCGACAGAAGTCAGCTGCGGAACGCGCATAGTGAAAGGTATTGCCTGAGACATCGGATCTCTGCTACGGTCGGCCGCGTTCACGGTCCTCGACGCAATGGAGCTGATGGCATGCGACCGCCCCGTCCCTTTCCCCGTACCGGACGGCTGGGAGCGCTCGCGGCGCTGTCAGCCGTCGTCCTGCTCGGCACGACGATGACGCCCGCGGCATCCGCCGCCGAGACCGATGACCTCGACATCGCGTTCGGCGGGTCGCTGGTGGGCACCACCGCGTACACGACCGTCGAGGGGGAGACGATGCGCGGGGTGGTGCGGCGCCTCGACGGCGCCGAGGAGCAGGGAGCCGGGGGCGGCGTCACCCTCGGAGGCGGCACGCAGGGCATCCGCTTCGACGCCTCGGACTTCACCCTCGGCGACCCGGGCGCCACCACGGGCTTCGTCGCCGAGCTCTCGCTGACCCCGCAGAGCGGGCAGGCCGACATGGCGACCCTGTTCGCCGCCGGCGGGAACATGTTCGTGCGTCTGGAGGGCGGCTCACTCAGCTACGGCTTCGACTCGGTCACCGCCGGAGTGTGGAGCAAGCACCGCAAGGCCGCGCCGGCGCCGGCGCCCGGCGTCGATCACGACCTGTCGGTGCAGTACGTGCGCGTCGACGACGGTGCCGAGATGCACGTCTCCCTCGACGGAGTCGAGCTGCCGGCGATCGCCGCCGCCGCGCCCGCCGCGATCAACGCCGCGGCGGCGAGCGCCTTCGGCTTCGGCAATGACGTGCACCCCGCCGCAGGATCGCGGGGCTACAAGGCGCACCTGAGTCGGATCCGGGTCGCCTCCGGCCTCACGGCGTACACACCCGGACAGAACACGTTCCAGAGCGCGCCGGTGGCAACGCCGCTGCTGCGCGCCGACTTCTCGGGCACGGTCTCGAACGGCGCGTACACGCCGGATGTCACCGAGCACGTCGACGGCACGATCGCCATGCGCAGCGGCGCCGCCGTGGCATCCGACCGGCTGCAGCTCACCGCATCCGGCCAGGCCGCCGACTTCACCGCGGCCGAACCCGTGTTCACCGGCGCGACGCTGGATCGCGGCTTCGTCACCGAACTGGTGTTCACCGCCGACGCCGCCCAGAAGGATCTCGCCACACTCTTCGCCGTCGGCGGCAACCTGTCGGTGCGCTACCGCGCTGACGGGCTGCAGTACGGCTTCAGCTCGAACCAGTCCGGCAAGTGGGTCGACCACATGGGCACCGCGGCCGTTCCCGCCACCGGCAAGGCGCACACGCTCTCTCTGGCGTACCAGCCGACCGACAGCGGCGGCGCAGAGGTGATCGTCTGGCTCGACGGGGTCGAGCTGCCCCGGATCACCGCGACCGAGCGCTCGGTGCGCAACCAGGCTCACACGGGCACCGCTGCGCTGGGAAATGAGATCCCCAGCATCGGCGGCCGCGCCTTCATCGGCAGCATCGACCGCGCCCGCATCGCCACGCTGAACGAGCCGTTCAGTGCAAAGTCCTTCGAGTTCCAGCAGCTCAAGCCCATCGTCCCCTGCCAGCCGCTGGGCGACGTGGAGCCGGCGAACTACGTCGCCATCTCGGCCGACGACTGCGCCGAGAACATCGCCGCGAAGTCGACGCTCGTGCGGCCCACGCCGCAGCAGCTGCGCTGGCAGGAGCTCGGCCTGACCGGCTTCGTGCACTTCGGGATCAACACCTTCTACAACCAGGAGTGGGGCCACGGCACAGAGGATCCGGCGCGGTTCGACCCGACCGGCGAGGTCGACGTCGACGGGTGGATGAAGGCGCTGCGCGATTCGGGACACCGCATGGCGATCCTCACGCTGAAGCACCACGACGGCTTCATGCTCTACCCGTCGCGCTACACCGACTACGACATCGCGGCCACGCCGTGGAAGGACGGCAAGGGCGACATCGTGCGGGAGTTCACCGATGCGGCACGCAAGTACGGCATGAAGGTCGGCCTGTACATGTCGCCCGCCGACTCGCACGAGGAGCTCGACGGCCGCTTCGGCAACGGCAGCGCGAAGACCCCGCGCACCATCCCCACCCTCGTCGAGGGTGACGACCGCGCCGGCCAGGACCTCCCCACGTACACCTATGACGCCACCGACTACGGCGCCTACTTCTTGAACTCGCTCTACGAGATCCTCACCCAGTACGGCGAGATCGACGAGGTCTGGTTCGACGGGGCGGCCGGCAACACGGCCAAGCAGGAGCTGTTCGACTATCCCGCCTTCTACGACCTGATCGGCAAGCTCCAGCCCGATGCCGTGGTCGCCGTCGGCGGCCGGGACGTGCGCTGGGTCGGCAATGAGGCAGGTGTGGCCCGCGCGAACGAATGGGCGGCCGTGGCCGTGCGCGATCCGGCGGACGGCGGGAAGCTCGAGAACATGACCGGTGGAGGGTTCGAGCAGGTCGGCACCATCGACAGCCTCGTCGCTGCCGCGGCGAACGGCGCGAACGCGCTGCACTGGTGGCCCACCGAATCCGACATGAAGCTGACCCAGGGGTGGTTCGCGCATCCGAACGACGTGCCGAAGAGCGGTCCGACCCTTCTGAGCCACTACCTGAACACGGTGGGGCGCAACTCGGTGATGCTGCTGAACACGCCGCCCACGACCGCCGGATCCTTCGCCCCGTCATCCGTCGCCTCGCTCGAGTCGTTCGCCGCCGAACGCCGCAAGGCCTTCAGCGCCGACGTCGCGCTGGGACTGCCCGTCGATGCACCCGACGGTGCGACCACCGCGCTGACCGACGGCAGCCTGCGCACCGCGTGGCAGAGCGGGAAGACGACGGGCACTCTCACCGTCGACCTGGGTTCTCCCCGGACGGTCAGCCGGATCGCGCTGTCGGAGGGCGTCGCCACGGCAGGACAGACCGTCGATGCCTTCCACATCGAGGCGGAGGTCGACGGCGCGTGGAAGCGCGTGGGCGGCGCCGGCACGATCGGCGTCAGCCGGATCGTGACGCTCGATGCGCCCACGACGGCTCAGCGATTCCGCTTGGTGGTCGATTCGGCACGCGCCCCGTTCGCCCTCTCGAAGCTGGCGCTGCACCCGACGCTCGCACAGGACCCTGGTCGGCTCGTAGAGGTGTGGCTCGACTGCACTGCCGAGCGTGCCGGCGACGGGTCGAAGGAGCGCCCCTTCTCGTCGCTCGAGCAGTTCCGCGACGTCGAGATCGCCCCGGGTGCGACGGTGCACCTGCGAGCCGGAACCGCGTGCGCCGACTCCGACACCCCGTTCTGGGGGTACGGCACCGCTGATTCCCCGATCGTCGTCGACCTGTTCGGCGGAACCGAGGCGCCCACCTTCGGCGACCGCACCGCGCGCGACGTCTTCGGCGCGCTCGAGGCTCAGGGCTGGACGATCGCGTTCAGCGACCGGATCCCCACGATCCGCGTCGGCGACGGCACCGCGAAAGTCGGCAGCCAGGTCACCGTCGAGGTCGCCGGCTTCACCTCCGAAGCGCCGATCAGCGTGACCTTCGCCGGCAAGAAGCGACCGTCGGCAGCAGTGACCGCGAACGACGACGGCGCGGCAGAGGTGGTGCTGCGCATCGCCGGCGTCGCGCCCGGTCAGTACACCGTCGTCGCAACCGGTCCTGACGGCCAGCGTGCGGAGCAGCAGCTGACCGTGCGCACCGGCAGCGGCCGCTGACGACCGCGACGAGACCTGAACCGCGACGAGACCTGAGTGCAGCCGCGCTCAGGTCTCGTCGCGCAGCTCGCCGTGGATCCGGCGCAGATCCTCCATCAGCGACCCGACGAGGATCCAGTGATCGGATGCCGGTGGCCGCACCACCAGGGGTGTCGTCAGCGCGGGGGTGGCCGAGGTCAGGGCATCCGGCTCGGCGCCGTCGGCCGACTGCACCGCCAGCCGCACATCGTGCCCGGCCCGGTGCAGCTGCTCGGCGATCGCCCGCACCGTCGGGTCGGTCGCGAGGGAGTCGTCGTAGTGATCGATGTACGCGCGGGTCATGCCGATCACCTGCGTGACGACGGGCGAGAGCCGCTCGTAGACGGCCTGCAGCTCGTCGACGTCGTCACGGTGGCGACCGCGGCGCGGGTTCAGTGAGAGGGATTCGGTGGCGGCGGTGAGGGATGCCTCGGCGGCATCCTTCATCGGCCGCAGCAGCCGCGCCTCGAGCATCAGCTCCTGCAGCTGGGCGGCGGTGCGGGTGGTGGGAAGCGCATCGGCGAGACGGTCGAGGGATGCGGCGAGCTCGCGGCCCAGCATCCCGATGTCGCGGCGCGCCGGTGCCGACAGCACCGGCGGGACGATCGCGACGTTCACGACGAATCCGATCGCCGCGCCGATCAGCGTCTCGAGGATGCGGTCGAGCGCATAGTCGGGGTTCGACGAGCCCAGCGCGAGCACGAGCACCGCCGAGATCGCGACCTGGTTGCCCGTGCCGGTGGATGCCCGCAGCGACCAGGCCACGAGCATCGCCACCACGACCGCGGCGAGCACCACCCAGCTCTGCGCACCGAGCAGCAGGCTCAGCAGCACGGCGATCACGACGCCGAGGATCACACCGGCGCTGCGCTCGAGCGCCTTCGACAGCGACTGGTTCACGCTCGGCTGCACGACCAGCAGCGCGGCGATCGCCGCGAACACCGGCAGCGGCCCGGGGATCAGCCAGCCCGCGATCAGCCACGCCGCGATCGTCGCCCCGGCCGACTTCAGCACCTGCAGCAGGGGAGCCCGGCGTGCGGAGCGGATCGCGGCGGGGAAGCGCATGGCTCAACGGTAGCCGTCGGCGCGCAACGCGCAGGAGTCCACACGAAACGCAGGATCGAATCCGGCATCCGGCTCCTGCGTTTCGCGTGAAGTCCTGCGATTCGCGCGGGCCTCGGCCGGGCTGTCGGCCGCGGATGGTTCGATGAGGGCATGAGGATCGAGCGGCTGCGCGAGCAGGAGCGGATGCTGTGGGTCACGGCGATCTGCTTCGTCGCGGGCGGAGTCATCGGCACGGGGGTGCTGTGGGGCGCGGCTCGGCCGTTCAGCGGAGACGGATCGGTGATCATCCCGATCGCCCTCGTCGCAGCGGTGATCGCCGCCACCGCCTTCACCGTCAGCACCCGGATGCACAGGGCCGGCGAGACCGCGCCGATGCCGCCGTGGCAGGAGTGGGTCTCGCACGTCAGCGCGGCGGCGGTGACCGCCGCGATCGCCGGTGTCACCGCCCTCGGGGTGCTGCTCGCCGGTGAGGTGCTGGCCACCGGGCTCGAAGGCCTGACCCTGCCCGCGCCGGTCGGCGGGGTCTTCTGCGGCGTCGCGTCGGCGCTGGGCGGCCGGCTCGCCTTCCGCACCGGGATGCGGCTGAGGACGAAGGACATCGCCGCGCTGTTGTCGACGTTCCTCGTGGTCGGCACGCTGTTCGCGATGCTCACCGCGACCGACCCGGCATGGTGGGAGCGGAGCTTCTCAGAGCTCGGGATCGGCGCCGGCGGGTGGGCGTTCAACGGCACGGTGATCATCGCGGGACTGCTCATCGCGACCACCGGCTCCTACCTCGGCCGCGACCTGCACCGGATGCTCGGCGACCGGGCCCTGCCGCGGATCGCCGCCATCGTGGCGACCTGGGCCGGCGCCGGGATCGCGCTCGCCGCCGTCGGCCTGCTGCCGCTCGATCGGGTGCGCGCGGCTCACGCGGTGGCCGCGTTCTCGACACTGGGCCTCATCCTCACGGCGGCCGTGCTGACGACGCTGCTGCTGCGGCACGTCGGGATGCTGCGGGTGCTGACGATCGTGTTCGTCGGCCTGGTCGTGGTCGCGGCGGTGATGACCTTCGCCCTGCGGATGCTGTCTGTCGCGGCGCTCGAGGGCATCATCGTCGGCCTCGTGCTGCTGTGGCTCACGACTCTCGTGCAGCTGCTCTGCGTGCTGGCGCCCGACGAGTCGCGCCCGTCGGCCCGCCGGTCACCGCTGCGCGCCTGAGCCGCGGCGCTGCGTCCTCGTCGTCGGCCGTCGCGCTCGGGTGGTCCTATATGGTCGCCTCACGGGCGGCGAGGCAGCCATTCAGGCCCTGCGGACAGCCGGGTGCGGCCCGCGCTTGCGCCGCCGCCCTGCTCGGGTGGGCCCATATGGTCGCCTCACGGGCGGCGAGGCAGCCATTCGGGACCGGCGGGTGACGCGCGCAGGCGCCGCGAGCCCGCGCGGTCCGCGCAGCCCGGCGACGGCCGCTCAGCCCTGCCGGCGCACCATCTCGGCGATCCACGCGGGAGCGAACGGCGAGGTGCAGTTCGGCGGCACAGGGTAGTCGGCGAGCACCTGCAGACGCTCGCCGATCGCGACGGCGCGCTCGCGCAGCGCCGGGTGATGGATGCCGATGTACGCCAGCGTCTCATTCATCGCCCACTGCTCGCGGCTGGGTGCGTCGCGCAGCTCGCGCTCGATGCGGTCGAGCAGGGCGTCCAGATCCAGCCCCTCGGGCGTCTTCTGCACCCGCACCGAGGTCAGCGACCATGCGGCCGCGCGGGCGTCGGCATCCGGATCGTCGATCCAGCGCAGCCGCAGCTCCTCGGCGAGCGGCGACTTCTTCGCGATGTAGCTCACCAGCCAGTCGTGCGCCTTCGCGCTGCGCGTCGAGCGCAGCATCCCGTCGATCTCGTCGGCAGAGAGCTCACGCGGCTTGGCCACGAGCAGTGCGACCAGCTGCGCGGCCACCTCGTCGGTCGCCCAGAGTGAGCGCGCCAGGTCGGTCGACATGCCGGCCCGCTTCGCCACGGCACGCAGCTTCGACAGATTCACGCCGTGCGCGTCGCCGTGCCGTTCGTTCACGGCGCGCGCCTTCGGATCCTCCAGGGCGGCCAGCGCGGAGCGGATCTCGTCGACGGTCGAGTTCGGCATCCCGAGATCGTACCCGGGCCGCCCGCGAGTCAGTCTGGAAACGGGGAAAACCCTGTGTCATCCTCGGACGGCACAATGCGGCGACGCCCGCCGCGGAAAGGCAGAAGATGTCCGCTCAGATCTTCACCTACGTCGCACTCGCACTGTACTTCGCGGGCATGCTGCTCATCGGCTATCTCGCGTTCCGCCGCACCGACGACCACGAGGACTACATGCTCGGCGGGCGCAATCTGCCGCCGTGGGTCGCCGCGATCAGCGCGGGCGCCGCCGACATGTCGGGGTGGCTCGTCATGGGCCTGCCCGGTGCGATCTACCTCACCGGTCTCATCGAGGCGTGGATCGCGATCGGCCTGACCATAGGTGCGTACCTGAACTGGCTGCTCGTCGCTCCGCGCCTTCGCGCGTACACCGAGGTGTCACGCAACTCGATCACCATCCCCAGCTTCTTCGAGAATCGGCTGCGCGATCGAAGCCGTTCGCTGCGCATCGTCTCGGGCCTGATCATCCTGATCTTCTTCACCCTCTACATCTCGTCGGGGATGGTCGCCGCCGGCGTCTTCTTCGAGAGCGCCTTCAAGGGCGATTATCTGTTCGGGATGCTGCTGGTCGGCGGCATCACGCTGCTCTACACCCTCTTCGGCGGGTTCCTCGGCGCCTCGCTCACCGACGTCGTGCAAGGCCTCATGATGGTGGTCGCGCTGATCGTCGTGCCGGTCGCCGCGATCATCGCGATCGGCGGGTTCGGCGAGACCGGCACGCTCATCGCCGAGAACGCCGGCGCAGGGCACCTCTCGCTGCTCGGCGGCGGTGCCGTCACGGGCGGGACCATTCTCGCGATCGTGTCGGCTCTCGCGTGGGGCCTCGGCTACTTCGGCCAGCCGCACATCATCGTGCGCTTCATGGCGCTGCGCTCGCCGCAGGAGGCGAAGAGCGCGCGCCGCATCGGCATCTCGTGGATGGTCGTGTCGATGTTCGGCGCCGTCATCTCGGGTCTGGTCGGCATCGCGTACATGGCGAAGCAGGGCATCGAGCTCGACAACCCCGAGACCGTGGTGCTGCTGATGTCGCAGACGCTGATGCATCCGTTCGTCGCGGGTCTCATCCTCGCCGCCGTGCTCGCGGCGATCATGAGCACGATCTCGAGCCAGCTCGTGGTGTGCTCGTCGGCGCTCGTCGAAGACCTCTACAAGGTCGCGCAGCGCACCCCGCCGTCGCAGAAGCGCCTCGTGCTGATGGGCCGGATGGCGGTGCTCGTCGTCGCGATCATCGCGATCGTGCTCGCGATCACGCCCAACGACTCGATCCTCGGGCTGGTCTCGTTCGCGTGGGCCGGCTTCGGCGCGGCCTTCGGCCCGATCATCATCCTCAGCCTGTTCTGGCGCAAGCTCACCAACTGGGGTGCCCTGGCCGGCATGTTCGTCGGAGCCGCGACGGTGTTCATCTGGAAGGCGCTGAACACCGGCCTGTACGAGCTGCTGCCCGCGTTCGTGCTGGCCGGCGTCGCCGCGGTCGTGGTCAGCCTGCTCACGTACCGGCACAACGACGAGATCCAACAGGAGTTCACCGAGACCGGCACGATGCTGACCCTGCCGCGTCCGCACGCCGTCGGCGACACTCCCTGACGCTGTCTGCCTGATATCGAGGGGTCCCGGTCGCCGACCGGGACCCCTTTCGCTGTGCGGATCGTCACGACCGCGAGAATCAGCGAAAGCAAAAAATGGCGAAATCTGCAGTTGTTTTCGCAAACATCATCTGGAATCATCGTTCCCGTCGCCCGCCGATTCGAAGGAGAACGAGCAGAATGAGCAACCAACGACGATGGACGGGGGTGGGCCTCACATGTGCAGTCGTGGCGGCCGGCCTCTCAGCCTTCACCGCAGCGCCCGCCATGGGCGCCGATTCCGACATCGTGCTTCGCACCGGAGCCCTCGAAGTGCGTGCCTCCGGCGCGTTCCCCCAGGTGGTGCAGTACACCGACCGCAGCAGCGGTGCGGTGATGCACGGCAATGACACCGCACTGACCACCCTCGAGATCAACGGAGAGGCGCAGCCGGTCGAGGTGCGCTCGAAGAAGATCGACGGATCGTCGGCCGAGTACACCATCACTCCCACGTCGCTCGACGGCGTCGAGTTCACGGTCTCGCTCTCGGTCAAGAAGAACGTCGTCACCGTCGCCTTCACCGAGATCGTCGACCCGGCCAAGAAGGTCGTCACGTTGCGCATCCCCGGGCACGACCTCGTCACCGTGTCGTCCGCCGAGGCCGGCGCGCACGTCGCCACCGCAGATCTCTCGGTCGACCGCAACAAGTCCGGCGACAAGCACATCGACGTCACCGCCGACACCCCGGTCGACGCCAAGCCGGTGTCGACGAACACGGTGATCGCGAACACCTCGCAGCTGGCGGCGGCGTTCACGACCAACTCGATGTACGACGAGTCGTCGGGCCCCGCGGTCAAGGACGCCGGCCGGTTCTGGCGGCAGACGGTCAAGAACGGCGACGAGGTCGAGACCGGCATCTCGAGCGGCCAGTGGCTGTACCGTCCGAAGGACTCCCCGAAGACCGAGGAGCTGCCCTGGGTCAAGGTCGCCATCACGCCGGATGCCAACGACGACGGCGCCGTCGACTGGCAGGACGGCGCGATCGCCCTGCGCGACCTGCGCGTGGCGCCCTTCAAGGGCGAGGAAGTGCCCGAGAAGGTCATCACGCACATCCCGTTCAACTTCGCATCCCAGGCCACCCACCCCTTCCTGCGCACGCTCGACGACGTCAAGCGCATCGCCCAGAACACCGACGGGCTCGGGCAGGCCGCCATGCTCAAGGGCTACACCAGCGAGGGGCACGACTCGGCGAACACCGACTACGGCGACAACTTCAACGAGCGCGCGGGCGGTCTCGACGAGCTGAACACCGCCCTGAAGGCCGGCGAGAAGTGGAACGCGTCGTTCGGCGTGCACATCAACGCCACCGAGATCTACCCCGAGGCGAACTCGTTCAGCGACGAGATCATGGATCCGACCGCGAAGGGCTGGAACTGGCTCGACCAGTCGTACTACATCGATCAGCGGTACGACCGCGTCAGCGGACAGATCGACAAGCGCATCGAGCAGCTCGCCGATGCGACCCACGACAACCTCGACTTCGTCTACGTCGACGTGTTCTACCCGTACGGCTGGATCGCCGAGGCCATCCAGGACTCGCTGATCGCGAACGACTTCCGGGTGACCTCGGAGTGGGCCGACAAGCTCAGCGAGAACAACACCTGGTCGCACTGGGCGAACGATGAGAAGTACGGCGGTTCGTCGAACAAGGGCGTCAACTCGCAGATCCTGCGCTTCGTGAACAACACGAAGGCAGACGTGTGGAACCCCGACCCGCGGCTGGGCACCAGCCACATCGTCGAGTTCGAGGGCTGGACGGGCCAGAACGACTTCAACGCGTTCCTGAAGAACGTGTGGAGCGCGAACGTGCCGACCAAGTTCCTGCAGCACCACGAGATCGTGCGCTGGAGCGACGAGGCCATCGACCTCGCCGACGGCGTGCGCGTGACCGGCACCACGGCCGCCGACCGCTCGATCACCGTCGACGGCACCGAGGTGCTGCACGGTGAGAGCTACCTGCTGCCCTGGGCGTCGAAGCCGGGCAAGAAGGCCGACAAGCTCTACCACTACAACCCGGCCGGTGGATCGACCACCTGGACGCTCACCGAGCAGTTCGCCAAGAACCGCACGCTGCAGCTGTTCCAGCTCGGCGACGGCGGCCGCACCGAGGTCGCGGACGTGCCGGTGGTCGACGGCAAGGTCACCATCGAGGCCGAAGCCGGTCAGGCGTACGTGCTGACCGCCGGCAAGAAGGCGGATGCCGCAAGCGCGCTGCCCAAGAAGGTCGCCTTCGGCGAGGGCACTCCGGTGACCGACCCGGGGTTCAACCTCACCGATCTCGACGCATGGAACCCGCAGGGCGACGTGAAGATCGAGCGCGATGACAAGGGACGCCGCTCGGCGCTGTTCGGCGCGGGCAAGGCATCCATCTCGCAGAAGCTCGACCGCCTGCCCGCGGGCGAGTACACCGCCAGCGCGTGGGTCGGCGTCGACGCCGGCAAGACGCGCGAGACGACGCTCGGGGTCGAGCTGGGCAAGAAGGGCGATGACGCCGCGGTGACCATCGACTCGTCGACGGCCGTCAACCGCATCGGCGCCGACGAATGGCACGACACCACCCTGCAGCGGCTGAAGGTGCACTTCACCGTTCCGCGCGGTGGTGCGACGCCGGTCTTCAGCGTGAAGGTCGCCGACGGCGACGCCGCGGTGCGCGTCGACGACGTGCGCATCATCGAGGCGAAGGCGCCGAAGCTCGGTGACGGCGTGATCGCCAGCGAGGACTTCGAGGACACGGATGCCGGATGGGGCCCGTTCTTCAAGGGCGCGGCGGGCGGCAGCAACGACCCCCGCACGCACATCGCCAAGCGCAACGAGTACACCCAGAAGGGCTGGAACGGTCGCAAGATCGACAACATCCTCAACGGCGAGTACTCGCTGATGGCCCACCAGGAGAACGCCGGCTTGGTCTACCGCACGTCGGAGTACACCGTGCCGTTCGAGCCCGGCCACCGCTACCGCGTCTCGTTCGATCACCAGTCGACACTCGCCGGCAACTACAACTGGGTCACCGGCTACGACTCGGCCACCGGCCCGCTGGTGACGCGCCGCACGGCGATCGGCGAGGTGCACGAGACCACGCGCTTCGAGCAGATCGTCGACGCGAGCACCTGCGGTGACACCTTCGTCGGCCTGGAGCGCATCGCCGGCGGCGACGCGGACTTCATCCTCGACGACTTCATGGTCGAGGACCTCGGGGCGTCCGACGCCATCCCGGCGTGCGCGCAGCTGAGCGGCAGGCTGAGCGGTGACGTGGTGCAGCAGGGCGAGGCATCGACGTTCACCACCACGTTCGTGTCGGACGAGGCGGCGCCGATCACCGACGTGAAGGTCGCGCTCGACCTGCCCGAGGGCTGGACGGCCGAGGCCGTGACCCCGGCGACCGCCGCCACGGTCGGCCCGGAGGGCACCCTCGTCACCGAGTGGCGCCTCACCGCTCCGGCTGATGCCGACGGGTCGTACGAGATCGGATCGACGGCGACCTACACGACCACGGTCGACCCGGTCGGGCCGCGCACGGTGACGACCGCCACCACGGTCAAGACGCTGCCGCAGGCGCCGACCGGCACGGTGTTCGCCAGTGACCACGAGTGGGTGTCGGCGAGCAACGGCTGGGGCCCGGTGGAGCGCGACCTGTCGAACGGCCCGCAGGGCGCCGGCGACGGCACGCCGCTCACGCTGAACGGCGTCGTGTTCGAGAAGGGGCTCGGCGCGCATGCGCCCAGCAACGTGAAGTACTTCCTGGGCGGGCAGTGCACCACGTTCACCGCCAAGGTCGGCATCGACGACGCGCAGCCCACGCGGGGATCGGTGGGCTTCTCGGTGAAGGTCGACGGCAAGACCGTCGTCACCTCGCCGCTGATGAAGCCGACCAGCGAGACGTTCGCGCTGACCGCCGACGTCACCGGCGGCCAGTTCGTCGAGCTCGTCGTCGGCGAGGGCGGCGACGGCAACGGCAACGACCACGCCGACTGGGCGGACGCGACGTTCACCTGCGGTTCGTGAGATGACGGGAGGGGCGGATGCCGCGCAACGCGGCATCCGCCCCTCTGTCGTGTCTGCGCGAGCCGCGGCTCGCGCGACCGCGGATCACTGCCCGCGCGGCGGCGCGGTGGAGGAGCGGATGATCAGCTCCGGATGCAGGTCGGGAACCGCCTCGTCGGCGTCGGACTCCTCGATGTGCGAGATGAGCCGCAGCGCGGCGGCGCGACCCATGTCCTCGAACGGCTGTCGCACGGTGGTCAGCGCCGGGGACGCATAGGCGGCCAGCGCGATGTCGTCGACGCTCACGACCGAGATGTCCTCGGGCACCCGCCTGCCCGCCTCGTGCAGTGCGCGGATGAGCCCGAAGGCCATCTCGTCGCTCGCGGCGAACACCGCCGTCGCGTCGGGGATGGCGGCGATGGTGCGCCCCGCCCGGTACCCCGACTCCGGGGTCCATTCCCCGGGGATCACCGGCGGCGGCACGATGCCGCGCTCGCCCAGCACCTGCTCCCACGCCTCCCGGCGGTGCCTGCCCTCGATCCAGTACTCGTCGCCGCCGACGTGCCACACCGTGCGGTGGCCGAGGTCGAGAAGGTGCTCGACGGCGAGGCGACCGATCGCGTGCTGGTCGACGATCAGCGGCGCGTCGGGCTGCATCGAGGCGAGCTCGCTGCGGATCGTGGGCGTGCGCTGCGTGCGTGCGCCCATCGCGGGACTGTCGAGCTCGACGGGAACGTTCAGGATGATGCCCTCGGCGCCCTGGCGCTCGAGGCGGTCGAAGGCCTCGAGGAACGCCGACGTGGACGCGTGGTCGGCGACCGCGGCGGTGGTCACCGTGTAGCCGTTCGCCGCGGCGGCGGACTCGACACCGGCGCCGAGCGCCGCCGACGAGTACCGGTCGTTCGAGACCAGGATCATGCCGAGGATGCGGGTGCGGCCGGATGCCAGCGACGCCGCGGCGGCGTGGATGCGATAGCCGAGCGACTCGATCGCCGCGTGCACGCGACGGGCGGTCTCGGGGCGCACGTTCGGGTGACCGGACAGCACGCGCGAGACCGTCTGCGCGCTGACCCCCGCCGCACGCGCAACGTCGATCTGATTCGGCGCGCGATCCGGGCTGGGGCGACGAGGTGACATGAGGCAATGATAACGATGAGTTGGGGTGTCATCAGGGCGTTCCGCTGACCGCATGTGAGACAATGTGAGCGCAAACATTTTTTCGACCGGGAGCAGCATGTCCACCCCCACCCCATCCCTCAGCTGGCGCGACGGCCAGATCATCCGCGACGGCAGCCCGCACCGCATCCTCTCCGGCGCCGTGCACTACTTCCGCGTGCATCCCGATCAGTGGGAGGACCGGCTGCGCCGGCTGGCGGCGATGGGGGCCAACACGGTCGACACCTACGTAGCCTGGAACTTCCACGAGCGTGTCGAGGGCGAGTACGACTTCACCGGCTGGCGCGACGTCGCGTGCTTCATCCGGATCGCCGGCGAGGTGGGCCTCGACGTCTTCGTGCGCCCCAGCCCGTACATCTGCGCCGAGTGGTCGAACGGCGGCATCCCGTTCTGGCTCAGCGGTCGCACCCGCGCGCTGCGCACCGTCGACGCCGACTTCCTCGCCGCGGTCGACGCCTGGTACGACCAGCTCATCCCGCAGCTGGCGCCCCTGCAGGCCGCGCACGGCGGGCCGATCCGGCTGATCCAGGTCGAGAACGAGTACGGCTCGTTCGGCACCGATGCCGGCTACCTCGCCCACCTGCGCGACGGCCTGCGCTCGCGGGGCATGGTCGAGATGCTCACCACCGCCGACGGCATCACCTCCGACATGATCGAGCACGGCAGCGTGCCCGGGGCGATGAGCACCTTCACCTTCGGCACCGGCGTCGCGCGCGCCCGCGAGCTGCAGCGCGACGGCGAGCACCTGATGTGCAGCGAGCTGTGGGGCGGCTGGTTCGACCACTGGGGCGAGCAGCACCACATCCGCTCGGCGGCGAGCATGCTCGGCACCGTCGACGAGCTGCTCGAGGCGGGCGGCTCGGTGAGCCTGTACATGGCGCACGGCGGCACGAACTTCGGCCTGTGGAACGGCTCGAACCACGACGGCGTGATCCAGCCGACCGTCACCAGCTACGACTCCGACGCCCCGATCGGCGAGGACGGCACGCTGAACGAGAAGTTCCACGCGCTGCGCGAGCGGTTCGCGCGCTTCCACGACGGCGAGCTGCCGGCGGTTCCGGATGCCCCGCGCCGCCAGTCCGCGGCATCCGCAGACCTCCGCATCGCCGCCGAGCTGCTCGACGTGATCGCGGCGGCACCGGTGCGCGCCGAGGCGCCCCAGCCGCTCGCCTTCGAAGAGCTCGGCGCCGAGGACGGCCTGGTCGCCTACGAGAGCGACCTCGTCTTCCCGGCGGGTGCGACCCTCGGCATCCGGCAGCTGCACGACCGCGCCACCGTCTTCTTCGACGGCGAGCTGCTGGGCACGCTCGAGCACGACGGCGAGCACACGCTCCCGCTGCCCGCCGCCGGCGGCAGCGGGCGCCTGCTGATCCTGGTCGAGAGCCTCGGACGCATCAACTACGGTCCGCTCACCGGCCAGGGCAAGGGCATCCTCGGCGGTGTGGTGATCGACGGACGTCGCTACCAGCACGGCTGGACGCACCGGGTGCTCGGCGACGGCATCCCCACGGCCGGAAGCACTGCGCCGACGCAGACCGGACGGGGGCTCGCGACCGCGACCCTCAGTGTCGACGAGCCGCTGGACGCCTGGCTCGCCTTCCCCGAGGGGGCCAAGGGGATGGTCTGGCTGAACGGGTTCCTGCTCGGACGCTACTGGGAGCGCGGTCCTCAGGTGACCCTCTACGCTCCCGCTCCGCTGTGGCGCGCCGGCGAGAACGAGATCGTCGTGCTCGACACCGACAACCTGCCGTCGCGCGTCGAGATCCGCGAGCAGCCGGACTTCGGCCCGACCGAGGAGTTCATCGGCACCTGATCCGCCCCACAGACGAAGAAGAACCTCCCCCGCGCACCGCGCGGGGGAGGTTCTCTTTCGTTCAGAGGGCGCGGATCAGCCCTTCACGGCGCCTGCCGTCAGACCCGAGCGCCAGTAGCGCTGCAGCGAGAAGAACAGGATGACCAGCGGCACCACGCCCAGCAGCGCACCGAGCATGACCGCGCCCTTGTCGGGCGAGAAGTAGCTCATCATCCCGTACAGGCCGAGCGTGACGGGCTTGAGCTCGGCACTGGAGACCATCAGCAGCGGCAGCAGGAAGTTGTTCCAGGTCGCGACGAAGATGAACAGGAAGATGGTCACCATCGCGGGGCCCAGCAGCCGCAGGACGATCGTGAAGAAGATGCGGATCTCGCCTGCGCCGTCGATGCGTGCGGCCTCGAGCAGCTCGGTGGGCACCGATGACTGAGCGAAGACCATGCCGAGGAAGACGCCGAACGGCGACACCGCCGACGGGATGATGATGGCCCAGATCGTGTTCGTCAGCCCCAGCGCGTGGAACTCGATGTACAGCGGCACAGTGAGCAGCGCGACCGGCAGCAGCAGCCCGCCCATGATCACGCCGACCGCGATCCGCCGACCGGGGAAGGCGAACTTCGCGATCGCGTACCCGGCCATCACGGCCACGAGCGTGCCGATCACCCCCGCGCTGATCGAGTAGAGCAGCGAGTTGCCCACCCAGCGCCAGAACAGCCCCTGCGTCCAGCCCATCAGGCTGTCGTAGTTCGCGCCGAGGTTCCATTCGGCGAACCAGAAGCCGAAGGTGGAGGTGAGGTCGGCGTTGTTCTTCGTCGAGGCCACGAGCAGCCAGAAGACCGGCACGAGGAAGTACAGCATCGCGACGACCAGGGCGATCACGCCGAAGGTGCGCGCCAGCCGGCCGGGCGCGATGGAGCGGGGAGGCAGGTCGGCCGGCGGCTGGGAGCGGCGGCGCGGACGTCGTGTCGCCGCGGTCTCGGCGGCGATCAGTGTCGTGGTGGTCATGCGTCCCCCTTGCGGCGCTGCAGCAGCGCGTAGACGATCGCGAGCACGCCGGCGATCACGGCCATCAGCAGCGAGTAGGCGGATGCCGGGCCGCTGCCCGACGGCGAGATCTCACCCATCATCGAGTTGTAGGTCAGCATCATCGGCGTGAAGTCCTTGCCCATCCACTGGTTCTGGCTCTCGAGCACGACCGGCTCGTTGAACAGCTGGATGGTGCCGATGATCGACAGCAGCACCGCGAGCAGCGCGGCGCCGCGCACCATCGGCACCTTGATGCGCGTCGCGATCTGCCAGCCGCTGGCGCCGTCGATGCGCGCGGCCTCGTAGAGGTCGCGCGGCACGGCCTGCAGCGCCGACAGGAAGATGAGCATGTTGTACCCGGTGTAGGTCCAGGTGGTCATATTCGCCATCGACAGCAGCACCGTGCTCGGCGCGAGGAAGTTCGTCCCCTCGGGCAGGAAGGGCAGGAACGGCGAGACCTCGGGCGTGTACAGGTAGAGCCACATCATCGCCGCGATCACGCCCGGCACGGCGTAGGGGAGGAAGAACGACAGCCGGAACAGGCCCGGCCGGCGCACGATGAACGAGTCGAGCAGCAGGGCGAGGGCGAGGGCGACGATGATCATCACCGGGATCTGGAACGCCGCATAGAGCACGACCCGGCCCATGCCGGCCCAGAACGCGCTGTTGCCGATGGCGAGCGCGAAGTTGTCGAAGCCGACGAACGTGTCGACCAGCTCGCCCCCGCCGTACAGTCCCTCGCCGGACGGGAGCTGGGCGAAGAACGACGCCCGGATCGAGACGATGATCGGCACGATGAAGACGATCGCGAACAGGATCGCGAACGGGGCGAGGAACATCCACCCGGTCAGACCCTCGCGGCGGATGCCCGTGCCCCGTCGTCCTCTCTTCGCCGAGCGTTTCGGCCCGGAGCGCCCCGGTGCAGCGGTGCCTGCTGCCGCCGCGGGCGGTGCGATGGCTGTGTCGGTCACGGCTCATTCCTCCTGATCCAGGACGACGGCGGAGAGCACTGGGTGCTCTCCGCCGTCGGCGTCATACTGTGTGGTGCTCGCCGGTCACTCGGCGACCGGCAGACCCAGGTCCTTCAGCGAGGCCACGGCGGTCTTCTGCGCGGTGGCGAAGACGTCGGCGACCGGCACGGAGCCGTCGGCTGCGCCCGCGGCGACCTCGTTCATCTTCGACAGCGTCGAGAAGCCGGGAGCGTACGGGAAGTCCGGGTTGAGGTTCTCGGTCGCGGTGGCGAGCTCGGCGAGCACATCCTGACCGCCGAACTGGCGCTGCATCTTCTCGGGCGTCTCGACCTCGCCCTTGGCCGCGACGACGAGACCCTGCGAGGCGAGGTCGTCGACCTGCGTGTTGAACCAGGCGTTGAACTTCATCGCCTCGGCCGGGTGCTCGCAGCCCTTCAGCACCGAGACGCCCGATCCGCCGTCGGGGCCGCTCATCTCGCCCGCACCGAAGTCGGGCAGCTGCGCGACGCGCCACTGCCCCTCGGCGGGGGTGCCGTCGAGCGAGTCGAGCAGGAAGCCGGCCTCCCAGGCGGCACCGACGTGGCCGATGAGGCTGCCGTCGTTCAGAGCGGCCGTGAAGCCCTCGCCCCAGCGCTCGGTGGTGAGTGTCTGCTTGCTGTCGATGAGGCCCTGCCAGAACGCGGCCACGCGCTGCGAGCCCTCGCCCTCGGTCTCGACCTTCCACTTGTCGCCCGCGCTCGAGAACCAGGTGTCGCCCGCGGCGGCCGACTGGGCGGACAGCCAGTTCGAGGCCTCGTCGGGGGTGAAGGCGGTGACGAACTTGCCGGCGGCGGCGGCGGTCGCGCTGTCGGCCACGAGGTCGTCGAGCGTTGCCGGCGCATCGAGGCCGAGCTCGGTGAACGCGGCCTCGTTGTAGAAGTAGACCAGGGGGCCGGTGTCCTGCGGAAGCCCGACGATGGCGTCGCCGACCTTCATGCCGCTGAACGCACCGGCCGAGAAGTCGTCCTCGTACTTCTTCGCCTCGTCGGCGACGTCCTGCAGCATGCCCTTCACGAAGAGCTGGGGAACCTCGGAGTACGACGTCTGCGCCAGGCACGGTGCGTTGCCCGCCTTCACGTCGGTCTCGAGCTTGAGGATCATGTCGCTCGAGGCGCCGTCGAACTTCGTCGCCTTGACCTGGATGGACGGGTTCTCGTCGTTCCAGCGCTGCACGATGTCCTTGACGGCGGTCATGTCCTTGCCGTCGGGCAGTCGGTGCATGTACTCGATGGTGATCGCCTCGCCGTCTGCGGGCGCGTCGCCCGAGCCGGTGTCGCCGCTGCTGCAGGCGGCGAGCCCGAAGGCCGAGATGGCGCCGACGGCGATGACGGCTGCGGTGCGGATGGTGCGGGACGTGGATGCCATGCTGTGCTCCCCGTTGAGGTCAGATGAGGGTGGGGACCGTCACGGGTTTGACGGCCTGGAAGCCATTAAACCTCAGAATGTTTGCGCTCACAACCTCGGCGGATGCGATTTTCCGTGTTCCTGAGCACGCCGTCGATTGCGCTGCCAGGAGCGCGCCCGACGAGCTCGGCCCGATATCGGCCTCGGGGGTGCCTCTGTCGGCCGCCGCCGTTAGAGTGGGAGGACGCTGGGGAGCGGAAAGGGATGTCGTGGGTCGGTTCTTCCAGCGCGCCGTGGGGCTCGTCGTCATCGTCGTGGTCCTCGCCG
This sequence comes from Microbacterium sp. OR21, assembly GCF_047306785.1. NCBI lineage: Bacteria > Bacillati > Actinomycetota > Actinomycetes > Micrococcales > Microbacteriaceae > Microbacterium > Microbacterium sp. OR21. Next base: position 775,436 of record NZ_JAZEXJ010000002.1, on the reverse strand, counting down.
CCGCCGCACTGCTCTGGTGGGGCATCGCCGTCACCGATCCGCCCCAGCTCTGGCATCCGGTGCAGGTCTCCCTCGCCGGGGCCTGGCGCCTGTTCTACAGCGCCGACCTGCCGAACGTCGGCGTGATGGCGGTGGCTCTGGGGCTCGCCCTGCTCTTCGTCGCCTTCGTCGTCATCAGCGAGCGCGTCGTCGCAGCGCGCTACCGCCGCGCCGGCGCCGACGTGACCGAGCTGCCCCTCGCCCCGCGCGTGGTCATGGCCCGCACCCGCGGTGTGTTCGCCGGCGAGGTGTCGGTCACCGTGCTGATCCCCGCGCACAACGAAGAGAGCTCGCTGCCGCACACGCTCACCTCGCTGCAGCAGCAGACGCGCCCGCCGCAGCGAGTGATCGTCGTGGCCGACAACTGCACCGACGGAACCGTCGAGGTCGCACGCCGCCACGGCGCGGACGTGTTCGAGACCGTCGGGAACACGCACAAGAAGGGCGGTGCGCTCAACCAGGCGCTCACCGATCTGCTGCCCACCCTCGGCGACAACGACACGGTCATGGTGATGGACGCCGACAGTCAGATCGGCGAGGACTTCCTCGCCGAGGCCGCGCGGCGCTTCACCGACGACCGTGCGCTCATGGCCGTCGGCGGGCTCTTCGAGGGGGAGGACGGGCACGGGCTGATCGGGCAGTTCCAGCGCAACGAGTACATCCGCTACCAGCGTGAGATCCGCCGGCGCCGCGGACGCGTCTTCGTGCTCACCGGCACCGCATCCGTGTTCCGCTCGGCAGCGCTGCGCGAGGTCGCCGCCGCCCGCGGGAAGCACCTGCCCGGCATCCCCGGCGAGGTGTACGACACCCTCGCCCTCACCGAGGACAACGAGCTCACCATCGCGATCAAGTCGCTCGGCGGACTCACCATCTCGCCGACCGCGTGCAGCGTCATCACCGAGCTGATGCCCACCTGGCGGATGCTGTGGGCGCAGCGTCTGCGCTGGCAGCGCGGCGCGCTCGAGAACCTCGGCGCCTACGGCGTCACCCCGCAGACCATGCGCTACTGGGCTCAGCAGATCGGCATCGGCTACGGCGTGCTGGCGCTGTTCGCCTACTTCGCGCTGCTGATCATCATGATCCTCGCGATGGACACCTGGGTGTGGTTCCCGTTCTGGATCCTGATCGGGCTGCTCTTCGCCGTCGAGCGGGTGGTCACCGCCTGGAAGGGCGGCTGGCGGGCACGCGTGGTCGCGGCTCTCGTCTTCCCCGAGCTCGTCTACGACTGCTTCCTCAACCTCGCGTTCCTCAAGGGCGTCTTCGAGATCGCCTTCGGGCGCAGCGCGACCTGGAAGCACGTCGATCACAGCAAGAAGGAGGTGTCGGCGTGATCCGCACCGGAATCCTGCTGCCCGAGTCGATCCTGTACGGCGACTGGTTCGGGGTGCTCGCCACCTTCGTGGCGATCAACACGCTGATCTACGTCGTGCTCGGCCTGATCAAGGTGCTGCCGCAGTGGCGCCGCCCCGCGCATCTGGGAGCGAGCCGCAGGTCAGAGACCCGCAGCATCCACCCCGACGCCCCGCTGTAGGTCGGCGAGCATCTCGGCGACCGCATCCACGGCGGTCGGCCGGCCCAGGTGGTAGCCCTGAGCGAGATCGGCCCCCAGCTCCCGCACGGCGTCGAGCTGCTCGGCATCCTCCACCCCCTCGACCAGGGTGCGCGCCTCGACCTCGCGAGCGGTCGCGAGAATGCTCTCGATGCGGCGCCGGCCCTCGGAGCCGGACAGCGACTCCCAGAACAGGGCGCGGTCGATCTTGACGATGTCGGGACGCAGATCGCGGATCCGCGTCTCGTCGGCGAAGCCGGCCCCGGCGTCGTCGATCAGCAGGAAACCGCCGAGGCGGTCGACCTGCTCCCGCACCGCTCGGCACTCACGAGGCTCGGCGCCCTCGAACAGCTCGAGGCCCCACGAGCGCTCGACGCGGCGCAGCAGCTCGGCGAGCTCGGGGAAGGACATCGTCCGGCCCGAGGCGTTCAGCGTGACGAAGCCCTCGGCGGGCAGAGCGGCGGCGGCGTCGACGGCGGCCTCGATGAGCTGCAGCTCGAGCTGCTCGCGACGACCCTCCTCTTCCGCGACGCGCAGGTGCTCGAGGGGCGATACACCGTCGTCGAACCGGGCGAGCGCCTCGAAGCCGACCACGCGCATGCGCGGCACGTCGACGATGGGCTGGAAGTGCGCTCGCGCGCTCACGGCGTCAGTCATCGGACTTCGGCTTCGACGTCACTGCTCGGGGGGAGATCACGGTTCAGTGTATGCCGTACGGGATCTCTGGGAGTGGTGCGATATACCGGGGTAGCCTGAAACCGGGGGACGCACCGGTCGGAGTCGGCCGGAGCGACGGGGAAGAGAGGGGAATCGTGGTCGTACAGGGCATCCGCGCTGCCGACGCCGAGGAGCTGGGGTGGCTGAACGCCTCCTGGCTGAGACGCGCGCGGGCGCGCACGTCGATCTACTCGATCGCCACCGCCGTTGCCTGCGTGTTCTTCTCCATGCTGCTGCTGCTCGAGCTCTTCGAGACCGACATCTCGCTCTTCGAGATCCTGCTCTCGGCCGTCCTGATGGTGGGCGGGTTCGGCTGCGGGGCGGCGGTGCTGGTGTTCGGGCGGCGTCTGCCGAGATGGGGCGGCCTGCTGCTCGTGCTGCTGCACGCGCTGGTCGCTGTCTACTACATCGGGTTCTCGGATGAGCGGCAGAACGCGGTCGCCAGCATCCAGGAGCTGCCCGTGATGGCGATCTTCCTCGCCTGGTTCTACGGGGCACGCATCGGCCGTGTCGTCGAGCTCGTCATCCTGCTGTCGGTGGGCGCGGCGATGGTGGTCGGCCCGTTCGGCGGCGACGCCGTTCCCGGCGCTGCGGCGCCGGGGCTGTTCGGCCTGTCGAACGTGTTCGGTGTCGTGGCGATGAGCTGGCTGTGCCTCGAGATCGGCTTCTTCGTGCGCCACCGGGTGCGCGTGGAGGCGCACACCGACCCGCTCACCGGAGCGCTCAACCGCCGCGGGCTGAACCACCGGATGGATGAGGAGCTGCGCCGTGCGCAGCGCTCGGGCAGACCGCTGAGCATCGCGGTGCTCGATCTCGACGACTTCAAGGCCGTGAACGACGGCGAGGGGCACGAGGCCGGTGACGCCGTGCTGAAGACGCTCGTCGCGCAGTGGATATCGCTGTCACGCGAGCGCGATCTCGTCGCCCGGCTGGGCGGCGACGAGTTCGTCATGCTGCTGCCCGACACCGCCGAGGCCGGGGCGATGGCGATGGTTGGCCGGATGCGACAGTACGCCACGCACCCATGGTCGTGGGGTGTCGCCCAGGTGCGGGCCGACGACACGCTCGAATCGGCGCTTCGTCGTGCGGATGCCGAGATGTATCGCCACAAGCGCGATCGCTGAGCGCGATCGCACGACGCTGGAATACCCCGGTGGGGTATCTGGTAGTACTCTGGTGAGAGTACCCCTTGGGGGTACCCGAGTGAAGGAGACACCATGAGCACCAGCCAGTTCCAGGTGACCGGGATGACCTGCGGTCACTGCGAGATGTCCGTGCGCGAAGAGGTCGAGAAGATCGCCGGCGTCGAGAGCATCGACGTCAGCGCGCAGACCGGACGCCTCGTCGTCACGTCCGCCGCTGAGGTCGACACCGACGCCGTGGTCGCCGCCGTCGATGAAGCCGGGTACAAGGCGGTGCCGGTCGGCCGCTGAGGCGCGGCCGATCCGCTGAGGAGCACATCGTGAGCACCGACACGGCGCCGACCGGCGCTGAGCAGACCCGCATCGATCTCGAGATCGCCGGCATGACGTGCGCGTCGTGCGCGATGCGCATCGAGAAGAAGCTGAACAGGCTCGACGGCGTCAGCGCGAGCGTCAACTATGCGACCGAGAAGGCGCAGGTCGTCGTCGACGGTCCCGTCGACGCCGCAGCGCTGATCGCCGAGGTCGAGAACGCCGGATACTCGGCGACGCTGCCCGCGCCGCCCGCGGAGGATTCCGAGCATCCGGATGCCGGATCCGCGGTCGACCCCGAGCTGCGCGCGCTCAGGCAGCGGCTGATCGGGTCGGTCGTGCTGTCGGTGCCCGTCATCCTGCTCGCCATGATCCCCGCGCTGCAGTTCACCTACTGGCAGTGGGCGTCACTTGCGCTCGCCGCCCCCGTCGTCGTCTGGGCTGCCTGGCCCTTCCACCGGGCGGCGTGGGTCAACCTGCGCCACGGCGCCGCGACGATGGACACGCTGATCAGCCTCGGCACATCGGCCGCGTTCCTGTGGTCGCTGTACGCGCTCTTCCTCGGCACCGCGGGGCACCCGGGCATGACGCACGGCTTCTCGTTCGCGATCACCCGCAGCGACGGGGCCGGCAACATCTACCTCGAGGTCGCCGCCGGAGTCACGATGTTCGTGCTGGCCGGCCGCTACTTCGAGAAGCGCGCCAAGCGGCAGGCGGGTGCGGCGCTGCGCGCCCTGATGGAACTCGGCGCGAAGGACGTCGCGGTGCTTCGAGACGGTGCGGAGACGCGCATCCCGATCGCCGAGCTGCGGGTGGGGGACGAGTTCGTCGTGCGTCCGGGCGAGAAGATCGCCACCGACGGAGTCGTCACCTCGGGTGCATCGGCCGTCGACCGGTCGATGATCACCGGCGAGTCGGTGCCCGTCGACGTCGGCGTGGGGGATGCCGTCACCGGGGCGACCATGAACGACGGCGGTCGGCTGGTCGTGCGCGCCACCCGTGTCGGCGCCGACACGCAGCTGGCTCAGATGGCGCGGATGGTGGAGGACGCGCAGACCGGCAAGGCCGAGGTGCAGCGGCTCGCCGACCGCATCGCGGGCGTCTTCGTGCCGGTCGTCCTCGTCATCGCGGTCGCCGCGCTGGTCGGCTGGCTGGTGGCCGGCTTCCCGGCATCCGTCGCCTTCACCGCCGCCGTCGCCGTGCTCATCATCGCCTGCCCCTGCGCGCTGGGCCTCGCCACCCCGACGGCGCTGCTGGTCGGCACCGGGCGGGGAGCGCAGCGCGGCATCCTGATCAAGGGGCCCGAGGTGCTCGAGTCGACCCGCCGGGTCGACACGGTGGTGCTCGACAAGACCGGGACGGTCACCGAGGGGCGCATGTCGGTCGTCCGGGTGATGCCGGAGCAGGGAACGGATGCCGATGAGCTGCTGCTGCTCGCCGGCGCCGTCGAGCACGCCAGCGAGCATCCGATCGCCCGCGCCATCGCATCTGCCGCGACCGACTCCGCGTCGCACGGCCTGCTTGCGGTCGACTCGTTCCAGAATCACGACGGCCGCGGCGTGACGGGCGTCGTCGAGGGCCACGCCATGGTGGTCGGGCGGCTGTCGCTGCTCGAGGACTGGGCCATCGAGCCCTCGGCCGAGCTGCTGGCGGCGAAGGCCGATGCCGAGCGGGCGGGGCAGACGGTCATCCTGGTCGCCTGGGACGGTGCTGCCAAGGGCGCGATCGTCGTGGCCGACGAGGTCAAGGCGACGAGCGCCGAGGCTGTGGCCTCCCTCAAGGCCCTCGGCCTGCGGCCAGTGCTGCTCACCGGAGACAACGAGGCCGCGGCGCGGCACATCGCCGCTCAGGTCGGCATCGACGAGGTCATCGCCGAAGTGCTGCCCGCCGACAAGGTCGCTCTCGTCTCCCGGCTGCAGGGCGAAGGCCGAGTGGTCGCGATGGTCGGCGACGGCGTGAACGATGCGCCGGCGCTCGCCCAGGCCGACCTCGGCATGGCGATGGGAACAGGCACGGACGTCGCGATCGAGGCATCCGACATCACCCTCGTCCGGGGCGACCTGCGGGCCGCCGGCGATGCCATCCGCCTCTCGCGGCGCACCCTGGGCACGATCAAGGGCAACCTGTTCTGGGCGTTCGCGTACAACGTCGCGGCGATCCCGCTCGCGGCCCTCGGGCTGCTGAACCCCATGCTCGCCGGCGCCGCGATGGCGTTCTCGAGCGTGTTCGTCGTGGGTAACAGCCTGCGGCTGCGCACATTCCGCTGATTCGGAGGATCCATCGTGAACTCGCACGAAGACCACCCGCACCACGCGCGCGGAACGCAGGAGTTCTCTCGAAACGCAGGACGAGCCGGCGCGGAAGCTCCTGCAATCCAGGAGAACTCCTCCGGATCGGGTGACCACGCGGGGCATGGCCACGGTGATCAACACGGCCACGGCAGTCACGGCGGCCACGGCGGTCACGGCGATCATGTTGCGCAGTTCCGCCGGCTGTTCTGGATCAACCTGCTGATCGCGATCCCGGTGGTCGCCACGGGCGGCATGTTCGCGATGATCCTGGGCTACGAGGTCCCCGGGTGGGCGCGCTGGGTGGCGCCGCTGCTCGGCACCGTCATGTACGTGTGGGGCGGCCGGCCCTTCCTCACCGGCGCGGTCGCGGAGCTGAAGACGCGCAAGCCGGGCATGATGCTGCTGATCGGCCTGGCCATCACCGTCGCGTTCCTCGCCTCGTGGGGTGCGAGCCTGGGCATCCTGCATCACGAGCTCGAGTTCTGGTGGGAGCTGGCGCTGCTCATCGTGATCATGCTGCTCGGTCACTGGCTCGAGATGCGCTCGCTCGCGCAGACCACCTCGGCGCTCGACTCCCTCGCCGCTCTCCTGCCCGACGAGGCCGAGCGCGTCGACGGCGACGACATCACGAAGGTCAGCCCGGCCGACCTGCAGAGGGGCGACATCGTCATCGTGCGGCCAGGGGGCAGCATCCCGGCCGACGGCGTGATCGTCGACGGCCGCGCCGATCTCGACGAGTCGATGCTCACGGGCGAATCCCGCACGGTCAGCCGCGGCACGGGCGATCAGGTCACGGCCGGCACCGTCGCGACCGACTCCGGTCTGCGCGTCGAGGTCACCGCGACCGGCGACGACACGGCGCTGGCGGGCATCCGCAAGCTGGTCGCCGACGCTCAGGCGTCGAGCTCGCGCGCGCAGCGCCTCGCCGACCGCGCCGCCGCCTGGCTGTTCTGGTTCGCGCTCGGCGCCGCCGTGATCACGGCGCTGGTCTGGACGGTGTCCGGGACGCCCGATGAGGCCGTCATCCGCACCATCACGGTGCTCGTGATCGCCTGCCCGCACGCGCTGGGCCTCGCCATCCCGCTCGTGGTCTCGATCGCCACCGAGCGCGCGGCACGTGCCGGCGTTCTGGTGAAGGACCGCCTCGCCCTCGAGAGCATGCGCGACATCGACGCCGTGCTCTTCGACAAGACCGGAACCCTCACCAAGGGCGAGCCGACCGTCACCGCGGTCGCGCCCGTCGATGGCTGGAGCTCTGACGAGGTGCTGGCGCTCGCCGCATCCGCGGAGGCCGACAGCGAGCACCCGCTCGCGAAGGCGATCGTGCGCGCGGCGTCGCACCTGACGATCGCGAGGGCGACGGGGTTCACGTCGTCTCCTGCGGTCGGCGTGACGGCGACGGTCGACGGTCACGAGATCCGCGTCGGCGGCCCGCGACTGCTCGAAGACGTCGGGGAGGCCGAGATCCCGGATGCCGCCGGCTGGCGCTCGGAGGGAGCTATCATCCTGCACGTGGTGCGCGACGGACGGGTGATCGGCGGGCTCGAGCTGGCAGACGAGATCCGCGCCGAGTCGCGCAAGGCGGTCGCCGCATTGCAGAACAGGGGCGTCGAGGTCGTGATGATCACGGGCGACGCCGAGGCCGTGGCGCATGCGGTCGCCGGAGAGCTCGGCATCGATCGCGTCTTCGCGGGCGTGCGCCCGGAAGACAAGTCGGCGAAGGTCGCCGAGCTGCAGCATGAGGGCAAGAAGGTCGCGATGGTCGGCGACGGGGTGAACGACGCTCCGGCGCTCGCGCAGGCCGACGTCGGCATCGCGATCGGCGCCGGCACCGACGTCGCCATCGCATCGGCCGGGGTGATCCTGGCATCCGACGACCCGCGCGCGGTCGTCTCGGTGATCGAGCTGTCGCGGGCCGGCTACCGCAAGATGAAGCAGAACCTGTGGTGGGCCGCCGGCTACAACCTGATGTCGGTGCCGCTCGCCGCGGGCGTGCTCGCGCCCGTCGGCTTCGTGCTGCCCATGTCGGTCGGCGCCGTGCTGATGAGCCTGTCGACGATCGTCGTGGCGCTCAACGCGCAGACGCTGCGCCGGCTCGACCTGCGCCCCGCACGCGCCTGACCCACCCCGCACCCCCGCCCCCGCCTGCGCGTCGAGAGCACCACATCTCGCCGAGTGCACGGCTCATCCACGTGAACAAGCGGTGGACTCGGCGAGGTCCCGTGCTCTCGACGTCGGAGAGGCGAGAGAGCGGGCGGGGGCGGTCACTCGTCGCGGTCGCCCACGTGACCGGGCAGTGTGCTCGAGAGCACACGTTCGACGAATGCCGCGTACTCGTCCATGTAATGGCGCAGGAACTTCGCGGTCGCCTCGTCGTGCACCTCGCCGTCGGGGCCGTAGAGCTCGGGCTTGAAGGTGATGTACGCCTCCGGCGCGTTCAGCTGCGGCGCGTTGAGGAAGCTCAGCACTCCGCGCATCGACGACTGCATGACGGCCGTGCCGATCGCGCCGGTCGATGCGCCGATGATGCCGGTGGGCTTGCGGGCGAACGAGTTGTGGCCCCAGGGGCGCGAGCCCCAGTCGATCGCGTTCTTCAAGGCGCCGGGAATCGAGCGGTTGTACTCGGGTGAGACGAACAGCAGGCCGTCGGATGCCTCGATCGCCTGCTTGAAATCGGTGACCGCGGCGACCGGCGACTGCTCGTCGTCGCGGTTGTACAGCGGGAGATCGCGAATGGGTATCTCGGTCAGCTCGAGGCTGTCGGGCGCCAGACGAACCAGTGCGCCGGCGAGCACGCGGTTGATCGAGTCGCCGGCGAGGCTGCCGACGATGTATCCGATGCGGTGGACCATGTCGTTCTCCGATCTTCGGGGGTGCCTCAGGTCTACCCGCCCGGCGGGCGCACGACAACGGGGGTTGCGCGCGAGCGCCTATACGGTGCAGCCGGGGCGATGCTCAGGCGTCGGAGGCGGGCAGGCAGTCGGCGAGGCGCCCGAGGCGCAGGCGGGAAGACGGATCCTCGACGGCAACGGCGCCGACGGCGTTGGCCGGTCGTGCGGGTCTGACCGCAGCGAATGCCACATGCTCACCGCGGGCGAACAGCGCCGAGCCCTCGGCGCAACAGGTCTGCCTTTCCGGAGCGGACCGCCCGGGCGCTCGGCGCGAACAGCCTTTGCGGCACGGGATCCCCCCCTGGCAGCGTGGTTCCTCATTCAATGATGCGGATCATAGAAGAAGCACAGGTCGTTCATCGAACCTTCCCGCCCCAGCCATGAGCATCGATCAGGGCGGGCTGGTTGCCTCTCACCATGGCCGAACGGGCCGACGAGAGGATCCCACCATGAACACCGACACCCGCTGGATCGACGCCGACGGCCACGAGATCGACGAGGACCACCGCGGGCTCGTCTACGACATCCGCACGCTGATCGATCGGCGGCGCGCGCTGGGGATCTTCGGCGGCGTCGCGGCGACCGCGCTGCTCGCGGCGTGCGCGCCCACCGCATCCGCTGAGTCTCCCGAGGGCGCACCCGGCTCCGGACAGCCGCCGCAGGGTGGCCCCGGCGGCGCCCCAGCCGAGCAGGACGCCGGCGAGCTGCTCGACGGCGAGGTGCCCGACGAAACCGCCGGCCCGTACCCTGCTGACGGCTCCAACGGCGTGAACGTGCTCGACGACTCGGGCATCGTGCGCAGCGACATCCGCTCGAGCTTCGGATCGTCGACGACGACCGCGCAGGGCGTGCCGCTCGAGATCGTGCTGACCGTGCGCGACGCCGCCACCGGCGCGGCGATGACCGGAGCCGGGGTCTACCTCTGGCACTGCGACCGATCCGGCGACTACTCGCTGTACTCGGACGCCGCGAAGGACGAGAACTATCTGCGAGGCGTGCAGCAGACCGACGAGACGGGCACAGTGCGCTTCACCTCCATCTACCCGGCCTGCTATTCGGGTCGCTGGCCGCACATCCACTTCGAGGTCTACGACGACGTGGCCACCGCGGTGGCCACCGGACCGATCGTGAAGACGTCGCAGATCGCGCTGCCCGACGAGACCAACGCGAAGGTCTACGCGACTGAGGGCTACGAGAAGAGCGTGCGCAACGCGTCCCAGGTCACGCTGACCCAGGACATGGTGTTCGGCGACGACGGCGGCGTGCTGCAGCTGGCGACGATGACCGGGTCGGTCGAGAAGGGCTACACCGCCGCGCTGTCGGTCGCGGTGTGAGCGGGGGGTCGTCGTGCCCAGCCGATTCCGAACGCTTCGACGTAACGTCGAGGGCATGACGACCCTTCCCGTCGACGACGCCGCGATCGCCGAGGCGAAGCAGCTGCGCGACGCGTTCCAGCGGTTCCTGCGCGAGTACGAGTTCGGGATGCGCGAGGTCGAGACGAAGATCTCGATCCTGCGCGACGAGTTCACGCACATGCACGCGTACAACCCGATCGAGCACGTCAAGAGCCGGGTCAAGACGCCCGACAGCATCGTCGAGAAGATCGCGCGCAAGGGCATCGAACCGGATTTCGAGGTGATCCGCCGGGAGATCACCGACATCGCCGGTGTGCGCGTCACCTGCAGCTTCGTCAGCGACGTGTACCGCCTGTTCGACCTTCTCACGCAGCAGGACGACGTGACCGTGCGCACGGTGAAGGACTACATCGCCACGCCCAAGCTCAACGGCTACCGCAGCCTGCACGCGATCATCGACGTGCCGGTGTTCCTCTCGACCGGACCGGTCGCGATCCCCGTCGAGGTGCAGTTCCGCACCATCGCGATGGACTTCTGGGCGAGCCTCGAGCACAAGATCCACTACAAATTCGCCGGCCGGGTGCCCGCGCACCTCGTGCAGAGCCTGACCGACGCGGCCGAGGCGGCGGGTGAGCTCGACGTGCGCATGGAGCGACTGCACCGCGAGGCGCACGAGAGCAATCAGCGCGCGATCCAGGTCTGACGGATTCAGGACGAGCGCGATTCTGAAGGATGCCGCGGGCGGCAGCATCCTTCAGAATCGCGATCGTCCTTCAGGGGTGAAGCGGGTCTTACTTCGCGAGGAACGAGGTCAGTGCGGCGTTGACCTCGCCGGCGTGGGTCCAGAGCAGTCCGTGCGGGGCGCCCTCGATCTCGACGTAGTCGGCGGCGGGCACAGCCTGGTGGAACCGGCGGGCGGTGGCGTCGATCGGCAGGATGTTGTCGTTCGTGCCGTGCAGGATCAGCGTGGGCTTGCCGGCCTCGCGCACGGCGTCGACATCGCCGCGGAAGTCCTCGATCCAGGCGGGCACGACCGCGTAGGCGGCGACCGGCGCGCTGGTGACCGAGAGGTTCCAGTTCGCGTCGACGACCTGCTGGCTGATGCGCGAGCCGAGGTTCTCGTCGAGGTTGTAGAAGTCCTTGTAGAAGTCGGTGAACCAGGCGTAGCGGTCGCCCCTCGCCGCGGCCGCGATGCCGTCGAAGACCGACTGCGGCACACCCTCGGGGTTGTCGTCGCGCTGCACGAGGAAGGGCTCGAGCGAGGCGAGGAAGGCGAGCTTCGCGACGCGGTCGTGACCGTAGCGGGCGACGTAGCGGGCGAGCTCGCCGGTGCCCATCGAGAAGCCCACCAGCACGACGTCGCGCAGGTCGAGCGTCTCGAGCACGGTGTTGAGGTCGGCGGCGAAGGTGTCGTAGTCGTAGCCGGTGTCGACCTTGGACGACTGGCCGAAGCCACGGCGGTCGTAGGTGATGACGCGGTAGCCCTGGTCGAGCAGCTCGCGGGTCTGGCGCTCCCAGCTGTGGCCGTTGAGCGGGTAGCCGTGGATGAGCACGACGGGCTGACCCTGTCCCTGGTCTTCGTAGTAGAGCTCGATGGGGGTGCTGTTCTCGGTGCCAACGGTGATGGTGCCCATGATGAGATCCTTTCCAGTGGGAGTGAGAACGGTCGTTCTCGCTGCTGTGCTCAACCATAGGGGAACGATCGTTCTCGTGTCAACTAGACTCGTCACATGACCGCAGATGACGCACGCGAGCAGGTTCTCTCCGCCGCCGAACGGCTCTACTACCGCAAGGGATACGCGGCCGTGGGCATGGACGAGCTGCGGGCCGCCGCCGGCGTGTCGCTGCGCCGGCTGTACGCGCTCTTCCCGTCGAAAGACGACATCATCGCGGCCGTGCTGCAGCGCAAGCACGAGGAGTGGGAGACGACACTCGCCGCCGCGGTGGCCGATGCGGGCGACGACCCGCGCGCCCGGCTGCTCGCGGTCTACACCTACCTCGAGAACTGGTTCTGCGCCGACGACTTCCGCGGCTGCGCGTTCATCAACGCCTTCGGCGAGCTGGGCGGTACGAACCCTGTCGTGGCCCGGCTGGTCAGAGAGCACAAGGCGTCGTTCCAGAGTCAGATGGCGACCCTCGCGGCCGAATCCGGTGGCAGCGCCGCGCTCGCCGCTCAGCTCTCGATCCTCGCCGAGGGCGCGCAGAGCACCGCGGCGATCTCCGCAGACCCGCAGGTCGCAGCTCAGGCGCGAGCCGCAGCAGAGGTGCTCATCGACGCCGCTCTCAGCTCGTCGAGCGCGCGGGCCTGACGGAAGTCGTCAGTCGAGGAACGCCCGCGCCGCGGTCGCCATGGCGGTGACGCCGACCTCGATCGTGGGGTGGATCACCGGGGCATAGAACGGCGAGTGATTCGTGGGGACGTCCTTGTCCACCGTGCCGCCGGCCAGGGCATCCGCGTACACCTTCGGGTCGACGCCGCCCCAGAACCAGAACACCAGAGGCACGCCGGCGTCGCGGGCGAACCACGACACGTCCTCGCTGCCCGTAAACAGCCCCGGATCGATCACCGACTGCTCGCCGAAGACGCCCTGGAACGCCGAGACCACCCGGGCGGTGGCGTCGGCGTCGTTGATGGTCGCCGGCAGCCGGTGCAGGGTCGAGATCTCGGGCTCGCGTTCGGCCCCGGATGCCATGGCCTCGGCGCGGATGACGCGCTCGACCCGCTCGAGGACCTTCTCGCGCAGCTGCTCGTCGGGATAGCGCAGGCTGAGCTGCAGCGTGGCGTCGGCCGGAATGATGTTGTTCTTCGTGCCGGCGTGGATTGCGCCGACCGTCACGACGGCGAGGTCGCGCGGGTCGACCTCGCGTGAGACGACGGTCTGCAGCCGCATGATCGTCGCTGCGGCCATGACGATCGGGTCGACCGTCGAGTGCGGGCGCGATCCGTGACCGCCGCGACCGTGCAGCACGACCTGGATGCCGTCGGATGCCGACATCTGCGGCCCGGGGCGCACCCCGATCGTGCCCGCCGGCAGGGGAGTGACGTGCTGGCCGAGCACCACGTCGGGCTGCGGGAAGCGGTCGAGCGCACCGTCGTCGAGCATCGCGCGAGCACCCGCGCCGTACTCCTCGGCGGGCTGGATCACGACAACCACCGTGCCGCTCCACTGCTCGCGCTCGGCGACCAGCCGCTCGACCGCGCCGATCATGGCGGTCACATGCATGTCGTGCCCGCAGGCATGCATGACGCCCACGGTGTTGCCGTCGGGGTCGACGCCGGTCGCGGTCGACGCATAGGCGAGCCCGGTCTCCTCGACGACGGGCAGGGCATCCATGTCGGCGCGCAGCCAAACGGTCGGCCCCTCGCCGTTCCTCAGCTCACCGACGACGCCGGTGATGCCGACACCTTCGGTCACCTCGAGCCCGAGATCACGCAGGTGCGTCGCGGCGATGCCGGCGGTGCGCGTCTCCTGGAACGACAGCTCGGGGTGCCTGTGCAGATCGATGTAGAGCGCTTCGAGGTCGACGGTCATGCGATGAGCCTAGCCGGGGGCACTGCCGGGAGAGCCGTCGGGCGTGGTACGGTGAGGTGTCCCTCCGCCGGAGGGCCCACTCTCACAAGGCTCGCGAATCTCGCTGCAGCCCATCACCCCGATCCCATCCCGCGTGTGAGTTCCGCGGAACAGGATCCCCACGATCCCGTCGGGTCGCACGCATCGCGTCACCTCATCGGCATCGTCATAACGTACCCGCCGGACAATTCAGCGGGGGCACTTCGGCTGCGACAGCGGCCCCATCGAAAGAAAGCAGAAGCACATGGCCACTGGCACTGTGAAATGGTTCAACTCGGAGAAGGGCTTCGGTTTCATCGCTCCCGATGACGGCTCGGACGACCTGTTCGCGCACTTCTCGGCGATCCAGAGCAACGGCTACAAGGAGCTCACCGAGAACCAGAAGGTCGAATTCGACGCTGAGCGCGGCCCCAAGGGCATGCAGGCGGCGAACATCCGCCCGCTCTGATCTCAGAGACACGCGAACCGGTCGGGACCCATGGGGTCCCGGCCGGTTCTGCGTCTGCGATCAGTCCGCGTCGAGTCTGCGGTACCGGCGGTTGCGCAGACCGAGAAGAGCGGATGCCAGCAGCGCGGCGCCCACCGACGCGGTGAGGATCGCCACCTTGGCCTGGTCGTGATGCGGGTCGTCGACGCTGAAGCTCAGCTCGGCGACGAGCAGCGAGACCGTGAAGCCGATGCCTGCGAGCAGCCCCACGCCGATCAGGTCGATCCATCGCAGCGACGGATCGAGATCGATCCCTCGCGCACGGGTCACCAACCACGTCGCTGCGGCGATGCCGAGCGGCTTTCCGACGACGAGGCCGGCGATGATGCCCAGCACGACCGGGTCGCCGAGCGCCGACGCGAATCCGTCGGCGCCGCCGATCGCCACTCCGGCGGAGAGGAAGGCGAAGACGGGCACGGCGATGCCGCTGGAGATCGGCCGGAAGCGGTGCTCGAACACCTCGGCGAGACCGGGGTCGCTGTCGTCTCGCCGGTCGCTCCGGCGGTGCAGCACGGGGATCGTGAAGCCGAGCAGCACGCCGGCGATCGTCGCGTGCACACCGGATGCGTGCACCAGCGCCCAGGCGACGAAGCCGAGTGGAAGCAGGATGAACCACGCCGCCGACGGGCGCAGATGGAAGAACCGCCGGTATCGCTGGGCGATCGCGCCGTACACCGCGATGGCCGCCAGACCCAGCAGAAGGGGCAGGATCTGGATGCTCTCGGTGTAGAAGATCGCGATGATAGCGATGGCGACGAGGTCGTCGACTACGGCGAGGGTGAGCAGGAAGATGCGCAGCGCCGACGGCAGGTGCGAGCCGATGATCGCCAGCACCGCCACGGCGAACGCGATGTCGGTCGCGGTCGGGATGGCCCAGCCCTTCGCCGCACCGGCGGTGCCGGAGGTGACGGCGACATAGATCAGCGCCGGCACCGCGACTCCACCCAGCGCGGCCACGACCGGGACGATCGCCGTGCTGAACCGGCGCAGATCGCCGGCGACGAACTCGCGCTTCAGCTCGAGCCCGACGAGGAAGAAGAAGATCGCCAGCAGGCCGTCTGCCGCCCATTGCCCGATGGTCAGCCGCAGGTGCCAGGGCTCATAGCCGAACTCCACGTCGCGAAGCGCGAAGTATCCCTCTGCCCATGGGGAGTTGGCCCACAGCAGGGCGAGCGCGGCGCCGACGACGAGGAGCAGGCCTCCGACGGTCTCTTTGCGGAGGATCTCGCCGATGCGTGCGGACTCCGCACGGGACGACAGAGGGAACAGGGTGCGGCGCAACCGCGACGGGGAGCGTGTCATGGGATTCTTTCCGGTCGACGGACGATGACGTCGACCAGGCTTCCCGACACTCCTCGACCAGTTTACCTTGGCGACGACCGGAGGCGGTGCTGTCGTCGGCTCACCCGAGAACCAGCCGGTAGCCCATGCCCGCCTCGGTGAGCAGGTGTTCCGGCCTGCCGGGCTCGCGCTCGAGCTTCTTGCGCAGCTGCGACATGTACAGCCGCAGGTAGCCCGAGTCGGTCACCTGGTCGCTGCCCCAGATCTCGCGCAGCAACTCGAGCCTCGTGACGAGGGCTCCCGGATGCCGGCACAGATGCTCGAGCATCCGCCACTCGGTGGGGGTGAGGTGGACGGGTGACCCGCCGCGCGTCACCAGGGTCGCGGCGAGGTCGACGACCACGTCGCCGAACCGCACCACCGAATCCGTCGCCTCGCCCGTGGGCGTGACGCGGCGGGCGAGGGCGCGCAGCCGCGCCAGCAGCTCATCGACCTGGAACGGCTTGGTCACGAAGTCGTCGGCACCGGCATCCAGCGCGTCGATCTTGTCGGCCGAGCCGGTGCGGCCGGAGACCACGATGATGGGCGCCCGGGTCCAGCCGCGCAGCGCGTGGATCACCTCCATGCCGTCGAGCCGGGGCATCCCGAGATCCAGCAGGATGATGTCGGGGTGCGACTGCGCGGCCAGGGTGACCGCCTCGGCGCCGTCCGACGCGGCGATCACGTCGTAGCCGTGCGCGGCCAGGGTGATCCGCAGCGCGCGCACGAGCTGCGGATCGTCGTCGGCGATGAGCAGCTTCACTCGGTGTCCTCTCCGCGGGATGCACTGCGGGATGAGGATGCCGCGGCCAGCGGCAGCGAGACGACCATCGTCAGCCCGCCGCCGGGCGTCTGCTCGGGAATGAGCGTTCCCGACATGCCCTCGGTGAAGCCCTTCGACAGCGCAAGGCCTAGCCCGAGGCCGGTGTTGTTGTCGGTGTCGCCGAGCCTCTGGAACGGGGCGAACATCCGCTCCTGCTTCACCGCCGGCACACCGAGGCCGTGATCGATGATCCGGATCTCGCCGTATCCGCCACGTCGTGCAGTCGAGACCACGACCGGCCGGCCCTCCGGAGCGTGCCGGTGCGCGTTCGCCAGCAGATTGACGATCACCCGCTGCAGCAGCACCGGATCGGCGCGCAGCGGAGCGAGGGTCGGATCGAGCTGCAGCTCGACCTCGGACGGTGGCAGACCGAGCTCGTCGAGGGCGGCGAGCACCGTGGTCTCGGCATCGGTGTCGCTCAGCGACACGGCCAGCACCCCGGCCTCGACCCGGCTCACATCGAGCAGATCCGTGATCAGGGTCGACAGGGTGGCGAGGCTCTCGTCGGCGGTCGCGAGCAGCTCGTCGCGGTCGGCCGGCGAGAGGCCGTGCGCGGCGCGGAGACCGCCCACGGCCGCCATGGCCGACGCGAGGGGGCGGCGCAGATCGTGGCTCAGGGCGGAGAGCAGGGCGCTGCGCACCTGATCGGTCTCGGCCAGCGCTTCGGCCCGCTGCGCGGTGGCGCTCAAGTCGGTGTGCTCGATCGCGGCCCCCAGCTGCGCGACGATCACCTCGAGCAGGCGTCGGGCGGGGGCGTCGAGGGGGCCGCCGTGCAGCTCGAGCACCGCCTCGGGCGCTCCGCGGGCGTCGCGGCCGACGTCGACGCTGGTGAAGCGGCCGTCTCGCACCGGCTCTCCGTCAGCGGCGATCACCTCGCCGCTGCGCGAGACCAGGCGCACGCCGCTGAGTCCGAATGCCTCGCGGGCGCGGGAGATCAGCGCCTGTACGGCGTGCTCGCCGCGCAGCACGTTGCCCGCGACCGACACGAGCAGCTCGGCCTCGGCAGTCGCGCGCACCGCGGCACGGCCGCGACGGGCGGCGACGCTCACGATCAGGCCGACGAGCACCGCGATCACCACGTAGAGCGCGAGCGCGACGGCGTGCAGCGGGTGAGCGACGGTGATCGAGAACTGCGGGGCGACGAAGAGCAGATCGAGCGTGAGTCCCGAGAGCACGGCCGCGAAGACGGCCGGGAACAGGCCTCCGATCAGGGCGACGACGACGACGAGCAGCTGGTACCAGAGCACCTCGGCCGTGATCGACTCGGGGCTGCGCAGCAGGAACAGCATCCAGGTCAGCAGCGGCCCGCCGATCAGCGCGACCGCGAAGCCGGCCGCCTGACGACGCCAGCCCAGGGCGTCGCGGGTCACCTGAGGCAGGATGCCCAGCGCGCCGAGACCGCTCCCGCTGCTCATCAGTGCCCTCCCGTTCGAATACTAGACGCGCGCTCCCTCGTCGCGCGCGCGGCATCCGCACCCGCATCCTGATGCCCGGCATCCGACCGCTCTCCGGCATCCGGCGGACCGGCGGGGCGCTGCACCCGGCGGCCGGACGCGACGATCGGGCGCCCGGCCCGCTCCTGACCGGGCACCGGCCGGGAGCGTCGGCCGTAGATCAGCTCGGACGAGTCGAGCAGCCACGGCACGAGCGTGATCGACACCCCGTGCACGAGCATCAGCTGGCTCGCGAGCCGCCGCGCGCGGCGGTTGTGCAGCAGCGCCTCCCACCAGTGCCCCACGATGTACTGCGGCAGGTACACCGTCACCACGCTCGAGCCGTGCTTCTCGCGATACCTGTCGATGAACTCGGCGACCGGCTGCGCGAACGAGCGGTACGGCGAATCGAGGATCACCAGCGGCACCGGCATCCGGCGCTCCCGCCACTCGCGCTGCAGCTGCTTGCCGTCTTCGGCATTGAGTGCCACGTGCACCGCGAGGGTTTTGGAGTGCTCGGCCGCGATGGCGTAGTCGATCGCCTTCAGAACCGGCTTCTGCAGCCGATTGACGAGGATCAGCGCGACGTCGCCGCTCGATCCGAAGTGGACGGAGTCGTCGATCGCGATCTCGTGCTCGACGTCGCGGTAGTACCGCTTCACTCCCATCATCAGCAGCGCCAGGATCGGGATGGCGAAGAACACCAGATAGGCGCCGTGCGTGAACTTCGTGATCGTGACGATCACGAGCACCAGGACGGTCAGCGTCGCACCGGCGGAGTTGATCACGAGGCCGGTTCGAGCCGAGCGCCGCGTCATCGTCGCCTCGTCCGTCGAGAGGTCGCGGGTCTCGCGCAGCAGGCGTCGCCAGTGCCGCACCATGCCGATCTGCCCCAGCGAGAACGACACGAACACGCCGATGATGTACAGCTGGATGAGCGTGGTCAGCTGTGCGCGGAACACGACGAGCACCGCCATCGCGCCGATGCCGAGCAGGATCATGCCGTTCGAGAACACCAGACGGTCGCCGCGAGTGTTCAGCGCCTTCGGGGCGTAGCCGTCGCGGGCGAGCACCGCCCCGAGCAGGGGGAACCCGTTGAACGCGGTGTTCGCGGCCAGCAGCAGCACGCACGCGGTCGCCGCCTGGATGAGATAGAACGGGATGCTCCCGCCGCCGAACGTCGCCGAGGCGACCTGCGCCATCAGGCTCGGCTGCGGTGAGTCGCAGTCGAAGCCGATCAGCTCGCAGGGGTTCTCGGCGTAGTGCACCCCCGAGATGAGCGCGAGAGCGGTGAGCCCGGCGAACAGGCAGATCGCGATGGTGCCCATCAGGGTGAGCGTCATCTGGGCGTTGCGCACCTTCGGCGCGCGGAAGGCGGGAACGCCGTTCGACACGGCCTCGACGCCGGTGAGCGCCGAGCATCCGCTCGAGAACGCCCGCAGCACGAGCAGGATGACGGCGGCCTGACTGAGGTCCTCGGCCTGCACACCGAACTCGGCGCTGGAGGCGACCGGCGGATCGCCGAGGAACGTGCGGATCAGGCCGGTGACGATCATGATCCCCACCGAGCCGATGAACACGTAGGTGGGGATCGCGAACACGAGAGACGCCTCGCGCACACCTCGCAGGTTGATGACGACGATGAGCACGACGAACCCGACCGCGAGCTCGACCCGCGCGGGGTCGAGGGCGGGGAGGGCGGAGATGATGTTGTCGACTCCGGATGCCACCGACACGGCGACCGTGAGCACGTAGTCGACCAGCAGCGCCGCGGCGACCGTCACGCCGGGGATCTCGCCCAGGTTCTTCGACGCCACCTCGTAGTCACCGCCGCCAGACGGGTACGCCTTGATGAGCTGCCGGTAGCTCAGCACCACGACAGTCAGCAGCACGACGACGGCACCCGCCACCCAGGGGGTGAAGCTGAGGAAAGCCAGCCCACCGAGGGCGAGGATCATCAGCAGCTCCTGCGGGGCGTACGCCACCGAGCTCAGCGCGTCGGACGCGAAGATCGGCAGCGCCATGCGCTTGGGCAGCAGCTGCTCGTCGACCTGCTCACTGGTGAGCGGGTCGCCGATGACCAGGCGCTTCGCGATCTGCGGCGCCTCGGAGCGGTCTTTTCCATCCACGGCCCTAGACGCTACGCGCGCCCGCGTCGCCGATCTCGGATCCTCACGCTTTCCCTACGGGTCGGACCGGCGTCCTCACACGATCCTTACGGCCGGCTCGGCGCTTCCGGCCTCGCTCACCGCTTCCGGGCGGCCACCGGGATGGGTCCGGTGACGCTCAGCGCGTCCTCCCAGCACTGGATGCCCGCGACCTCGGGCATCCGCTCCCGGGTGAACACCGGGTCGAGGCCCGCCCGACGCTGATCGAGGTAGTCGCGCAGCAGCTTGAACGCGACGCCCGAGAGCAGCGCGATCGCGATGAGGTTGACGATCGCCATGACGCCCATGATGCTGTCGGCGGTGTTCCAGATCAGGTCTGCCGAGGCGATCGAGCCCAGGAACACGACGACCACGACGAGCGCGCGGTAGGTCTGCAGCACGCCGCGCTTGGCCCGGATGAACTCGATGTTCGACTCGCCGTAGTAGTAGTTGCCGAGGATCGAGCTGAACGCGAGCAGGAAGATGATCACGCTCAGCACGATGTTCGACCAGGAGCCGAGCGAGCTGACCAGCGCGTTCTGCGTGAGCACGATGCCCTGCTCGGCGTTCGCGAGGTCGGGCGTCGCGACGAGCACGATGAAGGCGGTGATCGAGCAGACCAGGAACGTGTCGAAGTACACGCCCAGCGTCTGCACCAGGCCCTGCTTCACGGGGTGCGTGACCGCGGCGGTGGCGCCGGCGTTGGGGGCCGAGCCGAGACCGGCCTCGTTCGAGAACATGCCGCGCTTCGCGCCGACCATGATGATCGTGCCCAGGGCGCCGCCGGCTACCTCTTTCGTGCCCCACGCCTGCGTGTAGATCGAGGCGAACACCTCGGGCAGTCGCTCGATGTGGATCGCGACGATCACGAGACCCAGCAGCAGGTACACCAGCGCCATCAGCGGCACGACCGCAGACGACACGCTGGCGATGCGGCGCACGCCGCCGAAGATCACCAGGGCGGTGAGGATCGCGAGCACGGCGCCGACCACCCACGGGATCCAGCCGACCTCGCCGCCGAAGCTGCCCGAAACGGTGGCGCTGATGGTGTTCGCCTGCAGCGAGTTGAACGAGAACGGGAAGCAGAGGATCAGGATGACGGCGAACACGATGCCCATCCACCGAGCTTTGAGGCCGTACTGCATGTAGTACGCCGGTCCGCCGCGGAACCCGTCCTGGTCGCGCACCTTGAACGTCTGGCCGAGCGTCGATTCGATGAAGCTGGATGCGCCGCCGATGAACGCCATCGTCCACATCCAGAACACCGCTCCGGGACCGCCGATCGCGATCGCGGTGCCGACGCCGGCGATGTTGCCGACGCCGACCCGGGAGGCCGCCGAGATCGTGAACGCCTGGAAGGCCGACACCGACTGCGGCCGGCCCTCGGCATCCGTCGGGGTGCGGTCGGTGAGCGTGCGGAACATCTCGGGGATCAGCCGGAACTGCACGACACCGGAGCGGAACGTGAAGTAGAGGCCGAGCAGCACCAGGATGGGCAGCACTGCCCACGTCCAGAGCTTGTCGCCGAAGAAGAGCACGAAGTCGTTGAGCGCGTCCATCCGACCAGTATTCCGTGCAGCGGCGCGGGATCGAGACAACGCCGAGCGGAATCGGCCAGACCGGGGTCTGGTTCTGCTCCCGCCTGATGCGGGTGGACGCTAGACGGGCGCGGTCGTGCTGCGCACGATGAGCTCGTAGGGCAAGTCGGCCACGGCCGTGGCATCCGAAGCGCCCTCGAGCTGCGCGAGAATCGCCGACGCCGCCCGCTCGCCCTGCGCGATCGGGAACTGATCGACCGTCGTCAGCCGGAAGAACTCACCGAGTTCGTGGCCGTCGATGCCGATGATCGAGAGGTCCTGCGGCACGCGGATGCCCAGATCGCGGGCGGCGAGCAGCGCGCCGATGGCCATCTCGTCCGAAGCGGCGAAGATCGCAGACGGCCGGGGACCGGCGCCGCCGAGCAGCCGCCCGGCCGCACGGTATCCACCGTCGACGGTGAAGTCCGCCGGCTCGAAGAACGCGGGATCCGGAGTGATGCCCGCCTCGGCGAGCGCCTGCTCGAAACCCGACCGGCGGCGCGACGGCACCCGGAAGTCCGCCTCGAACTCGGCGGCGGCGCCGATGTGCGCAATGTCGCGGTGCCCCAGGCCGATCAGATGCTCGGTGGCCAGGCGGGCGAGCGCGGTCTGATCGAGGGAGAGTGTGCGCAGGCCCGGGGTCGGGCCGCCGATGCCGATCACCGGCAGGCCCAGACCCCGCAGCTGCGAGGTCTCGTGCTCGTCGAGCTCGATGGCGACGGCGATCACGGCATCCACTCGCTGGCGCCGCAGGAAGGTCGAGAAGACCTCCCGGCGTACGGCGGCATCGGCCGTGATGTTGTACAGCGTGGCGTCGTAGCCGGCGCGCATCAGCGCGCTGGTCGCGCCGGAGAGCACCGTGCTGAAGAACCAGCGGTCGAGGAAGGGCACGATGACCCCGACATTCTGCGTGCGTCCGGATGCCAGGCTCGACGCCCGCGACGACACCACGTACCCGAGGGAGTCGGCCGCGGATCTCACACGCTCCCGGGCGCGCTCCGACACGTGTCCGCGCCCGCTGAGCGCACGCGATACGGTCGCCGTCGACACTCCGGCGTGCCTTGCGACCTCGTCGATGCTCACCACGACGTCAGCCTATCCCGGCCGTCGACCCGATCAGGCGCGGGTGAACCAGGCGGCCGTGTTCGGCGGCAGTGCGGTGCCGGTGAACGGCTCGCTCTGCACCACGAAGGTGACGTCGTCGCCGAGCTCGATCGGCTCGTCGCCGAGGTTCGCGACCACGTGCAGCTCGCCCCGGTGGAAGGCCACGGCCGAGTCGGCCACGTCGTCCCACACGAGCGATCCGCTGCCCAGGCCGCGCGCGGCGCGCTCGTTGAGCAGCCTCTTGTAGAGGTTCAGCGTCGAATCCGGCTCGCGCTCCTCGGCATCGCGCGCGAAGCTCGCCCACTCCGCCGGCTGCGGCAGCCACGAGGCGCCGGTGTCGTTGAATCCGAACGCGGGGCCCTCGGCCGTCCACGGCAGCGGAACGCGGCAGCCGTCGCGACCGTAGCGCTCGCCGTTCGTGCGGAACCACGTCGGGTCCTGTCGGAACTCGTCGGGGATCTCCATCGCCTCGGGAAGGCCGAGCTCCTCGCCCTGGTAGACGTACGCCGAGCCGGGCAGCGAGAGCATCACGGTGGTCGCGGCGCGGCCGCGCGACAGACCGACGGCCGGGTCGGGCTTGCCCTGCGAGTTCGGGCCGATGCCGTCGCCCTGCGGGCTGTCGGCGGTCAGCGCGAGACGCGAGGCGTGCCGGATCACGTCGTGGTTCGACAGCACCCAGGTGCTGGGTGCGCCCACCGCTCCGAACGCGTCGAGCGATTCGCGGATGACGAGGCGCAGCTCCTGGGCATCCCACGGCGTCATCAGGTAGGGGAAGTTGAAGGTCTGGTGCATCTCATCGGGACGCACCCAGAGTGCGGTCTTCTTCAGCGTCGGCAGCCAGGCCTCGCCGCACAGCGCGCGGTCGCCGTCGTACTCGGCGAGCACGTTGTGCCAGTCGCGGTAGATGTCGTGCACCTCGTCCTGACCCCAGTACGGCACGTTCTCCTCGCCGCCGCCCATCGAGTCGGCGTCGGCGACGGGGGCGTAGTCGGGCAGCCCCGCCTCCTTCATCATCCCGTGCGCCACATCGACGCGGAATCCGTCGACGCCGCGGTCGAGCCAGAAGCGCAGGATGCTGCGGAACTCCTCGCGCACCTCTTCGTTCGTCCAGTCGAAGTCAGGCTGGGTGGCGTCGAAGATGTGCAGGTACCACTGGCCGGGAGTGCCGTCGGGCTCGGTCACGCGCTCCCACATGCCGCCGCCGAACACGCTCTGCCAGTTGTTCGGGGGCAGCTCGCCGTTCTCGCCCCGGCCGTCGCGGAACACGTAGCGGGCGCGCTCGGGGCTGCCAGGGCCCGCCTTCAGCGCCTCCTGGAACCAGACGTGCTGGTCGGAGGAGTGGTTCGGCACGAGATCGACGATGACCCGGATACCGCGGGAGTGCGCCGCGTTCAGCATGACGTCGAAGTCGTCGAGCGTGCCGAACAGCGGATCGACGTCGCGGTAGTCGGCGACGTCGTAGCCGGCGTCGCGCTGCGGGCTCGTCATGAACGGGCTCAGCCAGATGGCGTCGATGCCGAGGTTCTTCAGATCATCCAGCCGGCTGGTGATGCCCGGCAGGTCGCCGATCCCGTCGCCAGAGGCGTCGGAGAAGGACCGGGGGTAGATCTGGTAGATGACGGCGGTGCGCCACCACTCGGAACCGGGTGCTGCCATCTGCTCTCGCTGTGCCATGCCCCTACCCTAATGCAAGCGCTTACAGGACGATGTTCACCGGCGGCTCGCCCGCCAGCATCCGGTCTATCTGGCGTCGGATCAGTCGCGCGATCCGCGGATTCATGGCCGTCGATGCGCCGCCGCCATGTGGCGTGATGAGCAGGTTGGGGGCGGTCCAGAGCGGATGCCCGGCGGGCAGGGGCTCCTCTTCGAAGACATCGGATGCCGCCCGGATCATGTTCGCGTTCAGGGCGGCGACCAGCGCATCGGTGTCGACCAGCGGCCCGCGGCCGACATTCACCAGCAGGGCGCCGGGCGCCATGCGGGCGATCCGCTCGGCGTTGAACAGATGGTGCGTCTCGTCGCTGGCCGGCAGGCTCAGGGCCACGATCTCGGCCTGTGGCAGCAGGGCGTCGAGTTCGTCCATGCCGTGCACCCTCACCTCGCCCACGCCGTCGACCTGCTCGGCGCGGGCGGTGCGGGCCACTGCGGTCAGGTCGACCTCGAAGGGCGCCAGACGCCGGGCGATGGCCTTGCCCACCCCGCCGAAGCCGACCAGCAGCACCCGCCGGTCGGCGAGGCTCTCGGCGAAGACCGGTGACCATTCACCCCGCTCCTGCGCGCGCACGAATCGGGGCAGCTGTCGCTGCGCGGCGATCATCATGCCGACTGCGAGCTCGGCGGTCGAGGCCTCATGCACGCTCGCGGCGTTCGCGAACGGGATGCCCTCCGGCAGTGAGTCGGCCACGCCGTCGTAGCCGATCGACTGGCCCTGCACGAGGCCGACGTCGAGGCCCTCGAGCGCGCTGAGCACGCTGCTGCCGCCCATGTACGGCGGTACGACGATGTCGATGCGCTCAGCTGGGGCGGGGGAACGCAGATCCCAGACCTCCAGCTTCACACCGTCGGGCAGATTGCCGAGGCCCGCGGCGAGACGGTCGGTGGGCACGGTGACGAGAAGGCTCACGCTTCGACCCTACCGGCGTGCATCCTCCGAGGTTCGCGTGCTACCTTAGGCAAGCCTTACCAAAGTGCGCACCGGATCTCGGTGTGACGCTGCCACCCACCCGAAGGAACGCCCGTGCGATCTTCCCGTCTCCTCGCCCTCGCAGCCGCCGCAGCCCTCGCCGTCGGTCTCGCGGGCTGCGCCTCCGCAGCCGATGACAGCTCCGACGACTCGAGCGCCTCCGCCGGGTCGTCGGGCGAGTCGTTCCCCGTCACCATCGAGCACGCCTACGGCGAGACCGTGATCGACGCCAAGCCCGAGCGGGTCGCGACCGTCGCCTGGGCGAACCACGAGGTGCCACTGGCGCTCGGCATCGTCCCGGTCGGCATGAGCAAGGCCACCTGGGGAGACGACGACAACGACGGCATCCTGCCCTGGGTCGAGGAGAAGCTCGACGAGCTCGGCGGCGAGCCGCCGGTGCTGTTCGACGAGACCGACGGCATCGACTACGAGGCCGTCGCCGACACCGCCCCCGACGTGATCCTCGCCGCGTACTCCGGGCTCACCCAGGAGGAATACGACACCCTGTCGAAGATCGCTCCCGTCGTCGCATACCACGACGTCGCATGGGGCACCTCGGTCAAGGACATGATCGAGATGAACTCCGAGGCGCTCGGCCTCGAGAAGGAGGGCGACGCCCTCATCGAGCAGCTCGACGCCGACGCGGAGGCCGCGCTCGCCGAACATCCGGCGCTCAAGGACGCGAAGGTGCTGTTCGGCTACTTCGACATGAGCGACCTGTCGAAGATCGGCTACTACACCGCCGCCGACACCCGCCCCGGCTACCTGCACGAGCTCGGCCTGCCGCTGCCGCAGATCGTCGAGGACAGCGCGGACAGCGACCAGTTCTACCTCGAGGTGTCGGCAGAGGAGGCGCAGCGGTTCGACGACGTCGACCTGTTCGTCACCTACGGCGACGACTCCACCGTGACAACCCTGCAAGCCGATCCGCTGCTGTCGAAGATCCCCGCGATCGCCGAGGGGCGCATTGCGATCCTGCCCGACGCGACGCCGATCGCCGCATCCGCCAACCCGTCGCCGCTGTCGATCCCGTGGGGCCTGAACGACTACTTCGACATCCTCGCCGCGCCGCTGGCGAAGTAAGTCCCTTCCGTTTGCGGAGACCCCGTTCGTGACCTCCACCACCACCGCCGCACCAGCACCGGCCGCCGCGCACCTGCGCCGGCCGGTGCTGGTGCGCGCGTCGTGGCTGATGGCGGGCGTCGCGGCGCTGGTCGTGCTCAGCATCCTGTCGATCTCGTTCGGCGTGCGGGCGGTGACGATCGACGATCTGCTCGCCGCGCTGTCGGGGCAGAACGAGACGATCGAGCAGGCCGCGATCATCAAGCGGATGCCGCGCACCGCGCTGGCCCTGCTGATCGGTGCCGCGCTCGCCATGGCGGGCGCGGCCATGCAGGCCGTCACCCGCAACCCGATCGCCGAACCCGGCATCCTCGGCGTCTCCAACGGCGCCTCCCTCGCCGTGGTCGTCGGCATCGCCTCGTTCGGGCTGAGCGACCCGTTCGGGCAGATGGCCTTCGCGATCTCGGGCGCCGCGGGCGCGGCGGTCTTCGTGTACGCGGTCGGCTCGCTGGGCCGTGGCGGTGCCACCCCGCTCAAGCTCGCCCTCGCGGGTGCGGCGACCTCGGCCGCCTTCGCCTCGCTGATCAGTGCGATCATGCTGCCGCGAGTCGATCTGCTGCAGACGTTCCAGTCGTGGCAGGTGGGCGGCGTCGGCGGTGCGGAATGGCCGCGCATCGCGGTCACCGCGCCCGTGCTGGCGCTCGGCGCCCTCATCTGCCTGCTGAGCGCACGGGGGATGAACTCGCTCGCGCTCGGTGACGACATGGCCAGGGGCCTGGGCGAGAACGTCGCCCGCACGCGGATGCTCGCAGCGCTCGGCGCCGTGATCCTCGCCGGCGCCGCCACCGCGATCGCCGGCCCTATCGGCTTCGTCGGTCTGGTCGTGCCGCACGTGTGCCGGATGCTGATCGGCACCGACCATCGCTGGCTGATGCCGTTCTCGGCGATGGCGGGAGCGGTGCTGCTGACCGCGAGCGACGTCATCGGCCGCGTCATCGCCCCGTCCGGGGAGGAGATCCAGGTCGGCATCATCACGGCGATCGTCGGGGCGCCCTTCTTCATCTGGATCGTGCGCAGGCAGAAGGTGCGCGAGCTGTGAGCACACGCGAGCGCACGGCAGGCGCACATGCCCCGATCGAGACCAGCATCCCGACCGCGCACACGCTCGAGCGGCCGGCCGACACCGGCGCGCAGCGCGTCGTGCGCATCATCGCCGGCCGCCGCGCGCGCCACCGTCGCCACGCCGTCGCCACGATCCTGCTGGGCGCTCTGGTGTGCGTGCTCTTCGCTGTCGCGCTCATGGTCGGCGACCGGTTCTACACTCCCGATCAGATCGTGCGGGTCGTGCTCGGCGAATCGGTGCCGGGGGCCTCGTTCACGGTGGGCGAGCTGCGGCTGCCCCGGGCCGTGCTGGCGGTGCTGACCGGGCTCGGCTTCGGGACGGCTGGCGTGACGTTCCAGACGCTGCTGCGCAATCCGCTCGCCTCGCCCGACATCATCGGCATCTCGCACGGCGCCGGTGCCGCAGCGGTGATCGGCATCATCGTGCTCTCACTCGACGGCCCGGCGGTGTCGCTGCTCGCACTCGGCGGCGCGCTCGCCACGGCCGCGTCGATTTACGCCCTCTCGATCAGAGGCGGCTTCGCGGGCACCCGGCTGATCCTCATCGGCATCGGGGTCGCCGCGGTGCTGCAGAGCGTGATCTCGTACCTTCTCTCGCGCGCGGCGAGCTGGGACATCCAGACCGCCATGCAGTGGCTCAGCGGCAGCCTCAACAACGCCTCGTGGGAGCGCGTGCTGCCGATGGCGATCGCCGCCGCGATCGTGATGCCGTTGATGCTGTCGCAGGGGCGCTCGCTCGGTGCCATGCAGCTGGGCGACGACTCCGCCGCCGGCCTCGGGGTGCGCGTCAACGCGACGCGCATGCTGTTCATCCTCGGGGCGGTCGCGCTGCTCGCCTTCGCCACCGCCGCCGCCGGACCCATCGCCTTCGCCGCGTTCATGGCGGGGCCGATCGCCGCGCGCATCACCGGCCCTGGCGCGAACCTGCTGCTGCCCAGCGCCTTCGTCGGCGCGGCACTCGTGCTCGGCAGCGACCTGCTCGCCCAGTTCGCCCTCGGTGCCCGCTATCCGGTCGGGGTCGTCACCGGCGTGCTCGGCGCGCCCTTCCTCATCTACCTGCTCATCCGCACCAACCGCTCGGGAGGCTCCCTGTGACCGCGGCGCACACTCTCGCGGCCGAATCCGTCACGCTCGCGTACGGCGACCGCACGGTGATCGAGGGGCTCGACCTGTCGATCGCGCCCGGCCGCATCACCTCGATCGTCGGGGCGAACGGATGCGGCAAATCGACCCTGCTTCGGGCGCTGGCGCGCCTGCTCAGCCCCGCCGGCGGTCGGATCGTTCTCGACGGCACCTCGGTGCACGCGCGCCCGTCGAAGGAGGTCGCGCGCGTTCTCGGGCTGCTGCCGCAGTCGCCCGTCGCGCCTGAGGGGATCGCGGTGGCCGACCTCGTGGGGCGGGGGCGACACCCGCATCAGCGGATGCTCGCGCGCTGGAGCGCTCAGGACTACGCGGTCGTCGCCGATGCGCTCGATGCGACCGGCATCAGCGATCTCGCCGATCGCAGCGTGGACGAGCTGTCGGGCGGTCAGCGCCAGCGGGTGTGGATCGCGATGGCGCTCGCGCAGCAGACCGACATCCTGCTGCTCGACGAGCCGACCACGTTCCTCGACGTCGCCCACCAGGTCGAGGTGCTCGATCTGCTCACCGACCTGAGCGCCTCGCGCGGCACCACCATCGTGATGGTGCTGCACGACCTCAACCTCGCCGCCCGGTACAGCGACGAGCTGGTGGCCATGAAGGACGGCCGGGTGCACGCCGTCGGCGCCCCGGAAGAGATCGTCACCGCAGAACTCGTCCAGGAGGTCTTCGGCCTCGCCAATCAGATCACCGTCGACCCCGTCTCGGGCAAGCCGATGGTCACGCCCATCGGGAGGCATCATGTCCGCTGACACCACGACGAAGACCCGGCCCACCTACCTGCTGGCGCTCGCCGAGGTGCGCGCTGTCGAGCGCGTCTCGCCGAACTTCGTGCGGATCACCCTCGGCGGCGATGACCTCGACGAGCTCGGCACCCCGGGCGACACGTTCGACTCTCGCATCAAGCTGATCTTCCCGCCCCGGCCGGATGCGGTGCCGCCGATCGACCGTGACGGCGACGACTGGTGGGGGTCGTACCTCGCCGTTCCGGAGGGAGAGAGAGGGTCGATGCGCACCTACTCGGTGCGTGAGCTGACCGTGACGAATGAGGGCACCGAGATCGTCATCGACTTCGTGCTGCACCTGAGCCCCGGCCTCACCGGCCCGGCCTCGCAGTGGGCGGCCGACGCATGCGTGGGGCAGCCGATCTTCATCGTCGGCCCCCGCCGCGGGGTGTCGGCCCGCGAGCACGGCGGCGCGGAGTTCGCACCCGGCGAAGCGCGCTCGGTGCTGCTCGCCGGTGACGAGACGGCGGCACCGGCGATCGCGCGCATCCTCGAAGACGCTCCGCGCGACCTGCGGGGCACCGCGTTCATCGAGGTGCCCGAGCCGGCCGACGTGCTCGAGATCGCAGCACCCGCGGGCGTGGAGATCACCTGGCTGCCCCGCGCCGACGGCGACGCGCACGGATCGGCGCTCATCCCGGCGGTGCTCAGCCATCTCGGCGACGCGCACACGCACGTCGACGTGCGCGATGTCGACACCGAGGACCTTCTCTGGGAGACGCCGGCGTACTCCAGCCTCGGCGAGCAGATCGCCGCGACGCACGCTCCCGCCGACCGGTATTTCTGGATCGCCGGCGAGAGCGGAGTGGTGACCACGCTGCGCCGTCACCTCGTCAAGGACATCGGGGTCGACCGCGCACAGGTGGCGTTCATGGGGTACTGGCGCCACGGCGTCGCCATGCGCGGCTGAACTCGCCTCGCCTCGCCGGGTCGCGGGCCGGGAGTATCCTGACCGCAACCGAGCGAGGAGGCGTCATGGTTCCCGAGATCAACTACTGGGCGGTGGTGGTCGCTACCGCATCGAGCATGCTGATCGGAGCGGTCTGGTACGCGAGGGGAGTGATGGGCGAGCGCTGGGCTCGCCTCGCGGGCGTCGACCTCGAGCATCCGTCCCGACGGCCCCTGTGGCCGATGATCACGACGGTGCTGATGAGCTTCGTGACCGCCTGGGTGCTCGCGGGTGCGGCGACGATCGCCTGGCACTTCTACGAGGGCTCGTACCTATGGGCATCCGTCGTCACGTCGGTGACGCTGTGGGCCGGCTTCACCGCCGCCCGCTTCATCACGCACGATGCGTTCGAAGGGCGCTCGACCCGGCTCACCACGCTCAACATCGGGCACGAGCTGCTCACCGTCGTCGTGATGGCGCTGATCATCGGGGCGTGGCCGCCCGAAGCCCTCTGGCAGTCGGCGCAAGCGCTCTGACCTGCAACCCGCTGACCCGCGCGAGCCCGCGGGAGGTCCGCCCTACGCGGCGACGCGTGCGACGGCGGCGACGGCGCTCTCGAAGAAGCCGAGTCCGTCGACGCCGGAGCGCATCGCGGCGCGGGTGTCGGGGCCGAAGCCGGCCTCGGTCGCGTGCTCGGGGTGCGGCATGAGGCCGACCACGTTGCCGCGCTCGTTCGTGATTCCCGCGATGTCGCGCAGCGACCCGTTCGGGTTGACACCGGCATAGCGGAACGCGACGCGTCCCTCGCCCTCGAGCCGGTCGAGGGTGTCATCGGCGGCGATGTAGCCGCCCTCGCCGTTCTTCAGCGGGATGACGATCTCCTGGCCCGCCGTGAAGGCGCTGGTCCACGCGGTGTCGGCGTTCTCGACGATCAGGCGCTGGTCGCGGCGCACGAAGTGCTGGTGGTCGTTGCGGATCAGGCCGCCGGGCAGCAGGTGCGCCTCGACGAGCATCTGGAAGCCGTTGCAGATGCCCAGCACGGGCATCCCCTTCGCCGCGGCGTCCTTCACCTCGGCCATGATCGGCGAGAGTGCCGCGATCGCACCCGAGCGGAGGTAGTCGCCATAGCTGAACCCGCCGGGCAGCACCAGCGCGTCCACGCCCTCCAGATCGTGCGAGCCGTGCCACAGGGCGACGGGCTCGGCGCCCGCGATGCGCACCGCGCGCTGGGCATCGCGGTCGTCGAGCGAGCCCGGGAAGGTGATGACGCCGATGCGCACGCTCACGGCGCGACCTCGACTCCCACGACATCCTCGATGACGGAGTTCGACAGCACGTCCTCTGCCAGGCGCCGCGCCTCGGCGAGCACGTCGTCGGTCACCTCGCCGTCGACGGTGAGCTCGAAGCGCTTACCGATGCGGACCTGGCTGAAGCTCTCGACGCCCAGGCGGGCGAAGGCGCCTGAGACGGCCTTCCCCTGCGGGTCGAGCAGTTCGGCCTTGGGCATGACGTCGACGACGATGGTGGGCATACCCCCGATTCTAGGCGATGCGGCCGCACTCCATGCCGCGTGAGTCGGGGCGAGAAAGCGCGGCCTGAACGTTGTCAAGGGTGCGCCTGAAAGTGGTCGCCGCCCAGGCGCCTCGCTATGGTCGGCGCTATGAGAAGACGACGGATTACGGGTGCGGCAGCGCTTGTGCTGCTCGTCGCGCTGACGGGCTGCGGGCTGCGGATCCCCGCTGATCCGCACGGCAGCATCGAGCGGATCGAGGGCGGCACCCTGCGCGCGGGCGCCACCGAGCAGCCGCCCTGGGTCGACGTGCACGACGACGGGGAGCCGACCGGCTCCGAGCCCGAGCTGGTTCAGGAGTTCGCCGAGCAGCTCGACGCCACGGTGGAGTGGACGACGGGCAGCGAGGCCGATCTGCTCACGGCGCTCGAGCGCGGCGAGCTCGATGTGGTCGTCGGCGGTTTCCTCGACGACACGCCGTGGACCGATCGCGGCGCGGTGACGCGGCCGTACGCCGAGCGCAGCACGGAGCACGGCACGCAGAAGCACGTGATGATCGTGCGGATGGGCGAGAACGCCCTGCTCACCGAGCTCGAGACGTTCCTGCACGAGGAGGTCGGATCATGACCACCCGGTTCGGGCGCGCCGAGCTGCCCCCGCGGCAGGAGCAGGCGCTGCGCAAGGCGATCCGCTTCGAGTGGTACACGCTGATCTTCCTCGCCGTGGCCATCACGATGGTCTATCTGGTGATGGGCAGCTCACAGGCGATGAAAGCTGCCTGGATCGAGGATCTGCTCTCGCTCGCCCCGCCGATCGCCTTCCTCATCGCGGTGCGCATCGTCAACCGGCCGCCCAGCGGACGCTATCCGTACGGCTTCCACCGCGCGGTCGGCGTGGCGCACCTCGTGGCTGCGGTGGCGCTGATGGCCATGGGCGCGTTCCTCATCATCGACTCGCTCACCGGTCTGATCGGGGGCGAGCATCCGCCCATCGGCACGGTCGTGCTGTTCGGGCAGCCGATCTGGCTGGGCTGGCTGATGGTCATCGTGATGGCGCTCACCATACCGCTTCCGATCTACTTCGGCCGGGTGAAGATGCGCCTCGCGAAAGAGCTGCACGACAAGGTGCTCTACGCCGATGCCGACATGAACAAGGCCGACTGGCAGACTGCCGTCGGATCCATCGTCGGCGTGCTCGGCATCGGCATCGGATGGTGGTGGACGGATGCCGTGGCGGCGCTGCTCATCGCGGGCAGCATCCTCTGGGACGGCATCCGCAACATGCGGGCGGCGATCACCGACCTGATGGACACCGCCGCGACGACGTTCGACGACGGGCGGGTGCATCCCCTGACCGGCGAGATCGACGAGCTGCTGCGCCGACTGCCGTGGACCGAGCAGGTCGGATCGCGGGTGCGCGACCAGGGCCACGTGCTGCACGTGGAGTCGTTCGTCGTGCCGCACCGGGGACGCACACCGAAGCTGAAGGATCTGATGGAGGCTCGCAATGCCTGCCTCGACCTGGACTGGAAGGTGCAGGACATCGTCATCGTGCCGATCGATCAGCTGCCCGAGGAGGTCGGCGGACGCCGCGCGCACCAATCGGAGCGCAACGAGTGAGAGGCGCCGCTCAGGCGGAGCGGAAGACGGTGTGCAGGTCGCCGATGACGTCGCGACCGCCGAGACCCTCGATCTCGAACAGCACGCTGATGCCCGCGACAACGTAGCCGAGGCTCTCGACGATCTCGCGGCCGGCGGCGAGAGTGCCGCCCGTGGCGAGCACGTCGTCGATGAGCAGGATGCGCGTGCCGGAAGGCAGGTCGTCGTGCATCTCGACTGTGGCCGTGCCGTACTCGAGGGCGTAGTCGACGGCCGCCGCCGGGCGTGGCAGCTTGCCGGCCTTGCGGATCGGGGCGAACCCGACGCCGGCGGCGATCGCGGCGGCGCCGGCGAGGATGAATCCGCGCGCCTCGATGCCCGCGACCACGTCGAAGGATCCGGCGAAGGGGGCGACGAGCGCCTCGGTCGTCGCGCGCAGTGCCCCCGCGTCCGCGAGCAGCGGTGCGATGTCGCGGAACAGGATGCCCGGCTGCGGGTAATCGGCGATCGACGCGATCAGGGACTCGGCGCGGGCCAGTTCGGGATTCACCGGTCAAGGGTACCGAACCGGCTTGCGGGCGACATGGTGGGAGCGCTCCCACGTCAGTCGTGGCATCATTGTCCTCATGACGCGATCCTTTCCCGAGGGCTTCCTCTTCGGCGCCGCCACCGCCGCCTACCAGATCGAGGGAGCGGCCTTCGAAGACGGTCGCACGGCATCCATCTGGGATGCCTTCGCCCGTGTTCCCGGTGCTGTCGTGGGGGCTGAGAACGGCGACGTCGCCTGCGATCACTACCACCGGCACGCCGACGACGTCGCGCTGATGAAGCAGCTCGGGCTGCAGACGTACCGGTTCTCGACCTCGTGGTCGCGCGTGCGCCCCGATGGCGGTCCGGTCAACGCCGCCGGCCTGGACTTCTACAGCCGCCTCGTCGACGAGCTGCTCGAGGCCGACATCGTGCCCTGGCTCACGCTGCACCATTGGGACATGCCGCAGGCGCTCGAAGAGCAGGGCGGCTGGACCAGCCGCGACATCGTCGAGCGGTTCACCGACTACGCGCTCAGCGTGCACGACGCCCTCGGCGACCGCGTGCAGCACTGGACCACCATGAACGAGCCGTGGTGCTCGTCGTTCCTCTCCTACACCGCAGGTGTGCACGCACCGGGCCGCACGAGCATCCGCGACGGACTGCTCGCCTCCCACCACCTGCTGCTCTCGCACGGTCGCGCCGTGCAGGCGCTGCGCGAGCGCGATGCCTCGCTCGACCTCGGCATCACCCTCAACCTCACCGTCGCCGACCCCGCCGACGTCGACGACCCGGTCG
The DNA here is from genome assembly GCF_047306785.1 of Microbacterium sp. OR21. NCBI lineage: Bacteria > Bacillati > Actinomycetota > Actinomycetes > Micrococcales > Microbacteriaceae > Microbacterium > Microbacterium sp. OR21. The sequence continues at coordinate 740,562 of NZ_JAZEXJ010000002.1, read as the reverse complement.
ACGTCGACGCGGCCCGTCGCGTCGACGGGCAGTTCAACGGCTGGTTCCTCAGCCCGCTCTTCCACGGCGAGTACCCGGCCGACATCGTCCGCGACATCCGCGAGGTGGATCCCGCCGCGATCGCCGAGTGGCAGGCGGCCGTGCAGCCCGGTGACCTCGAGGTGATCTCGACACCGCTCGACGCGCTGGGCGTGAACTACTACCACGGGGAGCTGCTGTCGGGGCATCCGCAGCCCGGCGGCGGCGACCCGCACCAGACCGAGGGGCAGCAGCGCGAGACGCGCTCGCCGTTCCCGTCGAAAGAGGGCATCCACTGGGTCGAGCGCGGCCTGCCGCGCACCGGGATGGGCTGGGAGGTGCAGCCCGAAGGCCTCACCCGCCTGCTCGTGCACGTGGCGAACGACTACTCGGGCGACGTGCCCCTGTACGTCACCGAGAACGGTGCGGCCTACGACGACGAGGTGAGCCCCGACGGCGAGGTCGCCGACGTCGAGCGCACCGAGTTCCTGCGGGCGCACGTCGCGGCCACGCTCGACGCGATCGAGCAGGGCGTCGACGTGCGCGGCTACTTCTACTGGTCGCTGATGGACAACTTCGAGTGGGCGTGGGGCTACGCCAAGCGCTTCGGCATCGTGCGCGTCGACTACGAGACGCAGCAGCGCACCCTCAAGCCGAGCGGCCGGGAGTACGCTCGCATCATCGCCGACCGCGCGATCTGAGTCGCCCCGTCGGCCTGAGACCATCCCGCAAGGACGCCCGATGCCCCGCTCCACGATCGAAGAGGTCGCCGCCCGCGCCGGGGTCTCCCGATCGACCGTGTCGCGCGTCGTGAACGGCTCGACGGCGGTCAGCGCCGAGGCGCTCGCCGCCGTGCAGGCCGCGATCGCCGAGCTCGGGTACGCACCCAACCGCGCCGCCAGGTCGCTGGCCAGCAGGCAGACGCACGCGATCGGGCTGGTGGTGCCAGAGGACACCACGCGCTTCTTCGGTGATCCGTTCCTGGCATCCGTCGTCGCCGGCATCGGCTCGCGCCTGGCGGAGTCGGAGTACATCCTCAACCTGCTCATCGCCAGCGACGATCCCGATGGCAAGATGACGCGTTTCGTGCGCAACGGCGGAGTGGATGCCGCGATCATCGTCTCGCATCATGCGAGCGACTCGTTCGTCGAGCGCATCGCCGAGGCCGTCCCGGTGGTGTTCGGCGGACGACCGGCGACGGTTCGCGACAGCGACATCATCGTCGACGTCGACAACGAGGCCGCCGCGCGCGCCGCGACCGAGCATCTCATCGCCATCGGCCGTCGGCGGATCGCCACCATCACCGGCACCATGTCGATGTCGGTGAGCGTCGACCGCCGCGACGGCTTTCTCGCAGCGCTGGCGGATGCCGGTCTGCAGTCCTTCGGAGAGGTCGACGGCGACTTCAGCGAGCAGGGCGGCGCAGAGGCCGCGCGCAGGCTGCTGCAGCGCGACGAGCGCCCCGACGCGATCTTCGTGGCGAGCGATCTGATGGCCCGCGGGGCCATCGGCGTGCTGGGGTCGGCGGCACTCCGGGTGCCCGAAGACGTCGCGATCATCGGCTTCGACGACTCGCCGCTCGCCGCGGCGTCCGACCTCACCAGCGTCCGCCAGCCCATGTTCACGCAGGGGGAGATGCTCGGCGGCATGGTGATCGACCTGCTGGCCGGGCGACGGCCGGACGCGCTGACGATACTGCCGACCGAGCTGATCGTGCGTGGGTCGGCGCCCGCGGTCTGACCGGTCCGCTCGCGCTCGTCCGATCGTCGGTAGCATCCGAGCCATGGCATCCCTCGACCTGAACTCCGATCTCGGCGAGAACAGCCCGGACCGGATCGTGAGCGACGACGCCGCGATGCTTCGGATCGTGACGAGCGCGAACGTGTCGTGCGGGTTCCACGCCGGCAGCATCGAAGGCATCCGCGCGACGCTCGCCGCGGCCGTGGCGGGCGGCGTGGTGATCGGGGCGCATCCGTCCTATCCCGACCGCGAGAACTTCGGGCGCACGGCGCGCGACCCCGACTCGAGAACGCTGCAGGCCGAGGTCGAATACCAGCTCGGCGCGCTCATGGCGCTCGCCGGGGCCGTCGGCGGGCGGGTGGCGTACGTGAAGCCGCACGGTGCGCTGTACAACACGATCGCCCGCGACGAGCGCCAGGCGCGAGCGGTGGTCGCGGCCGTGCGGGCGGTCTCGCCCGATCTGGTGCTGCTGGGCCTCGCCGGAGGCGCGGTGCTCGACGTCGCGGCCCGTGCCGGGCTGTCGGTCGCGGCCGAGGCGTTCGCCGACCGCGGATACCTGCCCGACGGAGCCCTGGTGCCGCGCACGCAGCCCGGCGCCGTGCTGCACGACGCGTCTGACGTCGCGGAGCGGATGGTGCGTCTTGCCGAGTCGGGCGTCGTGCGCGCCGTCGACGGCACGGATGTGCGCATCGACGTCCAGTCGATCTGCGTTCACGGCGACAGCCCGGGGGCGGTCGCGATGGCGGCCGAGACGAGACGGATGCTGCAGCACGCCGGTCACGACATCGCCCCGTTCGTCTCGGTCTGAACGAGGGGGATGCATGCGCGTGCTGACGGCCTCGGATCGAGCGGTGCTCGTCGAATGCGCCGACCTCGACGAGGCGATGCGGATGCACCGGGCGTGGGCCGGGGTGTCGGGCGTGCTCGAGCGGGTGCCGGGCGCGCGCACCGTGCTGGTGCGCTTCGACCCGCTGGTCACCTCGGCGGCGCGGCTGGCCCGCGTGCTCATCGCGACCGACGCAGACGCCGCGCCACCGGCATCCGGAGCGGAGGTGACCGTGCCGGTGCGGTACGAGGGCGACGACCTGACCGAGGTGGCGACGCAGCTCGGCGTCTCTGCGCAGGAGGTCATCCGGCGGCACGGCGCCGCGCGCTGGACGGTCGCCTTCTCGGGCTTCGCTCCCGGGTTCGGGTACCTCGTCTGCGACGATCCGCTGTTCGACGTGCCGCGCCGGGTCTCTCCGCGCACGCGCGTGCCGGCGGGTTCGGTCGCGCTCGCCGGTCGGTTCAGCGGCGTGTATCCGCGCGAGAGCCCGGGCGGATGGCAGCTGATCGGCACCACGGATGCCGTGCTGTGGGACGTTCATCGTGACCCGCCGGCGCTGCTGTCGCCCGGAACCGTGGTGCGGTTCACCGTCGCCGAGCGCGACGCCGGGCCGAGCGGCGTGCCGGGGGTGATGCCGGGTGTGTCGGGAATGTCGGATGCGTCGGCCGCGGAGCGGGGTGTGGGGCTGCGACACGCGGATGCCGGGCCGGATGCTCCGAGGGTTCCGACCTCCGCGCTCGTGGTGGTGAACCCTGGCCTGCAGCTGCTCGTGCAGGATCGCGGTCGTCCCGGCCTCGCGGAGCTGGGAGTGCCCGCCTCCGGGGCCGCCGACCGCGTCGCCCTGCGCGACGCGAACCGGGCGGTCGGGAACGCCTCCGGCAGCGCCGTGCTGGAGGGGATCGGCCTGGCGGCGCTGCGATTCCACGGTGACGGCGTCGCAGCGGTCACCGGTGCCGTCGCCGAGCTGACGGTCACCGGTGCGGACGGCCGTGCCCGCACTGTCGGTCACGGCATCCCGTTCGCCGTGGACGACGGCGACGAGCTGCAGATCGGCGCGCCCTCGTGCGGACTGCGGTTCGCGATCGGTGTGCGCGGCGGCATCCGGATGCCCGAGCACCTGGGCAGCCAAGCGACCGACACCCTCTCGGGCATCGGCCCCGCGCCCCTGCAGCCGGGCGACGTGGTGCCGGTCGGAGGCACGGCCCCGTTCGCGGTCGAGCCTGCGCGGCTGCCGCGCGAGCTGCCGGCACCGGGCGATCTCGTCGTGCTCGACGTCACGCTCGGCCCTCGCGAGCACTGGTTCACGCCGGACTCCGTGCGCACGCTGAGCGCGCAGGAGTGGTTGGTGACGCCGCGTTCCGACAGAGTGGGCATCCGGCTGCACGGCGAACGGCCGCTGCAGCGGGCGATCCGAGACGAGCTGCCCAGCGAGGGCGCGGTCGACGGGGCGATCCAGGTGCCGGGGGACGGTCAGCCCGTGATGTTCCTGCCCGACCATCCGACCACCGGCGGGTACCCCGTCATCGGCGCGCTCACCGATGCCGCGCGCGATCTGGCCGGCCAGCTGCCGCCCGGAGTTCGCGTCCGGTTCCGTGTCGTGTCGCGGCCGTTCGATCAGTGATCGGTTGTGCCGTGCACCCGGCCGGCGTGAGAGGTCAGCAGCTGCACGGCCGCCTCGATCGTCGCATCGAGCACGTCCTCCGGGGCGCCGTCCAGCGCCAGCCGACGGTTCCCGACCTCGTCGCGGGTCGCCCAGCCGATGTAGACCTCGCCTGCCGGATGCCCGTCCTCCGCATCCGGACCGCCGACGCCCGTCGTTGAGACGCAGACGTCGGCGTCGAACAGCTCGCGGGCCGCGCGGGCCAGCTGCTCGGCGCATTCCGCAGAGGTCGGATCCCGATCGGCGGGGAAGCCGAGCACCCGCTCCTTCACCTCGGGCAGGTACGCGACGATGCCGCCGCCGAACCAGGTGCTGGCGCCTTCGCCACCGCCGACGGCGCTGGCCAGCGCCCCCGAGGTGAGCGACTCGGCCACCGCCACGCGCAGGTGGCGGCTGCGGGCGAGATCTGCGAGACCGGATACATCGAGCATGCGCAGACGCTATCGCCCGATCGGATGGCCGGCTGGGGCCTTGACAGATGCGGGTGACGAGGCGATCCGCCGCCGAGCGTCAGGCGGGGTCGCCGCCGGGCGCGCCGACGCCGGCGAGGGGCTTCGGGTCGTCGGCGCCCGAGCCGCGCAGCCGCGCGATGAGGTTGCCCAGGTGGTAGATGAGGATCGCGCCGACGGTGGCGAGCACGATGCCGCCCAGCTCGAAGCCCGATTCCGGATCCTTGATCATGAACCCGCCGACGGCGACGATCAGCCCCACCGCGGCGGTGTACTGGTTCACCGGGCGGGAGAAGTCGACGCGGTTGTCGACCCAGATCTTGATGCCGATGACGCCGATCAGGCCGTACAGGGCAGTGGTCACGCCGCCGAGCACGCCGGCCGGCACCGAGTTGATCACGGCGCCGAACTTCGGCGACATGCTGAGCAGGATGGCGGTGACGCCGGCGACCCAGTAGGCCGCGGTCGAGTAGACGCGGGTGGATGCCATGACGCCGATGTTCTCGCCGTACGTGGTGGTTCCCGAGCCGCCGAAGAAGCCGGCGAGCGAGGTCGAGATGCCGTCGGCGATGAGGGCCTTGCCCGTCTGCTTGTTGATCGACGGATCTTCGACCATGGTGGCGACTCCCCGCACGTGGCCGACGTTCTCGGCGATCAGCACCAGCACGACGGGCAGGAACATGGCCATAGCCGACCAGGTTCCCGGGGTCGCGAAGTCGGGCAGGTGGAAGGTCGGGAAGCCGATCCAGTCGGCCGCCTCGACCTTGCTGAAGTCGAGCTCGCCCCGGATGCCCGCGAAGACGTACCCCGCGATGACGCCCAGGAAGATCGAGATGCGGCCGAGGAAGCCGCGGAACACCACGGCGAACAGGATCGTGATCGCGAGGGTGAAGGTCGCCGTGATCGGCGCCTGCTCGTAGTTGCCGCGCGCCGCGCCCGCGAGGTTGAACCCGATCAGCGCCACGATCGTGCCGGCGAGCACCGGAGGCAGGAAGCGGTCGACCCAGTGCACGCCGACTGTGTGCACGACGACGCCGATGAGCGCCAGCAGCACGCCGACCGCGACGATGCCGGCCAGCGCGGAGCCCATGCCCGCCGATGCCGTCGCGGCGGTGACCGGCGCGATGAACGCGAACGACGAGCCGAGGTAGCTGGGCAGCTTGTTGCGGGTGACCAGCAGGAACAGGATCGTGCCGATGCCGCTGAACAGCAGCGTCGTCGGCACGGGGAAGCCGGTGAGGATGGGAACGAGGAACGTCGCACCGAACATGGCGACGACGTGCTGCACGCCGATCGCGATGGTCGCCGGCCAGTTCAGGCGCTCTTCGGGGCGGACGACGGCGCCGGGCGCGACGGTGCGACCGTTGCCGTGGATCTTCCACAGCGGCATGGGGGCTCCTCGGGAGTCGGGATCAGGGCCGAGGAAACACTACCGTCCCGGATGCCCGGCATCCGTCGTGCGACGAAGTGGGGGCAGGTGGGGTGGCGCGCCCGGGGTCAGCCCTTCAGGCGACCGATGAGCTCGCGATAGCGGTCGGCGGTCTGCTCGACGATCTCGTCGGGCAGCGCGGGCGGCTCGCCCTGCTTGTCCCAGTTCGCGGCGAGCCAGTCGCGCACGATCTGCTTGTCGAAGCTCGCCATCCGCTCCTCGGGAGTCGTGCCGGAGTTCCATGCCTCGGCATCCCAGTAGCGCGACGAGTCGCTGGTGAGCACCTCGTCGGCCAGGCGCAGCGTGCCCTCGCCGTCGACCCCGAACTCGAACTTCGTGTCGGCGAGGATCAGGCCCTTCTGCTCGGCGATCGCCGAGGCGCGCCGGTACAGCGACAGCGAGGCGTCGCGCAGCTGCGCCGCGCGCTCGGCGCCGACCAGCTCGACGACCCGCTCGAAGGTGATGTTCTCGTCGTGCTCGCCGAGCGGCGCCTTGTAGGCCGGGGTGAAGAGGGGCTCGGGCAGGCGGTCGCCGTTTGAGAGGCCGGCCGGCAGCGGGATGCCGCAGACCGTGCCGTGCTCGACGTACTCCGCCCAGCCGGTGCCCGTGATGTACCCGCGCACGACGCACTCGATCGGCAGGATCTCGAGCGCCATTGCCAGCATGGCGCGGCCGGCCACGGCATCCGGGATCTCGCCCTCGGCGAGGTGGTTCGGCACGTCGGAGAGCTGCTCGAACCACCAGTCGCTCAGCTGGGTGAGCAGCTCGCCCTTGTGCGGGATGCCGGGCGAGAGCACGTGGTCGAAAGCGCTCACCCGGTCGCTCGCCACGACGAGGATGCGGGTGTCGGCCGGATCCTCCGAGGCATACAGGTCGCGGACCTTGCCCGAGTAGAGGTGCCGCCAGCCGGGGATGCTCTGTGCTTCGCTCACGCACCCATCTTCCCATCACGCGAGGCGCCGATGTCGGCGGGGAGGAGTAGCGTTGCCGGGTGACTTCGACTGAGATGCCCCGCACCGCGACCCGCAGCCCGTGGCCCGCGCTGTGGGCGCTGGTCATCGGCTTCTTCATGCTGCTCGTCGACACGACCATCGTCTCGGTCGCGAACCCCGCCATCAAGGCGGCGCTCGACCCCGACACGAACAACCTCGACAACGTCGTGTGGGTGACGAGCGCGTACCTGCTCGCCTACGCCGTTCCGCTGCTGATCACGGGTCGCCTCGGCGACCGGTTCGGGCCGAAGAACATCTACCTGATCGGTCTCGCCATCTTCACGCTGGCGTCACTGTGGTGCGGCCTGTCGACCAGCCTCGACGGACTCATCGCCGCACGCGCAGCGCAGGGCCTGGGCGCCGCGTTCATGACGCCGCAGACCATGGCCGTCATCACCCGCACCTTCCCGCCGCAGCGGCGAGGCGCGGCGATGGGGCTGTGGGGTGCGACCGCGGGCGTCGCCACGCTGGTCGGCCCGCTGCTGGGCGGCGTGCTGGTCGACGCGTTCGGGTGGGAGGCGATCTTCTTCGTCAACATCCCGGTCGGGATCGTCGGATTCGTGCTGGCCTGGATGCTCGTGCCGAAGCTCGAGACGCATCCGCACCGCTTCGATCTCGTCGGCGTCGTGCTCAGCGCGCTCGCCCTGTTCCTCATCGTGTTCGGACTGCAGGAGGGCGAGGCCTACGACTGGGGCACGATCGTCGGTCCCATCTCGGTGTGGGGTCTGATCATCGCGGGCGTGATCGTGCTGGTGCTGTTCATCGTGCAGCAGGCGGTGACCAAGACCGAGCCGCTGGTGCCGCTGGAGCTGTTCCGCGATCGCAACTTCTCGGGGTCGAACGCGGCGATCGCTGTCGTCGGGTTCGCGGTGACCGGCATGTCGCTGCCGTTCATGTTCTTCCTGCAGCTCGCCCGGGGCCTGTCGCCGACCGAGGCGGCGCTGCTGATGATCCCGATGGCGGTGCTCTCGGGCGTGCTCGCGCCGGCGGCGGGCAGGCTGCTCGACCGGGTCGACCCGCGGTGGATCCTCATCCCCGGGCTGCTCTGCGTCGCGGGCGGACAGCTGTGGAACGCGTCGTTGATGAACATGGACACCCCGACCTGGATGTTCCTGCTGCCGTCGGCCGTGCTCGGCATCGGCAACGCGGGCATGTGGGGGCCGCTGGCCACCACGGCGACCCGCAACCTGCCACCCCGCCAGGCCGGTGCGGGCGCGGGCATCTACAACACCACGCGCACGATCGGCTCGGTGGTCGGCTCGGCCGCCATCGCCGCCTTCATGCAGTCGCGGCTCGAAGCGAACCTGCCGGGTCTGTCCGAGGCTCCTGCGGGCCTCGCCGGTGACGGCGGGATGCCCTCGCAGATCGCGGAGGGCTTCTCGGCGGGCATGGCGCAGGCGATGCTGCTGCCGGCCTGCGTGCTGGCCATCGCACTCGTCGCCGCACTCTTCCTCCGGCGCCACCGGGTGGATGAGGCGCAGCCCGAGCACTGACGTGGCGGCGCCGGGGCGCGCCGTGCATCCGACTCAGCGGAAGAGGGCGATGCCCGCCTGGCCGATGAGTGCGAAGATGATCGCCCAGATGATGATCGAGATGATCTGCCAGACGATCACCGCGTTGCGGCTCGCGCCGAACGACACCATCATCCCCGAGGTGATCTGGCTCGGCAGCACGGTCTGACCGAGCAGACTGACCCCGGGAACACCGAACCGGTCGAACATGCGCTTCACCTTCTCGCGTCGCGGCGAAGGGGCATCCGTCGCGGCATCCGCACCGCGTCGGGCGAGCACCTTCTGCCGGGCGGCGGAGGCGATGAAGACGAAGACCAGCATGGAGATCACGTTGCCGACGACGGCGGCGAGCACGGCGATCGGGAGCGGCACCCCCGCGATCGCACCGATGAGCGTGCCGAAGTAGGACTCGATGAACGGGATCGCCGCGGCGAGCATCACCCCGGCCCACTGCAGCCACAGGGGAAGGGACTGGGTGAAGTCGACGAGTGCGTCCTGCATGATGGCCTCCGGATGTGTAAAGCGTGTTTGACATGACAAGCATGCTTGACATCACTCCGCGCTGTCAAGTCGGCTTTACATTGCGATGTCGGCGGCCTACCTTTGAAGCGTGCAGAGCAGGGTCAAAGAGCTGAGAACCGCACGCGGTCTCTCGCAGCAGGCGCTCGCGACCGCGGTCGGGGTCTCCCGCCAGACCATCAATGCGATCGAGACCGGCCGATACGACCCCTCGCTGATACTCGCCGTGCATCTGGCTCGGCACTTCGGCTCGACCGTTGAGGAGGTCTTCGATGTCGACTCATGACGACGCTGCAGTCGAGCCTGCGCGCCGCCGCTGGCCCATGTCGCGCACCAACACCGTGCTGGTGGCGGTGCTGGCGGTGGGTGCGCTGGTCTGCTTCGTGCTCGGTCAGACGATCGCTGCGGTGACGCTGCTGATGGGCGCGATCGGCGGTGCGCTCGGCGCGATCTTCGCCCGCCGCGGCACGTCGGGCGACCTCGAGCGCGTGAACGCGCTGGAGTACGCCGATGAGCGCGACCGCACGGCGGCCACGAAGGGGCTCGCCGCCGTCGGCGTCGTCGCGCTCGTGCTGTGCACGGTGCAGCTGGTCGTGCACGCCGTCGTCGACACCGACCCGGTCTCGCGGTGGACAGCCATCGCCCTGTACTTCGCCCTGGTGATCAGCTGGTTCGGGGCGAACTGGTACTTCGTGCGCCGCGGCTGAACGCGACGCCCGCGCATGATGGGATGGCGGGATGACGATCTCGCTCGCATCCCCATCCCTCTCGCTCTTCGACTCCTGGTCGGAGACGATCGCCGATTTCGGCGATGTGCACATCGACGGGGCGGGACTCGAGCGTGGTCAGCGCGTCGACCGCGACGCGTGTGCCGCCTTCGTCGAGAAGGCTGAGTTCTACGCCGACCCGACGGCCACGCTGCCTGACGGGCATGTCGCCTGCGACTACTTCTGGATCGCCGACGACGGCGAGATCGTCGGCTTCATCGCGTTCCGCCGCGAGCTGAACGCCTGGCTGCGACAGCACGGCGGACACATCGGATACTCGGTGCGCCCGTCGCGCCGTCGACAGGGCATCGCCCGTGCCGCCCTCGGCCTCGTGCTCGACCGGGCCCGCGCGCAGGGCTATGACCGCGTGATGCTCACCTGCGACGACACGAACGTCGGCTCCTACCGCACCATCGAGAGCGCCGGCGGCGCGCTCGAGGATGTCATCGACGAACCGGGCGCCGAGGCATCCGGCAGCCGCCTGCGCCGGTACTGGATCGCCCTCTGACGCTTCGCCGGCGCGGATGTCGGGCAGAGTGTGATCATGAGGCTTCTGCGACTCGCGCGGCGGTACCCCCTGCTCACCGCCGGCATGATCGCCACCGTCGTCGTGGCGCTGCTCTCGCTCGCCGGTCTCCACGAGGTCGCCCGCTGGATCGCCATCCTCGTCGTCGGCGCGGTGATCGCGATCACGGCCTGGGACATGGTGCGCGACATCCTGCGCGCGCACTTCGGCCTCGACATCCTCGCTCTGATCGCCATGATCGCCACCCTGCTGGTGGGCGAGTACATCGCGTCACTGGTGATCGTGCTGATGCTCTCCGGCGGCGAGGCGCTCGAGGACTACGCCTCCCGCCGTGCAGCGCGCGACCTCACCGCGCTGCTCGATCGCTCCCCGCAGACGGCGCACGTCCTGGACGAGTCCGTGGACTCGGCGCCTCGCGACGTGCCGGTGGACGAGGTCGTGCAGGGCATGGAGCTGCTGGTGCGCCCATCCGAGATCGTCCCCGTCGACGGCGTCCTGCTCAGCGCCCACGCCAGCTTCGACGAGTCGTCCCTGACGGGTGAGAGCGTGCCCGTCTCGCGCGAGGCCGGCGACGAGGTGCTCTCCGGGGTGGTGAACGGATCGAACGCGGTGCGCATCCGTGTCCTGCGCCGCAGCGCCGACAGCCAGTATCAACAGATCATCGCGCTGGTGCACGAGGCGCAGGAGAGCAAGGCACCGACGGTGCGCCTGGCCGACCGCTTCGCCGTGCCGTTCACGCTGGTCTCCCTGCTCATCGCGGGCATCGCCTGGTGGATCGCCGGCGACCCGCTGCGTTTCGCGCAGGTTCTCGTGCTGGCGACACCGTGCCCGCTGCTGATCGCCGCTCCCGTGGCGTTCCTCGGTGGTCTCTCGAGGTCGGCGAAAGAGGGGGTGATCGTCAAGGGCGGTGGCGTCATCGAACAGCTCGCGCGAGTGCGTTCGGCGGCGTTCGACAAGACGGGCACACTGACGCAGGGCCGACCCGAGCTCATCGAGGTGCGGGCGGCGGGCGGCGTGGACGCGGACGAGGTGCTGAGACTGGCCGCATCCGCGGAGCAGTACTCCAGCCACGTCCTCGCCGAGGGAGTGCGCCGCGCCGCCGTCGACCGGGGCCTGCGGCTCGCGCCCGCGGCGCACGCCGAGGAGATCGCGACCAACGGCGTCACCGCGACGATCGAGGGGCGCGTCGTGGTGGTCGGCAAGCCCGCTTACGTCGCTTCGCTCGCCCCCGACACCCGGCGCACCGAACTCGCGTCGGGCCAGCTGGCCGCGTACGTCGCCATCGACGGGCGCTTCGCGGGTGTCCTGGTGCTGGCCGACGCCGTGCGTCCGGATGCCGCAGCGGTCGTCGAGGGCCTCCGACAGCGGGGCATCGAGCGGATCGTGATGCTCACCGGCGACGCGGACGCGACAGCCGCCGCGATCGCCGCACCGCTGGGTGTGAACGAGGTGCATGCCGAGCTGCTGCCGGGCAAGAAGGTGTCACTCGCCGCCGAGATGACGCCGCGCCCCCTGCTGATGGTCGGCGACGGCGTCAACGACGCACCGGTGCTGGCCGCGGCCGACATCGGCGTCGCGATGGGCGCGCGCGGCTCGACGGCGGCCGGTGAGGCGGCGGACGCCGTCGTGCTGAAGGACTCGCTGCTGCCTGTGCTGCGCGCCGTCGACATCGGACGACACACGCTGCGCGTCGCGTACGCGGCGATCTGGATCGGCATCGTGCTCAGCGTGGGGCTCATGCTGATCGCCGCGACCGGCATCATCCCCGCCGTGGCGGGCGCGTTCATCCAGGAGCTGGTCGACCTGGCCACGATCCTCTACGCGCTGCGCGCGCTGACCGGCCCGAAGTCGCGCTGATCGGCTACTCGGCGACGCGCGGCTCGCACGGATGTCGGCGGGGAACACGGATGTCGGCAGGAATCAGGTGATTCCGCCGACATCCGTCCATCCGACCGACATGTGTGCCGGCGCCGCAGAGATCTACTCGGCGACGCGCGCGGCGATGTCGTGCCGGTAGTGAGCGCCGTCGAGCGAGATGCGGCCGATCGCGTCGTACGCCCGGGCGCGGGCATCCGCGAAATCCGACCCGGTCGCGACGACGTTCAGCACCCGCCCGCCGGTCGCGATGAGCGACCCGCCGGGGGCGTCCGGAGCGCCGGTCGCGGCGTGCACGATCGAGACACCGTCGACGGATGCCGCATCGGCGAGCCCCTCGATCATCCGCCCCGTCTGCGGCGCCTCCGGGTAGCCCTCGCTTGCCAGCACCACGGTGATCGCGACCTCGTCGCTGAACTCGGGCTGGGGTTCGTCCTCGAGCGTGCCGGATGCCGCGGCGAGCAGCAGCCGCGACAGGGGAGTGCGCAGCCGCGGCAGCACGACCTGGGTTTCGGGGTCGCCGAAGCGCGCGTTGAATTCGATGACCCGCACGCCTGACGGGGTGAGGATCAGGCCGGCGTAGAGCAGGCCGATGAACGGGGTGCCCTCGGCGTCGAGCTGACGCACCACGGGCACGGCGACCGTCTCGGTCACCTCCGCGACGAAGGCCTCGACGCTGCCGTAGTCGTCGGCGAGCCAGGGGAGCGGCGAGTACGCGCCCATGCCGCCCGTGTTGGGGCCGCCGTCGCCGTCGAGCGCGCGCTTGAAGTCCTGCGCGGGACTGAGAGCGCGCACGGTGTCGCCGTCGCTGAGGAAGAAGAGGGAGACCTCGGGGCCGGTGAGGAACTCCTCGACGAGCACGGGTCCGCTGGGCAGATAGTGCTCGGCGTGCGCCAGCGCCTCGGCGCGATCAGCCGTGACGATGACGCCCTTGCCGGCGGCCAGTCCGTCGGCCTTCACCACGTGCGGGGCGCCGAGCTCGTCGAAGGCCGCCTCCACCTCGGCGGCGGTCGCCGCACGCACCGCGCGACCGGTCGGCACACCAGCGGCATCCATGACCCGCTTCGCGAACGCCTTGGAGCCTTCAAGCTGTGCGGCCGCGCGACCGGGGCCGAACACGGGGATGCCGCGCTCGCGCAGCACATCTGCCACCCCGGCGACCAGGGGCGCTTCGGGGCCGACGACCACGAGGTCGACACCGTGCTCGTTCGCGAACGCGGCTATCGCGGCGCCATCGAGCTGGTCGAGGTCGACGAGGGTCGCGTCCTGCGCGATTCCGGCGTTTCCGGGCGCCGCGAAGATCTCGTGCGCGGCCTGTTCCGACCGCAGGGAGAGGATGATCGCGTGCTCGCGCGCGCCCGAGCCGAGGACGAGGATCTTCATGCGGCCAGCCTACCGGCGCGGCACACGCGCGCTCAGACGATGACGGCGCTCGGACGACGACGAGAGTTCAGACGACGACGGGTCGCTCGACGGCCGAATCCCACGGCTGCGCCCAGCCGGTTGCATCGAACAGGGCATCGAGGATGCCCGCGGTGAAGCCCCAGACGATCGTCCCGTCGACGTCGAACGCCGGGCCCTTGTAGGTGTAGCCGTCCCGGCGCAGCACCGAGGTGAACCGGCTGGCCGGATCGAGCAGCTGTGCCACCGGAACCCGGAAGACCTCGACCGTCTCGGCGTGGTCGACCGCCGCGACCCGCGAGGGCTTCCGCCACCAGCCGAGCACGGGCGTGACCAGAAAGCTGCTCACCGCCAGCGGGATCTCCGGCAGCGCCGCCAGCACCTCCACCCCGTCCGGGTCGAGGCCGGTCTCCTCCTGCGCCTCGCGCAGAGCGGTCGCGATGGCGTCGGCGTCCTGATCTTCGTACCCGCCGCCCGGGAATGAGACCTGACCGGGGTGCGACGACAGCGTCGCAGCGCGGCGCTGCAGCAGCACGTCGAGGTCGTCGGGCACCGTCTCGTGATCGGTGCGGGCCGGGATGCTGTCGAGTCGGCCGAACAGGATCAGCACCGATGCCGGCCAGGCGTCGTCGACCGTCCTCGGAAAGCGGGGAGTCCACTCGCCCGCGCGTGCCGCAGCCGCGAGCAGCTCGGCGCGAGCGCCGCGCATCTCTTCCCCGGATCCAGTCATCGGTTCGAGCCTACGCGCGGCGAGCGTCACAACCTCGGAGAAATCCGATCGGACTGCGGCGAACCCGGCATCCCGGCTGCCGGCATGGCCGGAACTCCGGAGCTGCGACGGCGTAGCCTGGGGGGCATGCCCGCACGCAGGATCGACATCGCCGCAGGGCGCGACGCTCTGGCCGTTGTCGCGGCGGGCGACGCCGCTCGTCCGGTCACCGCGACGGCGGTGCGGTACCTGCTGCAGCTTCTCGACGAGAAGGCGCCGGGCAACAGCGTCGAGGTGCGCGTGCCGCCGTTCGGCGCCGTGCAGGTCGTGCAGGGCCCTCGGCACACCCGCGGCACCCCGCCGAACGTGGTCGAGATGGACGCCGCGACCTGGATCGCGCTGGCGACGGGCGCCGAGCAGTGGTCGGATGCCGTCGCCGCCGGCCGAGTGACGGCCTCCGGCACCCGCGCCGACCTCTCCGACCTCCTGCCGCTGCGCCCCTGACGCCCCCACCCTCGGCGCCCTCGACGCCATGACGGAGGGGGCAAGGGGGAGAGAATCCCGCGACGACATAGGTGCGGCGTGGGAGAATGGGAGCATGTCCAGCACACCCAGCCACTCCACGGTCGAAGCGACGATCCGGCCGGTGCCGCGCTACGGCGTGTTCATGGTCACGGGCGTCGTGCTGGGTGTCATCGTCGCCGGCATCCTGACCCTGCTCGGCTCGTACGAGCCGTCTGCCGCGCTCGGGGTCGTCTACCCTCCCGGGCAGGTGTTCGGCTTCGCGCTGCTGTGGACCGTGCCGATCGGCATCGCACTCGGCGGCATCGTGGCGGTCGTCCTCGACCGGGTCGCGCGCAAGCACGCCCGCGTGGTGACCGTCGAGCACGAGCGCGTCGTCGAGAACGACGACCAGGCCTGAGATCGGTCGACTCTGAGGCCAGGCGGCTCCGCGATCAGGCCAGCTCCGCGATCACCGGTCGCATCGCCGCGTCGAAGGCGACCACATCGCGTCGCAGCCCGTCGGTGACCGCGACGCTCAGCGCGCCGATCCACCAGATGCCGCGCTGCGTGAACGGCAGTACCTGCACGTTCAGCTCGAACGAATGCGCGCGGCGTCCGATGTCGCGCTCGAACTCGGCGATCGCGCTGGCGTAAGCGCGATACGCCCCGCCCGATGAGCTGACCGAGTCGACGTACCTGTTGTGCGCGCGCTGGGCGTAGTGCAGCACCGTCTGCGCGTGCGGCACGATCGCCGCGCGCAGCTCTTCGGCGCCGGTGGTCGGCAGTGCGATGAGGGTGTCGAAGCCCTCGACGAGATCGAGCGGCACCTCGGAGCGGTGGGCGCGCGGCTCGACCGTCATGTCCCAGTAGTCGCGCCACTGCTTCTCGAGCGCGTCGTCGACCTCGGTGGCGTCGGGGCGACGCACGTCGAGGCCGCGCAGAGCCGGCAGATCCTCCGGGGCCCGGATGCCGAGCAGCTGGCGCAGCGCGAGCGCGACCAGCACCGAGGTGCCGGCGTCTTCGCGGATCAGCCACTGCGGCTTGTCGACCATGGCCCCCATCGTAGGGTCCTTCGGGACGTTGCGCGCGGCTCTTGCGAGAGGCGACGAAAGTGCGGTCGGATGCTCAGCGACGGCGGGAGAGGATGCGGCGGCGCAGCCGCTCACGGCTGCGTGACGGCGGGCGGGTGGCATCCACCAGCGCCTGCCGAGCCGCGGCGAGGCTGGGATAGCTGCCGATGCGGCGGCTGTGGCTGTCATGCACCACATGGGCTGTGTCGTCGACGGTCACGAAGCCGGCGAACTCGCCCCGGCTGGTCGCGACGAAGACGTCGTGGTCGGCCTGACGCCACGCCAGCTCGGCGGGGGCGGCCGTGTCGGCGGTCGAAGATTCGGGGGTCGGATTCGGGTCGTGGACGGGCACGCCGGAGCGCGCGGAAGTGCTGGTACTGCTCATGATCTCTGGTCTGTCGGCGGGCGGCATGCTGCCGCCTGTGGGTCAGCCGGGGCGCCAGGATCCGCGTCGGTGCGGATCGGCCACTCATGCCCGGCCAGAATGCGTGCGCTGCGCCGGTGAGATACGGCGGAACTTCGCGCAACCACTCATGGTATCAGATGAGAGGCCATCAGCGCTCGCCGCTGTCGAAATGCGGGGTCTGCGCATCCCGTGGGCCGGTAGGCTTGACGTGTGGCAGACTCTCCCACCAATCCCTACGCCCGAGCCGGTGTCGACACCGCTGCAGGCGACCTGGCCGTCGAGCTCATGAAGGCGTCGGTGCGCGCGACGCACGGCCCCGAGGTGCTGGGAGGTGTGGGTGGCTTCGCGGGCATGTTCGATGCCAGCGCGCTGCTCGGCTACACGCGTCCGCTGCTGGCCAGCAGCACCGACGGCGTCGGCACCAAGGTCGCGATCGCGCAGGCCATCGACAAGCACGACACGATCGGCCAGGACCTGGTCGGCATGGTCGTCGACGACATCGTCGTGGTCGGCGCCAAGCCGCTGTTCATGACCGATTACATCGCCTGCGGCAAGGTCGTCCCCGAGCGCATCGCCGACATCGTGCGCGGCATCGCCGAGGCGTGCTCGGCGACGGGCACCGCTCTGGTCGGCGGAGAGACCGCCGAGCATCCGGGTCTGCTGGGACCGCGCGACTACGACGTCGCGGGAGCGGCGACCGGAGTCGTGGAGGCGGATGCCCTGCTCGGCGCGCACCTGGTGCAGGATGGCGACGCGGTGATCGCGCTCGGATCGAGCGGGCTGCACTCCAACGGCTACTCGCTGGTTCGCCACATCGTCGCGAACGCGGGGATCGGCTACGGCGACAACGCCGCCGACTTCGGCACCACGTGGGGTGAGGCGCTGCTCGAGCCGACCCGGCTGTACACGACCCCCCTGCTGAAGCTGCTCGAGGCCGTGCCGAACGGCATCCACTCGCTGAGCCACGTGACCGGCGGCGGCATCGCCGCCAACCTCGCCCGGGTGCTGCCGCAGGGCAGCTGGGCCGAGGTCGACCGCTCGACGTGGACACCCAGCCCCGTCTTCCAGGTTCTGGCCGATGTCGCCGGCACGCCGATCGTCGACACCGAGGGCACCTGGAACCTCGGCATCGGATTCCTCGCTGTCGTCGCCGCAGACAGAGCCGATGCCGCGATCGCCGCGATCGGCTCGCAGGGGATCGCCGCATGGCAGGTCGCGACGGTGCGCACCGGCGCGCGTCCCGAAGGTGAATTCGAAGAGGGCGCCAAGGGCGTCGACGGCGGGGCAGTGCGCCTGGTGGGCGCATACGCGGACGGAGCGAAGTAACACCCATGTGCGGCATCGTCGGAATGGTCGGCAACGGACCGGTCAACCAGGACATCTACGACGCCCTGCTGCTGCTGCAGCACCGCGGACAGGATGCCACTGGCATCGCCACCGCGGAGCCGAACGGCGTCATGCACATGGCGAAGGCCGAGGGCATGGTGCGTGAGGCGTTCCGCACCCGCGACATGCGCTCGCTGCTGGGGAGCACCGGCCTCGGCCACGTGCGGTACGCGACGAAGGGCACCGCCTCGAGCGAGGAGGAGATGCAGCCGTTCTACGTGAACGCGCCGTACGGCATCGTGCTCATCCACAACGGCAACCTCACCAACACGCGTGAGCTGACCGCCGACATGGCCGAGCGCTATCGCCGGCACCTGAACTCGTCGAGCGACACCGAGCTGCTGCTGAACGTGCTCGCCGGCGAGCTCCAGACCACCACCTCGACGGTCGATCTGGACGCCGATCGCATCTTCGACGCCGTCGAGCGCACCCACACGCGCATCGAGGGCGCGTACGCGGTGATCGCGATCATCGCCGGCTACGGTCTTCTCGCGTTCCGCGATCCCTTCGGCATCCGCCCGCTCATCCTCGGCCGCCGGGCGGCGACATCCGCCGACGGTCACGACGAGTGGGTCGTCACCAGCGAGTCGCTCGTGCTCGAGAACGCGGACTACGAGATCGTCCGCGAGGTCGAGCCAGGTGAGGCCGTCTTCATCACGAACGACGGCGAGCTGTTCACCCGGCAGTGCGCGGCGAACCCGCAGCTGGTGCCCTGCGCGTTCGAGTACGTGTACCTCGCCCGCCCGGATTCGGTGATGAACGGCGTCTCGGTGTACGAATCGCGCCTGCGCATGGGCGACCGGCTGGCCGACACGATCGCGAAGCACGTGCCGCTCGACGAGATCGACGTGGTCATGCCCATCCCCGACTCGTCGCGTCCGTCGGCGATGGAGGTCGCCCGCAAGCTCGGCAAGGAGTACCGCGAGGGCTTCTACAAGAACCGCTACGTGGGCCGCACGTTCATCATGCCCGGCCAGGCGGTGCGCAAGAAGAGCGTGCGGCAGAAGCTCAACGCGATGTCGGCGGAGTTCCGCGGCAAGAACGTGCTGCTCATCGACGACTCGATCGTGCGCGGCACCACCAGCAAGCAGATCATCCAGATGGCTCGGGATGCCGGGGCCACGTCGGTCATCTTCGCGTCTGCGGCTCCTCCCGTGCGCCACCCGCACGTGTACGGCATCAACATGCCGTCGCGTCATGAGCTCATCGCCCACGACCGCACGATCCCCGAGATCGCGGAGGAGCTCGGCTGCGACCGCATCGTGTACCAGGAGGTCGACGACCTCAAGGAGGCGATCATCGAGGGCTCCGAGCTGACCGATCTCGACATGAGCTGCTTCGACGGACGCTACGTCACGGGCACCGTCACGCCCGAGTATCTCGCCTGGGTCGAGCAGTCGCAGTCGTCGTGACGTCGGCGCGGCCGCTCTGGCGCGGCAGGGCCCTGGCTGTCATCGGCATCCTGCTCTGCGCGTTCTCGCTGCGCTCCGCTGTCGCCTCGCTCTCGCCCGTCGTCGAGCTCATCGGCGACGACTTCGAGGTCTCGCCCGCCGTGCTCGGCGTGATCGGCACGCTGCCGCCGGCCTGCTTCGCGGTGTTCGGCATCCTGACGCCGATGCTCGAGCGCAGGCTGGGCATCGAGCGCCTCACGGTCATCGCCCTCGCCGCGATCACGGCCGGACTCGTCGGTCGCGGGCTGGCTGTCGACTCGGTCGGTCTGCTGGCCGGCACCGCCGTGATCTTCGCCGGCGTCGGGATGGCGAACATCCTCCTGCCGCCACTGGTGAAGAAGTTCTTCGCCGACCGCATCGGCGTGATGATGACCGTCTACACGACGACGATGGCGTTCTCGACCTTCCTGCCGCCGCTGGTCGCCGTGCCGGTGGCGGATGCCATGGGCTGGCGCTTCTCGATGGCGATGTGGGCGGCGTTCGCCCTCGCCGGCGTCATCCCGTGGATCGTGATGCTGCTGCGCCCGGCCACCCCGGCCGTCGCGGACCGCCGCGCACCCGGGCATCCGGTCGCTGCGCGGACGACGGAACCCGACGACGCCGAGGCCGTGTTCGCCGCCACCGGGCCGATCGCCACCGCTCCGACGAACCTCCGCCTGTTCGCGCGCCTCGCGCGCATCCCGCTGGTGTGGGCGCTGGCGCTGACGTTCGCGACCTCGTCGACGATGGCGTACGTGTCGTTCGCCTGGCTGCCGTCGATCCTCATCGACACGGCCGGGGTGGATGCCGCGACCGCGGGCTTCCTATTGTCGCTGTGGGCGTTCATCGGCCTGCCCGCATCGCTGATCGTCCCGGTGCTCGTGGTCCGCTTCCAGGCGACGCGTCTGCTGTTCGTCGTCGGCTCGCTGACGGCTCTGACCGGCCTCGTCGGCCTGATGCTCGCGCCCCTGCCCGAGCTCCTGTGGCTCTGGATGACCCTGTTCGGCATGGTGGGGCTGCTCTTCCCCCTGGCGCTGGTGCTGATCAGCATCCGCTCGCGCACCCCCGAGAGCGCCGTGCTGCTGTCGAGTTTCGTGCAGAGTGCCGGCTACGTTCTCGCGGCGATCTTCCCGCTGCTCGTCGGCGTCCTGCACGACGCGACCGGAGGCTGGACGGTGCCGCTCATCGCGGTCGCGGCAGTGCTGGTGATCACCTTCCCCGCGGGGATCATCGCCGGCCGCCGGGTCACCGTCGAAGACGAGTGGGAGCGCCGGCACGGGCGCTGGTGAGCCGGCTCAGGGGCTGGTGCGCGGTCACGCGCGACGCTCCCGAGCAACGACGAAACCCTGGTCGACACGGCGTGCGCCGGTCGCCAGGGTTCGAGATGAAGCCGAGATCAGGCTCGCTCGAGTTCGTCTTCGTCTTCGTCCGCGTACATGTCAGCCCACTTGTCGACGTACTGATCGTCGGAAGTCGGATGCCCGAGCTCACTCTCCAGTGCGGAGAAGTTCACGTCGGGACTGTACGACTTGAGTTCGCGGGCGATCTTGGTGTGCTTCGCCTTCTGACGGCCACGGCCCATGCGCGAGACCCCCTTTTACGAGTTCAGCAGCGGGCTTGTGCAGGGCCCGATGATATTCACGGCACCGGCTTGCGGCCGGTAAGAGTAGCATTCAGGATAGCACGCACGCCAGAGCATCCGGCCGTCCTGCGGCCGCTCCGCCGGAAGGATCGACATGACGGATTCAACGACCAGGGCATCTGAGGAAGCGGCGCAGAATGCGGCACTGCAGAAGGCGGTGATCGTGGGCATCCAGCCGGGTCAGCCGCCGCACGTTCTCGAGGAGGCGCTGCGATACGCGCGACTGCTGAGCGCGCCGCTCGTCGTGGTGCACGTCGACGTGACGCGCTTCGTCACCTACGAGGATCCGGACGGCTACGTGCACTCGGCGCCGATCGATCTCAACCTCGACGCCGGCGCCGCCGAGTTCGAAGAAGTGCAGCGCGCCGCCGAGCAGGCTCTCGCCGATGTCGACGTGCCGTGGACGGCACGTCAGCTGGTCGGCGACCCCGCCCTGGCGATCAAGCAGCTGGCCGACAAGCTCGACGCCCAGCTGATCGTGGTCGGCACCCGCAAGCGCGGCATCGGCGAGTCGATCCGCGAGTTCTTCACCGGATCGGTGGCCGCTCGCCTCGCGCACCGTCAGCATCGCTCGGTGCTGGTCGTGCCGCAGGGGGAGTCGGTGCCCGACGACCAGAAGGACATCTGGACGGAGTAGCACCCCGGGGTGCTCGGACCGCTCCGGCCCGCGGAACCGATTGGCGAGCGGCAATCGTCACGGACTTCAATGGACGAGTGAACCTCCCCACCCGTCGCGCGTTCGCGCTCATGCTGATCGCGCTGCTGCTGCTCGCGGTGAACCTGCGGCTCGCGGTGACGACGGCGTCGGTGCTGCTGCCGCTGCTGATCGACGAGGGCGCGCTCACGCCGCAGGCGGCGATCATCATCCCGGCGCTGCCCACGGCGATGTTCGCCGTCGGCGGTGTGTTCACACCATGGCTGAGTCGGCGGATCGGCGCCGTCGCGGCGGTCACCTGGGCGATGGCCGCCGTCGCGATCGGGATGCTCGTGCGCTTCGTGCCCGACTCGATCGCCATCGTGGGCGGCACGGTGCTCGCCACGGCCGGCATCGCGATCGTCAACGTCATGCTGCCGGCGCTCGTCCGCGCCACGAGCGGCAGGCGCATGCGGTCTGTGACCACCGCGTACACGACGGTTCTGTCGGGCTCGGCGGCCATCGGCGCCGCCGCCGCCGTGCCCGTCGCGCACGCGTTCGGGTCGGCGACCCTCAGCCTCGGATCTTGGACGCTGTTCGCCGTCGTCGCGCTCGTGGCGTGGGTCGCCGCGGCGCGCGGTCGCGATGTCGACGGAGCCCTCGCCCCGCCCGTGTCGCAGAAGCGCACCCCGCTGCCGCCTGGCACCTGGGCTCTCACCGGGTTCTTCGCCCTGCAGGCCCTGCTGGCGTTCGTCATCATGGGCTGGCTGCCGACCATCGCCGTCGAGACCGGGATCAGCCCCGCCCGCGCCGGCGTGCTGCTCGGCATCGTGATCATGGTCAGCATCCCCGCCGGCATCGTCGCCGTGAGCATGGCGCACACGCTGCGCGGCGTGCGCGTGGGCGTCATCGCCGTGTCGCTGGGCACCGCCGCCGGCGTGCTCGGACTGTGGCTCGCCCCGTCGGCCGCTCCCGAGCTGTGGGCCGTGCTGATGGGCATCGGGATGGCGGCGTTCCCCCTGACCCTCGCGCTGATCGCACGCGCGGGCAGCGGGGCGGCGGAGGCGACCCGCGTCTCGGGTGTGGCGCAGGGTCTCGGTTACGCCCTCTCCACCGTCGGGCCGCTCGGGGCCGGCGCCTGGTACAGCGCGGGCGGCGAATGGGGCCCCGTCCTCGTCGTGATGATCATCGGCGCGGTGCTGCAGGGGATCATCGGCCTGGCGCTGGCATCCGCTCCGCCCGCCAAGGCCGAGGCAGCTTGACGCGACGAGGCCCCGCCCCCGCCCGAGGGGCGGAAGACGGGGCCTCGCGTCGGCCTACTGCTCGGTCGACAGGGTGCTCAGCGCCCGGGTGACCGCGCGGGCCGCGTCGTCCATCGCCTTCTCGAGGTCGGTGACGACGGATGCCGGAAGCGAGCCTCCGCGGGCGACGTGCGTGCGCAGGTCGGTGCGCAGCTGCGCACGGAAGGCATTGATCGAGGCATCCGCCCGCTGCAGGTGCTCGCGGCTGGTGGCGCGGTCGTCGCTCATGCCGTCGAAGCGCGGTCGCGACTTCGAGGCGCGATGCTCCTCGTGCGCGGCGGTGGCGAGGTCGGCGCGCAGACTGCGCATGGCATCCTGCACGCTCTGACGCACCTCGTTCGCGATCAGTCGCACTGAGTCGGCGAGACCCTGCTCGATGCCGGCCAGGTCGCCCTCACGGGCGGCGAGCTCGGCCCGACCGGCGTCGGTGATCGCGTAGATGGTGGTGCGGCCGTCGACGGTCTTGGTGACCAGGCCCTCCTCCTCGAGCTTCGCCAGGCGCGGGTAGATCGTGCCGGCGCTGGGCGTGTACGTGCCGCCCGTGCGGTCGGTGAGCGCCTGGATGATGCCGTAGCCGTGCTGCGGCGCCTCGGCCAGCAGCGAGAGCAGGTACAGGCGCAGATCGCCGTGCGAGAACACCGCGGGGCTCATGATTCCCACTCCGCGTCGTCGGCCACCGACACCTGAGGGCGACGCAGCACGGTGACGCCGCCCGAGACCGAGTTCGCCCGCACGTCGACGAAGCTGCCCGCGAGCTCGCCCACCTGACCGGAGTAGCTGCTCGGCCCGCCGCTGGAGCGCTCGACGCCGTCGACCATGAGCCTGCCGCTCATGCTCCGCAAAACGTAGTTGGCGGGCAGGGTCTCGTCGAGGCGCACGGTCATGCCGCCTGAGACGGTGTTGAGGTTGATGGTGTTCATGTCGCCGATCGCGTCGACGAGGATCGAGCCCGAGACCGTGTCGACGGTGGCCTTGCGCATGCTGCCGGTCACCGCGACATCGCCCGAGACGCTGTTGGCGTTGATCGAGCCGGTCAGGCCGCGCACCTGCACGTCGCCCGACACGGAGTTGGTGGTCAGGTCGCCGGTGATGCCGTCGGCGATGAGGTCGCCGGAGACGGTGTTGAGCTTGGCGTCGTTGCGGATGCCCGAGATGAGGGCGCCCGCGCTGACGACGCCGAGGGTGAGCGCGATGGCGCGCGGGACGGCGATGCTGATCTCGGCCTTCGGCCCGCCGGCACCGAAGTTGCGGAACACGTCGAGGAAGTTGTCCCACCCGATCTGCGGGTGGTCGATCTCGACCTGGGTGCCGTCGGATTCGATGCGCAGATCCTTGACGGTGACGCCGTGCACTTCGATGCGGATGCCCGGTTCGTCGTGCGCGATCACATCGACCTGTCCGCCGACGAGTCCCACCTTCAGGCGGGAGGCGGACTCGATGTCGATGACGCGTTCCTCACCGGGGGCGATGAGCCACTTCTCGGTCATGGGATTCTCCTTGTCGAGCGATATCAAGATATATCGCGTGTTGCGACGATAACACGATATATCTCGAATGGGAACCCCGACCTGAGATAAAGGCGCTTGACCTTGACGCAGCGTCAACCTCTAGCGTGGGCGTATCGACGAGAGGAGGGATTCCGTGGACTGGTCCATTCAGCAGATCGCCCGGCTGGCAGGCACGACGAGTCGCACCCTGCGGCACTACGACGCGATCGGACTGCTGGCACCGTCGCGCATCGCATCCAACGGGTACCGGCACTACGACCAGGCGGCGCTGGTGCGACTGCAGCGCATCCTGCTGCTGCGTGAGCTCGGGCTGGGCCTGCCGCAGATCGCCGAGGTGCTCGGGCGGTCGACGTCGGAGGCATCCGCTCTCGAGACGCATCTCGCCTGGCTGCGCCAGGAGCAGCAGCGGATGCTTCGGCAGATCGCCTCCGTCGAGAACACCATCACCGCACTGAGAGAGGGGGACGAGATCATGGCCGAGAACATGTTCGACGGTTTCGATCACACGCAGTACCAGGACGAGGTCGAACAGCGTTGGGGTCGGAAGGCCTATGCTGACGGCGACCGCTGGTGGCGGGGCATGAGCGCCGATGAGCGCCACGACTGGCAGCAGCGCGCCGCCGACCTGGGCAGCGCGTGGGTCGCCGCCGCCGAGAGCGGCGTCGACCCCGCGTCCGACGAAGCGCAGGGCATCGCCCGCCGCCACGTCGAGTGGCTCACGGGCATCCCGGGCACGCCGGCCGCCTCTGGGCACGACGTCAAGGCGTACGTGATCGGACTCGGTGAGATGTACGTCGCCGACCCGCGTTTCGGCGCGAACTACGCCACGAGCGCGGGCGGCACGGCCGGCGCCGAGTTCGTGCGCGACGCGCTGCGCGTCTACGCCGAGGCGAACCTGTAAGACGCGCAGGCGGGGCGGGGTCGCGCCCGCCCCGCCCGTTTCGCGTCAGGACGCCTCGTCGAACACCCGTCGGCCGACCGCCGTGTCGGTGAGCCGCCAGTCGGTCTCCTTCACGGTGTGGAAGAAGTTCACGAACGATGCGCCGGCGTCGCGGGCGCGGCGGATCAGCATCCGCGACCAGCCCTCCTGCGTGATCCAGTCGTCGGCCGTCGCCTCGTAGGGCGGGTTCTCGGGCCACTGGAACACCCAGGTGCCCCACGCCGCGTACTGCGACCCGCCGGAGAGGAACGAGGTCGGGTCGGCGGGCGCCGATGCCGCCTCGGCGATGCCCCACGGCTTGCCGGCGGCGAGCTTCTTCAGGCGCACGACCGGGCCGTCGGATCGGGTGAATCCGAACACGTCCTCGGTGCTCTGCCATCCGGGCGACTGCGGGCGGGCCTCGCCCCAGTTGAAGCCGTCCAGCGCCAGCGCGTCGACATACGCGGCGCCCGGGTAGTACGACTCGAACGGGTAGGGCCCGGCGCCGTAGTTCAGCGGGTTCCAGAGGAAGACCAGCTGCGGGGCGATCGCCTGCTTGAGCGCGTACACATGACGCCACATGGCGATGTAGTCGGTCGGGGTCGTGGTCGCCTTCTCCCCCGCCTGGCTCGACCAGGGGCGCGCGGAGTCGTCCATCTCGGGCGCGAAGCGCACGATGATCTCGGCGTCCGCCGTGCGGGTGGCGGCCTCGCGCAGCCAGGCCTTCAGCTGCGCGTCGTAGGCGCCGGCCGCGATGCGACGCGGGGCGAACTCCGGCTGCTGGTCGGCCGGTCGGCTCCAGTCCCACGGCTCCCAGGCGATGAGCAGAGCGGACCCCCGTGCCGCTGCGGCATCGGCGTAGGAGTGTGGGAACTGCGGCGACTGCACGAAGTCGACGTACGTCGACAGCATGCCGTTCGCGCGCCCGAACGCGGTCTCCTCGGCCGCCATCGTGCTGAGATCGTGCGACGCCCAGCCCAGCAGCATCTGCTGGTCGGCGTCGCGGATGCTCGCGGGCGCCGTGGTCTGCGCGGTCGCCGCGCTCGTCCCGGATAACGCCAGGGCGACGGAGGCGACGAGCGCCCCCATCATCCGGGCATGACTGAATCGGCCTGTTCTGGCCATGTGCTTCCTCCGGTGTCCACCGCCCCGCACGGCGCAGAGCGCAACCCTCTCATTCTCCGGGTCGGAGGTCCCCAGGAGAAGAGGGAAGATCGCGTCGGCGAGTGCGCATCCGCGCCGGGCGAGCGTCATGCCGTATCGGTTTGATTGTGCAAATTTGATTTGTCAGGCATGCTGTGTTTATCGTTTAACAACGCATAAGCAATCAGCGGCGATTCTCACCCCCGGCTGTCAGCCGTCGCCGTTCCGACACTCCACAGACGGACCGAGAGGCGGCGACGTGGCCACCATCAGACCTGACAATGCCGCGGCTGTGAGCTCGCGCACATCGGCTCCGCTCGGGCCGGTCGAACCGCAGGGCGAGCTCGACGCCGCACCCCGCACGGGCAGTCGACGCGGCGGCGGCTTCCTGCTCAAGCGAGCCGGCTTCTACCTGGCGACAGCGTGGGTCGCGATCACGATCAACTTCTTCGTGCCCCGCCTGATGCCCGGCGATCCCGCGCAGACACTGGCGCTGCAGATCACGCGACAGACGGGCGCGAGTCTCACGCCCGAGATGATCCAGTCGATCCGCAACCTCTACGGCGACCCGAACGTCAACCTGCTGCAGCAGTATCTGGACTATCTTTCGAGCGTCTTCACTCTCGACTTCGGCCTCGCGGTGTCGCGGTATCCGGTTCCGGTCATCGAGCTCATCGGCGGTGCGCTCCCGTGGACGCTCTTCCTCGTCGGCGTCTCGACCATCGTGGCGTGGGCCATCGGAACGGCCCTGGGCATCCTGGTCGGCTACCGTCCGGGCTCCCGTCTCGACACCTGGCTGACGCCGATCTCCCAGTTCTTCTCGTCCACCCCGTCATTCTGGGTGGCCCTGATCCTGCTGTGGGTGTTCGCGCTCACTCTGGGCTGGTTCCCCTCGTCGGGCGGGTACAGCCCTGACGTGCCGTTCCAGCTGAACAACTTCTGGTTCCTGCTCTCGGTCCTCGAGTACGCCGCACTGCCCATCCTCACGGGCGTCTTCGTCGGTTTCTCGGGATGGATGTTCTCGATGCGCAACATGATGGTCACCACCACCAGCGAGGACTTCGTCACGCTCGCCAGGGCGAAGGGGCTCAGCAGCTCGCGGGTCATCTTCCGCTATGCCGCCCGCAACGCGATGCTGCCGAACGTCACGGGCCTGGCCACCGCCATCGGCGGGATCCTCGGCGGCGTCGTGCTGACCGAGATCGTGTTCACCTACCCGGGCATGGGGTACCTGCTCTACCAGGCGATCACCACCAAGGACTACCCGCTGATGCAGGCGATCTTCCTCATCATCGTCCTGGCCGTGCTCGTGGCGAACTTCATCGCCGACTCGCTCTACGTCCTGCTCGATCCTCGCACCCGGGAGTCCTGAGATGCCCCGTATCCTCCTCAACCCGAAGGTCGCGACGGGGATCATCATCCTCGCGTTCTTCGCCGTGCTCGCTGTGTTCGGGGCGTGGTTCGTGGAATCCGTCCTCGGGATCAACCCGGTCGCGGTCGATTACGAGGCCATCGCAGCGGCCCCGTCCGCCGAGCACTGGCTCGGCACGAACATGAGCGGCCAGGACGTGTTCGCGCAGCTGGTCATCGGCGCGCGGGGATCCGTCGTCGTCGGCGCGCTGTCCGGCACGATCGCCACGGTGCTCGCGGTGCTCGTGGGCACCGCCTCCGGGTACCTGGGTGGTCACACCGACCGCACGATCAACGCGATCGTGAACGTGCTGATGACCCTGCCCGGCTTCGCGCTGCTGTTCATCATCGCCGGGTACGTGAAGAACCCCGGCTACCTCCTCGTCGCGATGGTGATCGGTCTGCTGGCGTGGCCAGGGGGAGCACGCGTGATCCGCTCGCAGACCCTGAGCCTGCGCAGCCGCGACTTCACCTCCGCGCTGCGGACGTCGGGTGAGTCGACGCCGCGGATCATCGTGGTCGAGGTGATCCCGCACCTGTACGGCATCATCTCGGCGATGTTCCTGCATGCGCTGGTCGGCGGGATCTTCGCCGAGGCCTCCCTCGCCTTCCTCGGCCTGGGTGACACCTCCGGCATCACCTGGGGCACCATGATCGCCCAGGCACAGTCGTCCGGCTCGATCCTGCGCGGTCAGTGGTGGTACTTCCTGCCTCCCGGCCTCTGCATCGCCCTGATCGGGTTCGCCACCGCCATGATCAACTTCGGCCTCGACGAAGTGACGAACCCGAAGCTCAACGCCACGCTCGCCGCGCGCACCCGCGCGTACACGAACCGTCAGCGCGCGGCCGCGCGGCGCGGAAGGAAGGTGCTCGCATGACCGCTGCATCGGCTCCCCTGCTCAGCGTCCGGGATCTCGACGTGATGTACCTCGGACTCACCGACGAGCAGAACGTCAAGGCATGCTCCGACATCGACTTGGAGATCCATCGTGGCGAGATCCTCGGGATCGCTGGCGAATCGGCATCCGGCAAGTCCACGCTGCTCACGGCGATCACCCGCCTGCAGAACCCGCCGGCGGTCACGCCGAAGGGTGAGGTCGTGCTCTACGACGACAGGCATCCTGAGGGCATCGATCTCGTGCAGGCCGACGAGCGCCAGCTGCGCGCCTTCCGCTGGTCGGACATCTCGAT
Source organism: Microbacterium sp. OR21 (assembly GCF_047306785.1). Classification (NCBI taxonomy): domain Bacteria; kingdom Bacillati; phylum Actinomycetota; class Actinomycetes; order Micrococcales; family Microbacteriaceae; genus Microbacterium; species Microbacterium sp. OR21. Next base: position 711,596 of record NZ_JAZEXJ010000002.1, on the reverse strand, counting down.
CGTCATGCAATCGGCCATGGCATGCCTCAATCCGGTCACCCGCCTCGTCACCCAGTTCGCCGACACGCTGCGGGCGCATCAGCCTCGCATCTCCCGTGCCGAGATCCGCGAGCGCACCGCCGAGCTCCTCGAGATGGTCGGCATCGCACCGGGCGCCATGGACAAGTTCGCGCACGAGCTGTCCGGCGGGATGCGGCAGCGGGCGCTGATCGCGCTCGCCCTGGCCTGCAACCCCGACCTCATCGTGATGGACGAGCCGACGACCGCCGTCGACGTGGTGATGCAGCGGCAGATCCTGACCCACATCCTCCGACTTCAGAAGGAGTTCGGCTTCGCCGTCATCTTCGTGACGCACGATCTCTCGCTGCTGCTCGAGATGGCCGATCGGATCGCCATCATGTACGCCGGCCGCATCGTCGAGATCGGCCCCGCCCGCACGATCGCCGACGACCCCCAGCATCCGTACACGCAGGGCCTGCGCAACTCGTTCCCCTCGCTGCGCGAGCCGCGACGGGTGCGCCACGGCATCCCCGGCAGCCCTCCCGACCTGCGGATGCTGCCCAGCGGATGCGCCTTTCGCCCGCGTTGCAGCGAGGCGATCGAGCGGTGCGCGGCGGAGCGGCCCGAGCTCAACGATCTCGCCGTCTCGCGCGCGGCATGCCACGTGCGCGCAGAGGAGCGGGCGCGCGACGAAGAACTCTCGACGACGGGAGCACAGCGATGACCGCCACCGACCGCCCGGTCGTGCTCGCCGCAGACCAGGTGACCATCACCTTCGACGGCAGAGACGACCGCGGCCGCCGCACCGCGGTGCGGGCCTGCGACCGGGTGAGCCTCGACCTGCATGCGGGCGAGATCGTCGCCCTGGTCGGCGAGTCCGGCTCCGGCAAGACCACGATCGCCCGGGCTCTGGCACGCATCCTCACTCCGAGCGAGGGCGAGATCCGCTTCCGCGGTGAGCCCGTCACCAAGCACACCAAGCGTCTGGCGTACGCGAAGGAGGTGCAGATGGTCTATCAGGACCCGTTCGCGTCGCTGAACTCTCTGAAGACCATCCGTCACATTCTCGGCCGGGTCGTGCGGATCCACCACCCGAAGCTCTCGGGCCGTCAGGTCGAGACGCGCATCCACGAGCTGCTCGAACTCGTCGCACTCACGCCGAGCCGCGACTACATCGACCGCTTCCCGACCTCCCTCTCCGGCGGCCAGCGGCAGCGCGTGTCAATCGCCAGGGCGCTCGCCGTCGACCCGAGCGTGATCCTCGCCGATGAGCCCACCTCGATGCTCGACGTCTCGATTCGCCTCGATGTGCTCAACCTGCTCGACAGGATCCGTCGGGAGAAGGACGTGAGCATCCTCTACATCACCCACGACATCGCGAGCGCACGGTACGTCTCCGATCGCATGTGCGTGATGTATCACGGCGAGATGGTCGAGGCCGGCGAGACCGAGCAGCTCATCGACGATCCGAAGCACCCCTACACACGTCTGCTGCTGGACGCCGCACCCGATCCCTCGCGTGTGAAGCCGGCATCAGCCTGACCCCTGCGGGTCCTCGAAGAGCCCGCAGCACCCCACCCCACGCACGTCTCACCTCACCCAAACAAGGAGATCCCATGAAGACGAAGAAACTGACGGCAGCGATGGCGCTGGCAGCAGTTGCCGCTCTCACCCTGACCAGCTGCTCGTTCGACTCCGGCAAGCCGGAGGGCACCGGTTCCGGCGTTCCCACCACGCTCAACCAGATCGGCTGGGGCGGCACGACCTGGACGCAGAACTTCAACCTCTTCTCTCCCACCGGGGTCAGTGTCACCCCCGGCACCGCCTACGTCTACGAGCCGCTCGTGCGGATGGACCGCACCGCGGCCGGTGAGGTGCTGCCGTACCTCGCGACCGACTGGAAGTTCAACGACGACGGAACCCAGCTCAGCTTCACCTTGCGCGATGACGTGACCTGGTCCGACGGCGAGCCCTTCACGGCGAAGGATGTGGCCTACACCTGGAACCTCGTGCTCGCCGGCGAGACGCCCAAGGTCTATCCCTTCAAGAGCGTGGAGGCACCCGACGACACCACGGTCGTCGTCACCTACGACGACGAGTCGTACTCGGACCTCGCCTCGTTCGCGACCCGCCAGATCGTGCCGGAGCACATCTGGTCGAAGCAGAACGTGCGCGAGTGGACCAACCCCGAGCCGGTCGGCACCGGCCCGGCTGTGCTCGACAAGTTCTCGCCGCAGCAGATCTCGTTCAGCATCCGCGACGACTACTGGGGTGGCGAGTCGGCCGGCCTGAAGCAGCTGAACATGCATGCCGTCACGGGCGACGCGATGCGCAGTCAGGTGCTCTCCGGAAAGATGGACTTCGGTACCTTCGGGTGGACCAACGCTCAGGAGGAGTTCGTCCAGAAGGATCCCGAGGTCAACCTGTACGGCTTCTACCCGACCGGCGGATCGGACGGTGTGATCTTCAACACCGAGGTCGCCCCGTACAACGACCCGCATGTGCGCCGCGCTCTGCGTGATGCGCTCGACCTCGAGACCGCGGCGAAGGTCGTGGCGGTCGGCTACGGAGTGCCCACCGCGGCCGGGGTCGCAGCTGACGTCTTCAAGAGCCAGCTCGCCGAGGACTCGGAGCAGAACCAGGACGTCGAGGAGGCGAAGCAGGAGCTCGCCGAAGGTGGCTGGACCGTCGAGGGCGGCAAGCTCGTCAAGGACGGCAAGAGCTACGAGCTGCGCTACGACGTCTACCAGCCGTATGCCGAATGGGTGAGCACCGGCACGATCATGGCCGACCAGTGGCGTGAGAGTCTCGGCCTCGAGGTGACCGTGAACCAGATGGCCGACGCGCCCTTCACCGAGGCGAGCACCACCGGCGACTTCGGGATGCTGTCGGGCTCGCCGCTGGCAGGGAACACACCCTACGAGATGTTCAACTCGGTTGCGGCGATCTCGTACGTGCCGCTCGGAGAACCCGCGGTGATGAATCAGGGCCGCTGGAAGAACGCTGAGTTCGACAAGCTGGTGGCTGAACTCGGTGGCATCGCTCCCGGTACCGATCCCGACCGCGCGGCCGAGCTCTCGGTCGGCGCGCAGGAGATCCTCACCGACGAGGCGCCGTTCATCGCCACGGCGACCGCCGGCTGGAAGGCCGTGGCCAATCAGACCCGCTGGACCGGCTTCCCGGTTCCCGGGAAGGACGACTACGCACCCAATGCCACACTCCCGGCGGATGCAGTGCTCACGATCATGAATCTCGAGCCGCGCAAGTGACACCGGATCCGCGTCGTGGAGACGACCCTGACCGGGTGCTTCACGGCGCGGATCGACCTACCGGCAGCGGACGCGCCGCACGCTTCTTCCTCATACCTCGAAAGGCCACAATGCTCACCCGCTCAGGCAACCGCTTCCTCCGGGACGGAAAGCCGCATCTGATCGTCTCAGGCGCCATGCACTACAGTCGTGTGCACCCTGAGCAGTGGGCGGATCGCCTGCGTCGCCTGCGGATGATGGGCGCCAACACCGTCGAGACCTACATCCCGTGGAACTTCCACGCGCCCGCCCCCGGTGTGCACGACTTCACCGGCGCTGCGGATCTCGGGCGCTTCCTCGACACCGCGGCCGAGCAGGACCTCGACATCATCGCCCGCCCTGGCCCGTACGTCTGCGCGGAGTGGGAGAACGGCGGCTTCCCCGGCTGGCTGCTCGCAGACCCGGGGATGCGGCTGCGCACCCACCGCCCCGAGTACCTGACCGAGGTGGACCGCTGGTTCGATGCGGTCATCCCGCTGGTCGCAGAGCGTCAGCTCGGACGCGGGGGGCGCGTCGCGCTCGTGCAGGTCGAGAACGAGTACGGCTCGTTCGGCGACGATCGCGCTCAACTCGAGCACCTGCGCGACGGGCTGCGAGCCCGTGGCATCACCGTGCCGCTGGTCACCAGTGACGGGCCGGGTATGAACTGGCTCATGGCGGGCATGGTGGACGGCGCCCTGCCCACCATGAACTTCGGCTCCCGCGCAGCCGAGCACCTGCAGACCTTCGGACGCGAGCTGCCCGACACCCCGCCGATGTGCATGGAGTTCTGGCACGGATGGTTCGACCACTGGGGTGAGGAGCACCACACCCGTAGCGCGGAGGAGACAGCGCTGGAGCTCGAGACCATGCTCTCCAACGGCATGAGCGTCAACTTCTACATGGGCGTCGGCAGCACCAACTTCGGCCTCTGGAACGGAGCGAACCACGACCAGGCCATCCAGCCGACGATCACCTCGTACGACTACGACGCGCCGATCGCCGAAGACGGCTCGCTGACGCCCAAGTTCCACGCGTTCCGCGCCGTTATCGCCGAGCATCTGCCGGTGCCCGAGCTGTCCGACGACCTCATCGCCCAGCCGCCTGCGCTCGCCCCGCGCGAGCTGGATGAGCTCGGCGCCGGCGTGCTCACCTGCGACGACCTGCAGCAGCTGTCGCTGGACACCGTCGACGCGGTGCCCGGGCTGCGCGCGATCGCGGAGCCTGTGCCGGAGCCGCCGACGTTCGAGCAGCTCAACCTCGAGCGGGGAATGCTGCTGCTTCGCGGCGAGGTGACCCACGCCGGCGGCACCGTGCCGGTGCGCCTGCACGGTCTGCACGATCGTGCGCATGTCTTCGTCGACGGACGTCTTGCGGGGATTCTCGGTCGCGACGAGGGCGTGCCCGAGACCCTGCACATCACCGCCGAGCGCGGCACGCTCGCAATCGACGTCGTCGTCGAGTCGGTCGGGCGGATCAACTTCGGGCCCCTGCTCGGCGACCGCAAGGGGATCCTCGGCGGCGTCTGGTGGGGCAATCGCTTCGTCAACGGATGGCGCGCCTATCCCCTCGCGCTCGACGTGATCGGCGCGGCGGTCGCCGAGCTGTGCTCGTCGACCGGTGCGGGTGAGGGGACGGATGCCCGGAACGGGCTGACCTTCCGCCAGTACGCGCTCGACGTCACCGCCGACGAGGCAGGCAGCGATGCCAACATCGGCACCGCGAGACGTGGTCGCGGCTTCCTGTGGGTGGATGCCGACATGCTCGGACGCTTCTGGCACATCGGGCCGCAGCAGAGTCTGTACTGTCCGAGCCCGCTGCTTCCGGACGGACGGCACACGGTCACCATCCTCGAGACCGACCCGCCTGAAGGTGATGCCGCAGCCGGCATCCGCCTGCTCTCCGCCCCCGACCTCGGTGCCCCCGCACCGGAAAAGAAGGCACACTCATGATCGACCTGAGAATCGCCGTCATCGGCTTCGGCCTGCGCAGCTCGGTGGCGATGCGCGCGCACCGCCCCGGCGCGGGCGCCGCGATCACCGTGGTGTGCGACCCCTCGGAGCGCGCTCGCTCAGAGGCAGCCGGAAAGCTCGGCCCCGATGTGCTTCTGGTCTCGTCGGTCGAGCAGATCCCGGTTGCCGAGGTGGACGCGGTCATGGTGCTGACGCCCGACCACACTCACCTGAGCGTCGCGACCTGGGCGCTCGAGCAGGGACTGCCCACGTTCTGCGAGAAACCGCTGACCACGACCGTCGCCGACGCCGACGCGCTGCTGGCCACCGCGCACCGGCTGCGCGTGCCGCTGTACGTCGGTCACAACATGCGGCACATGCCCGTGGTGCGCCAGATGCGGTCCATCATCGAGAGCGGAGAGATCGGCCGCGTGCGTGCGATCTGGTGCCGGCACTTCGTGGGAGAGGGAGGTGACTTCTACTTCAAGGACTGGCACGCCGAACGCCGCAACGTCGGCACGCTGCTGCTGCAGAAGGGCGCACACGACCTCGATGTGATCCATTGGCTCGCCGGCGCGTACACGCGCAGGGTGTCGGGCGTGGGCGACCTCGCTGTGTACGGCGACATCACCGACCGCCGCGACAACTCCGATCGACGCATGTGGGACTGGCATTCCCGCGAGAACTGGCCCCCCACCGCGCAGCGCGACCTGAATCCGGTGATCGACGTCGAAGACATCTCGATGCTGACCATGAAGCTCGAGGGCGGGGTGCTCGCCTCGTACCAGCAGTGTCACTTCACACCCGACTACTGGCGCAACTACACCGTGATCGGCGATGCCGGGCGCATCGAGAACATCGGCGACGGCGGCGGAGACCGCATCCACGTGTACACCTCGCGTCACGCCGGGCCGCTGCACCCCGATCGGGTCGAAGTCATCTCCCGCGGCGACGGCGGGCACGGCGGCGCGGACCCTGCGCTGATCGACGAGTTCCTTCGCTTCGTGCGCGACGGCGGTCGCACCGACGTGTCGATGGTCGCCGCGCGCGAGGCGGTCGCTGTGGCGGCCACCGGTGCCGAGTCGATCCGTGGCACCGGCGAGCTGCTCGAGGTGCCCCCGCTCGACGCCGCATTGATCGAGTACTTCGACGCGGGGCAGCCCGGGGCAGCCCGGCGGGTCGTCACGAACCATCCGCCTGCGGATGAGAAGGCCGCAATAGGATGAGCGACGTGCGCCGCCCGAACGTCGTCCTCATCGTCGCCGACCAGTGGCGCGGCGACGCCCTCTCCTGCTCGGGGCACCCGGTCGTGCGCACCCCGATCCTCGACGAGCTGGCAGCGGCGGGAGTGCGCTTCGACCACGCGTATTCGGCGACGCCGACCTGCATCCCCGCACGCGCGGCGCTGATGACCGGGCAGTCGCAGGATCGCCACGGACTGGTCGGCTATGTCGAGGGGATCGACTTCCCCCGGGCGAACCCGGTCACCCTGCCCGGGGTGTTCCGCGACGCGGGCTACCAGACCCATGCGATCGGCAAGATGCACGTCTGGCCCGAGCGTGCGCGCATCGGCTTCGACGACGTGCAGCTGCACGACGGATTTCTGCACCATGCGCGCCGCGAGCGCCGGGGTCATCTCGAGGACATCGACGATTACGTGCACTGGCTGCGCCGACAGCCCGGGGTCACTCCCGATGAGGAGTACTTCGACCACGGTGCCGGCTGCAACTCGATCGCCACCCGTCCATGGGACAAGGCAGAGCATCTGCATCCGACGAACTGGGTCACCACGACCGCCGGACGCTTCCTCGAGCGCCGCGACCCGACCCGCCCGTTCTTCCTCTACCTGTCGTACCACCGCCCGCACCCGCCGTACGACCCGCCTGCCTGGGCGCTCGAGCAGTTCCTCGCGGCCGACGAGCACCGCCCCCTCACCGGTGACTGGAACGGCGTCTGGGATGCGCACCGCAATGACGGCGGGCACCAGAGTGCGCTCGGTACGATGCCCGATGACATGATCCGCCGTGCTCGCGCGGGCTACTACGGAGCGATGGCTCACGTCGATCTCCAGATCGGGCGGTTCCTCGAGCTGCTCGCGCAGTCGGGCGAGGCCGCGAACACCGTGGTGGCGTTCACCAGCGACCACGGCGAGATGCTCGGCGACCACGACATCTACCGCAAGGCCGTGCCCTACGAGGGCTCGGCTCGGGTGCCGCTGATCATCGCCGACGCGCCGAACCGCGCCTCGGTCGGCCGGGGTTCGGTCAGCGACGCGCTCGCCGAACTGCGCGACGTCATGCCCACCCTGCTCGATCTTGCGGGGGTCGATGTCCCGGACACGGTCGACGGGCGATCGCTCGCCGCCGTCATCACGAGTCCGTCCGAGGCCGGCGCAGGCCATCGCGAATGGCTGCACGGCGAACATGTCTACTGGGGCCAGTCGCTGCACTGGGTGACCGACGGCCGGTTCAAGTACGTCTGGGGTTCGGGGGAGGGCGTCGAGCAGCTGTTCGATCTCGCTGCGGATCCGGGCGAGACGCACGACCTCGTCGCCGGGGGTGATGCGCCCGACGAGCTGCAGCGCTGCCGAGCTGCCCTGATCGAGGCGCTCCGCGATCGTCCCGAGGGTTTCGTGTTCGACGGCTCGCTCGTGACCGGACGGCCAGTGTCGGCGGTGCTGCCGCACCTTCGCGAGCGCATCGCGGATCAGGGCGCATCGGTGCCATGATGTCGTCTTCCTCCCGAGCCGCGCAGCGGCGTCCCACGCTTCGCATGGTGGCCGAGCGAGCGGGCGTGTCGATCGCCACCGTGTCGTACGTGTTCTCGGGGCGGTCAGGATCGGCATCCGGCTCGGGCGTCGGCGCAGAGACGAGCGCGCGTGTGCTCGCCGCAGCCGAAGAGCTCAACTACCGCCCGAACCGTGCGGCACGCACCGTGCGCACCGGCCGCAGCGGCACGGTGCAGCTGTCGCTGAACATGCTCAGCGACCCGTGGTCGCTGGCGGTCGCCGACGCGGTGAACATCGAGGCCGACCGCAGAGGGTTGACGACTCTCATCCTCGCCAGCGGCGACTGGTACACGGCCCTCGACCGACTCGAAAGCGACGTCGCGTACGTCGACGGCCTGGGCGACGATGATGAAGCGCGGGATCGCGTGCGCGACCTCGCCGCCCGTGGACAGCGCCTCGTCGTCTTCGACGAGAAGCTGGAGGCCGACGGCTTCGACGTGATCCGCTCCGAGGCCCTGCCTGGCTGCGAGATCGCGATGGCGCACCTGCTCGAACGGCATACGACGATCGGGTGTCTGACGGCGACATCCGCCCGCCAGCGCGCCGTTCGCCAGCGCACCCGATACTCGGTGTACACCGAATCGATGGCGGCGCACGGGCTTGAGCCGGATGCCCGTTGGACCCAGGAATTCAGCGAGACGCAGGGCAGCGCGTTCGAGGCCGCGGTGCGGCTGCTCACCGGCGAGCGTCGACCGACCGCCATCTACGCCACCACGGACTTCGCCGGCATCGCCGCCATCAACGCAGCGCACATGCTGGGACTCAGCGTGCCGCACGACGTGTCGATCGTCGGAGTCGGCAACACGCCGCTGGCGCGCGATGTGGCGCCGACGCTCACGACTGTCGGCCCTACGGACTTCTATCGACGCCAGGCTCAGATCATCGTCGGCAGGGCGGTCGCAGGCGATTCCGACCCGTACCGGGTGCACGAGTTCCCCTGGGCGCTGGTGCCCGGTGGGTCCACGGATCTGGACTCCTCCGGTCCTCGTCGACGCTGACGCGCCGTGGCCTGACGCCCGCCCCGCCCGCGGGTAGTCTGGCAAGCACGATGAGCATCACGCGCCGCACTCTGCTCGTCGGCGCCGGAGCGGGCGCCGTCGGGCTGCTGCTCGCCGCCTGCACGCCCGAGCCGAAGCCCTCGCCAACGCGCACGAAGACGCCCGGCCCGCGGCCCACGGCCCCCGCCGCCGTGCCGGAACCGGCCGGATGGGTGCGCAGCACCTGGACCAGGGACCCGTACTCGCTGGGCTCGATGAGCTACCTGCCCGCGGGTGCCGATCCGGGCGAGCGCGAGCGTCTCGCCGAACCCGTGCTTGGTCGGGTCTTCTTCGCCGGCGAAGCCACCGACACCGCCAATCCGGGAACGGTGATCGGGGCGGTCGATGCCGCGCGTCGCGCCGCGCTCGCCCTCATCGGCGAAGCCGACGAGTCCGAGCGCATCGCCGTCGTCGGCGCAGGCGTCGCCGGAATGGTCACCGCCCGGATGCTCGCGGATGCCGGTCTGGACGTCACCGTGCTCGAAGCGCGCGACCGGCTCGGCGGACGCATCCGCAGCGACGCCGACGACGACACGTGGCCCATCGCGCCGCAGCTCGGCGCGTGGCTGCTCGGCGAGGACGAGCTGGATGCGCTCGCGCACCGTCTCATCGACATCAGCGACCGCACGCTCACGCTCGACGATGCGACCGGGTGGACCGCCGAGGGCGAGGCGCCGACGGTCGACGGAGCGCCCATCGCCCAGGCGCTGCAGCGCGCCGAGACGCAGGCGTCCGACCTGCCGATCATCGACGCGCTCACGGCGAACGGCGCCGACCCCGAAGACCCGGCTCTGGCGGCGTCCCTTGCCTGGATGGCGGCGATGACCGGCGCAGACCCCGCACGCGCCTCGAGCTGGTACGCACCCGATTTCCCCTCCGACGCCGTGCACGGCGTGATCGGCGACCTCGACTCGTTCCTGCACGACCACCTCGACGGGATCGATGTGACCACGGCGTCCCCCGTGGTGCGCGTCGCCTACGACGAGCGTGGGGTCAGCCTGCGCCTCGGCACCGGCGAGGCCCTCTCGTACGACCGGGTGGTCGTCACCGCGCCCCTCGGGGTGCTGCAGAAGCAGGGCATCGAGTTCGCGCCGGCGCTGCCGTTCTCGCACCGCGGGGCGATCTCGGCACTGGCATCCGGTTTCGTCGAGACGGTCTGGATGCGCTTCGACGAGGCCTTCTGGGAGACCGAGGCGACCGTCTGGCACGTCATCGGCGGAGACGCTCTGATCCGCACCTGGCTCAATCTGCAGCCGTTCACCGGGGAGCCCGTGCTCGTCGGGCTCGTCGGCGGCACAGCAGCCGAGCAGTTCGCCGAGCTCAACGAGCGTGACGCGGCGGTCGCCGCGCGCGCGTCTCTCGTCTTCTTCGCACCGTCGGACGAGGACGAGGGCTGATCTCGCCCCACGACGGCACGGTCGGGCGCACCCGGCTGAGCAGCACGAGGGCGACGGCGACCACAGCGAAGATGGACAGCGCCAGTGCGCAGCTGAGCGCCATCTCGCCGATACCAGACACCTGCCGCAGATCGAGGAAGTAGTACGGGTACCACCCGATCACGCTTCCGCGCCAGATCGTGAACACGCCCCACAGCAGCGGGTACAGCAGCACGAACGGCACGACCCGCCACGACGCCGCCCTCCGGCCGGGCCCGAACACCCACGCGACGACCGTCCACGCCGGCAGCACGAAGTGCAGCACGGCATCCGACCACGGCACTGTGATCGGGATGCCGCGCTCGCCGGCCTGCCAGACGATGAGCGCGAAGGCGAGACCAGCGGTGATCGTCCAGCTCAGCACGAGGACTCGTGCAGAGGTCAGCCACGCCGGGTCCTCGTCACGGCGCAGCGCGATCACCCCCGCCACCACCGCGAGGGCGGCGAACACGGTGTTCGACTGGATGGTCAGATAGGCGAAGAAGTTGGTGCCGGCGAGGGTCTGCGATCCCATGCCCCACAGCATTCGGTGCACGAGCGCCACGATGCACACGGCCGCGGTCAGCAGACGCGACCAGCCGAACATCCTTCGCGTGAGCACTCGAGCGTCGTCCTCCCGGTGGTCAGGCGGCATCGGGAGGGCCGCGCCACCGCTTCGAGTCTATGCATGCCGGCCGCAGACGAGTCCGAGGGCGCGGCTAGAGTGGCGCAGTGACCACGCCCCTCCCCGCGCGCACCGTGCTGCGCCGCGCCGCGCTCGCCGCGGCGGGTGGGGCGATCGGCACCACCGGGCGGCTCGCCCTCGGGGCGCTCATCGCCGATGGCCCCGCAGCGGTGCTGGTCGCCAATCTCGCAGGCTCCCTGCTGCTGGGCATCCTGACCGCACGCCTGCCCTCCTCCGATCTGCGGATCCTGCTCGGCACGGGCCTGCTCGGCGGCTTCACCACCTACAGCGCCTTCGCGATCGACAGCGTCGAGCTGTGGGCGGCGTCGCCCGCGCTCGCCGTCGGCTACGTCGCCGCGAGCATCGTCGGCGGCCTGCTGTCGGCGTGGCTCGGGCTGAGGCTCGGCGGATCGCTCACGAGACGCCAGGCCCGATGAGCCCGGTGATCTTCCTGCTCGCCGCCGCCTGCGGTGGATTGGGGGCAGCCACGCGCTATCTCGTCGACCTCGGCGTCGCGCGGATCGCCGGCACGCGATTCCCGTGGGGCGTGCTGCTGATCAACATCACCGGATCGCTGCTGCTCGGGCTCGTGGTCGGCATGCTTCCCGGCGCCGCATTCGTGGTGGGCAGCGGCTTCCTCGGGGGGTACACCACCTTCAGCACGGCGATGATCGACGCGATCTCGCTGTGGCGCGACGGCGAGCAGCGGGCGGCCGTGTTCGACGTGATCGGGATGCTCGTGCTCTCCCTCGCGGCGGCGGCCGCGGGGCTCGCCGTCGGCGGCATCCTCACCTGAGCCGCGGGCGCTCGCTGCCAGTCGGGGCACAGCTTCCCGGGCACATAATGTACAGACGTACATCTCGTAGGGCCGAGGAGGGATCATGAGCGACTCGCCACGCCGTCGCCGCGATCCCGAGACGCGCCGCAGGCAGATCGTCATCGCCGCAGCCGAGCTGATCGTCGAGGTCGGCGTCAGCGCGGTGACGCATCGGCTCATCGCCGGTCGTGCGGGCGTGCCGCTGGGCGCGACCACCCAGTACTTCGCCACCCTCGACGACCTGCGATCCGAGGCGCTGCACCACCTGGTCACCGAGGTCGACGCCGGCATCGACGGCATCCGGACGGCACTGGAAGAGCGCGGGGCGACACCCGCCGTGCTCACCGAGCTGATCCTGCGCGGACTCGCCGACGCCCGCGCGCTCGAAGCCGATCGGGCCGTCGTCACCGCGGCCATCGACGATCCGCAGCTGAGGGCGCTCGCCCGCCGATGGTCCGATCGCATGATCGGGTTCCTCGTCCCCGACTACGGCGTGCAGCGCGCCACCGCGGCATCCGTCTTCATCGACGGGGTGCTCTGGCATGCGCGCATCCACGACGAGCCCCTCGACGCCACCCTGATCGAGGGGGCCCTCGCCGGCATCCTCGGCACCGAATCCACGACCACGAGCGACTGAAAGAGCACCGCGTGTCGAACCTCGCCAACCTCAGCCTGCGCAACCGCGCACTCATCGCGCTGATCACCATCGTTTCCGCCGTGTTCGGCGGGCTCGCGCTGACGAATCTCAAGCAGGAGCTGATCCCGTCGCTCGAGCTTCCCGCCCTGGTCGTCATGACCACCTACCCCGGCGCGTCGCCCGAGGTGGTCGAGAACGACGTCTCCACACCGATCGAGAACGCGATCCAGGGTGTACCCGGGCTCGAGTCCAGCAGCGCCACGAGCACCACCGACGCCTCGATCGTGCAGGCGATGTTCGCCTACGGCACCGACCTCGCCACCGCCGAGCAGAAAATGCAGCAGGCGATCAACAGGATCTCGCGCCAGCTGCCGGACGACGTCAGCCCGCAGGTGCTCAGCGTCTCGATCGACGACTTCCCGGTGATCCAGATCGCGGTCACCGGCTTCGACGACTCCGAGACGGCGCAGCAGGATCTCGAGACAACGGTCATCCCCGACCTCGAGGACGTCGACGGCGTCAACGCCGCCGAGATCGTCGGCGGCGTCGGTCAGCGCATCACGATCACCCCCGACGAGCAGAAGCTCGCCGCCGCTCGGCAGAGCACCCAGGCGATCAGCCAGGCGCTGCAGCAGAACGGCGTGCTGCTCCCCGGCGGCGCGATCACCCAGGGCGACGAGACGCTCACCGTGCAGTCGGGCGCGAAGCTCACCTCCGCGGACGCCGTCGCGGCGCTGCCGCTCAGCGGCACGGATCTCACGATCGGCGATGTCGCCGAGGTCGCGCAGGTCTCCGATCCGGTCACCTCGATCTCCCGAGTCGACGGCGAGGACGCCCTGTCGATCGCCGTCACCAAGCTGCCAGCCGCGAACACCGTCGAGGTCTCCCAGGGCGTGCTCGCCGCGCTCGACGAGCTCGGCGACGCCTTCCCGGACGCCGAGTTCACCGTCATCTTCGACCAGGCGCCCTACATCCAGCAGTCGATCGAGACGCTCGCGACCGAGGGCATGCTCGGCCTCGCGTTCGCGGTGATCGTGATCCTCGTGTTCCTGCTCTCCATCCGCTCGACGCTGGTCACCGCGATCTCGATCCCCACCAGCGTGCTCATCACGTTCATCGGCCTGCAGGCGTTCGGCTACTCGCTCAACGTGCTCACCCTGGGGGCGCTCACCATCGCGATCGGGCGCGTCGTCGACGACTCGATCGTCGTGATCGAGAACATCAAGCGGCACTACGTCGAGGGCGCCGACAAGGGCGCCGCGATCCGCCTCGCGGTGCGCGAGGTGGCATCCGCCATCACCGCCTCCACGATCACCACCGTCGCCGTCTTCCTGCCGATCGTGTTCGTCGGCGACATGGTGGGCGAGCTGTTCCGACCGTTCGCGATGACCGTGACGATCGCGATGGTCGCCTCGCTGCTCGTCGCGCTGACCATCGTTCCGGTGCTCGCGTACTGGTTCCTGCGGCCCGGAAAGCCCCTGGTCGCCGACGACGGCTCGCCGATCGATCCGGAGCATCCGGACGCCCCTCCCACACTCCTCCAGCGTCTCTACCGGCCGATCCTCGGGTGGACGCTCAAGCACTCCGCGATCACGGTCGTGCTGGCGGTCGTCGTGCTCGCCGGCACGCTGGCTGCCGCGCCGCTGATGAAGATCAACTTCCTCAGCGACTCGGGCCAGAACACCATGACCGTCACGCAGGACATCGGCGAGACCGCGAGCCTGGAGGCGAAGTCCGAGGCCGCGAAGAAGGTCGAGGAGGCGCTCGACGGCATCGACGGGATCACGCACGTGCAGGCGTCGATCGGCTCGAGCGGCTCGCCGCTGCGCGACGCGTTCTCCGGCGGCGCGGGCATCACCTACTCCATCCAGACCAGCGACGACGCCGACCAGGAGCAGCTGCGCGCGGACGTGCAGAAGAAGGTCGACGGCGTCGAGGGCGCCGGCGAGATCACCGTCGCGGCGACCTCGGGCGGGTTCGGCTCGAGCGACATCGCGATCACCGTGACGGCCCCGAACGCCGCCGACCTGCAGGCCGGCACCGACGCCCTGATGAAGGAGCTGAAGGGCCGCGACGGCATCGGCCAGGTCACGAGCAATCTGGCGGCGTCGCTGCCGTACATCGCCGTGATCGTCGACCGTGACGCGGCCGCCGCGCGCGGACTGTCGGAGGTGGCGGTCGGCTCGATCGTGTCGAACACGATGCGCCCGCAGCAGATCGGCTCGATCGAGGTCGACGACAGTGCGCTCACGGTGTATCTCGTCGACCCCGAGCCGCCGACATCCGTCGACGCTCTGAAGCAGCTGACGATCCCGACGGCGACCGGCCCGGTGCAGCTGCAGGACCTCGCGACGGTGGAGCAGCGCAACGGCCCGACCTCCATCTCCACCGAGCAGGGCCGCCGCACGGCGACGATCACAGTGCCCCCGGCATCCGACGATCTCGCCGTCGCCACCTCATCGGTGGCAGCCGCACTCGACGAGGTCGATCTGCCCGACGGTGCCCGGGCCGAGATCGGCGGTGTCGCGGAGCAGCAGGCCGAGTCGTTCTCGCAGCTCGGGCTGGCGATGCTCGCCGCGATCCTCATCGTCTACGTGGTGATGGTCGCGACGTTCAAGTCGCTGCGCCAGCCCCTGCTGCTGCTCGTGTCGGTGCCGTTCGCGGCGACCGGGGCGATCCTGCTGCAGATCGTCACCGGCGTGCCGCTCGGCGTCGCATCGCTGATCGGCGTGCTGATGCTGATCGGCATCGTGGTGACCAACGCGATCGTGCTCGTCGACCTGGTCAACCAGTACCGGTCGAAGGGGCTCACGACTCCGGAGGCCGTGATGGCGGGTGGCGAGAAGCGTCTGCGGCCGATCCTCATGACGGCCCTCGCGACGATCTTCGCGCTCACCCCGATGGCGCTCGGTATCACCGGTCACGGCGGGTTCATCTCACAGCCGCTCGCGATCGTCGTGATCGGCGGACTCGTGTCGTCGACCGTGCTGACGCTCATCGTCCTGCCGACGCTCTACAACCTCGTCGAGGGGGCGAAGGAGCGCCGCCGCGCGAAGCGGGCCGCGGGCACGGATGCCGGGGAGCCGACGCCGGGGGCCGCGCCGGCGGATGGCGGCTCACTCACCCGCCGGCAGCTGCGCGCCGGTGACGCTCACGATTGAGCGTGAGCGCCCCGCCTTCTTCCCATCCGTCAGTTTGCGCGGCGGATGGGAAACGCTGGTGGCCGTCATCCGCTGCCGGCGTTTCCCATCCGTCAAACCTGAGGGACTGCGCGATTCAGGAGAAGCGGATGCCCCACTCCAGCGTCCACGACTCGCCCTCGGCGAGGCGGCGCAGGCCGCGGCCCGAGTTGAAGGCCTCGGCGGGTGCCGTCATCGGCTCGATGGCGACAGCGAGCGGCTGACCGGGGTACTTCACGGTCGTGAACGCCTGCACGTAGTCGAAGCCGGGCCCCTGCTGCAGCGTCACCGTGCGACCGTCTGGCGCGGTGAGAGTGCTGCGCACGAAACCATCGGCGTCGCGATGCAGGTTCGCGTACCCGGTGTCGAGCTGCACGTCGCCGAGGCGGCGGCCGTCACGCAGATCGGTCGCCGAATCGACCGGGCTCTCGCCGATCGGCAGCATCCGGTCGTCGGTCTCGAAGTGCGTCTCGGCGGGCACTCGCAGCACGAGCTCACGCGCGTCGACGCCGTCGATGATGAAGAACGGGTGCGTGCCGAGCGCCACCGGGGCAGGGTCTGCGGAATGGTTGGTCAGTGTGTGGGTGACGTCGATCCCGGCATCCGTCAGGGCGTAGGTGACCGACGTCGCGACGAGGTACGGATATCCCGTCTGAGGCACGATCTTCGCCGCCAGCGTGACCGCTTCGTCGGTGTGCTCGGCGATCTCGTACGCGGTGTAGCGCAGCAGCCCGTGGCTGGCGTTGCGGAACTTGGGCTCGCTGATGGCGAGGGCGCGCTCGGCGTCACCGTCCTGCCAGATGCCGTCGCGGATGCGGTTCGGCCACGGGGCGAGCACGACGCCCGAGCACGACGGGGTCGGCTGGTCGGTTGGGTACGGCGGCACGATGTCGACACCGCCGATCGTGAGGTGTCGCAGCGAAGCGCCGACCTGTGCGATCTGCGCGGTGACGTCGCCGCGGCGCAGGTGGATCTGGATGCCGGTGGGGGAGCCGATCGCGTCGTCAAGAGCCATGTCGCCATCGTACGACGGGCGCTCTCTCAGCAAAGACCGGTATCGTGGACGGCAGTCGGCTTCGGGCACCCGCCACAGGCGGTTTCTTCCGAGCAGCGAGAGCGCTCATTGTGAGCCCAGGGGCCGATGGTTCATAACCATCACATGAATGGCCCCGGCCGACGGATGCCCGGGTATGTCCCTCGCGCGCTGATCTCTGTGCCCGCGGAGCGGACGCTGTTCTCGTGTCAGAGACAGTCAGGAAACACCATGCCCAAGAACGGCAAGCCCAAGGGCGGACGCCCGTCGCGCAACTTCGAGCCGCGATACGCCAAGAGCGGACCCTCGTTCCATGAGCGTCACGCAGGCGGACGCCCGTCGCGTGACAGCGATCGGCGGGACTCCGGAGAGCGCCGCTCGTTCTCGTCGGATGCCCGCGCCGACCGTCGCCCCGGAAGCGTCAGCCCGAAGCACCGCGGCTACCGTCCGGCGGACGCCGAAGGCTCGGCGCCCAAGGCCCGCTGGTCGGACGCGCAGCGCGCCGGCCGCGATGAGTCGCGCTCGATCCGCAATCGCGCCGAGTCCGGTCGCCGCGAGGCCCCGCACCACCGCAACGATCGCGACGACCGTCAGGCCGGCCGCGGCTTCGACCGCGGCGAGCGTTTCGGCCGGGATGCGCGTCCGGCGCGCGATGACCGGTTCGGCCGTGACCCTCGCCCCGCGCGCGATGACCGCGGCTACGGCCGCAACGACCGCAACGACCGCTTCGACCGGGATGCGCGTCCGGCTCGCAACGACCGGTTCGGCCGTGACGCCCGTCCGGCTCGCGATGACCGTGGCGGCTTCGACCGTCGGGGCGGATTCGACCGCAACGACCGTTCGGCTCGCGCCGGCGCTGCGGACCGTCGCGGCGGCTTCGACCGCGACGCGCGTCCGGGACGTGACGACCGAGGCTACGGCCGCGATGACCGCTTCGATCGGGATGCTCGTCCGGCACGCGGCGACCGTGGTGGCTACGGCCGCTACGACCGCTTCGACCGTGACGCCCGTCCGGTGCGCAACGACCGCGTCGACCGTGACGCCCGTCCGGTGCGCAACGACCGCAACGAGCGTCCCGCTCGCGACGACCGCCGCGGCAGCACCCAGCGCCCGCGCTTCGATCGCACCGAGCGTCCCCGCTTTGACCGCGACGCACGCCCCGCGCGTCAGAACCGCGACGACCGTCCGAACCGCAGCGACTGGAATGCCACATCGACCGCCAAGGCGCGCGACGAGCAGGTCGACGTCGTGCACGAGCGGCTCGAGGCAGAGGCCGTGCAGGCGACCGAGGTCGCGGACGTGACCTTCGGCGACCTGGGTCTCGGGTCGAACATCGTCGAGATCCTGAAGAACATGGGTGCTGAGACGCCCTTCCCGATCCAGGCCGCAACGATCCCCAGCATCCTGCAGGGTCGCGACGTGCTCGGCCGGGGCCGAACGGGTTCGGGCAAGACGATCGCCTTCGGCGCCCCGCTCGTCGAGAGCATCCTGCTGTCGCAGAAGGGCAAGCGTCGCGAGATCGGCCGCAAGCCGCGCGCGATCATCCTCGCCCCCACGCGTGAGCTGGCCCTGCAGATCGACCGCACGGTGCAGCCCATCGCGCGCAGCGTGGGGCTGTTCACCACGCAGATCTACGGCGGCGTGCCCCAGGCACGCCAGGTAGGCGCGCTGAACAAGGGCGTCGACATCATCATCGGCACGCCCGGACGCATCGAGGACCTCATCGAGCAGCGCAAGCTCGACCTCTCCGAGGTGCGCATCGCCGTGCTCGATGAGGCCGACCACATGGCAGAGCTCGGCTTCGCCGAGCCGGTGCAGCGCATCCTGCGCAAGACCGGTACGGCCCTCGAAGACGGAGCGACCAGCCAGAAGCTGCTGTTCTCGGCGACCCTCGACCGCGAGGTCGCCGCGATCGTCGACGAGTTCCTGATCGACCCGGCCGTCTACGAGGTCGCCGGCGAAGACCAGGACTCGAGCACGATCGACCACCGCGTGCTCGTGATCGAGCACCGTGATAAGGCCGACGTGCTCACCTCGCTCGTCGACCGCGACGGTCAGACGCTGGTCTTCGCGCGCACCCGCGCCTACGCCGAGATGCTCGCTGAGCAGTTCGAAGACGCCGGCATCGCCGCCGTCTCGCTGCACGGCGACCTGAACCAGGCCAAGCGCACCCGCAACCTGCAGAAGCTCACCGCGGGCAAGGTGCAGGTGCTCGTCGCCACCGACGTCGCCGCTCGTGGCATCCACGTCGACGACATCGATCTGGTCGTGCAGGCCGACGCCCCCGACGAGTACAAGACGTACCTGCACCGCGCCGGTCGCACGGGTCGCGCCGGCCGCTCCGGCCGTGTCGTGACGCTGATCACCCGTCACCGCCGTCGTCGGATGGAGGATCTGCTCGGCCGCGCCGAGATCGACGCTCCGTTCGAGCAGGCGGCCCCCGGCGACGACGTGATCGAGGAGATCACGGGCCGCATGCCGAGCGAGGCCGAGCTCACCGCCTGAGCCGGTTCGCAACTCAGGAGAGACCGTCGGGATACGCGCCCTCAGGGCCGGGGCCCGGCGGTCTCTGCGCATTCGTCCTGAGTTGTGAGCGCCACATAGTGTGGACCCATGGGTTGGAACGAGTGGGCGACAGCCGGGGGCACCGTATGGTTGAGCATCGCTCTGGTGATCAGTGCGCTCGCCGGCATGCAGGGGCGCACGAAACTCGGGTGGTTCGTGCTCGGGATGATCTTCGGCCCTCTTGCGCTGCTCTTGCTGGTGTTCCTCATTCAGCCGCAGGCCACGCGTGAAGAGCTTCCCGCCGGCAGTGCCGGCCGCGCTCAGAAGAGCATGTCGGACTGAGTCGTCGTGCGGACGGATGCCGGAGCCGGGCGCTGCCGCATCCGCCGGCCGCGCATGCTGTCGTTCTCTTCCTCTGAGCGGGCATCGAGCCCGTGCACGCGCATGAGCGGCCGGATTCGTCGCGCGAGCCACTGGCGATAGGCCTTGGGCGCCTCGACCGAGACGCCCGGGTACAGGCCGCGGTACGAGGAGAGCAGTTCCGGATGCTCGCGCTCGAGCCACTGGAAGAACCACGGCTTCACGCCGGGGCGCAGGTGCAGCGACCCGTAGACGACGTGGTCGGCTCCCGACTGCTTGATGCGGCGCAGCCCCTCGTCGATGGCGCCGAGCGAGTCGGTCAGGTGCGGCAGCACCGGCATCAGGAACACGCCGACGCGGAAGCCCGCGTCGCTGAGCGCCCGAACCGTGTCGAGCCGAGCCTGCGTGCTCGGCGTGCCCGGCTCGACGGCGTGCTGCAGAGCATCGTCGTACATCGCGATCGACATCTGGATGTCGATGGGCACCTGCTTCGCCGCCTCGACGAGCAGTGGGATGTCGCGGCGGATCAGCGTTCCCTTTGTGAGGATCGACATCGGTGTGCGGGAGTCGGCGAGGGCCTGCACGATGCCGGGCATGAGCTTGTACCGCCCCTCCGCACGCTGGTAGGGGTCGGTGTTCGTGCCGAGGGCGACGGTCTCGTGCTTCCACGAGCCGCGCCGCAGTTCGCGCTGCAGCACCTCTACGACGTTCGTCTTCACGATGATCTGCGAGTCGAAGTCCGCACCGCCGTCGAGGTCGAGGTACTCGTGCGTCCCGCGAGCGAAGCAATAGACGCATGCATGACTGCATCCCCGATACGGGTTCACTGTCCACGCGAACGGCATGCGCGAGGCGCCCGGCACCGCATTCAGCGCCGACTTGGCGAGAACCTCGTGAAACGTCATCCCGGCGAACTCCGGTGTGGTCACAGAGCGCACGACACCGGTGCGGCTCTCGAGGCCCGGCAGCGCGTCCGCGTCCCGATCGTCGATCGCCTGCCCTTGCCACCTCATCGGACTATTCGAACAAAGAAACCAATCTCTGTCAACCAGCAAGCCGTAGTTCTGTTCGAGCAGTGGTCGTCCAGTCCGTGGGAGAGAATGGATCGGTGAGCGCCGCGCAATCTCGACATGCCGCGCGTGAACCGCTCGCCGTGCGGGTGGCGACCCCCATCGGCGTGCTGTTCACGGCGATCGCGTCGCTGGCGACCCTCTGCGGCGTCGTCGCCGCCCAGCCGTCGGCTCCGCCGCAGCTGCCGGCACCGGCCGCCGCCATGACGATCCCCCAGGTCGAGGTCGACGCGCGCGTCGCCGCGAACCCATGCGCCGACGACCAGGTGCGCGCACACCTCGAGGCGGGTGACGACGCGGCCGCCGTCGCGGCGTTCGGTGGTGGCGTCGAGTTCCGCGAGGCCGTGGTCAGCGGCAATGCGCCCTGCATCTCGCTGTCCGATCCGTCGCGATCGTGGGTCGTCGTCAACAAGCAGCGCCCGCTGCAGCCGGAGAGCTTCGCCCCGGCATCCCTCTCCGGCATCGGCCTGCGCACCACGACGCTGTCGAACGAGCTGCGTCCGGAGCCCAAGCGCGCGCTCGAGACTATGGCGGCCGACGCCCGCGCGGCGGGCGCGGGCACGGTCGGAGTCAACAACGGCTACCGCTCGTACGGGCTCCAGCAGCGCACCTACGGTGAGCATGTCCGCGATCGGGGGCAGAGCGGGGCGGATGCCGTGTCCGCGCGCCCCGGGTTCAGCGAGCATCAGAGCGGGCTCGCGTTCGATCTCGTCGCGTGCGATCCCGGCTGCGGGGGGATCGAGGCGTTCGGTCCGACCTCGCAGGGGCGCTGGGTCGCCGAGAACGGCTGGCGCTACGGGTTCATCGTGCGCTACGAGCACGGCCACACCGGCACGACCGGATACGCGCCGGAGCCGTGGCACATCCGGTACATCGGCCCCGAGCTGGCGAAGGCCTACCACGATGGCGGATTCCACACTCTCGAGGAGTTCTTCGGACTGCCCGCGGCACCCGATTACGAGCACTGACGCCAGACTGCGGCATCCCACAAACGCGAAACGCAGTGTCATCATCTGTGAGACCTGTTCCCACAAATGAGTGTCCGGCGGTGGCTTTCCGACCTAGACTCGCGGTGCGAGGACGCACACGACTTTCAGGAGGATGCCATGGAACGCGACATCTACGAAGAGGACCACGAGGCCTTCCGCGACCTGGTCAAGGACTTCGTCAAGCGACACGTCTCGAACGAGTCGATCGAGCGGTGGGATGCCGCCGGTGAGGTCGACCGCGAGACCATGCGGGCCGCAGGCGAGGCCGGCATCATCGGTCTCTCCGTCCCGGAGGAGTTCGGTGGCGCGGGCATGCTGCAGGACTACCGCTTCCGCGCGATCGTGAACGAGGAGGTCATCGGAGCCGGCGCCGGATCGCTCGCCGGTGCGCTCGGCATCCAGGACGACCTCGCCGTGCCCTACCTGGTGCACATGGGCACGCAGGAGCAGAAGGAGAAGTGGCTGCCGCGCATGGCCACCGGTGAGATCCTCGGAGCGCTGGCGATGACCGACCCCGGTGCCGGCAGCGACCTGCGCGGCATCAAGACCAACGCGAAGAAGGTCGACGGCGGCTACATCCTCAACGGCGCCAAGACGTTCATCTCGTCGGGAACCACCGCCGACATCGTCGTCACCTTCGTCAAGACCGGCGAGGGCAACCGGCCCGACGCGTTCAGCCTGCTGATCGTCGAGAAGGGCATGGAGGGCTTCGACCAGGGCAAGAAGCTCAGCAAGATGGGCTTCCACGGCTGGGACACCGCCGAGCTCAGCTTCACCGACGTCTTCGTGCCCGACGAGAACCTCATCAGCGGCAAGGAGGGCCAGGGCTTCATCCAGCTGATGATGAACCTGCCGCTCGAGCGCCTGTCGATCGCCGTCTCCGCCGCCGCCGTTATCCAGGCGGCCGTGAAGTGGACGGTCGACTACACGAAGGATCGCGATGCGTTCGGCGAGCGGGTCATCGACTTCCAGAACACCCGCTTCCGCATCGCCGACATGGCCACCACGGCCGACGCGGTGTGGGCCTATGTCGACCGCGGGCTCAAAGCGTACGCCGCCTCGAAGCTCACCGCCGAAGAGGCCGCGCAGCTGAAGTTCTGGGTCACCGAGCGCGAGTGGGAGGTGCTCGACACGGGCGTGCAGCTGCACGGCGGCTACGGCTACATCATGGAGTACCCGATCGCGCGCGCCTTCACCGACGCCCGGGTGCACCGCATCTACGGCGGCACCAACGAGATCATGCGCGAGATCGTCGGGCGTCAGATCGCCGGTAAGCGCTGAGACCAGGCAGGCTGACTCTGCCGCCGCGGTGCAGAGATGGGAAGTGCGGGTTTCCGATGTCGGGAACCCGCACTTCCCATCTCTGAGCGGCTGCGCCCGGGGGTCAGCTCGGCTGCCAGGGGAAGGTGAAGCCGAAGACGAGGGCGGATGCCAGCAGTACCGCCACCGTGAACACCGTGTCGCGGGTGCGCCACGGCACGATGTGCCGTTCGGTGCGGGTCGCGTGGGCGCCGAAGGCGCGGGCATCCATCGCCAGCGCCACCCGCTCGGCATGCCGGATGCCCGATGCCAGCAGCGGCACGATGTAGCCCCACGCTCGCGCGACGCGCGCCAGCGGGCCGCGTCCGCCGCCCTGGCCGCGCACGCGGTGCGCGGCACGGATGATCGACAGCTCGTAGGCGAATCGCGGCACGAACCGGTAGGCGGCGAGGGCGGTGTAGCCGATCCGATACGGCACCCGCAGCTGCTGCACGGTCGCGCGCACGAGGTCGGGGCCGCGAGTGGTGAGCCCGCCGATGAGGGCGAGGGTGAGGATTCCCGCCAGGCGCAGCGCGGTGGCCAGTCCGCTGAGCAGGGCTCCCGAGTGCAGCGTCCAGTCGCCGATCCGCACGACGGTGGCCGTGCCGGCGACCTGCTCCGCGTCGACCCACACGCCGAAGCCGACGCTCAGCACGGCGACGGCGAGTGGCACGCCGAGCAGCAGCACCGCGGCGGTGCGCCGCGTGAGGCGTGCGCCGGTGAGGATCACCGCGTACGCCGCAGCGAGCAGGATCGCCGGGGTGAACAGGTCGCGAGTGAACGCCAGCAGCGCCATCGCCGGGATGACGGCGCCGAACTTGGCGAGCGGGTTGACCCCGTGCAGCCAGAAGCGCGCAGGTGCGGGAACGTCGGCGTAGGGATCGATCGGCGTGGGCTCGGTCACCGGTGTCGCCGGGCCGGCCGCCGGGCCGGGTGCCAGCGCATCCGGTTCCGTCTGCGCGAGCACCTCGGCCGCCGGACCCACGGCGATCACCTCGCCGCCGGCGACCAGCACGGCGTCGGTCGCGTAGTCGGCGACCAATCGTCGATCATGCGAGACGATGACGACGGTCGTACCCGACCGCTGCAGCTCCTGCAGCAGGCCGAGCAGCTCGGTCGCCCGCGCTCTGTCCTGGCCGAAGGTCGGCTCGTCGAGCGCGATGACCGATGGGCGGGCTATCAGGGCGGTGCCGACCGACAGCCGCCGCTTCTCGCCGCCGGAGAGCAGGAACGGATGCACGTGAGCTTTGGCCCTGAGATCGAAGCGGGCCAGCATCTCGTCGACGCGCTCGTCGATCTCGGCGGCGCCGATCCGCTGCAGCCGCAGGCCGTGGGCCAGCTCGTCGCGCACGGTCGCCGCGATGAACTGGTGCTCGGGGTTCTGGAAGACGAAGCCGACGTGCGCGGCGAGCGCACGGGGCGAGGCGCGCCCGGCATCGAGCCCGTCGATGAGCACCGTGCCGTGCGTCGGCGGCACCACGCCGCCGAGCGCCTGCAGCAGCGTCGTCTTGCCCGCGCCGTTCGCCCCCATGATCACGGTGAACGAGCCGCGCGCGATGTCGAGGTGGGGCACGTCGAGCAGGCGTGCGCCGCGCTTGTCGACGATGAGATCGCGGGCGGTGATCGCCGGGGCGGCGTCGAGGGCGCGCGGGATCGCCTCTCGTGCACGGCCTTCAGCCGCGGCGGGCACCCGCTCGCCGGTGCCGGTCGTCCGGTCGTCGGAAGAGAGCACGCCCAGCTCTCGCAGAGCCCCAGCGTGCTGACGCAGCGTCTGTCTCGCCGGGCCGTCGAGCAGCACGCGTCCGTCGTGATCCAGCACGATCACGCGAGTCGCGAGATCGGCGGCCGCATCGACGTCGTGCTCGACGAGCACGATCGCACGCTCCTCGGCATCCCGGATCAGCTCGCCGAGGGCGGAGTACACGTCGCGCACACCCTGCGGGTCGAGGTTGGCGGTCGGCTCGTCGAGCACGATGACGCGCGAGCGCAGGGCCAGAGCGCAAGCGATCGCGAGACGCTGGCGTCCCCCGCCGGAGAGCAGGTCGGGGTTCCAGCGGCGGCGCCCCCAGAGTCCCATGCGGCGCAGCGCCTGCTCGGCGCGCACGAGCACCTCGGATGCCGGCATCCGCAGGTTCTCGAGCGCGAAGGCGACCTCGTCGAGCACCGTTCCGGTCACAAGCTGCGAGTCCGGGTCCTGGAAGACCATCGAGACCTCGGTGCTCAGCTGCGCCACCGCGGTAGAGCGGGAGTCGAGACCGGAGACCTGCACGGATCCGGTCATGGCCGCGTTCTCGACCGACTGTGGGATCAGGCCGTTCAGCGCGAGGGTGAGAGTCGACTTGCCCGATCCGCTCGGACCGAGCAGCAGCACCACCTCACCCGGATGGACGTCGAACGAGACGTCCCGCAGCGCGGGGTGCGCGGCGCCCTCGTGCGTGACGCTCAGGTCGCGAACGCGGAGCAGGGGCGCGGAAGGGCGCACGGGCGGATCCTCTGTGAGCGGGTGGTTCCCCTAATTTAGCCCGACCTGACCGTCATCGCGCGGCGCGGGAGTCGATCAGCGCGGGGCGATGCCGGCTCGGCGCAGCGCATTGCCGATGGCGATGCCGATCGCCGTCCACACCACCGGCCCGAGCACCGAGACGATCAGATAGCTCACCTGCACCCACAGTGCGAACTGCGCCAGATCGACGATGACTCCGACCACGATCGCCACCAGCACTCCGATGATCCCCGCCGACACGAAGAACCGCCACCGGCCCCAGGCGCGGTAGCGGGTGAGGGCGGCGACGCCCTCCTGGATCGCGCCGAAGAGCAGAGCCGTGCCGATGTAGCGCATCGCCCACATCGGGGTGAAGGCGCTCGAGATCAGTGCCGCGATCACGTGCGTGATCAGTGCGACCATCGGCTTGCGCAGCACCTCCTGCGCGATGATGCCCGGAAGCACGTGCACACCGAGCACGAGTCCGTACACGAACGGCACGAACGTGATCACGCCGACGGTGACGAGGCCGGCGACGCCGCCGAGGATCCCGGTGGCCACGCCGATGGCAGCGCAGACGAGGAGGGTGCGCGTGCTGAGCGCGGGTCGGGATGCCACCCTCCCAGGCTATCGGGCGGGGCAGACCTTCCTGTCGGTGCCGGTGGCTACGCTGGAGGGATGCCGCAGCCTCCCCGTGACCCGTACGAGGATGTGCCGTACCCCGACGACCCGTACGATGATCTTCCGCCGGAGGAACTCGACTGGGTGCCGCCGGAAGACGGCTGGGAGCCGCCGCTCGACTGGGGATCCGGCCCGATGACGCCGCCTGCGTCGGCCGGGCGCACCCCGGCATCCGGCCCCCCGGCGGCGGCACCGTCGCGGTTCCCGACCGCCATCGAGGCGCTGCGCACCGTGTTCGGGTACGACGCGTTCCGCGGCGACCAGGCCGCGATCGTCGAGCACGTCATCGAGGGCGGCGACGCCGTCGTGCTCATGCCGACCGGTGGCGGAAAGTCCATCACCTACCAGGTGCCCGCACTGGTGCGGGAGGGCACCGGGCTTGTGATCAGTCCGCTGATCGCGCTGATGCACGACCAGGTCGACGCCCTGCGCGCGAACGGCGTGCGTGCCGCGTACCTCAACTCCACCCAGGCGGCGGATGAGCGGCGCGAGGTCGAACGCGCCTACGTCGCCGGTGAACTCGATCTCATCTACGTCGCTCCCGAGCGACTGTCGTCGGCCCAGACCACGCAGCTGCTGCAGCGCGGCACGCTCAGCGTGATCGCGATCGACGAGGCGCACTGCGTGTCGCAGTGGGGGCACGACTTCCGCCCCGACTACCTCGCCCTGGGCGATCTGGCAGAGCGCTTCCCCGGTGTGCCGCGCATGGCACTCACCGCCACCGCCACGCGAGCGACCCACCAGGAGCTGACCGAGCGGCTGCATCTGCCCACCGCGCAGCACTTCGTGGCGAGCTTCGACCGGCCGAACATCCAGTACCGCATCGTGCCCAAGGTGGAGGTGCGCCGACAGCTCGTCGAGTTCATCTCATCCCAACCCGCGGGTGCTGCCGGCATCGTCTACGCCCTCAGTCGCAAGTCGGTCGAGCAGACGGCCGAGCACCTGGCATCCAAGGGCTTCGACGCTCTGCCTTACCACGCCGGCCTGCCGGCCGAGGTGCGGGCGGCGAACCAGGCCCGTTTCCTGCGCGACGACGGGGTCGTCATGGTCGCGACCATCGCCTTCGGCATGGGCATCGACAAGCCCGACGTGCGCTTCGTCGCGCACATCGATCTGCCCAAGTCGGTCGAGGGCTACTACCAGGAGACCGGTCGTGCGGGCCGTGACGGCGAGCCGTCGGTAGCCTGGATGGCCTACGGGCTCGGCGACGTCGTGCAGCAGCGTCGGCTCATCGACCAGAGCCCGGGGGACCGGACTTTCAAGATGCGCATGGGTCAGCACCTCGATGCCATGCTCGCGCTGTGCGAGACGGTCGCCTGCCGGCGGCAGAACCTGCTGCGGTACTTCGGGCAGGACAGCGCGGCGTGCGGAAACTGCGACACCTGCCTCGAGCGACCGGACACCTTCGACGGGCTCATCCCCGCGCAGAAGCTGCTGTCGACGATCGTGCGCCTCAAACGCGAGCGCAACCAGGCGTTCGGTGCGGGCCACCTGATCGACATCCTCCGCGGAGCCTCGAACGACCGCATCCGAAAGATGCGCCATGAGCAGCTCGCCACCTACGGCATCGGCGCCGACCTGTCAGACCAGGATTGGCGCAGCGTCGTGCGGCAGCTGCTGGCGAGGGGCATCCTCGTCGCCCAGGGCGAGTACGGCACCCTCGCGCCGGGCGAGGCCGCCACCGGCGTGCTGCGCGGCGAGACCGAGGTGCCGCTGCGCAAAGACACGATGGGGCGCTCAGGTGGCTCGTCGCGCGCCCGCAAGACGAGCGCGGCGGATGTCCTGGATGCCGCGGACCGCGACCTCTTCGAGGCGCTGCGCGCCTGGCGCGCGGCGACCGCACGCGAGCAGGGTGTGCCCGCCTACATCGTGTTCGGCGATGCGACGCTGCGCGCGCTCGCGGAGCACCGGCCGACGACCGTCGCCGGCCTCGGTGGCATCAGCGGCATCGGCGAGAAGAAGCGGGATGCCTACGGCGCCGCCGTGCTCGAGGTGATCGCGGCGCACTGACCGTGTGCGCGCGCCCGGCTCAGGCGCTGACGCCGGTGTACTCCTCCGCGTGCACCTGCACCGTGCTCGCGCCGCGGAGCAGCTTCGACACCGGGCATCGAGCGTGCGCGCGCTCGAGCAGGTCATCGGTCGCCGCCAGTGTCAGCCCCTCGGCCGACAGGTACGTGTCGACGTGGAACTCGTAGCCGGGTCCCTCGGAGGCGTCATGCAGCTCGACCTCGATGCGCACCGCCGTGCGACGCTCCCGCTTGACCAGCGCCTGCGCGGTCGCGTTCAGGCACGTCGACCACGCCAGTGCCAGCAGCTGCTCGGGGTTCGAGGCATCCGGATCGGGGTTCGGCGCCAGGGGAGAGGCGACCGGCACCTCCATGCCATCGATCACGCGGGCCGTGCCCGTGCCGCCGTCACCGTTGATCGCTTCCGTCCGGTACCTGAGACTCATGGCTCAACTATAATTTGGATCACGTACAGAAAAGGCCGCTCGCCCCACCGCGGGTCCGACAGCCGGCCCTAACCCCCACCCCGAAAGACCGCGATGGCCACCGACCTGCCCGCGATCGTCGAGTTCCGCCATGTGACGAAGCGGTTCCGCCCCGACGGCGACGAGCGCCCCGCACTCGACGACGTGACCCTCGGCATCCGCCCCGGCGAGATCTTCGGCGTGATCGGCGAGAGCGGGGCCGGCAAGTCGACTCTGCTCGAGCTGATCAACGGCCTCACCCGGCCGACCGACGGCGACGTCCGCGTGCGCGACGTCTCGGTCGCCGACCTCGATCGCGCGGGCCTGCGCCGCCTGCGCCGTGACGTCGGTGTCGTCTTCCAGGGTGTCCATCTGCTCAGCAACAGCACGGTGCGAGACAACGTGCGTCTTCCCCTTCGCCTCCCACGGCGCGACGAGAACCGCCTCACCGCGGCGCAGCAGCGCGACGCGGTCGACGAGATGCTCTCGTTCGTCGGCCTGACGCATCGAGCCGAGCACTTCCCCGCCCAGCTCTCCGGCGGCGAGCGGCAGCGGGTCGGCCTGGCCCGAGCCCTCGTCTCGCAGCCGTCCCTGCTGCTCTGCGACGAGCCCACCTCGTCACTCGACGCGTCGACCACCGCCGACGTGCTGCGCGTGCTCGCCGACGCCCGCGACCAGCTCGGCACTACCGTCATCGTGATCACCCACGACCTCGACGTCGTCAAGGCGATCTGCGACCGCGCTGCGCTGCTCGAGAAGGGCCGCCTGCGCCGGATCTTCGAGATCGACGCCGCGGGTTCCCGCTCGCTGCCGAGCTACTACGAGCAGGTCGAACGAGAGCTGACGGCATGACCTGGCTCACCGACCTGCTCGCCGAATACGGCGAGGACATCGCGCAGTCGATGGCCGAGACCGGATACATGATGCTCGTCTCCCTGCTCGCCGCGGTGCTCGTCGGGCTGCCGCTGGGCACGGTGGTCTATCTCACCGAGCGGGGCGGCATCGCCGAGCACCGCGTGATCAACACCGTCGCGAACCTGTACATCAACGTGGTGCGGTCGTTCCCGTTCCTGCTGCTCGTCGTCTTCCTCATCCCGTTCACCCGGGCGGTGATCGGCACGAGCTTCGGCACCCAGGCCGCCACGCTGCCGCTCTGCTTCGTCGCCGTCGCGATCTACGCGCGACTCACCGAGCAGATCCTGCGCGAGATCCCCGCCGGCATCTCGAAGGTCGCCGTAGCGTCGGGCGCGACGGTGCCGCAGGCGGTGTTCCGGATGCTGCTGCCCGAGGCCCGCTCCGGTCTCGTCTACGCCCTGACGTCGGCCGCGATCAGCCTGCTGTCGTACTCGACGGTGCTCGGCGTCGTCGGCGGCGGCGGCATCGGCGACTTCGCCATGCGCTACGGCTACCAGGTCTACAACGACAACCTCATGTACCTCACGATCGTGATCATCATCGTGTGCGTGCTCGCCATCCAGGCCGTGGGACACCGCACCTCCGTGCGGCTCGACCATCGCTGACCCCTCGATCGAAACGGAAGAGAACATATGAAGAAGTCACGCACCGCCCTCGCCGCGCTCGCCCTCGGCGCGGTTCTGACCGCCAGCGCCTGCGCCCCGGCGGCGGACCAGAAGCCGGATGCCGGCTCGGACGAGCCGACGGTGCTCAAGGTCGCCGCGGTGCAGGCGCCGATGACCGACGTGGTCGAGGCCGCCGGCGAGGCCATCGAAGACGGATACGAGGTGCAGCTGGTCGAGGTCGCCGACTACATCACCGCGAACACCATCCTGAACAGCGGCGACGTATACGCGAACTTCTCGCAGCACATCCCCTACATGCAGACGTTCAACGAGGGCAACGACGCCACCCTGGTCGGCGTGCAGCCGGTCTACAACTTCGTCATCGCCTTCTACTCGAAGACCCTCGACGACATCGCCGACCTGCCGCAGGGTGCGAAGGTCGCCATCCCGGACGACCCGTCCAACACCGGCCGCGCGCTCAAGCTGCTCGCCGCCAACGACATCATCACGCTCGATCCCGAGGTCGACCCCTACTCCGCGACGGTGAAGGACATCACCGAGAACCCCAAGGACGTCGAGTTCGTGCAGGTGCCGATCGCCTCGCTCAACGCCGCCTACGAAGAGGCCGACCTCGTCTTCCAGTGGCCCTCGCACATCAAGGCCCTCGGGCTCACGCCCGAGGACGACGGCCTGATCACCGAACTCGACGACCGCTTCGCGCTCAACGTCGTGGTGCAGCAGAAGGATGCCGATTCCGAGGCCACCGAGGCGCTGAAGAAGGCGTTCACGAGCGACGAGGTCCGCGAGGTCATCGAGGGCAACGGCACCATCCGCACGGCCTGGTGAAACATGACGCCGCGTGACGACTCGTGACGTCACGCGGCGTCATCCCGCTCTAGCGTTGACGCTCATGAGCCTCGATCAGAAGACCTCGTCCACGGTGATCCGCACCGCGCGCGACGTGCACGCCCTGCTCGCCGAGAAGGGGTCGCAGGGCACGAAGACCAAGGCGATCATCGTGCTCGCGCTGGGCGGCATCTTCATGGACGCCTACGACTTCTCCTCCCTGGCTTTCGGCATCACCGCCGTGAAGGAGGAATTCGGTCTCGACCCGCTGATGACCGGCGTCGTCAATGCTGCGATCATGGTCGGCTCGGTGGTCGGCGCCATCTTCGGCGGCATGCTCGTCGACCGCTTCGGCCGGTACAAGCTGTTCATGGCTGACATGGCGTTCTTCGTCGTCGCCGCCATCGGCTGCGCGCTCGCCCCCAACGAGTGGGTGCTCATCTTCTTCCGCTTCATGATGGGCATCGGCGTCGGCCTCGACCTGCCGGTCGCCATGGCCTTCCTCGCGGAGTTCTCGAAGCTGCGCGGCTCGGGCAGCCGCTCGCAGCGCGTGAACGCCTGGTCGCCGGCCTGGTACATCGCCACGGGATTCGGCTACCTGCTGGTGCTGGCCGTGTTCCTGCTGCTGCCCGTCGCTCAGCACGACATCCTGTGGCGCGTGGTCGTGGGCTTCGGTGCCGTACCGGCGATCGTCGTGCTGCTCGTGCGGCGCAAGTACATGGCCGAGTCACCGCAGTGGCTCGCCGACCAGGGCGACCTGCGCGGTGCCGTCGACGTGATGCGCTCGCACCACGGTCTCGAGGTCGAGCTCGCTCCGGATGCCGAGAGCGCCCGCACGACGGTCAAGGCCCGCACCGGTCACTGGCGGCAGTACGGCGAGCTGTTCGCCGCCCGCTACCGGCTGCGCACCATCGCAGCCCTGTGCGTGTCGGTGTTCTCGACGTTCGGCTACAACGCCGTCGCCTACGGCACCCCGCTGATCATCGCCATGCTGTTCCAGCAGGGCCCGCTCGTCACCATCCTCTCCGCCCTGGTCATCAACCTCGGCTTCGGCGCCGCGGGCGGCCTCCTCGGCGTGGCCCTGATCAACCGCGTCGGCGCCCGCAGGATGACGATCATCGGATTCGCCATCCAGGCCGCGTCGCTGCTCGTGCTCGCCGCAGTCGGCATCCCGTCGGGCGCTCTGGTGATCATCGCGATCGCGATGCTCGCCGCCTTCGTCTTCGCGCAGGCCGGCGGGCCGGGCGCCAACCTGATGAGCTACGCGACGCTGTCCTACCCGACGCGTCTGCGCGGCGTCGGCGTCGGATTCAACGAGGCCGTCAAGCGGGTCTTCTCGATCGTCTCGCTCGTCTTCTTCCCCGTGCTCGCCGCTTCGCTGTCGACCGGCGTGTTCTGGATCGTCGCGCTCGCGCCTCTGGCCGGGCTCGTCTCGCTGCTCGTCATCAAGTGGGACCCGACCGGCAAGGACGTCGACGCGGAGGATCAGCTGAGCCGATAGTCCGGATGCTGTGGACTGACGACAACGGGGGAGAAGCCTCCCACCGGAGATGATTGGCGAAAGTCCACAGTCGGGTTCGCTCTGCGTTGTCGTCGATCTACCATCGAGGCATCCCTGCTCCTTCCTGAAAGGACCCGCCATGGTCGACGCAGCCATCCGCCCCACCATCACCGACGCCGAGCGCGAGGCGGCCGCGATCGATGTCGAGCGCGTGAACGACCTGCTGCTCGGCACGTGGGCCGACACCCGCCGCGAGGCGCGCGAGATGATCAAGGATCCGGCGTTCTGGCGCGACGACAGCCTCGCGAAGGACGAGCACCGCGAGCGCGTGCTCTCGCAGCTGCACCTGCTGGTCGACAGCCGCGCGGTCCACCGCGCGTTCCCGAAGAGGTTCGGCGGCGAGGAGAACAACGGCGCGAACATCGCCGGCTTCGAAGAGCTCGTCGCCGCAGACCCGAGCCTGCAGATCAAGTCGGGCGTGCAGTGGGGGCTCTTCGGTTCGGCTGTGCTGCAGCTCGGCACCGAGCAGCACCACGAGAAGTGGCTTCCGGGGATCATGGATCTGTCGATCCCCGGTGCCTTCGCGATGACCGAGATCGGCCACGGCTCCGACGTCGCCGCCGTCGGCACGACCGCGACGTACGACCCGGACACCGAGGAGTTCGTGATCAACACGCCGTTCCGCGCGGCGACCAAGGAGTACCTCGGCAACGCCGCCCTGCACGGCATCGCTGCGACGGTGTTCGCGCAGCTGATCACGAACGGCGTGAACCACGGCGTGCACTGCTTCTACGTGCCGCTGCGCGACGAGAACGGCCAGGACCTGCCCGGCATCGGCCGTGAGGACGACGGTCTCAAGGGTGGCCTGAACGGAATCGACAACGGGCGTCTCAGCTTCGACCACGTGCGCGTCCCGCGCACCAACCTGCTCAACCGCTACGGCGACGTCGCCGCCGACGGCACCTACACGAGCGAGATCGAGAGCCCCGGGCGCCGCTTCTTCACCATGCTCGGCACCCTCGTGCAGGGCCGGGTCTCGCTCGACGGCGCAGCATCCTGGGCATCCGCTCTCGGCCTGCACATCGCCATCACCTACGCGACGCAGCGCCGGCAGTTCGACGGCGCGAGCGGCGAGGAGACCGTGCTGCTCGACTACGGCAAGCACCAGCGTCGCCTGCTGCCGCGCCTGGCCACCACCTACGCGCAGATCTTCGCGCACGACGAGTTCCTGCAGAAGTTCGACGGGGTCTTCTCCGGCCGCACCGACACCCCCGAAGACCGCGAAGACCTCGAGACCCTCGCCGCGGCCCTGAAGCCGCTGTCGACGTGGCATGCGCTCGACACGCTGCAGGAGGCACGCGAGGCCTGCGGTGGCGCCGGGTTCATGTTCGAGAACCGCCTCGTCGGCCTGCGCGCAGACCTCGACATCTACGTCACGTTCGAGGGCGACAACAACATCCTGCTGCAGCTGGTCGGCAAGCGCCTGCTGACCGACTTCGCGAAGCAGTTCAAGGGCGCCGACGCACGCACGCTCGCCCGGTACGCGGTCGGGCAGACGGCCGGCAAGGTGTTCCACGGCGCGGGCCTGCGCGCACTCGGCCAGGCCGTGGCCGACTTCGGACAGGTCGCCCGCTCGGTCGAGCTCGGTCTGCGCGAGGAGCAGCAGCATGAGCTGCTCACCGAGCGCGTGCAGCAGATGGTCGCCGACATCGCGGGTCGCCTCCGCGCCGCCGGCAAGGACAAGGTGCTCGGCGAGAAGCTGTTCAACGAGAACCAGGCGGAGCTGATCGAAGCCGCCCGCGCGCACGGCGAGCTGCTGCAGTGGGAGGCCTTCACCGATGCGATCCGTCGGGTCGACGACGCCGACACCCTGCGTGTGCTCACCTGGCTGCGCGACCTGTTCGGGCTGTCGCTGATCGAGAAGCACCTCGCCTGGCACATGATCAACGGGCGTCTGTCGATGCAGCGCGCCGCCGCGGTGTCGAGCTACATCGACCGGCTGTGCGCGCGCCTGCGCCCACACGCCCTCGAGCTCGTGCAGGCGTTCGGCTACGAGCCCGAGCACGTGCGCGCCCCCATCGCGAGCGGCGTCGAGCAGCAGCGGCAGGACGAGGCGCGCGCGTACTACGCCGCGCTCGAGGCCTCCGGTGACGCCCCGGTGTCCGAGAAGGCGCTGCGCCAGAAGAAGCGCGCCTGACCGTCGACACGGTGTCCGACGCCGGCGGTAGCGTGGCGGAATGGCATCCCTCCTCACCGCGACCGACGGACGCACGCGCTGCGCGTGGGTCGGTGATGACGACGAGTACCGCCGGTACCACGATGAGGAATGGGGTCGCCCGCTGCGCGGCGATCGCGCGCTGTTCGAGAAGATGGCCCTCGAGGGCTTCCAGGCGGGGCTCAGCTGGATCACTATCCTGCGCAAGCGTCCCCGGTTCCGGGAGGTGTTCGCCGCGTTCGATCCCGCTCTGGTCGCCGCCTTCAGCCCCGACGACGTCGAGCGGCTGATGGCGGATGCCGGGATCATCCGCAACCGCGCCAAGATCGAGGCGACGATCTCGAACGCGGCACTCGTGCGCGACATGGCCGAGGGTGAGCTGGATGCCCTGATGTGGTCGTTCGCGCCACCGGCATCCCGACCCCGACCCCGCCCTCGCGACTTCGGCGATGTTCCTGCCGTGACCGCCGAATCGACCGCCCTCAGCAGAGCGCTGCGCTCGCGCGGATTCCGCTTCGTCGGGCCGACCACGATGTACGCGCTCATGCAGTCGGCCGGCATGGTCGACGACCATGTCGAGGGATGCTGGCGGGCCGACACGGTCGCCGACGCCTCCGCGGGCGAGTCGGGGGTCTCTGACAGGATCGGGTGAGCGGTGCGAGAACCGCCCGCACATGACACGAAGGAGTGCCATCCAGATGAGATCCCGAACAGCGAAGATCGCCGTGGCAGCCGCCATCCTCGGAGTGAGCGTCATCGGCGTCCAGCCGGCGTTCGCCGCCCCCGCGCTCGAGAAGGCATCGACGCCGGTGCCCATCTCGACGCCCGACGGCCAGGTGTCGAGCTACGTCGTCAACACGAAGATCGTCAACCCCGGCCAGGTGCGCAAGGCCGAGGCCGCGGTGGTCGCGGCGGGTGGTGTCGTCGTGCAGTCTTGGCCGCAGATCGGCGTGATCGTCGCGCACTCGACGAAGGCGGACTTCCGCACCGCGGTCGTCGCCGCGGGCGGCAACTCGATCGCGTCCGCGGGCCCCACCCGCTCGGTGGCGGTCAGCGAGGGTACTCCGGAGGGCGTCGCGACGCCGTGGGGCCCCGGCAAGGGGCAGCTCAAGAAGTCCGAGTCGAAGAAGACCGACATCTCCGACGGCACCGCGGCCACATTCACCGACCCGCGCGAGGGCGAGCAGTGGGACATGCAGATGATCAACGTGCCGCAGGCGCACGAGATCACGACGGGCTCTCCCGATGTGCTGATCGGCGTGCTCGACTCGGGCATCGACCCCGATCACCCCGACCTCGCCAGCCAGATCGACCGATTCAACTCGGTCGGATGCACCGACGCGGGGCGCCCGGCGACGGGTGAGGCGGCGTGGGCGCCCACGACGAGCGACCACGGCACGCATGTCGCCGGCACCATCGGCGCCGCCCGCAACGGCGTGGGCATCGTCGGTGTCGCCCCCGGTTCGAAGATGGCGTCGGTCAAGGTCGTCAACGACGACGGGTTCATCTACCCCGAGTACGCGGTCTGCGGCTTCATGGAGGCCGGCCTCAAAGGCATGGACGTGACGAACAACAGCTACTACGTCGACCCGTTCGAGTTCTGGTGCGGCGACCAGCCCGAGCAGGCTCCGGCGATGGAGGCCGTGCGTCGCGCCGTCGACTGGTCGACGTCGAAGGGCGCCGTGCACGTCGCCGCCGCCGGCAACAGCTCGTACGACCTGTCGTCGAAGACCGTCGACACGTCCAGCCCGAACGACGCCGACAAGCCCACGGCACGTGAGATCAACAGCTCGTGCAAGGACATCCCGACCGAGCTCGACGGAGTCGTGACCGTCTCGTCCGTCGACAGCCGCGGCGCGCTGTCGTCGTTCTCGAACCGGGGCCTCGGCTCCATCGACGTGGCAGCCCCCGGCAGCCGTGTGCTGTCGACCATCGTCCGCAACAACGGATACGGGCTGAAGAGCGGCACCTCGATGGCGTCGCCGCACGTCGCGGGAGTCGCAGCCCTGATGAAGTCGGCCCACCCCGCTTGGGGACCGGAGCGGATCATCGACGAACTGCGCGCTCAGGCCGCCGACACGGCGTGCACAGTCTCCGCTGTCGCGGCCCCGTGTGTCGGCACCGACGACGAGAACTCCTACTACGGAGAGGGACTCGTCGACGCGTACGCAGCCGTGCGCTGACGCGGCTTCATGATGCACCGGGCGGGTGCACGGCTCTGCGCCGTGCACCCGCTCTGCTGTGTCGGCCGGCCGGTCGGCCGGGGCATGGGGAGCGCTGCCCATGCTCCGAAGGGTGCGCGTGCGACGACCGTGGTTAGGATAAACACGGCGTTTCGCGGCGCTTGAGGGGGGACGACTCGGTATGAAGGCACTGTCGTGGGTTCGAGCACGGCCGAAGACGGCCGCATCCATCGCCGGAGTGGCGATCGGTGCGGTGGCGCTCACCTCGATGGCCGTCGCGTACGACGGTCTGCCGACGACGAAGGTCGACCTGAACGACGCCGGAGTGTGGCTGACGAAGTCGTCGAGCTTCCTCGTGGGGCACTTCAACCACGAGTCCACGGTCCTCGACGGCGGAATGCGCGCGGCGAGTGAAAACTACGACGTGCTGCAGGATGGCGCGACGGTGCTGGTCGCCGACAAGGGCGAGAGCACGCTGACGGCAGTGGATCCGGCGCGGATGGTGCTGGGCGACAGCGCGTCGGTGCCCGGCAGCGCCAAGGTCGCGCTCGGCGCGAAGACCGTGGCGATCCTCGACGACAAGTCCGGCGACCTGTGGATCACGTCGGCCAAGGGCCTCTCGGGCTTCGACATCAAGGCCGCCGATCCCACGGTCGAGCTCGGCAAGGGCGCCGACGTGACGGTGGGGCGCGACGGCACGGTGTACGCGCTCTCGGGTGAGAAGGGCGAGGTCGTCACGGTTCCGTCCGACCCCGAGGGCATGCCGCTCGAGCCTGCGACCGCGTCGGTGGGAGAGCTCGATCTGAGCGAGCCGCCGAGCATCACCGCCGTCGGATCCACTCCCGTGGTCCTCGACGCCGCGGCGGGCGTCCTGACGACGCCGGGGGGCTTCCGCACCGAGCTCGCTCAGGCGACGGATGCCGTGCTGCAGCAGGCATCCGCCGAATCCGCCTCCGTGGCGCTGTCGACCCCGACCTCGCTGCTGCAGGTCCCGCTCGACGGCGGCGACCCGGTCGCCACCGACGCGGACGGCACAGGGAACCCCGCCGCGCCCGTGCAGCTGCGCGGCTGCACCTACGGCGCGTGGTCGATCTCGGCGACCTTCATCCGCGACTGCAGCGGCGACTCGCTCGATGTGAAGGAGAGCATCCCCGGCGCCGAGAACGCCGAGTCGCTCACCTTCCGGGTCAACCGCGACGTGATCGTACTCAACGACATCATCGGCGGCGCCGCGTGGCTGGCGAACGAGAGCCTGCAGCGTGTCGACGACTGGAGCGTTCTCGTTCCACCGGAGGGCGAGAGCGAGGACGACGAGAACACCTCCCAGGAGACCGTCGAGACCTCCCTGCCCGAGCGCAAGGAGAAGAACACTCCGCCGACGGCCGAGGACGATCCCGATCTCGGCGTGCGCCCGGGTGGCACCACCCTGCTGCCCGTGCTCGACAACGACAACGACCCCGATGGCGACGTGCTGGTGGCGTCGCTCGTGGGCAAGCAGCCGTCGGTCGGAGAGGTGCGACCCATCCTCAACGGCGCCGCCCTGCAGATCTCGGTCCCCGAAGACGCGACCGGCACGGCGTCCTTCACCTACGAGATCGACGACGGCCGAGGCGGCAAGGATCAGGCGATCGTCACCGTGTCGGTGCACGATGAGAAGACCAACGGCGCCCCTCGCCCCAAGCGCACGAGCAAGATGGCGGTCGAGACCGGCGGTACGGTCTCGTACAACGTGCTGCCCGACTGGCGCGACCCCGACGGCGACGACCTGTACCTGCGCAGCGTCGTGGCGGCCGATGGCGATGAGGTCGAGTTCACCACCGACGGCAAGATCACCTACCGGGCTGTTGCGAGTCTGCAGGGGCGCAAAGAGGTCGAGATCGCGGTCTCGGATGCGATGGGCAAGGTCTCCAACGGCAAGATCCTGCTCGATGTGAAGCCCGAGGGCTCGACCAACCCGCTCACCAACGCTGACCACGTGGTGACCCGCGCGGGCGAGTCCGTCACCGTGTCTCCGTTGGCGAACGACACCAGCTCCGGTCGGGAGCAGCTGCGTCTGGCACGAGTTGAAGACACT
Source organism: Microbacterium sp. OR21 (assembly GCF_047306785.1). NCBI lineage: Bacteria > Bacillati > Actinomycetota > Actinomycetes > Micrococcales > Microbacteriaceae > Microbacterium > Microbacterium sp. OR21. The sequence goes on along the minus strand of NZ_JAZEXJ010000002.1, from coordinate 672,571 downwards.
CCGGGTGCCGAGATCGACCGCGACTATGCCAACCGCAAGTTCACGTTCAAGGCGCAGACTCCCAACACCTACTACGTGCAGTACCTGGCGACGGCAGGCCCGAAGCCGGCCAAGGGGATCGTGCGCGTCGACGTGCTCGACAAGCAGGAGAGCGAGCTGGCACCCGTCGCCGTGCGCGATGTGGCCATGCTCACGACCGGCAGCGAGGCGCTCGTCGGGGTGCTCGGCAACGACAGCGACCCGGCCGGCGGCGTGCTCGTCGTGCAGTCGGTCTCGGTGCCGCCGAGCAGCGGTGTGAACGTCTCGGTGCTCAACCACGAGACGCTGCGCATCAGCGACCAGGGGTCGCTGGATGAGCCGGTGCGCATCACCTACCGCATCTCGAACGGCAAGAAGTCCGCAGAGGGCGATGTGGTGGTCATCCCGATCCCGGCGCCGACCAAGCTGCTGGCCCCCGTCACGAACGACGACGAGGCCGTCGTGCGCGTCGGCGACGTGGTCACGATCCCGGTGCTCGACAACGACGTGCATCCGAGCGGCGACAAGCTGCACGTCGCCCCCGACCTCGTCGAACCACTTGTCGACCCCGAGGACGGCGAGGCGTTCGTCTCACAGGATGCCGTGCGCTTCCGCGCAGGGAAGAACCCGGGCACCGTGTACATCACGTACGAGGCGGTCGACTCTCGCAGTCAGAAGGCCGGCGGGCACATCGCCGTGCAGGTGCTGCCGATCGACGAGGACGGCACCAACGCCGCCCCTCGCCCGCGGGATCTGACCGCACGCGCTCTGGCCGGCTCGCGGATCAACATCCCCGTGCCGCTCGACGGGCTCGATGCAGACGGAGACTCGGTCGAGCTGATCGGCGTCGACAGCGCACCCGCGAAGGGCCGCATCGTCGAGCAGGGCAGCAACTTCCTCACCTACGAGGCATATGAAGACGCATCCGGCGTGGATGCCTTCAGCTACCGGGTGCGCGACCGCCTGGGCGCCGAGGCGAAGGCGACCATCCGCATGGGCGTCGCCCCTCCGGAGGCGGTGAATCAGGCGCCGTACGCCGTCAACGACTCCGTCGTCGTCCGTCCCGGTCGGTCCGTGGCGGTACCCGCCCTCGCGAACGACTCCGACCCCGAGGGCGACCGGATCGGCTACGTGAAGTCGGGTCTGACACTTCCTTCCGATGTGAAGGACATGACCGCGAAGATCTCGGGCGACCGCATCATCATCGATGTGCCCGATGACGAGCTCGACACCTCGCTGCAGTACACGATCAGCGACGACAAGGGTGCGCAGTCGACGGCGGCGATCTTCGTGAAGGTCGACGAGGAAGTCCCGCTGATGAACCCGATCGCGCGGGATGACCGCGTGCAGGTCGAGGACGTGAAAGACGATCTGTCGGTCGACCTCGACATCCTCCGCAACGATGAGGATCCGGACGGCACGATCGAAGGAGTCGAGCTGACCGTCGAGGACGGCGCGCGCGTGCTCGGTGACGGCAAGGTGCGGGTGACGGTGGGCGAGGAGCGCCAGCTGATCCGCTATGTGATCACGGATCAGGACGAACTGTCGGCGTCGGCGTTCATCTTCGTGCCGGCGATCGACGAGATGCGTCCCCGGCTGAAGTCGACCAAGCCGCTCGAGGTGAGGAGCGGAGAGACGAAGGAGATCCCCCTCGACAAGTACGTCGTGGTCGCCGGCGGCGGCGATGTGCGGCTCACCGAGGCCTCGAAGGTCAGCGCCTCGTTCGCGAACGGCGACGACCTGATCAAGGACACGACGACCCTCGTCTACACCTCGCGGGATCGCTACTTCGGCGAGGACGCGCTGACGTTCGAGGTGACCGACGGCGACGGTCCGGATGACCCCGAGGGGCGCAAGGCCACTCTGACCATCCCGATCACCGTGCTGCCGCCCGACAACCAGCCGCCGACGCTGACGAGTGCGCAGATGCAGATCGCGCCGGGCGAGAAGGCGACCGCACTCGACCTGTCCGGTCTCGCGACCGACCCCGACCCGAAGGACCAGGGCAACCTGCGCTTCTCGGTCGGCTCGCAGCCGGGCAAGGGCATCAGCGCACGCGTCGACGGCACGACGCTGTATGCCGAGACCGGACCGGACACCCCGAAGGGCACCACGGTCACCATCCCGATCTCGGTCACCGACGGCACCACCGAACCGGTGGACGGCACGGTGCAGGTCACCGTCACGGCATCCACGCGTTCCCTCGCCGTCGCCAGCCCCGACTCGGTCGACGAGGCCGATCAGGGCGAGACGATCACCGTCCCCGCCTTGGCCAACGACATCAACCCGTTCGCCGCAGAGGGCACACCCCTCAAACTGATCTCGGCTGTCGTCGAGAGCGGTTCCGGGCGGGTCAAGCCCTCGGGCGACAACGTCGAGATCACGTCGGACAAGACGTTCGTGGGCGTCATGGTGGTGCGCTACCGCGTCCAGGACGCGACGAAGGACCCGGATCGGGAGGTCGAGGGCCGGATCACGGTCACCGTGCAGGGCATCCCGGATGCCCCGGGACGGCCGACGGTGACCGCGGTCGAGGACCGCACCGTGGTGCTGAACTGGTCGGCGCCGTCGAACAACGGCGCCGAGATCACCGAGTACACCGTGAGCTCGGTGTCGGGCAACCCGTACAGCAAGGCGTGCGCGTCGACGACCTGCACCCTCGACGGGCTCACCAACAACGTCGAGTACACCTTCCAGGTCACAGCGACCAACCGCGTGGGCGAGGGCCCGGCGTCGGCCGCATCGGCGGTCGCCCGCCCCGACACCCGCCCCGACACGCCGCTGCCCCCGAAGCTGGTCTTCGGCGACAAGGCTCTCGATGTGACGTGGACGACGCCGACCTCGAGCGGATCGCCGGTCGAGTCGTACACCCTCGAGATCTCGCCGACGCCGCCGTCGGGCATCGGTCAGAAGACCGGCGTCACCGGCAACTCGCTGCGCTGGGAGGGGCTCGAGAACGGAACGAGCTACAGTGTGCGGATCCAGGCGCACAACCGCGCGCCCGACCCGTCGAGCTGGAGCCTGTACTCCGCGGCCGAGATCCCGGCCGGGATTCCCGGGGCGGTGCCGGCGCCTCGAGTCACGAGCGCACCATCGGTTGGCTCCGAGGCCCAGATGACCGTCGCGTGGGACGCGGCGTTCCCCAACGGAGACGCCATCCGGCAGTACGAGCTGATCACCTACCGCGGCGGCGCGGAAGTGGGACGCGTGTCGACCGGCACCTCGACCTCGCAGACGGTGCGGGTTCCCACCAGCACCACCGACTACACCTACGCCGTGCGTGCGGAGAACAAGGCCGGCTGGAACCAGGTCGGCGCGCAGTCCGCACCGAGGAGGGCCTTCGGCCAGCCCGGTGCTCCGTCGAGTGTGACCGCACAGGAACTGGATCGGGCGATCCGGGTGAGCTTCACGATGACGGAGGCGGCCCGCAACGGTGCCGCGCCGAGCGAGATGCGCTACCAGTACCAGCTGAACGCGCAGCAGTGGCAGGCGTGGGACGGCCGGTCCGACATCGCGGCCGACAACGGCACGCCGTACACCGTCCGGGTCCGCGCGTACTCGGTCGTCGGCGGTCAGCAGTCGCAGCCGGGCCCGTCGACCGCGTCGAACTCCGTCACTCCCTACGGCGCACCTCGCGCGCCGAGCGGCAGCGCGTCGAAGAGCGGCGACCAGGCGATCCGTCTGACATGGAATTCGAGCAGCTCGTACAACGGCCGCCCGATCACGACCTACATCAGCATCGACGGCGGCGGCTGGCAGAAGGTCGGCTCCGAGAGGGGCGAGCGGATCGTCGGCAACGGCTACAACCAGACGCACAGCATCAAGGTGCGCGTGGAGGCGACGAAGGGCGGGGCCGCCGAGTCGCAGACGTACTCCGCGACGACCAGTGCGCCGCCGCCGCCCAAGATCTGGGTGACCCAGGGCGACAGCGCCGGCAGCGGATGCGTGAACGGATGCCGACAGTTCGTCGTCAACTGGGAGAACGCGAACCTGGGAAGCAAGACGGTGACGTGCCACTCCAGTGCGTACGGTCAGATCGCCGGTGCCTACACCGTGAACTTCGACGGACGGGGCTCCAAGCAGCTCGGCTGCTACCAGGGCCGCGATGGCGTGGACGTCTGGGTCGATGTCGCCGGGTGGGGCGGAAGCGTCGACACCGAGAAGCGCTATTGGGCGAGACCGTAGTCGCGTTCAGCGCGCCCCGGATCAGTGACAGAAGAATGAGGACACCACAGCAATGACCATGACCCCCGAACAGGCCACCTGGTTCCAGGGAACCTTCCACCGCCTCGTCGAGAACGTCGACAAGGCGCTGCAGGGCAAGAGCGACATCGTCAGCCTCGTCGTCGCCGCGATGCTCGCCGAGGGCCACGTGCTGCTCGAGGACGCGCCGGGAACCGGCAAGACCAGCCTCGCGAAGGCGCTGGCGGCGACCGTGCAGGGCACCAGCTCGCGTATCCAGTTCACGCCCGACCTGCTGCCCTCCGACGTGACGGGTGTGACGATCTACGACCAGCAGGCGCATCGGTTCGAGTTCCACCGGGGGCCGATCTTCGCGTCGATCGTGCTCGCCGACGAGATCAACCGTGCTTCGCCGAAGACGCAGTCGGCGCTGCTGGAGGTCATGGAGGAGTCGCGGGTCACCGTCGACGGCGTGACCCACGAGGCCGGCCGCCCGTTCCTCGTGATCGCCACCCAGAACCCGGTCGAGCAGGCGGGCACGTACAAGCTGCCCGAAGCGCAGCTCGACCGCTTCCTCATCAAGACGTCGATCGGCTACCCCGACCTCGACGTCGCAGAGCGCATCCTGGCCGGCGCCGCGCAGCGCAACCCGTCGGCTGCGCTCAGCGCGGTGATCACCACCGGCGCCGTCGCCGACATGGCAGACCTCGGTGCCACCGTGCACGTCGAGCCCGCCGTGCTGCGGTACACGGCCGAGCTCGCCGAGGCGACCCGTGCCGACTCCGCCATCCGCCTGGGTGTGTCGGTTCGCGGCGCGATCGCGATGATCCGCATCGCGAAGGTGTGGGCAGCCGCGCACGGCCGCCACTACGTCCTCCCGGATGACATCAAGGCTCTCGCACGGCCCGTCTGGCAGCACCGTCTGCTGCTCGACGCCGAGGCGGAGTTCGCGGGGACCACGGCAGACAGCGTGATCGCGCGGGTGCTCGAGAACGTGGCTGCGCCGCAGGCGCGCGCGGCGGCCTGATGTCGCAGGCGACCGTGGCAGAGGGGAGCGCGCCGGCATCCGAGGCGGGTTGGCGCGACGTCGTCGCCGTCGTCGGCGGGCGGGTGCTCGAGCGCCTGCGCGTGGTGGCCGGTGTCGTGCGCCCGCTCGGGTGGATGCTGATGGCGCTCACCCTGCTGTTCGCGGTCGTCGGCTCCGTGCAGGGATGGCGCGAGCTGGTCGTCGCCGCGTGGGTGACCGCGTTCGTGCTGGCGATCTGCGCCCTGTTCCTCATCGGACGCACCGAGTACGACGTGTCGCTCGACCTCGCGCGCACCCGGGTCGTGGTGGGCGAGCGCGCCATCGGCGCGCTGAAGCTCGAGAACCGGGGGAGCAGGGCGATCCTGCCCTCGCGGGTGGTGCTGCCGGTCGGTGCGGGCCGCGGCGAGTTCTCGATCCAGCGCCTCGCCGCGGGGCAGACCGCGGAAGAGCTCTTCGCCATCCCCACCCAGCGTCGTGGCGTCGTCGCGGTGGGGCCGGTGAGCGTCGTGCGCGGCGACCCCCTCGGCGTGTTCGAGCGCGCGCACCGCCGCGACGAGCCGGTCGACCTGTTCGTGCACCCGAAGACAGTCCTGTTCGGCGGGCAGTCGCTCGGATTCCTGCGAGACCTCGAGGGGCTGCCGGCCACCGACCTGTCGCGCGACGACGTCTCCTTCCACGCGCTGCTCGAGTACCAGCCCGGCGACGATCTGCGCCACGTGCACTGGCGCTCGACCGCGCGCACCGGAACCATGATGGTGCGCCAGTTCGAGGAGACCCGCCGATCGCACTTCGTGATCGGTCTGTCGCGCTCCAGCGGCGACTACCGCTCCGACGACGAGTTCGAGCTCGGCGTCTCGATCGCGGGCTCGATCGGACTGCGCGCGCTGCAGGACTCGCAGCGGGTCGACGTGCGCGTGCAGGGGCGCGAACTGGCATCCGGAACGGGCAAGCAGCTGCTCGACTCGCTGTCTGCCGTCGAGCAGTCCAAGCCCCGGGAGGGCGGCATCGCCGAACTCGCCGGCGTCGTGGCGGCGGCTATGCCGCTGGCCAGCGTCGTCGTGCTCGTCTGCGGCGCGAGCGTCGATGTCGAGGCGCTGCGCCGGGCGTGCGCGCGTCTGCCGTTCGGTGCCCGCGCGCTCGCCGTCGTCGCCCAAGCGGGCCTCGACAGTCCCGAGCTGCGCCGCATCGCCGACGCCGACGTGGTGACCGTCGGCGCGCTCGACCAGCTTCCGCTCGCACTGCAGAGGGTGCTCGCATGACCGCCACGAAGACCACCGCGCAATCGCGACTGCGACCCGGCTGGGTCATCGACATCGTCGCCGTCGGGACGCTGCTGCTCGCCGCTCTCGTCGGGTTCTGGACCACGTTCGCGGGCCCGAGCTTCCTGCTCGCCGCCGTCGGCGGCATCGTGCTCGGACTCGCCATCGCCACGCTGTGCGCGTGGCGTGGCTGGGGCATCCTCATCGTCACCGGCGCCACCGTCGTCGTCTACTTCCTCCTCGGCGGCGCGCTCGCGCTGCCGCACACCGCCCTGCTCGGCGTCATCCCCACCCTCGACACCCTCGCCGCGCTCGCGACAGGTGTGGTCACGTCGTGGAAGCAGCTGCTGACCACCGTCGCGCCGGTCTCGGCCGCTGACGGACATCTGCTTGTGCCGTTCCTGATCGGTCTGGTGGCCGGCGTGCTCTCCGCATCGCTGGCGCTGCGGCTGCGCCACGTCGCCTGGTCGCTGCTGCCTGTGATCGCCGCGCTGTTCCTGGTGATCGCCCTCGGTGTGCCGACCGCCGCGTTCCCCCTCGCCCAGGGCATCGCGATCGCCGCCGTGACGGCGGTGTGGATGTCGCTCCGATCGTGGTGGGCACCGCAGTCCGCCGCGGTCAACGTCTCCGAGGCGGATCCGTCCCGCGCCAGGCACATGCGCATGCGCCGCCTGATCGGCGGCGCGGTCGTCCTCGCCCTCGCCGCCGGCGCCGGCGCCGCAGTGAACGCCGTGACCGCGCAGGCAGGACCGCGCAGCGTGTTCCGCGACGCCATCATCCCGCCGTTCAACATCCGCGACTACGCCAGCCCGCTGCAGGGCTTCCGCAAGACCGTGCGCGACCAGAAGACCAAGACCCTCTTCACCGTGACCGGGCTGCCGGAAGGCGGCCGGGTGCGTCTGGCCGCGATGGACGGCTGGGACGGCATGGTCTACAACGTGACCGACGGCGGGCCGGGCTCGTCGAGCGCCTTCCTGCCGCTGCGCAGCGACATGGCCCTCGGAGCCGAGGGCGTGCCGGCACAGCTGCGCTTCGAGATCGCCGACTACTCGGGAGTCTGGCTGCCGGGCACCTCGGTGGTCGACGACGTGCGCTTCGAGGGCGACCGCGCTGATGCCCTGCGCCGCACGGCGTACAGCAACTCGTCGACCGACACCACCATCGTCACCGCGGGGCTGAAGAAGGGCGACGCGTACACCATCGACGCGGTCGTCCCCGCGCGGCCGAGCGACGATCAGCTGAAGGACGCGAAGTTCGCGAACATCCGCCAGAAGGTCTCGCCCTACTCGCCCGACGACCTGTCGGCGACGGCGGCCGACGTCGTCACCGACGCGGAGACGCCCATCGAGCAGGCCAGGGCGCTCGAGACGTACTTCGCCGAAGGCGGGTTCTTCAGCCACGGGCTCGAGGGCGAGGTGCTCTCGCGCGCCGGGCACACCGCCGAGCGCATCAGCACCCTGCTCGGCGGCGACCAGATGATCGGCGACGACGAGCAGTACGCCGCCGCGATGGCGCTCGCGGCGCAGGAGCTCGGCATCCCGGTGCGGGTCGTGATGGGCTGGTACCCGGATGCCGATCGCAAGGGCGATCCCGTGTTCACCGCGACCGGCGACGACGTGCACGCCTGGGTCGAGATCGCGTTCCAGGGCTACGGATGGCTGCCGTTCGACCCCACCCCGCCGGAGGACAAGGTCCCGCAGGATCAGAACACCAAGCCGCGCGTCGACCCGAAGCCGCAGGTTCTGCAGCCGCCGCCCCCGCCGCAGGAGCCGGTCGACCTGCCGCCGACCGTGCCCGACGACCGCAAGGCCGAGGACGACAGCCTCAACGTGCTGGGCCTCATCGGCACGATCCTCGCCATCGCCGGGATCTCGCTCGGCGTGCTGCTGCTGCTCGCGTCGCCGTTCATCGTGATCGGCGCGTGGAAGGCCGCGCGGCGACGCGCTCGCCGCAACGCCGAACGCCACTCCGACCGGATCAGCGGTGGGTGGGACGAGCTGACCGACCGCGCGATCGACCACGGCGCGCGCATCGCACCCGGCGGCACGCGCGTGGAGGAGGCGGACGTCATGGCATCCGCACTCACCCTCCCGGCCGCCACCGCGCTCGCGGTGCGCGCCGACGGCCAGGTCTTCGGACCTGGCGACCCGTCGGCCGAAGAGGTCGACGCGTTCTGGCGCGAGGTCGACGCGGCCATCGACGAGCTGCGCGGTGCGACCACGTTCTGGGGCCGCACGAAGGCACGGCTCAGCCTGCGCTCCCTCAAGGGGCACGGCCGGATGAGCGAGCGCCTCCAGGAGCTGAAGGACGCCGCGGCCGCGCGCGTGCGCCGCGAACCTGGCAACATCGACAAGAACCGCACGACGTCCGAGAGCGAGACCCCATGACGACGCTTCCCCCCGGCGACATCGCGCCGATCAGCCGACGGGTGATCGCCTACATCATCGACGCGCTCATCGCGGGCGTCCTGCCTGTGATCGGCGTGATCGTCATGGTGAGCATGACGGTCGGCGCCATGCAGACCCCCGAGACGGCAGCGGGCGCGCTCGTCGGGGTGACGGTGACCGCGGGCGTGTTCAGCCTGCTCACCCTCGGCTGGTTCGTCGTGTACACGCTCATGCAGACCGGCAAGGGCTCGATCGGCATGCGCGCGCAGCGCATCCGCCTGGTGGGCGCCGAAGACCGCACCCCCGTGTCGTTCTGGCGGGCGCTGCTGCGCAACATCGTCTTCTCGATCACCGCGTCGTTTGTGGTGGGGATGTTCTCTCCGCTGTTCGACGGCTCGGGTCGCTACCAGGGCTGGCATGACAAGGTCGCCGGTGCGCTGATGGTGGATGCCGCGGCAGCGAAGTCGGACGCGTCCGCATCCGCCGCCGCGCCGGCCGCGGCCCCCGTCCTGCCGAATCCACTCGCGACGGGCGGCTTCACCGGACATCCGACGCCGCCCGCTCCGCCGGCACCGTTCGCCTTCCCGCAGCCCACCCGCGACGCCCCTCCGCTGCCCGACGGCTTCCCCGACGAGACGATCGTCGCGCCGCGACCGGCGTCTCCGGCCGCCCCCGTGCTCCCGTCGGCACCCGCGTCGCCCTCGGCGCCCGTGCAGCCGGCGGCGCCGGTCGCCCCGGCTGCACCCGCCGCCGACGCGGCCGATCAGACGATCGCCGCCCCTCCTGTGCGTCAGAACCTTCCCGGCGATCCGCTGATCTCCTTCGTCCCCGGCGTGACCCAGCCCGGCGCAGCACCCGCAGCACCCGCTGCCCCCGCCGCGCCTGTGGCGCCCGCCACCCCCGCCGCTCCGGTGGTTCCCGAACCCGCCGCTCCGGCAGCATCCGCCCCGGCCGCGCCCGCTGTCGCGCCGCAGTCCGCCGCTGCGCAGGCGACCGGCTTCGACCACGACGACGACCTGGAATCGACGCGCATCAGCGTGCCCGGGCACCGTCTCGTGTTCACCTGGGACGACGGGCAGCGCGTGTCGGTGTCGTCCCGCACGGTCTTCGGCCGCAACCCTGAGCAGGAGCCCGGTGCGGTCGTCGTCGCCGTGCGCGATGAGACCCTCTCGCTGTCGAAGACCCACTTCGAGGCCGGCTCCGAGCCGACCGGCGGCTGGGTGATGGACCGCCACTCGACCAACGGCCTGACGATTGTGCGCGACGGGACGCGCATCGCCTGCCCCGCAGGACAGCGCGTGCCCGTGCGACTCGGTGACGCGATCGAGATCGGCGACCGCATCGTGACGATCGGCGGCTTCGCATGACCGCCCCGGTGATGGTGCGGGTGGGCGCGGCGACCCACACCGGCAACCGTCGCGCCCTCAACGAGGACGCGCAGCTCTCGACCGCACCGGTGTTCATCGTCGCCGACGGGATGGGCGGACACGAGGCGGGCGAGGTCGCCAGCGGCGCCGTGGTCGCGGAGTTCGGGCAGCTCGTCGGCCGTGACGCGCTCGCCCTCGACGACGTGCGCCAGGCGGTGGCCCGCGCGCGGGCGGCTGTGGATCAGCTCGCGACGACGGGCGCGGCCCGCGCGGGCACCACACTCAGCGGTGTGGTCATCTCGTCGGTGGACGGGCTGGGCTACTGGCTGGCGGTCAACATCGGCGACTCCCGCACCTACCGCTTCTCGGCCGGCGAGCTCGAGCAGATCAGCGAGGACCACTCGGTGATCCAGGAGCTGCTCGACGCCGGAGAGCTCACCGCCGAGGAGGCGCTCACCGACTCGCGCCGCAACATCATCACGCGGGCGATCGGCGCCGGCAGCACCGGCGACGCCGACTTCTGGCTGTTCCCGGCCGAGAAGGGCGACCGCATGCTGGTGTGCTCCGACGGGCTCACGTCCGAGGTGTCGGACGGGCGGATCATCGAGGTGCTCTCGAACGAGGCCGACCCGCAGTGTGCCGCGGACGTGCTGACGGCCGACGCCGTCGCCGCCGGCGGGCGCGACAACATCACCGTCGTGGTGGTCGACGCCATCGCCGTCACCACCCGACCGGGAACGATCGTGCTGTCGGATGACATGGACGACGTGGACGCCGACACGCGTCCGCGAGAGACAGTGACCGGAGGGGTCCGATGAACCAGTTCTCTTACCGGCCCGGCGCCTGGCGGGTCGTCGTCGAGACCGGCGGCATGATCGCCGTGCCGCAGGACACCGACGCCGAGCGCGTCGCGCTGCTGCACCGGATGCTGCGCGACGGCGCCCCCGAGCTGACCGACGTCATTGACGCGCTGGCCGGCGGCTCGATCGCCGCCCTCGGATCGTTCGCCGTGGCGCTCACCTCGGCCGGCTCGGTCCGCTTCGCCGTGCGAGGCCCGGTGCAGGCCCGCATCGTCGCCGACGACGACGAGCAGATCGTCTCGGGCGCGCAGGTCAGCACCTGGAGCGAGCGATTCGTCGCCGACGCGCGCGGATTCGAGATCACCGTCGACGACGCCTCGGACGACACCTGGTACCCGATCTCATCGGGCGTGGTGCTCGCTGCGGCGCTGAAGCACGGGCAGGACGCGACGGCCGAGCCCTCGTCGCGGGAGACCCCGGATGCCGGCCACGCGCCCGCCGTCGTTGCGGAGCCCGTGTTGCACGCGGAGCCTCCGGTCGTCAAGGAGCCGGCCGCCGCCGCGGAGCCGGAGTCCGCTGAGGCGGCCGAGACTGCGGCGGCCGACCATGAGTCGGCCTGGACGGAGGCGGACGGCGACGCGCCTGCATCCGAGCCGGAGACCGCCGAGCCGGAGACCGCCCATCCGGAGACCGCCGAGCCGGAGACGGCCGATGCCGAGAGTGATGCCGTCGAGGACTCGCCCCTCGCCCACACCCTCATCCCCGCCGACCTCACCGTCGTGCCCGGGTCCGATCCCGGCATACCCGCCGTGTCGCCGGAGACGCCCGCGGGCATCCCGTCCGCCGATGCGCCAGGTGCCGGCGACCACGACGGTTCCACCATCTCGCTGGCAGAGCTCCGACGCCTCCGGTCGCAGGCCGACGGCGCGCCCGATCCGCAGACCGCCGGACCGGACGCGCCCACGGCCGTGCTGCCGGCCGTCGACGTCCCGGCCGGCTCGACCCGTCACGGGATCGCGCGTCTGTCCACCGGGCAGGTCGTCGACCTCGACCGCACCGTCATCATCGGACGCAGGCCTCGGTCGACCCGCGCCAGCGGCGAGAACATGCCGCACCTCGTCGCGGTCGACAGCCCCCAGCAGGACATCTCGCGCAGCCACCTCGAGATCCGCCCCGAGGCGGACTCGGTGGTCGTGATCGATCTGCGCACCACCAACGGATCGACCCTGCTCCGCCCCGGCGCCGACCCGGTGCGCCTGCACCCCGGCGAGCAGACGCTCGTTCTCAGCGGCGACGTGGTCGATCTCGGCGACGGCGTGACGGTCACGTTCGAAGGACTCGCGTGAATCGGCCCCCCTCCGAACCGCCCGCGCTTCCGGGGTTCTCGTATCTGCAGCCGCTCGGCGCGGGCGGCTTCGCCGACGTCTTCCTGTACGAGCAGCAGATGCCACGGCGCAAGGTCGCGGTCAAGGTGCTGCTCGCCGACCGGCTGACCACGGGGGCCGCGCAGGAGTTCACCGACGAGGCGAACGTGATGGCCATGCTGTCCACGCACCCCGCGATCGTCACCATCTACCAGGCGGGCGTCGCCAGCGACGGCCGCCCCTATCTGGTCATGGAGTACTGCCCGCGACCCAACCTGCAGGTGCGCTCGCGTCGGGAGCCGTTCTCTGTCGCCGAGGCGCTGCGCGTCGGCATCCAGGTCGCCGGCGCGGTCGAGACCGCGCATCGGGCCGGAGTGCTGCACCGCGACATCAAGCCGGCGAACATCCTGGTCACCGAGTACAACCGTCCGGCGCTGACCGACTTCGGCATCGCCACCACGGCGGGGGCGGTGAACGAGGCCGCCGGGATGTCGATCCCGTGGTCGCCGCCCGAATCCTTCGCCGAGCCGCCGGTGAGCGGTCCGCGCACCGACGTCTACGCGCTCGGCGCGACGATCTTCACGCTGCTCGCGTCCCGGTCTCCGTTCGAGCGGCCGGGCGAGCGCAACACCAGCGCCGATCTGATCGAGCGGATCGAGCGGATGGCCGTGCCGACCCTCGATCGCGCGGATTCACCGAGCAGCCTGCAGTCGGTGCTCGAGCGCGCGATGGCGAAGAACCCCGACGATCGCTACCCCAGTGCCGTCGCCTTCGCCCGAGCCCTGCAGAAGGTGCAGATCGAGCTCGCGCATTCGGTCACCCCGGTCGACATCGTCGACGAGCATCCGCCCGCAGACGAGCTCGAGGACGACGACGACGGCCTGACCCGCGTGCGCGAGGTGCGCTCGATCAGCCCGCAGGGGCCGGATGCCGCCAACGCCACCCGACCGTCGGCTCGCACCGAGCGCAAGCAGCCTCCGGTCGTCGGCGACGTCCCGCGCTTCGACCCGGCCGGCGCGCCCGCCGCGGCCATCGACGAGACCCAGCTGCGCTCTCCAGCGGTCGCACCGCAGACCGCGGCTCCGGTCGCGGCCGATCACGATGAGCGCACCCTGCTGCGTCCGCCGCGCGTCGTCGCCCCGCTGGCTGCCGCTCCCGCTCCGACCCCGACGGCGACGGAGCAGACGACGACAGCTCCCGACGCCCCGGCAGCGCAGAAGCGGATGCCGTGGTGGGGCTGGGTGCTCCTGCTCGCGGGCGCGGCACTCGTCGTGGGCGCCGTCATCTGGGTCAGCAGCCTCGCCGCCGACAGCATCGGCCCCCAGGCCTCGCAGACCCCGGCGCCGTCCGAACCGGAGGCGCAGGATCCGATCGCGGGGCTCGTGCCGCCCGTCGACGATCTGGTGGGCACCCGCAACGGCGACGCGATCACGTTCACGTGGAAGAACGCCGATCCGCAGGAGGGCGACACCTTCCTCTGGAATCAGGTGACCCTCGATGGCCCCTCGAAGTCGGCGCAGGTGACCGAGCCCACCGTCGTGCTGCCCGGTCCGAACCCGGGTCGCACGTGCATCGACGTCATCCTCAAGCGCGAGAACGGCACCTCCTCGCCCGAGGTCAGGGGGTGCGTGGATTGATGATCTGGGAGATCGACGAGAAGAGCGAGACGATCGAAGGGCTCGACGAGTCCGGTCGACCCGATCCGGCGTACGCCGCCGCACTGGGCCTTCTCCCCGCCCCGCTCGGACGCCGCGCGCTCGCCGCGCTCTTCGACGGCGTGGCGCTGGTGCTCGTGCAACTGCCGTTCCTGATCGGATCCGTGCCGCTTCTGATGAAACTGGCGACCGGGTCGATCTCCGCATACGGACTCGTCAATCACCCCGGTTTCGTCCTCGCCGTCGTGATGGCGTCGATCACGACGGTGCTCACCCTCGCGCTCGCCATCGTGCAGTGGTCGCTGCACGCCGTGAAGGGCCTGACCATCGGCAAGGCGCTCACCGGCATCCGCACCATCGACGTGCGCACCCTCGGACGCGTCGGATTCCTCCGGCTGCTGCTGCGCTGGCTCATCGTGAACGCCGCCGGCCTGCTTCCCGTGGTCGGCTCGCTGCTGTTCCTGATCTCGCCCGCCTTCGACCCGGGGCGTCGCGGACGCGGCTGGCACGACAAGGCGAGCGCCGTGTGGCTGGTCGATGTGCGCGCAGGCCTCAACCCGTTCGACGAGAAGCGCATGCGCGTGGCTCGCAAGATGGTCAAGGCCGAGCCGACCCGGGAGCGCGTCGTGCTTCCCTCCCTCGCCACGCCCGTCGATCCTTCGCAGCAGCCGGTCTACCGGCCGGGCAGCCGGGTCAGCGCCGGCGTGCTGGGCGTCGCCCGCCCGCACGAGGCGAACGCGCGTCCGGTCATCGGCCTGCCGCTGACCACCGAGCCGGAAGGCGAACCTCAGGCCGAAGCGGGCAAGCCCGTGCTCGGCGGCTACCGGTCACCCGCGAAGCCCGAACCGCCGGCATCCGACACACCGCCGCCGGTCGCCCCGCAGCCCACCCCTCCGACCGTCGCCGCCGTACCGCCGCGCCCAGAGCCCCGAACCGTGGCGGTCGAGAGGCAGCAGCCCACCGCCGCACCCGGGGCCGCCGCGCCCACCCCGGTGCGGTACGGCCTGCGCTTCGACTCGGGAGAGGGGATCGGGGTCACCGCCCCCGTGCTGCTCGGCCGCAACCCCGACGCGGGCACGCACGCCGGCGCCACGCCCTTCCCCCTGGCCGACAGCACCCGCTCGCTGTCGAAGACCCACCTGCTGGCCCGACCGGCCGAGGGAGGCGTCGAGGTCATGGACCTCGGATCCACGAACGGCTCGGGACTCATCCGCGACGGCGTCGAGTACGCGCTCACCGCCGGCGCCGCGACACTGGCCGTCGAGGGCGACGCCATCCGACTCGGCGACCGCACCGCGACCGTGGTCAGGGTATGACCCGCCGCCGCCCGACACGCGCCGCCACCGGCGACACACATCGAGACTGAGGACGACGCATGAGGCTGAAGCTGACCCTGCACCGGCAGACGGGCGACCCCGTCGACATCGTCGTCACCACCGACTCCACCGCGACAGCAGGCGACGTCGCGCGGCACATCGCCGAAGCCGACCCGGCGCGATCCGTGCCGGTCGGGGAGGGCGACGTGCTCACACTCGCCGTCGCGCCGCCGACCGCGGAGCGTCTCGTCGCCCTGCAGCCCGACGTGCCGATCGGAGAGGCGGCGATCGGCTCGGGCTTCGCGGCCTCGATCCTCAACTACGGTTCGGGGCACATCAGCAGCGCCCAGCGCACGGTCGTCGGCGTGCTGCGCGCGACCGGAGGCGCGCTCGCCGGTCAGGAGTTCCCGATCGCGGCGGGGCAGGTGTCGATCGGACGCGACGCCGGCAACGACGTCGTGCTGGCGGATGCCATGGTGTCGAAGCGGCATGCCCGTCTCGAGGTCGGCACCCAGATCGAGGTCATCGACCTCAACTCGGCCAACGGCGTCCTGGTCGACGGTGTTGCCGCGCAGCGGGTGCGCATCGAAGAGGGACAGCCGTTCGTGATCGGCGGCACCACGCTCGAGGTGCGTCTGGCGAACACGTTCGACGGCACATCGTCGGAGGAGCCCGTGATCGAGCGCGGCGGCGGGCTGCTGTTCAACCGCAGCCCGCGCATCGAGGTGCGCTACCCGGGCACCAGGTTCAAGATGCCGCGGCTGCCCACCGAGAAGATCGGCAAGATGTTCCCGTGGGCGATCATGGTCGCCCCGATCCTGATGGGCGCCGCGCTGTTCGCGCTGAACGGCAACCCCCGATCGCTGCTGATGATCGTGATGACTCCACTGATGGCGCTGATGAACGTGGTCAACCAGTCGGCGCAGTCGAAGAAGAGCACCAACCACGAGTTCGCGCTCTTCGAGCGCCAGTTCGAGCAGCTCGAAGAGGACTTCTTCCACGGCAAGCCCGAAGAGGAGGCCGCCCGCAACGCCGAGGCGCCGCCGGTCGCCGAGGTGTTCGACCACGCCATGCGCCTCGGGCCCATGCTGTGGACGCGCCGCCCGGAGCACTGGAACTTCCTGGCGCTGCGGCTCGGCAGCTGCCGCCTGCCGGCGCGCAACTCGATCGACGACGGCGAGGTCCCCGAGGGCCTGCCCGAGTTCATCGATCGGGTCGATCGCCTGCGCGAGCGCTACCGGTACGTCGACGACGTGCCCGTCTTCGAGACCTTCGCCGACGCCGGCTCCGTCGGGATCGCAGGGCCCCAGGCCCCGGTGGCCGACGCCATGCGCGGTGTCGCCGTGCAGGTGTTCGGTCTGCACGCGCCCAACGACGTCGTCGCCGTGGCGTTCTCGGACTCGGCGTGGACGAGCGAGCTGGACTGGCTGAAGTGGATGCCGCACACCTCGAGCGAGAAGAGCCCGTTCCGAGATGTGGCGCTCGCCGATTCGGCACCGACCAGCGCGGCCCTGCTGAACATGCTTGAGGACTACGTCAAGCGCGCGGCGGGAGACGTCTCCGGCGAACCGCGCGGTCCGTTCAAGGAGGACTGGAACCCGCTCCTGTACGGAACGGACGTCGCGCGTGCCGCCACCGACCACCAGAAGACGCCACCGCTGTCGGTGATCGTGTTCGTGACCAGCGACGCTCAGGTCGATCGCGGCCGCCTCACCGACGTGCTCGAGCGCGGCGCCGACCATGGCGTGCACGCCGTGTTCGTCGCGCCCACGGTCGAGTCGCTCCCCGCGGTGTGCCGCAGCTTCATCGACGTGACCGCCGGTCTCACCGACGCGCATGTGGGGCTGGTGCGCAACGGCGAGAAGTTCGAGCACGTGCAGGTCGAGGGCGTCTCCAACGCCTACATGCACATGCTCGCCCGCCGCCTGGCGCCCGTGGTCGACGCGAGCACGGTCACCCACGACTCCTCCGACATCCCCGGATCGGTGATGTTCCTGCAGCTTGTCGATCCGGCGATCGCCGAGGACCCGAACGTGGTCATCGAGCGCTGGCGGCAGAACAACACGATCGTCGACCGCTCGCCCGCCCCACGGCCCCGGCTGAAGAAGTCCGGCACGCTGCGGGCGATCATCGGCCAGGGCGCCAGCTCCGCGATGGCGCTCGATCTGCGCACCCACGGCCCGCACGCGCTCGTCGGAGGCACGACCGGTGCCGGAAAGTCCGAGTTCCTCCAGGCGTGGGTGCTCGGCATGGCCGCAGCGCACAGCCCCGACCGGGTGACCTTCCTCTTCGTCGACTACAAGGGAGGCTCCGCCTTCGCTGACTGCGTCGACCTGCCGCACTGCGTGGGTCTGGTCACCGACCTCAGCCCGCACCTCGTGCGCCGCGCGCTGACCAGCCTGCGCGCCGAGCTGCACCATCGCGAGCACCTGCTCAACCGCAAGAAGGCCAAGGACCTCCTCGAGCTCGAGAAGCGGCAGGATCCGGAATGCCCGCCGGCTCTCGTGCTCGTCATCGACGAGTTCGCGGCCCTGGCATCCGAGATGCCGGAGTTCGTCGACGGCGTGGTCGACATCGCGCAGCGCGGCCGCTCGCTCGGCATCCACCTCATCATGGCCACCCAGCGCCCCGCCGGTGTGATCAAGGACAACCTGCGCGCCAACACCAACCTGCGCATCGCGCTGCGGATGGCTGATGAGGCCGACTCGCGCGATGTCGTCGACGACCCCGTCGCGGCGACGTTCCCCCCGTCGATCCCCGGTCGTGCGATCGCCAAGACCGGTCCCGGCCGCCTCGTGCCGTTCCAGTCGGCGTACGCCGGCGGCTGGACCACCGACGACGAGTCGGGCGTCGCCGAGGTGCGGGTATCGGAGCTGCGCTTCGGCGCGAGCGCCGAATGGGAGCCCGACCGCCCACCCGAGTCCGACTCGCACGAGGAGGATCTCGGTCCGAACGACCAGAAGCGCATCGTGTCGACGCTGATCCGCGCCGCCGACGCAGCCCGCCTGCAGCGCCCCCGTCGGCCGTGGCTCGATGACCTCCCGCCGCTCGTCGACCTCAAGCACCTGGCCAACGACGGCGATACGCGCATCCCGATCGCTCTGCTCGACGTGCCCGAGAAGCAGCTGCAGGAGGCGGCGGTGTTCGTGCCCGACCGAGACGGATCGCTCGTCGTCTACGGCACCTCCGGCTCGGGCAAGTCGACGCTGCTGAAGACAATCGCGACCGCGGCCGGGATGCGGCCCGAGCGCGGACGCGTGCAGGTGTACTGTCTCGACTTCGCATCCGGTGCGCTGAGCGCCCTGAACGCGCTGCCGCACGTCGGGTCCGTCGTCGACAGCGCCGACGCCGAGCGCATCCAGCGTCTGCTGCGCACCCTCGACCGCGAGATGGATCGCCGGGCTGCGGCGTTCTCGGCGGCCAGCGCCGCGTCGGTGCAGGAGTACCGCGAGCTGGCCGACCCGAACATGCCGCGCATCCTGCTGCTCATCGATAACTACCCGGAGTTCAAGAAGGACTGGGAGATGGCGCCGGGGCGTGGGCCGTTCTACCGCATCTTCATGCGCATCCTCGGCGAGGGTCGCACGCTCGGGGTGCACACCGTTCTCACCGCTGACCGCGGCAACGCGGTGCCCAGCGCCGTCGCCTCGAACATCCCGCGCAAGGTGCTGCTGCGCATGGGCGATCCCAGCCAGTACATGCTGCTGAACGCGCCGCGCGACATCCTCGACGAGCAGTCGGCACCCGGCCGCGCGATCATCGACGGCCACGAGGCGCAGATCGCCGTGCTCGGCGGCACCGCCAACGTCGTCGAGCAGACCAAGGCGCTGCGCGCTCTGGGCGACCGCCTGCGCGAGAAGGGCGTGCGCGACCTGCCCGAGATCGGCGCCCTGCCGACCATGGTGCCGATCGCCGAGATGCCGGCGACGGTCGACGGGATGCCGGTGTTCGGCGTCGCCGACGAATCGCTCGCCCCGCACGGCTTCGAGCCGATCGGATCGTTCGTCATCTCGGGTCCACCGCAATCGGGCAAGACGAATGCGCTCAAGGCGCTGATCACCTCGGTGGAGCGGTTCGACCCGAACGTGCAGCTCTACCACTTCGGCAGCCGCCGGGCCGAGCTCAAGGACTTCCGTCCGTGGGTGCGATCGGCCACCAAGGCGGAGGACGAGAAGGATCTCGCGACCGAGCTCGCCGAGCTCGTCGTCAGTGATGCGCAGAAGCAGCGCATCCTGATCGTGATCGAGGACGTCCCGCATCTCGCCGACGGCGCCGCCGACCGGCCGATGCGCGCTCTGCTGCAGGCGATGAACAACAGCGACCACATGCTGATCGGCGAGGCCGAGATCACTCGGGCCAACGGCAGCATCGGGGTGCTGGGCGAATGGAAGTCGGGCCGTCAGGGCATCGTGCTCAAGCCCGAGACCTACGACGGCGAATCGCTGTTCAAGGTGCCGTTCAGTCGGATGAAGCGCTCGGACTTCCCCGTCGGCCGAGGGATCATGGTGCAGGCGGGACGGGCGGTCACCATGCAGATGCCGTACGTGCCTGAGCAGTCCTGACCAGCGTGGGCAGTTCTCCCCATTCCCGTATCGGACGGGCCTGGGTAGCGTCTTGTGTGGCCGGTCCGGAGGGAGCGCGCCACCGCCCGGGGGGAAGGTGGCGCCACCGGAATCGGTAGGTCTGAATCGAACGGAGGAGGGTGCGCGATGGGCATGATGCTGCCGAATGAGCTCATCTGGGTGATGGAGAAGCTCGGCTTCGAATGGCCCGACATCGATGAGGACGAGCTTCGCCGAGGCGCGGAGATGGTCCGCACCTTCAGCGGCGATCTGGAGCAGGCGCTGACCGCGATGGACCGCAAGGTGAACGGCGACATGGCCGCTGCGATGCGAGGTCAGGCGGGGCCGGCGTATGTGGCCGCATGGAACACGAACCGGTCGCAGAACCTCGACAAGCTGCTCGGGCTGCTCGGTCCGGTTCCCACGGGCATGAACATCGCAGCCGACGTCGTCTTCGGGCTGAAGATCAAGGTCATCGCCGATGTGACGACCACGATGATCGCTCTGGTCGGCATGCTGACCAACCCTGTCACCGCGCTCGGTGCGGGCCCGATGCTGTTGCTGAAGAAGAAGCTCCTCAACGCGGCTGTCGACATCGCGATCGAGCAGGCGCTCGAGCAGATCCTGCCGATGGTCATCGCGCCGCTCACCGAAGAGCTGCCCGGTGTGATCATGGCGGCGCTGGATGCCCCGATCGTCGAGTCCACCGTCGGCGACACCGACGAGTTCTACGCCGACCTGCAGGCGCTCGAGCAGGCGCAGGCAGACATGGAGACGTACGCCGGTGACGTCGAGAGCATGACAGGACGGCTGATGGCCGACCTCTCGACACTGAACCTGACGGGAGACTGACGATGGCGAAGATCATGGACTCGCTGGGTCGTCCGATCATGCATTCGCTGGACGGCCTGCCCATCCACGTGCGCCAGCTCGCGGACATGTTCCGCGGTCACGGGCAGCGCCAGGTGCGCAACAAGAACGGCGTCAACGACGTCGACCGGTTCGACGACGGCGTCATCACCACGCGCGGGGGCAACACGAAGGCCACTCACTTCGACCCCGAGACAGGGCGGCCCATCACCGAGCGCGGCACGATCACCGAGGATTTCGGAAGCAGCACGCGCGGCGACAACGCCACGGACATCGGCAACCTCGGCGAATCGACCGACGACGGCGGTCACCTCGGCGGTCATCGCTTCTACGGAGACACCCCCGATGAGGGCATCGCGCCTCAGGCCGCGAACCTGAACCGCGGCGCGTGGAAGAAGATGGAGAACGAGTGGGCCGACTGGGTCGGCAAGGGCTATCAGGTCGACTACACGGTCGAGGTCATGCCTCCCGGCGCGGTGCGCCCTGATAGCTTTGTGGTCAACTACACGGTCACCGATCCCGCCACGGGGAAGGCCGCGTATCGAAACTTCCCGATGTTCGACAACGTCGCCGGTGAGGCCTTCGACAGGGTCTCCCGGGCCGACATGCCGGACCGGCGAGCAGCCCAAGGAGTGCTATGACCGACGACGTCACCACCGGCCTCATCCGTGCGCTGGTCGAGAACCTCTCCGGCGCCGACAAGGAATGGCAGGCGCTGTCGATGGTCCTCGACTTCGCCGGGGGCAAGTTCAGCGGAACGCACGGCTACGCGTACTCCGACGACGGATCGATCGCCGCCGTGGCCTCGCACCCGTACTACGCCAAGGCGGCGGTCAACGCCTACCTCGATAGCTACTACAAGCCCGGTGATCCGCTCCCGGCCGCGATCCTCGTGCAGTTCGATCGCACGAGCAGGCAGTACGAGGTGACGTTCGAAGACACTGACGCGACGCGCTGGCAGGTCACACCGGCCAACATCGACTCCATGGGCGAGCAGCTGCGCCCGTCGTTCGAGTGAGCACCGCCGGGCCTTCACTCCTACCGTTGAAATCGAGCCAGCTGACCGGAGCGGGGAACTGATGCGGGAATCGCAGACCTATTGGTACAACCTGTCGACGCAGAGCGTGCTGCGGGCCGACGAGCGGCCGTCGGAAGACACGATCGGGCCGTTCGCGACCTACGAAGAGGCCGAGGAGTCGCCGGCGACGCTGCTCGAGTACGCCAAGGCCTGGCTCGAGAGCGAGGAGAGCGAGCCCTTCCGCGCGATGGCCGCGGAAGACGACGACACCGACCTCGCGTGATCCGTCGGTGAGAGGCTCGCGTCGCGTCGCGGCTGTCACGGTCGTCGCGCTCACCTTCGGACTCGCCGCGTGCGCGCCCGCGCTGCCCGAGACGGTCGTAGCCGGCACCGAGGTCACGGTCGCGTGGAGCGGTGAGCTCACGTCCCTGAACCCTGCCGCCGCGCCGACGGCCGCGAACCGCGACGTCGCCGAGCTCACCCGCGCCGACTTCGGCGACCTCGTCGACGGCGAGTTCGTACCGGACGAGGGATTCGGCACGGTGAAGATCGTCTCGAAGAAGCCCCTCACCGTGAGGTACGACCTCGCCGAACCGGTGTGGTCGGACGGCATCCCGCTGGACGCTGCCGACCTTCTGCTCGGCTGGGCGTGGCGGGCGGGCCTGCTCGCCGACGACGAGAGCAATGCGGCGTCCGACGCGAGCGTGCTCGATGCGAAGCCGCCGAAGATCGACGAGTTCGCGCGGGCGATAGAGGTGACCTTCACCCGGCCCGACATCGGCTGGCAGCGTGCCGTCTCCGCGCCGATGCCGGCCCATGTCATCGCCCAGCGTGCCCTCGACCTCGACGACCCGATGGAGGCCAAGCAGGCGGTCATCACCGCCATCCGCTCGGGCGATGACGAGACGCTGTCGAAGCTCGGCGCCGAATGGCGAGACGGAGCCACGATCGAGCCGGGCGAGACGCCCGCTCCCGACAGGCTGGTGTCGAGCGGACCGTATCTTCTGCAGAAGATCGACGGGTCCGGGACGAGCCTCGCGTTCGCCCCGAATCCCGACTACCGCGGCATCGTGGGCGCGAAGGTCGAGAAGATCGCGCTGGTCCCCCGCGGCGACGACGTGCTCGAGCGCATCGGCGACACCGTCGATGTCGCGCAGGTCGCGCCGAACAGCGGCAATCGCGATCCGATCCGGATGCTGCAGCGCAAGGACTTCACCGCTGAATCCACGCATGACGGCACCATGTGGTCGCTTCAGCTGCAGCCCTACGGCGTGTTCTCTCGTCCGCAGGCGCGCATCGCGTTCCTCAGGGCGGTGCCCGCCTCGACGCTCGCTGAGCGCGGCGGCGGTGAATGGGCATCCGACTTCGCCGGCACCACGTCGATGATCACCGCGCCCGGCTCGCGGGCGTACGACATCGTCGCCGAGGACTCCGGGTTCACCCAGAAGCTCGGCGAACCCGCCGACGATGCGGCGCTCGAGCGGCAGAACGCAGGCCTTCCCGATGGTGTCGGCGTCTGCGTGCTGTACGACCGGCGCAGCGAGTTCGCCCGCGGAGCCTTCGCGGCGCTGCGCGAGGTCGCCGCCGAGGCGGGCTGGGGCGTGCGCGACTGCGGCAGCGACGACTACGCGAAAGCGGTGGAGGGCGGCGGGTGGGATGCCGTGATCGCCCGCACCGTGATTCCCGAGACGCCCGCGCAGATCGCAGATCAGTGGGGCAGCAGCGGCTCGGCATCCGTCGTCCCTGCCCCGGACGGCAACCGCGACACGCTGATCGAGAAGCTGTCGCAGACCACGGATGTGTACGAGGCCCGCGAGGTGCTCGCGCAGATCGAGGCGACGATCGTGCAGTCCGCCGTCGCTCTGCCGATCGCGATCAATCCCCGGATGACGATCGTCGATCCGCGCGTCGAGGGCGTCTCCACCCGCAGCGGTGGCGTGGCATCGCTCACGTCCGGAGTCACGCAGTGGACCGTGAAGAAGAGGTGATGGGGAGTTCTCCCCATTCGCGCGTCGGCGAAGTTTCGGTAACGTCTTGTGTGGGCGGTCCGGAGGGGCTGTCGTAGATGAGAGCTGGAGGGTTGTTATGGCCGGACATGACTTTGGGGCGACGTACTCCGAGATGGAGAGCGCGGCATCGCGTCTGCGTGATGGGCGCACCACGGTGACCGACACGCTGAAGGAGCTGCAGGGCGTCATCGACGACCTGGTGCAGGACGGTTTCAAGACGGAGAACGCGTCCGAGGCGTACTCGACGGCGTACTCCGAGCTGACGACGTCGCTCGATGACGCGGCTGAGGCTGTCAACGACATGGCGCAGGCGCTGGACCGCATGGCGGACTCGATCCGCGACAAGGACTCCGAGCTCGCAGGCGGCTGACTCCGCAGGCTTCACGGAAGGGCCGTGGCTCAGATCTCAGAATCTGCGCTACGGCCCTTTTCGTGCCCGTGAGGCTGAGGGACCGCCCATGGGTAGCGATGCCCATCGACCTTGCTCCCCGGCGTCCCTAACCTGGCGGTGAGCCGGATCGTCCGGCGCCGGAGGGAAGGTCACCGTGGGCGACGTCGAGATCTTCTACGCCGAGCTGCAGCACGCCTCGAGCACGGTCGACACTGCGATCACGGGTGTGCTGTTCGAGTCGGCCGACCTCGGGGCCGAGGACACGGGCATCGGCAACCCGGCCTCCAGGCCCGCTCTGCGCCTCGCCCTTCACCGCCGCCTCACCGGGCTCGGCGAAGCCGTGCGCGCCCGCGTCGACGACGGCTCGCAGGTATCGGCATCTGCTCATCGCATCGCCGACCGGTACAGCGATCTCGATGTCGAGCTGACGGGCAGGCGGTCATGACGCTCGTCTCACCGAATCGCGGATACCTGCTCGAGCGGATCGAGGGCGACACCGGCACGATGTCGTGGTGGTCGGGCCAGCTCACTCGCGTGCAGGACGCACTCGACGACCTGCATGACGGCGCCACCACCGCGACCGGCCTGCCCGGTGTCGGAAAGGCCGTCACGTCGGTGCGCGCGGACGCCGCCGACCTGCTGGCCGCCCTCGCTCCCGACATCGCCGAGGCGGCGCACCTCTCACGGGTGATCGCGACCTACGCCGACGCATACGACCGGTACGCGGCACCGGCGAACGCCATGATCGAGGAGATCGAGATCGCCCACGCGAACTGGGTTCAGGCCGACGTGGAAGCAGACGACGCCGGACGGGCCGCGCTCGCCGCCTCCTACGGCACCAGCGCCCTCGCGATCGAGACGACGCACGCGCTCGCGAGCGAGGCGATCGACGTGCGCGACACCGCGGCACAGGCGCTCGATGCGCTGTGGGTAGAGTACGAACGACATCACGCCGGCTGGCTCGCCGGGTACGGCGCGGCACTCGCCGCCCTCGCCGCCGGAGCGAACTCTACGCTGACGCCGCAGGAGCGCACCTTCCTCGAGAGTCTGCTGGCCGGCGGCGACCCCGCCGAGGTGCTGCGGGTCTGGCGCGCGCACCCCGAACTGCACGACGAGCTGATCGCCGCCCACCCCGAGGTGATCGGGAACCTCGACGGCATCCCGTACGACGTGCGCGGCGAGGCCAACCGCTCTCACCTCGAGGCTCTGCTCGCCGGCGACCTGACGGCCGATCGCCGCGACGACCTCGAGGCGGTCATGCGCGCGCTCAACGCGGAGGGTCTGCCTCGGCCGACGCTGATCAGCTTCGACCCCGACGGCTCCGAGCAGGTCACCGCCGCGATCGCCCACGGCGACCTGGCGACGGCATCCGAGATCAACTCTCTCGTTCCCGGCATGAACAGCACCGTGCACGGCCTGGCAGGCTGGGGCGCGTCGGCGCGCGAGCTCAACGCCTCGGTCGGGCCCGGATCGGCGACGGTGGTGTGGTTCGGCTACGACTCGCCCGACCTGCTCGAAGAGCCGCGGATGGGCCGGGCCATCGACGGCGCAGCCGCGTTCGGCTCGTACCTCGACGGGCTGCGAGCCCTCTCACCCGATGCCGACATCAACGTGATCGCGCACTCGTACGGCAGCACGACCGCCGCGTTCGCGATCGGCTCGCAGCCCGACGGGCACGGCGTCACCGCGTTCATCGCCGTCGGATCTGCGGGCTTCCCCGACGACGAGACGGTGGTGCAGAACCTCACCGACAGTCGCGCGACGCAGGTGTACGCGACCATCTCGGAAGACGACGCGACCGCCCGGATCGGGCGCGCGACCGCTCCCGGGCATCCTGTCCCGCCGGAGCATCTGCCCGGCGTCACCGTCTTCGACAGCGACGGGGGAGTCTCGCGCACCGGCGAGGAGCTGCCGGCGGCGACCGGACACGACGCCCTCGGCCCCGGTGCGTACCTCGAACCGGGCTCTGAGTCGTTCTACAACGTCGCCGAGATCATCCGCACCGGCGAGCCCGGAACCGAGCGTCAGGGCGAGGGCAGCACCGAGGGATTCTGGGATGCCGGCAACTGGTGGATCAGCGACGAGTTCGAGCTGGTCGACTTCTGAGGGCAGGATGGATGCGATGCGACGCGAGACTCGACGAGGACTGTTGGCGGCCATGGCCGTCGGAATGGTGGCGATGATGACGGGATGCGGCTCGGCGGACGCAGGACTCACCGGCGACGCGCTGTATCGGGACGGCGAGAAGCGCTACGTCGCGTACTCCACCCTGATGCACGACGTGATCATGGCGGTGCACGACGGAGAATGGAGCGTCGACACCTGGGGCGCTGCACCCATCTCGTGCGACCTCGACGGCGGTCAGCGCGGGTACACCTTCTCGTGGGTGCGTGAGCTGCAGAGCGACGACATCGATGTGGATGCCGTCGTGCAGTCGGCACGCTCGGCCTTCGCCGACGCGGGCGTCGACGTCAGCGTCGCCGAGTACGGCGAGGGCGACAGCGCCGAGATCAACGTCATCGGCGCGGGCGACCCGCTCGGGCGCGGCGTGGTGACCATCCGTCCCGGGCGAGGTGTGATCCGTGCGACGGCGACGCCCGGATGCTTCCCGGGGGATGCCGGCGACCTGTCCGACATGGTCTTCGACGGTCTGGTGTACGACACCGCGTGGCAGCGGTTCCCCGCTTTCGAGGGGCCGGACTGGCAGCCGCGCTTTTACTTCCCCGAAGACGGCAGCCCGGTCTACCGCGAGGCCGACGGCACGCCCGTGCAGCCGCAGCCCTCGCCCGCCGATCTCCCTGCCTCCCCGCACGCGGAAGGCGACGACGCCGGCTGAACCGTGGCGGACGGTCATCGTGACAAGATGGTGCCGGAGGGGGATCATCCTGTGAACGATGTGAGAGACGCCGCCGTGCCCGCGACGACCGCAGAGCAGGCGACGCCGCCGCTGCGTCTGGAGTTCGCGGGCGAGTGGCGGGACGTGCCGGCGGATCGCGCGTTCGTGATCGGGCGGGTCGGCGATCTGGAGATCGACGACAACCCCTACCTGCACCGTCACTTCCTCGAGCTGCGGTTCCGCGACGGCCTCTGGTGGCTGGCGAACGTCGGCGTCCGCCTTGCGGCGACCGTGTCAAGTGCGGGCGGCGCGGTGCAGTCGTGGCTGTCGCCGGGTGCACGCATGCCGCTGGTCTTCGAGCGCAATGTGATCGTCTTCACCGCCGGTCCCGTCACCTACGAGCTGAGCCTGCACACCGAAGAGGCGCCGTACGAGATCTCGAGCCAGGTCGAGGCGACGATGAGCGGAGACACGACCGTCATGCCCGCCCGGTTCACGGCCATGCAGAAGCAGCTGATCGTCGCACTCGCCGAGCCGATGCTGCGCCGCGAGGGCGTCAGCATGAACGAGCTGCCTTCGTCGACCGCCGCGGCGAAGCGTCTGGGCTGGAGCATGACCAAGTTCAACCGCAAGCTCGACAATGTGTGCGACAAGCTCGACCGCATGGGCGTGCAGGGTCTGCGCGGTGGCCCGGGCCAGGTCGCGACCAACCGCCGCGCCAGGCTCGTCGAGTACGCCGTCACCTCGCAGGTCGTCACCCGCGCCGACCTGGGGCTGCTCGACGACGAGGCGCTGCGCGATCAGGCCGACAGCGAGGACTGACCGCCGCTGCGGCCGCCTCAGACTGTCGCGGCCGCCTCAGACGGTCGCGTCGGCGAGGTGACGGGCGTGGTGCCCGAGCACCTTCACCATGATCCCGCGGCGGCGCAGGTCGGCGATCGTGCGCGACTCCTCGTCGCGGTCGCGGCCGAGCGCATGCGCGTTGGCGACGACCAGCACATCGCCGCTGCGCAGCGTCTCGATCAGTCGCGCCAGCCGGTCGCCCCAGCTCTCGAGGATCTCCGGCGCGGGGTGGCGGAAGCCCTCGATCGGCACGCCGAAGCGGGTCAGATCCTCGCGCTGCTGGGTCACCGACGGCATTCCCTCGCGGGCCACCACCAGGCCCACGAGCCGGGCGCCCTCGGGGCGGGCCGACCACCAGCCGTGGTCGGTGTTCGCCAGGCACTTCGGGCACGTCGCCGCCGCGTGCGGCAGGTGCAGAGGGCTCGTGAGGGCGGAATCTGCTCCGGCATCCGTCGGGTTCATCGCGTCGCTCATCGTCGTACCTCCGCACTCCATTCTGCCCGAGCGGGCAACGTGCGACCCAACCGATTCCAAAAGCGCTCAGAGCAGCCCGAGCGCCTCCACGGTGTCGCGCTCGGAGGTCAGCTCGCCGACCGATGCATCCACGCGGGCCCTGGCCCAGGCATCCATCTCCAGACCCTCGACGATGCGCCATTCGCCGCCGACTGCCTGCACCGGAAACGACGAGATCAGCCCCTCCGGCACGCCGTATTCGCCGTGGGAGACGACACCCGCACTGGTCCAGTCCGCGGTGCCCTGCACCCAGTCGCGCACATGATCGATCGTGGCGCTCGCTGCCGAGGCGACCGACGACGAGCCGCGCACCTCGATGATCTCGGCACCGCGCTTCGCGACCCGGGGGATGAAGGTCTGCTCCTGCCAGGCGCGGATGTCGCCGACGACGGCGCGGAGGCGCTCGGCGACCGGGTCGCCGTCGATCGTCGCGTGCGCGATGTCGGGGAACTGCGTCGCCGAGTGGTTGCCCCAGATCGACACCCGGCGCACGCTCGCGACCGGCGCGCCGAGCGTCTGGGCGAGCTGCGCTCGCGCCCGGTTCTCGTCGAGCCGGGTGAGCGCACTGAACCGCTCTGCCGGCACGCCGTCGGCGGCCGACGCCGCGATCAGCG
The DNA here is from genome assembly GCF_047306785.1 of Microbacterium sp. OR21. Lineage (NCBI taxonomy): Bacteria > Bacillati > Actinomycetota > Actinomycetes > Micrococcales > Microbacteriaceae > Microbacterium > Microbacterium sp. OR21. The sequence goes on along the minus strand of NZ_JAZEXJ010000002.1, from coordinate 643,540 downwards.
CGTTCGTGTTGGCGGGGTTGCCGACCACGGTGACGCGGATGTCGGATGCCGCTGACGCGGCGATCGCCCGGCCCTGCGGGCCGAAGATGCCGCCATTGGCGGCGATCAGGTCGCCGCGCTCCATCCCCGGCCCTCGTGGCCGCGCGCCGACGAGCAGCGCGAGGTTCGCCCCGTCGAACCCGACCTCGGCGTCATCGGTGACCTCGACGTCGTCGAGCAGCCCGAACGCGCCGTCCTGCAGTTCGAGCGCCGCACCCTCGGCCGCGCGGAGCCCCTGCGGGATCTCGAGCAGTCGCAGTCTGACGTGCTCGTCGGGGCCGAGCATGTCGCCCGCCGCGATGCGGAACAGCAGCGCGTAGCCGATCTGTCCGCCGGCACCTGTGATCGTGATCGTCGTCGCCATGACCCGAGCCTATGCCTCGAGGCCGCTCAGCTGACCGCTGAGCCGGGATTCGTCAAGCCCTCGTCGCCGGACGCCGCGGAGCGCTACCTTTTCTGCATGACGTTCAATCCGGATGCCGACATCTCGGGCAACACCACGCGCCGCCGCGGGCGGGGAGCCGCGATCGCGGGCGGCGGCGTGGGGGTGCTCGGACTGGTCGCCCTCGTCGTCGCCATGCTCGGCGGACCCGACCTCACCGGGCTGGTCGGCGCAGCGCCGGCGGGCGAGAACCCTCCCGCATCGAGCGGCGAGAACACCCTCGCCGAGTGCGACACCGGCGAGGACGCGAACACGAACGACGACTGCCGGATGGCCGGCGCCGAGGTGGTGCTCAACGAGTACTGGCAGCAGCACGTCGACGGGTACCAGGCGCCGACGCTGACGGTGGTCGACGGTCAGACGTCGACGCAGTGCGGCACGGCGTCGAACGCGGTGGGGCCGTTCTACTGCCCGCCCGAGCAGGGCGTGTACATCGATCCGGACTTCTTTCAGCTCATGCGTCAGCAGTTCGGCGCGTCGGCCGGCGAGCTCGCCCAGCTGTACATCGTCGGCCACGAGTGGGGCCATCACATCCAGAACATCACCGGCACGATGGACGAGCACCCGAACAACGGCACCGGCCCCGACAGCAACGGGGTGCGCACCGAGCTGCAGGCCGACTGCTACGCGGGCGCCTGGCTCGGCGACGTGACGACGCTGAAGGACGACAACGGCGTCGCGTACGTCAAGAAGCCGACGGAGGAGCAGATCACGGATGCCCTGAACGCGGCGTTCACGGTCGGCGACGATCACATCCAGGAGCAGCAGGCCGGTCGGGTGAACCCGGAGAGCTTCACGCACGGCACCAGCGAGCAGCGCCAGGCTTGGTTCGCCAACGGCTACAAGAACGGCCTCGGCGTGTGCGACACGTTCGCCGTCTCCGGCGCCGAGCTCTGACCGCCGGGGCGATCTGCGCAGGGGCGCGTCAGGCGCGCAGCGCCCGCAACAGCGTGCGGATCAGCAGCAGGATGCCGCCGTGCGCCCGGAACCGGGTGAGACCCGCGCTCACCGCGGTGCCGGTGCGAGACGAGACGAACCACGGCGGCTTGGGAAGGATCGTCAGACGGCCCCCGCCGTTGAGCCCGGGCAACGATCGGGGGAACGGGCGGAACGGACCGCGCACCACGGATCGCTCGACGCCGTCGAGCAGCAGCGCGTTGTGCACCACGCCGATGCCGCTGCCCACGTCGTCGAGGGTGTTTCCGGGAAAGGCGCCCCACGTGAGAGTCGGCGTGATGAACCCGAACGCCGTCCACGAGTTGATCGCGATCGATCCGTACCGCAGCTCGGCGACGGCACGCTCGAACCCGGTGCCGAGCGACCTCTCGGTCGCCGGATCGATGATGAGGTTCGCGCCCAGCGTGCCCTGCAGCCGGTCGTTCGCATGCGCGACCGCGGCGTCGAGGAACGCCTGACCCGTGCCGGGCAGTTCGACGACCCCGAGCACAGGGGCGAAGTACTCGGTGCGCTGCAGGGCCGTGGCATCCTGACCGGCGTCCACCTCGACGAGAAGGCGGTCCGCAAGCACGAGGGCATCCGGATAGTCCTCGGCGGCCTGCTGCATGCGCGTCGTCGAGCCGGGGTACCAGGTCGTACGCTCGGGGGCCGCCGCGTAGGCGCGCCGCAGCTCGGCACGGAACTGCTCGGCCTGCGGCCACTGCGATGACATGATCACCACCTGCCCGGCGATGCAGTTGTGTCCGCTGTTCTGCAGGCGCATGGTCGCGATGTGCTCGGCCTGGAACGCGAGGTCGGCGGCGCTCCAGTCGCCCGGCACGACGATGATCGGGGAGACGCCGCCCAGCTCGGCGGTGATCGGCTTCTTCAGCAGCGGACGGTTCTCGCGCCGGCGGCGGGTCGTCGCCCCGGCCTTCGGTCCGCTCGAGGGCCCCCACACGATGGTGTCGAAGGTGGCCGCGGACCCGGTGATGTGCACGTGCTCGAGGTCGCGGTGCGCGGTCAGGTACGCGCCCACTGCAGCCCCGCCCTGCACGATCCGCAGGAAGCCCGGCTGGATCAGCGGCGCCAGTGCGCGCTCGTAGACCGGCACCAGGGCGTCCTGCGTGGGATTGACCTTCAGCAGCGCGACCCGGTTGTACGCGAGAAGCTCGTACAGCACGTCGAGCACGGGGATTGACGTGATGTTGCCGGCGCCCAGCACCAGACCCACCCCGCCGCTGTCGTCCGCAGTCCGCTGGGCGAGGCCGGCAGCGGCACGCGCCGCCGCCGGGGTGATGCCGGGCTGCAGCCATACCTCGCCGGTGAAGCCCGAGAGCAGCAGGCGGTCGAGCCGGGTCAGCGGGAACGCGCCGACACGCGTGCGCCCACCGGGAGCGCGACCGATCGCCACGCGGTCGAGGGGACTGCGCCCGGCGGCGATCTCGGACAGCGTGTCGATGTAGGCGTCGAGCGCGCCGAGCACCGAGTACGGGCCGCTCAGCCACTCCTCGCCGCGCAGCGGATGCCGGGCGCCGAGCCCCTTCGAGTCGGCGGCCGTGTCGGCCCAGTCCTCGACGGCGGCCGCGACGCTCGCGCGGACGGCGCGCAGCAGCGTGGCACGCTGACCTGCCGTGAGATGCGACCAGGTTCGCGCTCCGTGGCGCAGCACCTCGATATCGCCGTCGAGGGCGGCGCGCAGCGCCTCGTCGAGCTCGGTGTCGGCAGCCGTCTGCGGCGTCATCGTCGTCTCCAGTCGGCGGGTGGGGCGAAGGTCAGATCAGCGAGAGCTCGCGAAGCTTCGCTTCGACGTCGGCATTGCTCGGCTCGACGTGGTGGCTCGCGTCCGGGTAGACGACGACGGGGATGTTCATCCGGCCCGAGATCTCCTTGGCGACATCGGCCGCGGCCGGCTCCGCGACCAGGTCGACGTAGGTGTACTCGATGCCGAGGTCGTCGAGCTGCTTCTTGGTGCGGCGGCAGTCGCCGCACCACTCGGCGCCGAACATGGTGATGGTGTCGGATGCGGGGGTGCTCATGCTTCCAGCCTATGGGCGCGCGCCTGGGCGGGCGCCGGAAGCGTGCGGCCAGACGCATCCGTCGCTGAGCAACACGTGAAACGATGGAGCGCGACACCCGCATCTCGACGACACCGCAGAGGAGAGCACGTGAGCGCCATCGCCCTCCCGCCGGTGACCGTCATCGTGCCCACCTTCAACGAGCGCGACAACGTCGCCGAGCTCGTCACGCGCATCTCGGCGGCCCTCGCCGGCGCCACGGCCGAGATCCTCTTCGTCGACGACAGCGCCGACGGCACGATCGACGAGGTCGCCCGTGTCGGGGCATCCGCCGACCTCCCGGTCCGGGGCGTGCACCGCGAGCGCAACACCGGTGGCCTCGGCGGTGCGGTCGCGGTGGGGCTCGCGGAGGCCGCGCACGACGTCTGCGTCGTCATGGACGGCGATCTGCAGCATCCGCCCGAGCTGCTGCCGGCCATGCTCGCCCGCTACGCCGAGGGCGGCGCCGACATCGTCGCCGCGTCGCGCTACATCGGCGGCGGCGACTCCGCCGGGCTCGGCACCGCCGTGCGGTATGCGGTGTCGAAGGCGTCGACCGTCGTCACCAAGGCGATGTTCCTGCGTCGGCTGTGGCGCAGCACCGACCCGATGACGGGCTTCTTCCTCGTCGATCGCTCGCGCATCGACCTCGCCGAGCTGCGACCGCAGGGCTTCAAGATCCTGCTCGAGATCCTCGTGCGAGGCGGTGAGCGCCGCGAGCTGCGCATCGCCGAGGTGCCGATGGAGTTCGGCACGCGCCGGCACGGCGACTCGAAGGCGAGCCTGCGGCAGGGGGCCACCTTCCTCGCCCACCTGGCGCGCCTGCGCTTCGGCCGGATGGGCCGGTTCGCGCTGATCGGCGGCGTCGGAGCGTTCGCGAACATCGGCATCATGTGGGCGCTGACCCACCTCGGAGTCGACTACGTGCTGGCCGCGATCGTCGGAGCGGCGGTCACCATCATCGGCAACTTCGTGCTGCAGGAGCTGTTCGTCTTCCGCGACGAACGAGCGGATGCCCGAAGGCTGTGGGTGCGCTTCGCCGCATCGGTGTCGTTCAACGCCGTCGAGGCGGCGCTGCGCATTCCCGTCATGGCGCTGATGGTCGAGACCTGGCACATCTCGAGCGTGATCGCCACGGCGATCTCACTGGTGGTGGCGTTCTTCGCCCGCTTCCTGTTTCACGCACTGGTCGTGTACGCGCCGCGCCGGCGGCGGACCGATGACGTGGACGAGCCCCTCACCGACACCGCGGCGCTGCGGGTCATCCGGGCGATCGACGCGGAGGCGATGCGTCCGGGGGAGCTGTGAGGTCAGACCTGGTCGGACTGCTCTTCGTGGCCGATGCTGCGGGCTTCGAGGTACGAGCACAGCTCGGCGGCGACCGCGAGCTCGCTGGCGAGGGAGTGCAGCTGGTGGCTGTTGAGCACGGTGTTCTCGTCGTTCGGCTCGAGGGTGATGTTCCACTGCCGCTCGCCGACCTGGATCGGCTGCATGAAGATGCTGACGGACGAGTTCTTCACCGGCACGATGACCAGTCCCGTATCTGAGCCGTCGGAGCCGTCCTGAATGATCACCCTGATGAGATCCCCGGCCTCGCGAGCGGATTTGAAATCCTCAAGCCAGGCCTCGAGTGTCTCCTTGCTTCGAAAACTCACAGTGTCCTCCGTCGCTGCATTCTGCGGTCGTGGCGACCGCCGGGGTCCCCTTGCCCTCTTCTATCATTGCTTATGCGGGCTGTGCAGGCGCCCGCTGGAGGAGTGAGCGTGGCGGATACGCAGACTGACGGCTATTGGTACGACGAGCGCAGTGAGCGAGAGCGCGCACGGGAGGTGCTCGAGTCGCTTCGTCTGTACCGGGCGGCTGAAAGGGCGATGCGCCGCCGCACCCGAGATGAGATGTCGATGGGCGAGAACGAGCTGCTGGCTCTGCGCTTCCTGTTCCGGCAGCCGGATCACTGTGCGCAGCCGGCCGCTCTGGTCGCGTACCTGGGCATATCGCCGGCCGCGACGTCGGTGCTGATCGACCGCCTCGAGCGCTCGGGCCACGTCGAGCGGGAGACGGATGCGGGCGGCCACCCGATCTCGGTGCGTGCCACCGCGCACGCAGACCAGGACGTGCGGCACACTCTCGGCCGCATGCACGAGCTGATGTACGCCGTGGCGGCCGGCATGGATGCGCAGGCGCAGGCGAATGTCTCCGATTTCCTGCGGGCGATGGCCGACGCCGTCGACGGGGTCGAGCCGGCGGCCGGCGCGCCCCAGAGCTGAGCCCCGTCGCATTCCGTACCTGAAGGGTCGTTGTCAACCCCATTCTCCTGCGCTCGTCCGGCGCGGGATCGTGGAGTTCAGGCGGGCCGGACGGCCGCGCCACAACGAAGGGAGCAAGTGATGACCATCGGCACCGGAGTCGTTCTGTTCGTCATCGGAGCGATCCTCGCTTTCGCACTCAACATCGATGTCGGCTGGGCTGACCTCACGATGATCGGCTACATCCTGATGGGGGCCGGTGTCGTCGCGTTCATCGTCGGCCTGGTGCTCATGGCCCGTCGTCGCCGCACCGACGTGGTCACTCGCACGGAAGCCGCTCCCGGCGCATACGAGACGCGTCGCTCGACGCGTGCGGCTGGAGACGAAGAGGTCTTCTGACCGGAGGGACGTTCGCGCCCGGGTCCCGAGTGAGGCCCGGGCGCGAACTCTGTCTCAGGGGACGATGACGAGCTTGCCGCGCGTGTGACCGCTCTGGCTGGCGCGGAACGCGTCGGCCACGCGGTCGAGCGCGAAGGTCTCGGCGATCTCCACGCTCAGGCGTCCGTCGTCGGCGAGCTCGGCCAGTCGAGCGGTCTGCGTGCCGTCGGGACGCACCCAGATGTTGCGGCCGCCGTGATCGACGACCGAAGGGTCGGCGATCGACACGTGCACGCCGGAATCGCTCAGCACGGCGAGAGTGACCTCCAGCATCCCTCCGACGAAGTCGGCGACGGCGTCGACCGGCCCGCCCGCGATCTCGCGCACCCGCTCGGCGAGCCCGTCGCCGTAGGTCGTCGGCTCGCCGCCCAGTCCGCGCACATAGTCGTGATTGCGCTCGGACGCCGTGGCGATGACCTTCGCGCCACGGCTCGCGGCGATCTGCACCGCGAAGCTGCCGACGCCCCCGGAGCCGCCGTGGATGAGCACGGTGCGGCCGTCCACGTCGCCGAGAGCGTCGATGGTGCGCAGTGCCGTGCCGCCGGCGAGGGGGAGCGCCCCGGCCTGCTCCCAGGAGAGGGATGCCGGCTTGCGCGTCACCGCCGAGACGGGCACCGCCACGCGCTCAGCGAACGTGCCGGCGCTCACGACGTCCTTGCGGGCGTAGGCCATGACCTCGTCTCCGACCTGGAACTCCGGCGTGTCCAGACCCACTGCCATCACCACCCCCGCGACGTCCCAGCCGGGGATGACGGGGAACTGCGTGGGCATGAGGGCGTCCAGTCCGCCAGCCATGACCTTCCAGTCGACCGGGTTCACGCCGGCCGCGCGCACCTCGATCAGCACTGCAGCAGGAGGGAGCTTGGGATCAGGCAGGTCACGCACCTCGAGGGTATCGAGATCCTTGCTGAAGTGGTCGTAGACGACGGCTCGCATGATGCCTCCCGAGAGTGTGTGGATCGGCATCCACTCTTCCACCTCCCGGGGCGGCCGGGGCCGACGTCATCCGAGGTCAGAGGCCCTGGCCCGCGTCCCAGAGTCGCTCGGTGCGGCCGGCGAGCAGCGCGTCGAGCGAGATCGCCTGGGCGTCGGTGAGGGAGGCGACGTAGTCGATGATGCCTCGGCCACGGCCGTGCGTCTCGACGTCGGCGCCGTTGCGCTCGGGGTCGTCGAGCCGGCGGTGGTCGTCGGTGGCGAGTTCGACGAGGTCGATCAGGCGGCGCGGAGCGCGGCGTGCATCGCGCGGGTCGTCGAGCCACGCGGTGAAGCCGTCGACGAGGCGCTCGAGGACGCTGGCCTGACCGCGCTGGTAGACCGCGAGGTCGGGCCGCTCGAGGATGAACCGCTCGTGCAGGAACTTCAGCACCGCTACCTCGTGCCAGGCCTGACGGTTCAGGCTGACGTGCCCGGAACGGATGTCGGGAGTCCGGTGCACCTCGATCGACGACTGCAGCCGGGCGATCCAGGCGGTGGTGAACCGGGCGAGCGCACGCTCGCTGGCGAGCGAGCCGTCGAACGGCTCGGCGACGAGCCCGTCGATCACCTCGGCCGAGACCTTCGCCACGGCTTCGCTGAACGCGTCGGGGTCGGTGATCCAGGCGTCCTTCGCGCGCATCCGGCGCCAGAGCAGCTCGAGGGAGTGCCCGGGGGTGCGCGTGTCGGTGGCCAGCGTCACCGCGTCGGCGGATCGCAGCTGGGCCAGATCGCGTCGCCAGGAGCGGAACTCCGCCGACAGCGTCGCGGGGTTGAGCAGCCCCGCCCGGTAGAAGTCGTCGAGGTCGTGCAGCGAGTAGGCGATGTCGTCGGAGATGTCCATGATCGAGCATTCGACGCTCTGCTGCCCCTCGACGATCGACGGGTACGCCGAGAGCGCCTGCCGGGCATCCGCCTCGTCGATCGCGTAGAAGCTGAACTTGCTGGCTCCGCCGCGCCGCGGCCCGCCCTGACCTCGGCGCCACGGGTACTTCAGCACCGCCGCGCGCACGGCGGCGGTGAGGTTGAGGCCCACGCCGGGCCGGTCGTGCTCGTCGAGCCGGGTCAGGATGCGATAGGTCTGCGCGTTGCCCTCGAACCCCTCGCTGAGCCCGAAGCGGGTGCGGGCGAGGCGGTCGAGCGTCTGCTCGCCGAGGTGGCCGAACGGCGGATGCCCGAGGTCGTGCGCCGCGGCGGCCGCCTGCACCACGACCGGGTGCGCCCCGCCGAGCTGCTCGACGATCCGATTCGGCTCGTCGGTGCGGGTGGAGAGGTGGGTGGCGATGGCGCGTGCGACCGCGGCGACCTTGATCGAATGCGTGAGCCGGTTATGCACGGCGAGACCGGCGCCTGCCTGCGAGATCACCTGCGTGACGGCGGACAGGCGCGAGTAGTACGGCGAGAAGCGGATGCGCTCGACGTCGACCCGGAACTGCGGGTGCCCCTCCGCCCGCTGGAACTCGTCGAGTGTCTCGGACAGGCGACGGCTCTGGCGCGGGTCATCCGGATGCTGAGGCATGCAGTCAGTGTGGCACGAGCTCGTGGCGACTCCGGCGCGTGGTCAGTCCAGGCGCGCGGAGATCTCGCGGATCATCTGGGCGACCTGGCGGCGGGCCTCGAGCAGCCGACCGACGTCGGTCTCGAGGCTCGCCGGCCGTGCTGGCGTCGCGTCGTGCCTTCGGGCGATCTGCAGGTTCGCTCGGATGCTCATGGCCGCCCCCGACAGCCCGGCGGCCAGCGATTCCATCGCGACGGCGAGGTCGACCGCGATGTGCGGATTGCCGGCCTCGGCCAGCACGCGCGCATCCGAGGTGAGCAGGATGCCGATCGCTCCGAGCCGAGCCACGGACTCGGCGGCCTGGACAGCGGCGGCGGCGACCTGCGCATCGCGGCGCGGGTCGTCGGAGGGCAGTGCCAGTGCCGCTCCGAACCGCGCCGACAGCACCCCGTCCGCCTCGACGGCCTGCAGCACATCCGCGCGGTTGCGTTCCAGTCGTACCGCGCAGGCCGACGCGGCGGCGCTGTCGGGCGTGTACGCCGCGACCATGCCCATCAGGGCAGCGGCGACACCCAGCAGCACGCCCGTCGCCGCCCCTCCGCCAGGCGAGCCGTTGGGCTGGCTGAGAGCGTCGAGCCAGGCATCCATCGGGCGGGACGTCGGAACGTGAGCGGAGTCGGGATCGGCCATGCGCGTCAGGGTATCCGGTGGCGCGGCGCCGATCGGTTCGACGGACGAAGGAATATGCGCACGCCTGGGGGGTTGTGTCCGATATGACGACTCTCGGAATCATCGGAGCAGGACACATCGGCAGCCAGATCGCTCGAGCCGCGCTCGGCGCAGGCTACGACATCGTGATCGCGAACTCCCGCGGACCGGAGACCCTCGCCGATCTCGTCGCCGAGCTCGGCGACCGCGCCCGCGCTGCGACCGCTGAGGAGGCCGGTGCAGCCGGCGACGTCGTGGTGGTGACCGTCCCGCTGCATGCTATGCAGCAGATCCCCGTCGAACCCCTCGCCGGAAAGATCGTGCTCGACACCAACAACTACTACTTCGAACGAGACGGCCACATCGACGCCCTCGACAGGGGACTGACCACGACCTCCGAGATGCTGCAGGAGCACCTGCCGACGTCTCGCGTCGCCAAGGCGTTCAACCACATCCAGGCCGAGCAGATCACCGCGGGCGGCATGCCCGCCGGCGCACCGAATCGTCGAGCGCTGGCGACGGCGAGTGATCATGCTGATGCCGCGGAGTTCGTCACTCACCTGTACGACCAGCTGGGATTCGACACGGTCAACATCGGGCCGCTGAGCGAGTCGTGGCGCGTCGAGCGCGACCGTCCGGCATACGTCGCGCGGCAGAACGCCGAGGAGCTGACTCAGAACCTGGCGATCGCCAACCGGCTGCCCTGATGGCCGAGAAGACGATCGTGCTGACAGGTGCCAGCGATGGCATCGGCGCTGCAGCGTCGCGCAAGCTGGTCGCTGACGGGCACACGGTCGTTCTCGTCGGACGTTCTGTTGAGAAGACCGCAGCGCTGGCCGGCGAGCTGGGCGCCGAGCACTTCACCGCAGACTTCGCGGATCTGTCTCAGGTGCGTGCATTGGCGGATGAACTGAAGCGCGCGCACCCGCGCATCGACGTCCTCGTCAACAACGCCGGTGGCATCTTCGGCGACAGGACCAGAACCGTCGACGGCTTCGAGAAGACGCTGCAGGTGAACCATCTCGCGCCGTTCCTGCTCACCAACCTCCTCCTCGACACCCTGATCGCGAGCAGAGCGTCGGTCGTCAACACGTCCAGTGCCGCCGCGCGGCTGTTCGGATCGATCGACATCGACGATCTGAACAACGAGCGGGACTACTCGCCGAACAAGGCGTACGGCGACGCGAAGCTCAGCAACATCCTCTTCACCAAGGAGCTCGAGCGTCGTTTCGGCCGAGACGGGCTGTCGGCCGTCGCCTTCCACCCCGGCATCGTGCGCACGAGCTTCGCCTCCGACACCACGAGCCTGATGCGGTTCCTGTATCAGACGCCGCTGGGGCGGCTTCTCGGTCTTCTCAGCCCGGAGCAGGGCGCCCAGCCTCTGGTGTGGTTGGCGGAAGGTGAGCCGGGCACGGACTGGATGCCGCGGGAGTATTACGAGAAGCAGAGGGTCGCGATGACCAACCCGCAGGCGTTCGACGAGCAGCTCGCCGCCGAACTGTGGCGTCGCAGCGCGGAGTACGTCGGATTGCCGGACGACGCTGGGTGACGCGGCGCTGCTTCGTGGAGGAGCCAACGGCGATCTCGCTGTACTGACAGTCTCGGTTGGTAAGTTTACCAAGATCTACTGCTGTTGGTAAACTTACCAACATGCGCAACGCGGTCGACAATCCCTTCAACCCCGGTTCCGACGTCATCCCCGCTGTGTGGGCCGGTCGCACCGCGCAGCTGAGCGACTGGCGCGACGTCGTGCGCCCGCGCCGACTCGCCGGGCTGTACGAGCGAGGCCGGACGATCCTCGGCGAGCCGGGTCTCGGCAAGTCCACGCTCGTGCGGCGCATCGCGAAAGAGGCGGCGGCCGCTGGTGACTGGGTGACCCAGCAGCTGCGCGTCCCGTCGGGCTCCGACCCGCTGAAGCTCGTCGCCACCGCGCTGCTCAAGCTCGCCGACGACGCCGGGCTTCCGGCCTCCCGGGAGAGGCGGATCGCCGACGCCATCTCCCGCGTCCAGGCCGTCGCCGTCTCCGGCATCGGCCTCACTCTTCGCGACCGGCAGGGCCCCGAGCCCCATGCTGCGCTCACTGACCTGCTCATCGAGATCGGCACCGCCGCGGCTGAGCGCGGAGACGTCATGGTCCTCATCCACCTCGACGAGGTGCAGAACATCACCGATGGTGAGGTGCTGTCGCAGTTGCTGATCGCGCTCGGTGACGCCATCGTCCACGAGATCGAGGTGGACGTCCCGGGTGGCCGCGTCGAGCGCACGCTGCCCATCGCGGTGTACCTCACGGGGCTGCCCGACTTCGAGGACATGGCGAGGGCGCGCAAGGTCGCCACCTTCGCCAGACGGTTCAAGACCGAGACGCTGGCACCACTCAGCGACGACGACCTGGCAGCTGCTCTGCAGGACTTCGTTCTGCGTGGGTGGGACGTGCCCGACGGCTCCGGCGGCACCGTACCGATCCGGATGGAGAAGCAGGCGGCCGCGAAGGTCGTCGACCTCTGCAGAGGTGAGCCGTTCCTGTTCCAGCTCGCCGGCGAGCAGGCGTGGTACGCCGGTGACACCCGGGTGATCACCATCGACCAGGTGCGTCAGGGCTGGCGATCGGCACAACGAGAAGCCACGGCTCACATCGAGCGCATCCTCGATCGACTTCCGCGTCGCGAGAAGCAGTTCGTCGAAGCCATGGCATCCCTCCCCGTCGCGGAGCGAACGCTCAGTCGCATCGCCGAGGGGATGGGGCTCAGCAAGGCCACCGACGCCGGCACGACCTCGCAGAGGCTCGACCGAGAGCGCGGCATCATCGATCGCGGACGGCTGTACACCTTCCGCCATCGCGCTCTGGAGGCGTACTTGACCACCAGCTGGCCGGAAGTGTGAGCATGTCAGCGCCAAGTTCGGCGCTGACGAGCGCACGTGCCGGCCTGGTCTCCTTGCCGGCACAAGAAGAACCCCCGCAAGTAGAAGCCTTGCGAGGGTTCGGCAGCGGTGTAATCTCCGCTACGTGGCTCCGACCGGCATCGATCCGGTGACCTTTCGATTTTCAGTCGAACGCTCTACCAACTGAGCTACAGAGCCGTGCGGCACATCATGATCTGCCGCACCCTAGACGAAGAGCCTCCTCGAAAGAAGGCTCAACGCTCGGAGCGACCCTGACGGGACTTGAACCCGCGACCTCCGCCGTGACAGGGCGGCACGCTAACCAACTGCGCTACAGGGCCATAACTTTTCAATTGTATCGGAAGAGTGACCCCAACGGGATTCGAACCCGTGCTACCGCCGTGAAAGGGCGGCGTCCTAGGCCGCTAAACGATGGGGCCGAAGAGATTCCCGGGGGTTTCCCTTGCCGACGCTCAAGCATAAGGGGGAGAGAGGAGAAAAACGAAATCGAGGGCGGGTCTGCTTCCATCCCGGGCGTTTCGGGTGGACGATGGAAGGGCTCGCATGCGCTCGTGAACGCGTGCCAGCCGCAGGCCGAGGGCGGCGCCCTCTGGTGCAGTTGTGACGAATGTTGTTACTGTTGCAGCTGTGAATCCGGCGGAAGGAGCCGAGTGAACGAGGAACTTTCTGCGGATGCCCGATCCGCAGGGGCCGACTGCGGCTGTGCGCCGACGCCGGCCGAACGCGAAGCCCTGTGGTCGCGGTCGTCTGTCACCCGTCGCGGAGCCATCGCCGTCGGCGCCCTGAGCGCCATCGCCCTCACCGCTTTCGGCGTCTCGGCGAGCACCCAGTCGGCGCAGGCCGCCGACTACCCCAGCTGGGACGATGTGCAGCGGGCCAAGGCGAACGAGGCCGCGAAGGCAAGCGAGATCACGCGCATCGAGGCGCTGATCCGCACGCTCACCGAGCAGGCCGCTGCCGCCGAGGGGGCATCGCGCAAGGCGGGCGAGGAGTTCTACAACGCGCAGCAGGCGTACTTCGATCAGGCCGCGAAGGCCGAAGACCTGCAGGCGCAGGCCGACGAGCAGGCGAAGATCGCCGACGACAGCGCTCGCAAGGCCGGCCAGGTCGCCAACCAGCTCTACCGCAGCGGCGGAGACGAGGCCGCTCTCGAGCTGTTCCTCTCCGAATCGTCCGACGGCGCCGATGATCTGCTCGAGCGCCTGGGCAGCATGGACAAGCTGGTCGAGTACAACCGCACGGTCGCCGACCGCGCGGCATCCGCTCGTGACACCGCTCAGTCGCTCAGCAATCAGGCATCCGCTGCCCGCGACGAGCGCGACCGTCTGCAGAAGATCGCCGAAGAGAAGATGATCGCGGCGCAACAGGCCGCGGATGCCGCGCAGGCAGCCCTCGAAGAGCGTCAGGCGAACCTCGTCACGCTCGAGGCGCAGCTCGCCGCCCTCAAGGACAACACCACGGCGACCGTCGCGGCGTACCAGGAGGGCGAGCGCCAGCGCAAGCTCGAGGAGGAGCGTCGTCGCAAGGCCGAGGAGGCGCGTCGCCGCGCCGAGGAGGAGCGCCGCCGACGCGAAGAGGCCGAGGCCGCGAAGAACAACCAAGGCGGCGGAGGCGGCGGTTCCGGCAGCGGGGGCGGCAGCGGCGGCGGTGGCGGTGGCGGTGCATGGCGTCGTCCGCACGGCGGCCGCATCTCCTCCGGCTACGGGCCGCGCCCGCCGCGATGCACCAACGGCGTCTGCCGCTCGACGTTCCATCGCGGACTGGACTTCGCGAACGGCTGCGGAGCCGGCATCTACGCCGCCTCGTCGGGCCGGGTCGACGTCGCCTGGTACAACGGCGGCTACGGCAACTACGTGCGCATCCAGCACGGTGGCGGCATCGCCACCGGGTACGCGCATCTCAGTCACTTCGCCGTGCGCTCGGGCCAGCACGTCAGCGCTGGACAGCTCATCGGCTACTCGGGCAACACCGGAGCCTCGCAGGGATGCCATCTGCACTTCGAGGTGTACACCGGCGGCGGCACGACCGACCCGTACAGCTTCCTGTCGCGTCGCGGCGCCTTCTGAGCGACGACGCGTACACACGCGAGAACCCCCGGCCGCTCGGCCGGGGGTTCTGTCGTTGCGCCGCCCTGCGGGCGGAAGGTCTCAGTGACCGTCGTTCGCGAAGCGCTCGATCGCCTCGTCGAGGATGCGCTGCGCCTCGGCGGCATCGCCCCACGCGTCGACCTTGACCCACTTGTTCGGCTCGAGGTCTTTGTAGTGCTCGAAGAAGTGCGCGATCTCCTTCTTCGTGTACTCGGGCAGATCGCCGATGTCCTGGATGTGAGCCCAGCGCGGGTCCTTCGACAGCACGGCCACGAGCTTGTCGTCGCCACCGGCCTCGTCGCTCATCTTCAGCACGGCGACGGGCCGCACGTTCACCACGACGCCGGGGTAGATGGCGTGGTCGAGCAGCACGAGCACATCGAGCGGGTCGCCGTCCTCGCCGAGCGTGTTGTCGAAGTAGCCGTAATCGGCCGGGTAGCCGAACGTGGTGTACAGGACGCGGTCGAGGTGGACGCGACCGGTCTCGTGGTCGACCTCGTACTTCACGCGGCTTCCGCGCGGGATCTCGATGACGGCGTCGTGTGCGCCCATGTGCTGTTCTCCTTGGTTCGACGGTGTCGAAAGACGGTGGATGCCGCAGACCAGCCTACTCGCGCGCGCCCGAGCCGCCGAGCAGCTGCGTCTGCACCTGCGCGGTGCGCCGGCGCAGGGCATCCGCCACCGCCGCCACGGCGGGCTGGCGCAGGGAGTCTGCCCGCAGCACCAGCCAGTACGGCAGTCGCTCGTCGAAGTCCTCCGGCAGGATGCGGATGAGATCCGGATGCCCGTCGGCGAGGAAGCACGGCAGGAATCCGATCCCCGCGCCGACCCGCGTCGCCTCGACGTGCACGAACACGTTCGTCGAGCTCAGCGAGTCCTGCATCCCCGGCACGAGGCGGCGTGGGGCGTCCAGGTCGTCGACCTGCAGCATCGAGTCGACGAAGTAGACGAGGGGGTGACCGGCGAGATCGTCGATCGTCGCCGGGGTGCCGAACTCGTCGAGGTACTCGCGCGACGCGTACATCCCGAGGGCGTACTCGCCGAGCCGGATCGCCTCGGCGCGATGCACCTGGGGCTCGCCGACCACGACCTCCATGTCGAGGCCCGAGCGGTGCTGCAGCGCGCGACGGGTGACGTTCTCGATCTCGACGCTGAGCCGCGGATGTCTGCGGCGCAGCTGCGCGACCGCCGGGGCGATCACGAAGCCGCTGAACCCATCGGTCGACGAGATCCGCACCACGCCGGCGATCGGATCGACCGGCCCGTCGCTGCGCAGGATGCCGTTCATCGCCCGCTCGACGTCTTCCGCGGCTCTGCTCGCGC
The DNA here is from genome assembly GCF_047306785.1 of Microbacterium sp. OR21. NCBI lineage: Bacteria > Bacillati > Actinomycetota > Actinomycetes > Micrococcales > Microbacteriaceae > Microbacterium > Microbacterium sp. OR21. Next base: position 627,893 of record NZ_JAZEXJ010000002.1, on the reverse strand, counting down.
GCCGCCCGAGCTCGGTGAGCTCCCACCCGCCTGCGCTGCGGGAGAGCACCCGGCCGCCCAGGGCGCTCTCCAGCGCGGCGATCCGGCGCGACACGGTGGTGTGGTTGAGCCCGAGCGTCTGGCCGGCCGTGATGAACCGGCCGGATCGCGACACCTCGAGCAGGATCAGCAGATCGTGCGGGTCGGGCGAGGGCGTCGTCGAGGCATTCACATCTGCAATTGTGCACACGGGCTCTGCTCGACTGGTCATTGATGCACACCGAGTCGTCTGCCGATACTTGCTGAGACCCGCGAGCTCACACACGAAGGAGTGCACATGAGCGTCCAGAGCACGAGCGCCCCCGCCGAGACGAGAGCGTCCGGCCTCAAGAAGATCGTCGCCGCCTCCATGGTCGGCACCGTCGTCGAGTGGTACGAGTTCTTCCTCTACGCCACCGCCGCGTCGCTGATCTTCGGCAGCTACTTCTTCCCGGACGCCGGCACCGAGCTCGACGGCATCATCGCGGCGTTCCTAACCTACGCCGTCGGATTCATCGCCCGCCCGCTGGGCGGCATCGTGTTCGGCCAGATCGGCGATCGCCTGGGCCGCAAGCACACCCTGCAGGTCACGATCATTCTCGTCGGCGTCGCGACGTTCCTGATGGGATGCCTGCCCGGCTACAACGCCATCGGCTACTGGGCCCCCGCGCTGCTGGTGCTGCTGCGCTTCATCCAGGGTTTCGCCGTGGGCGGTGAATGGGGCGGCGCCGTGCTGCTCGTCGCCGAGCACAGCCCCGACCGCTCGCGCGGCTTCTGGTCGAGCTGGCCGCAGGCCGCGGTGCCGGTCGGCAACCTGCTCGCCACCCTCGTGCTGCTCGGCATGTCGTGGCTGCTCCCCGCCGACCAGTTCCTCGGCTGGGGCTGGCGCGTGGCGTTCTGGGTCTCGGCGATCGTCGTGATCATCGGCTACTACATCCGCACCCACGTCAGCGAGGCGCCGATCTTCCTCGAGGCGCGTGCGCAGGTCGAGGCCGACAAAGCCGCCGGGTACGGCGTGCTCGAGGTCGTGAAGAAGTACCCCCGCGGCATCTTCGGCGCCATGGGCCTGCGCTTCGCCGAGAACATCCTGTACTACATCATCGTGTCGTTCACGATCGTGTACCTGAAGACGGTGCACGAGTACGACACCAGTCAGCTGCTGCTGGCGCTGCTCGTGGCGCATGCCATCCACTTCGTCGTCATCCCGCAGGCCGGTCGCCTCTCCGACATCTTCGGGCGTCGCCCGGTGTATCTCGCCGGTGCTGTGCTCGGCGCGCTGTGGGCGTTCTTCGCCTTCCCGATGTTCGACACCCTGAACCCGCTGATCATCATCGCCGCGGTCTCGATCGGACTCTGCTTCCACGCACTCATGTACGCCGGGCAGCCGGCCATCATGGCCGAGATGTTCCCCACCCGCATGCGGTACTCGGGCGTCTCGCTGGGCTACCAGGTGACCTCGATCGTCGCCGGATCGCTTGCGCCGATCATCGCCACCGCGCTGCTGCAGCAGTTCTCGTCGTGGGTGCCGGTCGCCGTGTACGTCGCGATCGCCTGCGCCATCACCGCGGTCGCCGTGATCACCCTGCGTGAGACCAAGGGCGTCTCGCTGCTGGCGGTCGACGAGGCCGACGCCGTGAAGCACGGCCTGAGCACGGCGAGAACCGGCGCCTGACATCCGGCCCGGCCACCACCCGTCCGCATCGCCCCGGAGGAACGACATGACCCAGCAACCCGACGCCACGCCGCACCCCTCAGCCACACCGCTGGCGGGGCGCCGGGCGCTGGTCACCGGCGGGGCGAGCGGCATCGGCCTCGCCATCGTCGAGGCACTCGCCGCACGCGGGGCGCACGTCGTCGTCGCCGACCGCGACGCCGAGGGGTGCGCGCGCGTCGCGGAGGCCGTCGGCGGCACGCCATGGGTCGTCGACCTGCTCGACAGAGAGGCGGTGTCGGATGATCGACTCGCCGTCGCGCTGTCGGGCGTGGACATCCTGGTGAACAACGCCGGCATCCAGCACGTCAGCCCGATCGAGGAGTTCGACCCGGACGACTTCCGCCGCATGCTCGCGCTCATGCTCGAAGCGCCGTTCCTGCTCGTGCGCGCCGCACTGCCCGGCATGTACGAGCGGCGCTTCGGCCGGGTGATCAACATCTCGTCGGTGCACGGACTGCGCGCCTCGCCCTACAAGTCGGCGTACGTGACGGCCAAGCACGGACTCGAGGGGCTGTCGAAGGTCACCGCGCTCGAGGGCGGCGCGCACCGCGTGACGAGCAACTGCGTCAACCCCGGCTATGTGCGCACCCCGTTGGTCGAGAAGCAGCTGGCCGATCAGGCGCGGGTGCACGGCATCGACGAGGCCGAGGTGCTCGATCGCATCATGCTCACCGAGAGCGCGATCAAGCGACTCGTCGAGCCGGCCGAGGTCGCCTCGCTCGTCGCGTGGCTGGCGAGCGACGAGGCGGCGATGGTGACCGGGGCGAGCTACACGATGGACGGCGGCTGGTCGGCGCGCTGACCGCGCTAGCGTGGGGGCGTGCCCTCGCTCGATCCCGCCATCGCCGAAGTCCGCCGTGCCGTCCGCGCTGCGATCACGCCGCTCGCAGGGGCGCCGGTCGTCGTCGGCCTCTCGGGGGGCGCGGATTCGCTCGCGCTCACCGCTGCCGCCGTCTTCGAGGCGGGCAAGCTCGGCGGCCGTGTGATCGCCGCGGTCGTCGACCACGGCCTGCAGCCCGGGTCCGACGCGATCGCCGCCCGAGCGGCCGCGCAGGCGCGAGAGCTGGGGGCGGATGCCCTGGTGCTGCCCGTGCAGGTGGATGCCGGGCATCCGGACGGGCCGGAGGCGGCCGCCCGCGACGCGCGCTACGCGGCTCTCCGCGCCACGGCTCGCGCGGAGGGGGCAGACGCGGTGCTGCTCGGGCACACCCTCGACGATCAGGCGGAGACCGTGCTGCTCGGGCTCGCGCGCGGTTCGGGGGCGGCGAGCCTGCAGGGCATGGCCCCCGTCCGCAGGGGCGACGACGACCTGCTCTGGATCAGGCCGCTGCTCGGGGTGCGCCGCGAGATCACGCGCCGGTTCTGCGCGGCATCCGCTCTCGAGGTCTGGGACGATCCGCACAACGTCGACGACCGCTACGCCCGGGTGCGCACCCGTGAGCGGGTGCTGCCGGTGCTCGAGGCCGAGCTGGGCCCGGGCATCGCGGAGGCGCTGGCGCGCACGGCCGAGCAGCTCCGCGAAGACGCCGAAGCGTTCGAGGAGATGATCCACGAGACGATCGAGGACATCGTCGAGCACGCCGAGGCGGGGATCGCCGTGAGCGTCGCCGCGCTCGCCGCGAACCCTGCCGCTCTGCGCAACCGCATCATCCGCCTCGTCGTCGACAGCGAATTCGGAGTCAGCCTGACGCGCGGCCAGACGCTCGAAGTGGCGCGGCTGGCGACCGACTGGTCGGGTCAGGGGCCGATCGATCTGCCCGCCTGCACCGCGCGGCGGGCCGGCGGGCAGATCGTGTTCACCGCGCGGTAGCGGCTACCTGCGGCCGAACAGGCCGCCGAGGATGTCTCCCAGCCCGCCGCCGGACGAGCCCTGCCCGCCGCCGAGCAGCCCGCCGAGGATGTCGCCGATTCCGCCGCCGCCCTGGCCCGAGCGGCCCTTGCTCTTGTTGGCGATGATGCCCATGATGATCGGCGCGAGGATCGGCAGCAGCTTGCCGAAGTCGATGCCGCCGGCCGTCTTCTCGCTCTTGTTCAGCGTCTCGGTGACCTCGCCCTTGCGGTCGCCGAGGACGTGCTTCACGATCTTCTCACCGTCGGCCTGATCGACGTCGTCGACCTTCGAGACGCCGGTGAAGCCGCCGTGCCGGTTCAGCGCCTTCTCGATCGCCGCCGAGCCCTCGTCGGTCTCGGCGTTCTTCGCGAGCCCGCCCAGCAGGGTCGCGCCGCCCTCGTTCACCGCCCGGCGAGCGACATCGGGGCTGACACCGAAGCGCTCGGCGATGTCATCGATCGGCACCTGCTTGAGGATCTCATCGACGTCCATGTGTTCCTTTCCCGCCGGGCGGATGCCCCGCTTCACCGCTCACAGTAGTGCGGAAGGCCCAGGTGATCGACCTAAGATCGTTGCATGCGCGCTGCCGACATCCAGGACGACCTGACCGAGATCCTCGTCACCGAGGAGGAGATCCACGCGAAGCTCGAGGAGCTGGCCGCGCAGGTGGCGACGGACTACTCCGGCAAGGACCTGCTGCTGGTCGGCGTGCTCAAGGGCGCGGTGATGGTGATGGCCGACTTCTCGCGCCGTCTGATGATGAACGCGCCGATGGACTGGATGGCCGTGTCGAGCTACGGCGCGAGCACCAAGTCGAGCGGCGTGGTGCAGATCCGCAAGGACCTCGACACCGACCTGCACGGCAAGCACGTGCTCATCGTCGAGGACATCATCGACTCGGGGCTCACCCTCAGCTGGCTGCTCGAGAACTTCGAGTCCCGCGGCGCCGAATCGATCGAGGTGCTCGCACTGCTGCGCAAGCCCGAGGCGGCGAAGGTGCAGATCGACTGCAAGTACGTCGGCTTCGACATCCCCAACGAGTTCGTCGTCGGCTACGGCCTCGACTACGCCGAGAGCTACCGCAACTTGCGCGACGTCGCCGTGCTCGCACCGCACGTGTACAGCTGAGCGGTTCCGCCGAGGGTGAACGCACAGCGGACGCCTGAACACCGGGCGGTACGCTGAACGCATCATGGACGTCAAGAAGGTCTCCCGCAATCCGCTGATCTACGTCGCGTTGATCGGCGCACTGCTGTTCGCCGGTTTCCTGCTGATCTCGAACCTGTCCGCACCGACGCAGGTCACAGTGCAGCAGGGCCTCGAGCTGCTCAAGGGCGACACGGTGACGAAGGTCGTCAACACCGACGGCGACCAGCGGGTCGACCTGACGCTCTCGAAGGAGTTCGAGGGCGCGAAGAACGTGCAGTTCTACTACGTCGAGGCGCGCGCCGATCAGGTCGTCGAGGCCATCGACGCGGCCGAGATCAAGGCCGAGGACGTCAACGATGTCGTGCCGCGCGCGACCTGGTTCGACGGCTTCCTCTCGCTGCTGCTGCCTCTGGTGCTGCTGGGCCTGCTCTTCTGGTGGCTGCTGTCGTCGATGCAGGGCGGCGGCAGCAAGGTCATGCAGTTCGGCAAGTCGAAGGCGAAGCTGGTCAACAAGGAGACCCCGACCGTCACCTTCGCCGACGTCGCCGGCGCCGAGGAGGCGATCGAGGAGCTGCACGAGATCAAGGAGTTCCTGCAGGACCCGGCCAAGTTCCAGGCCATCGGCGCGCGCATCCCGAAGGGCGTGCTGCTGTACGGCCCTCCCGGAACCGGAAAGACCCTGCTCGCTCGCGCTGTCGCGGGCGAGGCGGGCGCTCCGTTCTACTCGATCTCCGGCTCGGACTTCGTCGAGATGTTCGTCGGCGTCGGGGCATCCCGCGTGCGCGACCTGTTCACGCAGGCCAAGGAGAACGCCCCGGCCATCATCTTCATCGACGAGATCGACGCCGTCGGCCGTCACCGCGGTGCGGGCATGGGCGGTGGCAACGACGAGCGCGAGCAGACGCTGAACCAGATGCTCGTCGAGATGGACGGCTTCGACCCGAACGCGAACGTCATCGTCATCGCGGCGACGAACCGCCCCGACATCCTCGACCCGGCGCTGCTGCGCCCCGGTCGCTTCGACCGGCAGATCGGCGTCGACGCCCCCGACATGAAGGGCCGCCAGCAGATCCTCGAGGTGCACGCCAAGGGCAAGCCGCTCGCGCAGTCGGTCGACCTCGAGGTCGTCGCCCGCAAGACCCCCGGATTCACCGGTGCCGATCTCGCCAACGTCCTGAACGAGGCGGCCCTGCTGACCGCCCGCTCGAATGCCCAGCTGATCGACAACCGCGCCCTCGACGAGGCCATCGACCGGGTGATCGCAGGACCCCAGCGCCGTACCCGCGTGATGAAGGACAAGGAGAAGCTCATCACGGCGTACCACGAGGGCGGCCACGCCCTCGCCGCGGCGGCGATGAACTACACCGACCCGGTCACCAAGATCACGATCCTTCCCCGGGGCAAGGCGCTCGGCTACACCATGGTGCTCCCTGTCGACGACAAGTACTCGGTCACCCGCAATGAGCTGCAGGATCAGCTGACGTACGCCATGGGCGGTCGTGTCGCCGAGGAGCTCGTCTTCCACGACCCGACCACCGGCGCCTCGAACGACATCGAGAAGGCGACCAGCATCGCCCGCAAGATGGTCATCGAGTACGGCATGACCACGCAGCTCGGGCCGGTCAAGCTCGGCTCCGAAGGCGGCGAGCCGTTCGCCGGTCGTGACATGGGGCGCGGCCGCGACTACTCCGAGACGGTCGCCGAGCGCGTCGACACCGAGGTGCGCGCGCTGATCGAGCAGGCGCACAACGAGGCGTACAAGGTGATCAGCGAGAACCGCGACATCCTCGACCGCCTCGCGCTGGCGCTGCTCGAGGAGGAGACGCTCGACCACAATCAGATCGCCGAGATCTTCACCGGGGTGCGCAAGCTCCCCGAGCGCCCGCAGTGGCTCTCCAGCGAAGAGCGTCCCGTCTCGACGCTGCCCCCGATCGCGATGCCCCGACGTGTGGAGGAGGGCGTCGCCGCGCAGACCGCGCAGCCTGCCGATGCCACCCGGGCCGCCGGCTCGCCCGCGACCGGCGGGCAGGCCCGACCGGCGACGGCGTGACGTGAGCGTCGACAGGTCGCGCGTCGAGCGGCTCACCCGCGAGCTGCTCGAGGCGATCGGCGAGGACCCGGATCGCCCGGGTCTCACGCAGACCCCGAGCAGGATGGCCGAGCTGTACGCGGAGTTCTTCGCCGGCGTCGGCGAGGATCCCGCCGTCCACCTCGCGCGCACGATCAGCGTCTCCCGGGGCCCGGCACCCGACACACTGCCCTCGGGCGCGGTGCTGCTGCGCGACATCCGCTTCCGCTCGGTCTGCGAGCACCACCTGCTGCCGTTCGCCGGCGTCGCGCACATCGCCTACCTGCCCGGCGAGCAGGTGGTCGGCCTCGGGGCGCTGGTCAAGGTCGTCGAGACGCTCGCCACCCGTCCGCAGGTACAGGAGCGGCTCGGCGAGCAGATCGCGGATGCCATCGCCGAGAACCTCGACACCAGGGGAGTGCTCGTCGTGCTCGACGCATCCCACGGCTGCGTGACCATGCGCGGCGGCCGTCAGCCGCTCTCGACGACGGTGACCATCGCCGCCCGCGGGGCGTTCACCGAACCCACGGCGCGCGCCGAGCTCATCGCCCTGATCGGCAGCCCGAGCTCGGGGGGTCACGGATGACGGGCATCTGGGGCATCCTGAACATCACCCCCGACTCGTTCAGCGACGGGGGCCGGTACCTCGACCTCGACATCGCCGTCGCCCGCGCGCGCACCATGCGTGCGCAGGGAGCGACGATGATCGACGTGGGCGGCGAGTCCACGCGCCCCGGAGCCGACCGCATCGGCGCCGCCGAGGAGCAGCGTCGAGTGCTGCCCGTCATCGAGGCGCTGACCGCCGAGGGCATCCCCACCTCGATCGACACACTCAACGCCGACACCGCCGCCGCCGCCGTACGCGCCGGGACCCGCATCGTCAACGACGTCTCGGGCGGTCTCGCCGACGAGCACATGCTCGCGACGGTCGCCGACCTGGACGCCGACATCGCGATCGGGCACTGGCGCGGGCCGTCGGCCGACATGTACGCCCGCGCCCAGTACACGCGCATCGCCCGCGAGGTGGCATCCGAGCTGCGTGACCGCGTCACCGCCGCCGCGGTGGCCGGCATCGCGCCGTCACGCGTCATCCTCGACCCGGGCATCGGCTTCGCCAAATCGGGGCCGCAGAACTGGGAGGTGCTGCGCGGGCTCGACGAGATCGTCGCGCTGGGGCACCGGGTGCTGATCGGCACCTCGCGCAAGCGATTCCTCGCCGACACGCTCGACGGCGACGCGGACCAGCCGCGTCGCGACCTCGCCACCGCCGTCACCAGCGCGCTCTCGGCGCGAGCCGGAGCGTGGGCGGTGCGGGTACACGACGTGGCCGCCACCCGCGACGCGCTGGCCGTGACCACCGCATGGGACGGAGCCTGAATGGACATGGTCGATGAGATCACCCTCACCGGGCTGACCGTGTTCGGGTACCACGGCGTCTTCGACTTCGAACGTCGGCAGGGCCAGGAGTTCACGATCGACCTCACCCTGCAGCTGCCGCTCGCCGCAGCCGCGGCATCGGACGACGTCGCCGACACGGTGCACTACGGGGAACTCGCCGACCGGGTCGCCGCGATCGTCGCCGGCGAACCGGTCAACCTCATCGAGACGCTCGCGCAGCGCATCGCCGATGCGGCCCTCGACGTCGAGCGCGTCGCGGCGGTCACGGTCACCGTGCACAAGCCGCACGCGCCGATCGAGCAGACCTTCGCCGACGTCTCGGTCACCGTCCGCCGCGGGAGGGCGTGATGGACCGTCGTCTCACGCACCTCTCCGATCTGCCCGACCCTCGGCCGGGCCGGGAGCCGCAGGTCGCGGTGATCGCTCTGGGATCGAACGAGGGCGATCGCGGCGAGATGCTGCACGCGGCGGCGGAGCGCCTGCGCCGCCTGCCGCTCGTCGACGAGCTGGTCATGTCGGAGCCGATCGAGACCGTCGCGGTGAAACCCGACGGCCCCGATCCCGACGCGCCCCCGTACCTCAACGCCGTCGCGCTGCTGACCACGCGACTGGCTCCGCAGGTGCTGCTCGGCATGCTGCACGCGATCGAGGAGGAGCAGGGGCGGGTGCGCCTCGAGCGGTGGGGCGACCGCACCCTCGACCTCGACCTCATCGCCTACGGCGACTTCACCAGCGACGCCGAGCATCTGCAGGTGCCGCACCCGCGAGCCGCGGAGCGGCTGTTCGTGCTCGAGCCGTGGCTGAGCCTCGACGCCGACGCCGTGCTGCCCGGGTCGGGCCGCGTCGACGAACTGGTGCACCGGCTTCGCTCATCGGGAACGCGATGAAGCGCACGTCCGCCGGTCTGCTTGTCGTGCTGGCACTGCTGGCCACCGGCGCCGGCTTCGCCTTCGACCACCTCCTCACGGTCACCGGGCGAGCGACCTTCACCCCGTCCGGCTTCCTGCCCGTGCTGCTCGTGCTCGTCGCGGTGGCCGTGCTGGCACTGGCCTGGCCGGTTCGCCGCAGCACCCGTGGCGGGCGCCGCATCGACCCGTTCCGGGCGCTGCGCGCCGCGACCCTCGCCCGGGCGTCGGGTCTGCTCGGCGCGATCATGGCCGGGTTCGGGGCGGGCCTGCTGCTCTTCCTGGCCACCCGGCCGGTGCCCGCGCCGGTAGGGTCGGTGGTGGCGATGATCGCCCTCATCATCGGCGCGGCGCTGCTGGTCGGTGTGGCGCTCATCGCGGAACAGTTCTGCACACTGCCGAAGGATCCTGATGAGCGACAGCCAGACGAACCCGCCCCGTGAGCCGAACCCGTTCACTCCGCCCGCAGCCCCCTCCGCCCCGGTCGTGCTCGACGAGGGCACGTACTCGGGCATCCGCGCACCGCGCAGCAGCGCCGCGCTGGCGCTCGACGGCACCTGGCACCAGATCTCCCCGCGCTACGTCGTCTCGCAGTTCGTGCAGAACACGATCATCACCGTGCTCGTCGCCGTCGCGGCCGTCATCGCGGCGACGGTGCTCGACCAGCAATGGGTCTGGATCCCCGCCGGAGCGTTCATCGCGATAGACGTGATCACCATGATCATCCTCCCGCGCCAGGCGCGCGCTCTCGGATACATGCTGCGCGCCGACGACGTGGTCTTCCGCCGTGGCATCCTGTGGCAGCGGATGGTCGCCGTGCCGTACGGCCGCATGCAGCTGGTCGACATCACGCAGGGGCCGCTCGATCGCATCTTCGGCCTCTCGCAGCTGAAGATGGTCACCGCGGCCGCGGCCACCGGGGTGCAGATCCCCGGGCTCACGCAGGAAGCTGCAGAGGCGCTGCGCGACACGCTCATCCAGGTCGCCGAGACCCGACGGACCGGGCTGTGAGCACGCCCGAGCACGCGCCCGACGCCGCCGCACCCGTCGCGCCGGGGACCCTGCCGGACGGCGGCTCGTCGTCGCTCGCCGACGGCGACTGGCACCGCATGCATCCGCTCACGCCGCTGTTCAAGGGCGGTCTCGCCCTGCTGGTGGTGGCGGGCATCGTCATCACGAACATGCGCGACAAGTTCATTGCGTGGGCGGTGAGACTCTTCGCCCCCGATGAGGCCGGCTACATGGGGCAGAGCGGCGATCCCGTCGACTGGGTGCTCGAGAACGACCTCGTGCTGCTGGCGCTGCTCGCCGTGCTCGGGCTCGTCGTGCTGCTCGTCGCCATCTTCTGGTTCCTGTGGCGGTTCCAGCAGTTCCGCATCACCGGCGATCATGTCGAGGTGCGCAAGGGTCTGCTGTTCCGCTCGCACCGCCGCGCGCCGCTCGACCGCGTGCAGGGCGTGAACCTCACCCGCCCGTTCCCGGCCCGCCTGATCGGGCTGGCCAAGCTCGAGGTCGTCGGTGCCGGCAACGATGCGAACGTGCCGCTCGAGTACCTCTCGACGACCAAGGCGGAGGCGGTGCGCGCCGACATCCTGCGGCTGGCCGCCGGCGCACGCAGCGCCCGCATGACGGCAGCCGGAGCCGCGCCCTCCCAGACCGCCCGTGAGCAGATCCTCGGGTCGGTGAACGCCGGGGTGTCGGGCCTGATCGAGGGCGTCGACCTCGCCGACGTCGCCCCCGAGAGCGTCGTGAAGATCCCCGCCGGTCGGTTGATCGGGTCGCAGCTGATCTCGGCGGTGCTGTGGATCCTGTTCTTCGGCGCGATCTACCTGATCTCGATCGTCGCCATGTACCTCGGCATGACGGCCGACGGCGAGGACTCCGCCGAGATCACGATCGGCCTGATCGGACTCAGCCTCGGCATGGGCATCCCGCTGGTCATCGCCGTGGTCGGCATCACCTGGGCGCAGATCTCGAAGTCGCTGCGCTACTCGATCGCATCGACCGCGGACGGCGTGCGCATCACGTTCGGGCTGCTCACGACCGTGACCGAGACGCTCCCGCCGGGCCGCATCTTCGCCGTCGAGGTGTCGCAGTCGCTGCTCTGGCGCCCGTTCGGCTGGTGGACGGTGAAGATCAACCGGATGACCGGCAAGAGCGCCGCGCAGCAGTCGTCCGGCAACGCGCAGCAGTTCAACATCGTGCTGCCCGTCGGACGTCGCGCCGACGTGGAGCGGGTGCTCGGGCTGGTGCTTCCCGGCATCGCGCCGCAGGAGATCGCCGCCATGTGGGAGAACGGTGTGACCGGACCGGTCGCAGACGATCCGTACCGCACCATCCCGCGGCGCGCAGCCTGGCGCCGCCCGCTCTCGTGGAAACGGCACGGATACCGGCTGACCGCGCACGCCGTGCTGGTGCGCCGAGGGTACCTGTGGCGCCGGCTGGCCGTCTTCCCGCTCGCGCGTCTGCAGAGCGTGTCGATCTCGCAGAGCCCGCTCGAACGGCTGCAGCGCGTCGCGCGCGGGCAGATCCACTCGGTCGCAGGCCCTGTGACGGGCAACCTGTCCGGCCTCGAGCGAGACGACGCGATCGCGCTGCTCGACGGGGTCAGCCGCGCGGCGGCCGTCGCCGCGTCGGCCGACCGCACGCACCGCTGGGCCGAGCACGCCGCCGAGGCGGCCCAGCCGTGACTCGTGACGGACGCCTGGGCATCGGCATCATCGGCGCAGGCCGGGTGGGACCTGTGATCGGCGCCGCGCTGGCCGGTGCGGGCCATGCGATCACGGGCATCACGTCCGGATCGGACGACGAGCGCGCGGCCGCCGTGCTGCCCGGGGTGCCCGTGCTGGAGCCACTCGAGGTGATCCGGCGCAGCGAGCTGGTGATCGTAGCCGTGCCGCATGCCGAGCTGCCAGGGCTGGTCAGCGGCATCGCCGAGCTCGACGGCTGGCAGATGGGGCAGCTGGTTCTGCACACCGATCCCGCATACGGCACCGAGGTGCTGCGCCCGGCCGCCGAGCGCGGAGCGATCCCCCTCGCGGTGCACCCCGCCATCTCGTTCACCGGCACCACCATCGACCTGAGGCAGCTGCAGGCCGCGTTCGCCGCCGTGACCGCGCCGGCCGCCGTGCTGCCGATCGCCCAGGCGCTGGCGGTGGAGATGGGGTGCGAGCCCGTCGTGATCGTCGAGCAGGATCGCGCCGCCTACGCCGAGGCGATCGCCACGGCGTCGGAGTTCTCCCGATCGATCGTGCGGCAGGCCACCGGGCTGCTGCGCGGCATCGGGATCGACAACCCGGGCGGCTACCTCTCGGCACTGGTCGGGTCGACGGTCGAGCAGGCGCTGCGCGCGGCATCCGATCCGCCCATCCCGCCCGTCGAGCGCTGATCTCGCGCAGGCGGCGCAGCCGGCTGGGCTGCGCAGCCGCGCCGCCTCAGCGACCGCCCGAGAACCCGCCGCCTCCGCCGCCGCCCGAGAAGCCGCCGCCGGTCGATCCGCCGCTCGACGAGCTCGAGGCCGTGTAGGCGGCCGCGGTGCTCATCGACGTCGAGTAGCTCGACACACGCGAAGCGAGGGAGACGCCGACGTAGGTGCTCACCCAGTCGGGGCCGGTGCCCGTGTCGGCGTACCGAGTCTCGAGCACCTCGGCCCACGACTTCTCCTCGCCGAAGAGCATGGCGTAGGGCAGCAGCTTCTCGTACAGGTGCACGACGTCGACCGAGCCGTCGCTGCGCCGCTCGGCGCCTGTGACCGACTGCAGCATCCGCAGCCGATCGGCCTCCGCGACCCGGATGAACTCCCGCACACCCAGCAGGTACTCGGCACGTTCGGCACCCGCCGGGGTGAGCACGGTGTGCCTGCTGAACGCCACGATGGCCGAGACGCCCGCACCGACGCCGGCGAGTGCGAACGCCACGACCGACAGCGGCAGCAGATCGCGATCCTTCGTCGCCGTCCAGATCAGCAGCGCGAGCGTCACCCCGAGCAGGGCGAGCGCCGCCCACCCGAAGGCCTTCGCCGCGCGGCTGCGCTCAGAGGTCGTCCAGCCGCGGCTCTTCACCTCGGCGGCGCCCTTCGCCACCAGCCGCCGCATGCGCTTGGCGAACTTCTCGCTGGTGCGCGGGATGCGTCGCACGGTCGTCTCGCCGGGGAACAGCGCGCCGAGCATCGCCGCATCGAGCGGATGCCCGGACCGCGACCTGTCGAGCAGGCGCGGAGCCGGTCGCTCGCTGCTCTGCTCCTCCTCCAGGCGCAGCGCGCCCCGCACAGCCAGGTGCACCATCTGCGCGGGCACAGGGTCGGGGGCACCCTGGATCAGCGGCGCCGCCACGAGTGGAGGCAGGTCGGCGGGCACGTCGAACTGCGCGACGACGATGCCGGTCGCGGTGCGGCGTCGGCGCTTCATCCGCGCCACCGCGATCCAGGCGCCCGCAGCGGTGACGAGGGTCAGAACGCCGGCGACCGTGGGTGCGAAGTCGGCCACAGGGTCGGCCCGGCGGGCATCGGGCTGGGTCACCGTGCCGCCGGCGAATCCGATCGCCACGGTCACACCGTCGCCCGCGGCCCGCTCGCCGGAGCGCACTCGGAAGCTCGAGTGATCGTCGGACTGCTCGATGTCGCAGGCTCGCCGCTCGCCCTGACGGCCCGCATAGCACGCGGTGTCGCCGGTGAACGCGGCCGCGAGATCGGGTGCGAAGCGGATCTCCGCGTCGAAGCGCCCGATGTCCTGCGTGCTGTTCAGCGGCAGCAGATTCCAGTAGAACTCGTCATTGCCGGATTCGATGCCGTGCACCATGAAGTCGCGCATGGTCGACCGGATCACGTACGTCATCGAACCATGCACGTACTCGTCGGTGCCGGTGAGAACGAGCACCATGTCATCCTCGTTCTCGATCTCGAAGGGCACGTCGCGGCCCTTCTCATCGGTCACGGACACGATGTCGATGTCGAGACCGGCTCCCAGATACCGCTGCGGGTAGCCCCGGATGATGCCCTTGTTCTGATCGTGCTGCGGGAACTCGGCGACCAGCGTCTCGGTCACCTGCGCGACAGCCCTGCCCTCGGCGTCGAGTGCGATGTCGTACTGGGCCGACCAGGACGAGTACGAGAAGTCGTCGACGTCGGCCGCAGCGGGGGCGGCCGATGACAGCGCCGTCAGCACGCCGACGGCGATCGCGAGAGCGACGAGAGCTCTCGTCGCGACGAGCGCTCGCATCGCGTCGAGCAGGGCGGCGGAGGGCTGAGCACGCATGTCGAGAGGCTACCCGAGAGCCACGGGCAGCCTGGGGGCGGTGGGCCGCGCCGGTAGACTTGCAGGGACTTTCCAAGGAGCCCCACCCATGACTGACGCGCCCGCGCCGACCACTGCATCCGCCGAGCTCGAAGACGACGTCTTCGAGCAGAAGGCGGTTCGCCTCGCGAAGCGCGAGCGGCTGATCGCGAAGCGGACGGATGCCGGTGGCGGTGCGTTCCCGGTCGCGGTGCCCGTCACCCACAGCATCCCGGCGCTGCGCGCCGAGTACGGCGAGCTGGAGCCCGACACCGCGACCGGCGTGGTCGCGGGTGTCGCCGGCCGAGTGGTGTTCAGCCGCAACACCGGCAAGCTCTGCTTCGCGACGCTGCAGGCCGGTGACGGCTCGCGCATCCAGGCGATGGTGTCGCTCGCGAACGTCGGTGAGGAGTCGCTGGCCGACTGGAAGGCGCTCGTCGACCTCGGCGACCACGTGTTCGTGCGGGGTGAGGTGATCTCCAGCCGCCGCGGCGAGCTGTCGATCATGGCGGATGCCTGGCAGATCGCGTCGAAGGCCATCCTGCCCCTGCCGAACGCCTACTCCGAGCTGAGCGAGGAGGGCCGCGTGCGCAGCCGCTTCCTCGATCTCATCGTGCGCGACCAGGCCCGCACCACGGTGCGCGCCCGCGCAGCCGTGAACGCCAGCCTGCGGGCGACGTTCACATCGCACGAGTTCCTCGAAGTCGAGACCCCGATGCTGCAGGTGCAGCACGGTGGCGCCTCGGCACGGCCGTTCATCACCCACTCGAACGCCTTCGACACCGAGCTCTACCTGCGCATCGCGCCGGAGCTGTACCTCAAGCGCGCCGTGGTGGGCGGCATCGAGCGGGTCTTCGAGATCAACCGCAACTTCCGCAACGAGGGCGCCGACTCGACGCACAGCCCCGAGTTCGCCATGCTCGAGGCGTACCAGGCGTACAGCGACTACAACGGCATCGCCGACCTTACGCAGGAGCTCATCCAGAACGCCGCGGTGGCCGTCGCCGGCTCCACGACCGTCACCTGGGCCGACGGCACCGAGTACGACCTCGGCGGCGACTGGGACCGGATCTCGATGTACGGCTCGCTGTCGGCTGCGGCCGGGCGCGAGTTCACGCCGCAGGACGACGTGGCCGAGCTGATCGCCTTCGCCGAGGCGAACGGCGTCGACATCCCGCCGCATCCGACGCACGGCAAGCTGATCGAAGAGCTGTGGGAGCACTTCGTCAAGGTCGACCTCGTGCGTCCGACCTTCGTGATGGACTTCCCCGTCGACACGTCGCCGCTGGTGCGCGAGCACCGGTCGATCGCCGGCGTCGTCGAGAAGTGGGACCTCTACGTGCGCGGCTTCGAACTGGCCACGGGGTACTCCGAGCTGGTCGACCCGGTCATCCAGCGCGAGCGCTTCGTCGAGCAGGCGAAGCTCGCGGCGCGTGGCGACGACGAGGCGATGCCCGTCGACGAGGAGTTCCTGCGCGCACTCGAGCACGGCATGCCGCCGTCCGGCGGCATGGGCATGGGCATCGACCGCCTGCTGATGGCGATCACCGGCCTCGGCATCCGCGAGACCATCCTCTTCCCGCTCGTCAAGTGATCGGAAGCCGGCCATGACGCCGAACCTCGTCGACCTGCTCATCGTCGTCCTGCTGGTCGCGTCGCTCATGACGGGGCTCGGCGCGGGCCTGTTCGCCGTGCTCGGCTCGCTGTGCGGACTCGTGCTCGGCGCACTGATCGCGCCGTGGGTGCTGCCGCTCGTCGCCCGCGCCGTGCCCGACAGCGACTGGCGGGCTCTGCTGCTGGTCGTGACCGCGATCGCACTGCTCGCGATCGGCGTGTCCGTCGGTTCGGCGATCGGCCGGCTGGTGCGCAAGGGTGCGGATCGCCTGAAGCTGCGCGTGGTCGAGCGGCTGCTGGGCGGTGCGGCCGCCGTGGTGGCCGCGGCGCTGGCGATCACGATGGTCGGGTCGTCCATCGCGTCAGCGGGCGTACCGGGACTGTCGGCCGCCGTGGCCTCGTCGAGCGTGCTGCGCTCGATCGAGAAGTACATCCCGGCACCGGTCGCCGAGGCTGCTGCCCGGCTGAACGCGATGGCGTTCGGTGAGACGGGTCTGCGCAGCCTGGAAGGTCTGCTGCAGCCGGGCGACCTCGCCGCCGCGCCGGACGCCGCCCCGATCGAGCTGTCCACCCCCGAGCTCGAGCGTGCCGCCGGCTCGGTGGTGCGGATCTCGGGCTCGGCCGACGGATGCGGTGTCATCGCCAGCGGCACCGGATTCGTGATCGCCGACGACCGCATCCTGACGAACGCGCACGTCGTCGCCGGGGTGGGTGCGCCGATCGTGGAGGTGCCCGGTGAGCCCGCGCGCGACGCCACCGTGGTGTACTTCGATCCGGTCGACGACATCGCGGTGCTCGCCGCCGACGTCATGGCCCGGCCGCTCGCCCTGTCAGACGACCTCGGCCCCGGCGACGGCGCGGCGGTGATGGGCTATCCGTTCGGCGGACCGTTCCGCGCGGTGCCGGCGGGCGTGATCTCCGCCGCGCCGGCGTCTGTGGCGGACATCTACGGCGACAGCACGGCGCTGCGCGACGTGTACGCGCTGCGCGCACAGGTCGAGCCGGGGAACTCCGGCGGCCCTCTGCTCACCGACCGCGGTCAGGTCGCCGGCATGGTCTTCGCGAAGGACGCTGCCACGCCCGATGTGGGCTACGCGATGACGAACGCTGAGCTGCAGCCGGTGATCGCGCAGGCCGTCGACGCCTCGGGTCGCGTGTCGGTCGGCGCCTGCATCCGCTGACGACGCTCTCCGAGCCGCGGACGCCCTCGCGGGCCGCGGTGTCATCGGGCGCGCAACGCCCACTCGGGCAGCATCGCCGCGGCGAGGATGCTCGAGATCAGTGAGGCCATGCTGTGCCCGGGGTCGATGCGCAGGGCCGCGTCGGCGTAGACCCCGGCGTGCGAGGAGCGGCCCATCGCCCACGACAGCCAGGCTGCCGCGGTGAGGGCGCCGACCTTCGCGTGACGCGGCGCTCGGGCCGCGGCGAAGCGCACGACCTGCAGGGCGCATCCCAGGCGATCCACGTCGGGGCGAGGTCCGCGGCCCATGAAGACCTCGCTGATGGCATCCGGAACAGCCGTGTGCGCACTCGAGAACGCCAGCTGCGCATCGAACGCGTGATAGCCGAAGTCGAGGTCGGTGGCCCACTGCACGAGGATCGCGTCCCGAAGCGGCGGTCTGCTCAGGCACCACAGCAGAGCGGCGCAGACGTACGGGTCGTCGTCGGCCGGGACGTCGAGCAGGTGCTCGACGAAGTGCGGCAGGTCGTCGAGCATGACCTCCGCGGCCATCAGGGCGATGGGATCGTCGGTGCCGCGAGCGCCTCCTTGCATCCGGTGCTCGATGGCCTCGCCGAGATCGCGCAGGGCGCGGCCGACGCTCTCGCGCTCGACGAGGTCGCTCGGCGGCAGTTCGGCGCCGGCGAGCTGATCGCCGCTGACGTCCCCGATGCCCGGGATAGGCGGAGCCTGCCGGATGCCCTCGAGCGCGTGCATCGCCGGCTCGTCGTCGAGGTAGTCGCCCCATCCGTCTGCGGTCACGCACAGCGCCTCCACGACCCGCAGCCCGGCGTGGACGCACACGTCGACGACCGCCACGGCGAGGGAGAGATGCGGCAGCAGCACGCCGTCGGGCACCTGCGTCGCGGCTTCGTCGGTGTAGATCACGATGGCCACCGCGTCGGCGTCGGGCACCTGCAGCAGAGCGCGCAGCGCCACATCGGCGAAGTCGTCGGGTTCGACGTCGGAGGGCGGCAGGTCGATGCGCATCGCCCCCTGCGTCCGGGATCCGTGGAACGGCAGCATGACGATGCTGTGGCGAGGAGTGAAGCCGGCGAGGGCCGGGACGAGGCCGAGGAACTCGGCGGGGTCTGTGGCTTTGATGATCGTGGTCATGCAGGGGAGTGTGCTCGACCGGGCCGACCACCCGATCGGCGGATGCGCCGGTCTCCACGGCCTCGGTGGAGAGCTCGCGCTGCTGGGACGAAGGTGACGGGAATATGCGTCCGCATGCGAATCGCGTCGGCCCGGCTCACAGGCACGGGCGGTACGATGAGGTCGTGGAGAACTTCTGGGTCGCGGCGGCATGGTCACTTCTGCCGACCATCGCGGTGAGCGTCGTCTTCGTCATCGTGCTCCGCGGCATCCTGCGCTTCGATCGCACCGAGCGCAAGGTCCACGCCCAGATCGAGGCCGAAGAGCGCGCCGCTCGCGGCCTGCCGCCCCGCGCCTGACGCACCCGCTACGCTGAACCGAGGTCACCGAGGGGAGGCGCCGTGCTCGACGTCAACACCTGGCCGTGGTGGGCCGTGGTCGGGTACCTCATCATCGACCTCAGCGTCCGGGCGTTCGCCGTCATCGTCGTGCCGCGCAACCGCCGTCCCACATCGGCCATGGCATGGCTGCTGGCCATCTTCTTCATCCCCGTCCTCGGCATCCTTCTCTTCCTCCTGATCGGCAACCCCAAGCTGCCGCGCCTGCGACGGCGCAAGCAGGAGCAGATCAACCACTACATCGCCGACACGGCCAAGAACCTGCGGCTCGGTTCGCTGCGGCCCGACCCGCCGGAGTGGTTCCCCCCGCTCGTCGCCATGAATCAGGCGATGGGCGCCCTGCCGCTGTCGGGCGACAACGGAGCCCACCTGATCAGCGACTACCAGACGTCGCTCGACGCGATGGCCGACGCCATCCGCGGTGCGCAGGACTACGTGCACGTGGAGTTCTACATCCTCCAGGCGGACGACTCGACCGACAACTTCTTCCGTGCGATGGAGGAGGCCGCCGCTCGCGGGATCCCGGTGCGGGTGCTGCTCGACTACTGGGCGAACCGCTGGAAGCCGAAGTACCGCGAGACCGTCCGGCGCCTCGAGGCGATGGGCGCCGACTGGCATGTCATGCTGCCGGTGCAGCCGCTGCGCGGGCGGATCCAGCGCCCTGATCTGCGCAACCACCGCAAGCTCCTCGTGATCGACGGCACGGTGGGCTTCCTCGGCTCGCAGAACATCACCGACTCCTCCTACAACCTGCCCAAGAACATCCGTCAGGGACTGCACTGGGTCGACCTCATGGTGCGCGTCGACGGGCCCGTCGTCGCGAGCCTGAACGCCGTGTTCCTCAGCGACTACTACGCCGAGACCGACACGGTGCCCGAGGGCATCGACATCACCCGGATCGAGACGGGGGCGGGCGACCTCGACTGCCAGATCGTGCCCTCGGGCCCGGGGTTCGAGGTCGAGAACAACCTGCGGCTGTTCCTCGGGCTGCTGTACGCCGCGCAGGAACGGATCATGATCGTGAGCCCGTACTTCGTTCCTGACGAGGCCCTGCTCGCGGCGGTGACCTCGGCGGTCGACCGGGGCGTGCAGGTCGAGCTGTTCGTGTCGGAGCAGGGTGACCAGGCGATGGTCTACCACGCACAGCGCAGCTACTACGAGGCGCTGCTGCGCGCCGGCATCCGGATCTGGATGTACCCCAAGCCGTACATCCTGCACACCAAGAGCCTCACGGTCGACGACCAGGTCGCCGTGATCGGGTCGAGCAACATGGACATGCGCTCGTTCGGTCTGAACATGGAGGTGTCGATGCTCGTGCGCGGAGAGGAGTTCGTCGACGAGATGCGCGTCGTCGAAGACGAGTACCGCTCCCTCAGCCGCGAGCTCACGCTCGACGAGTGGATGCAGCAGCCGCTGCGCTCCACCGTGCTCGACAACCTCGCGCGGCTGACCTCCGCGCTGCAGTAGCTCTCTCGCGAAACCGCCGGTTGCTCGTCCATGCGGATTGCAGCGGAGTGAGCGACAGCGTCGGCGTGAGCCCGCTTTGGGACGGCGATCGCCGACGTGACACCATCAGGGTATGACTCTCCTGCGCACCGTCCCCTCCGCGCTGGCGCTCGGCGCCGTCGCGGTGTTCGCCGCCGGCTGCGCGGCGACTCCCGGAGCTGCTGCCCCGACGAGCTCGGGCGCTCCGAGCGACACGGCGACCCCTCCGTACGCCGACGCGGTGAACGAGGTCGAGGTGGCGTGGCTCGACGGAGGCCGCGCGTTCGCCGTGCTCACCTGGGGATCGTCATCGTGCGCGCCGGTGCTCGGCGATGTGGCCTCCTCGGATCGCGGCGTGCGGGTGACCCTCGCCGCCAGTGCCGAGAAAGCCTGCACCGATGACCTCGTCCCGCGTGCGCTGATGGTGCCGGTGCCCGACGGCGTCGACGTCACCCGCGGCGTCGAGGTCGAGGTCGTGCACGGAGAGCGCACCGAGAGCGCCGACCTCGACGCGCTCGCCGAGGCACCGCAGGGACAGACCGAGTACACGCCCTCGGCCGGCTGGTTCGACGACGAGGGCATCGTGCTGCTGACCTGGGGGTCGAGCTCCTGCCCTCCCATCGTGAACGACGTCCAGTCGACCGATGCCGGAGCCGCCGTCACCTTCCAGGATGTCGACGGCGTCTGCACGATGGACCTGGCACCGCGAGTGACGCCGATCCTCCTTCCGCAGGAGGCTGCGGACGGGGCGTTCGAGCTGACCCTGGCCGGCGGCGGGCTCGACGGCACGGTCGCCGTGCACAGCTGAGGCGGATCAGAAGCGCGACGTGTCGTGTCCGCGGGGCAATGCGATCGTGAGACCGCCGCGCTGCACACGGCACACCATCCGCACCGCGAGGCCGAGCTCGTCGCCGTCGAGCTCGATCGACGTCGGACCGATCATCGCCGCCTCCGCCATGGCTCCGCGCAGATAGCGGATCGAGGCGTCCCTGCCGCGGCGTTCCAGCACGAGACGCCCGGCGCGGGTGCGCCGCAGCACGGAGTTGTCCCACCACACCTTGCGCCAGATGCCCAGCCAGCCCAGAGGCCCCGCCGCCTGGATCAGCGCGATGTCCATCGCCCCGTCGTCGAGCGAGGCATCCGGCAGCAGCGCGATGCCCGCGGGCAGCGCGCCGCAGTTGGCGAACAGCATGCTGTGCACCTTCGTCGAGTGCAGTCTGCCCTCGTCGACCTGGTAGACGACACGGAACGGCTTGGCGCCGGGAAGAGAGCGCGCGGCGCCGTCGAGGTAGGCGACCCACCCGACCGAGCGCTTCAGGTCGGGCCTCGTGTTGGCGATCATGTCGGCGTCCAGACCCATCCCGGCGAGCACGACGAAGCCGTGCTCGGTGACGCTGCCGTCCGGACGGCTGAGCCGGGCCCAGCCCATGTCGACCGGATGGGTGAAGCCGGTGAAGACGCCCTCCATCACCCTCTCGACGTCGAGCAGGGGCAGACCGAGATTGCGTGCGAAGAGGTTGCCGGTGCCGCCAGGGAGCACGGCGAACGGCACGCCGGTGCCCGCCATGCTCTCGGCGACCGCGCGGATCGTGCCGTCTCCGCCCGCGGCGAGCACCGCCGCGGCTCCCTCGGCGAGGGCGGTGCGGGTGATCTCCTGACCCGGATCCTCGATGCTCGTCTCGTAGAACCGCGGTGCCGCCCAGCCGTGCGCGCGGGAGAGGGCTCGAAGCGCCGAACGCAGCCGCGCGGCATCCACCTTCACCGGGTTGAGGATGAGAGCCGCGTGCGCGCGCTCGATCCCGGATGCCGACATGACGCCACTCTACGACCGCAGTCCCTCGCCCTGCCGCCGCCGGAGCGGTCCGGGCGCCGTCGGTAGACTTGGCCCATGATCGATCTCGCCCTCCTCCGCGACGAGCCCGAGCTCGTCCGACGCTCACAGATCGCGCGCGGGAACGCGCCGGAAACCGTCGACGCGGCGATCGAGGCCGACCGGTCGCGTCGCGATGCGCTGAACGCCTTCGAGACGCTGCGCGCCGAGCAGAACGCCTTCGGCAAGACCGTGGCGAAGGCCCCGAAGGACGAGAAGGCCGCGCTGGTCGCGCAGGCCAAGGATCTGGCAGATCGGGTCAAGGCCGCCCAGCAGGCGGCGAACGAGGCGGCGGATGCTGCGGCATCCGCCCTCGAGCGCATCGAGAACGTCATCATCGACGGCGTCCCCGCCGGTGGCGAGGAGGACTTCGTCGAGCTGCGCCGCGTGGGCGACGTGCCCACCTACGACTTCGAGCCCCGCGACCACCTCGAGCTCGGCGAGATGCTGGGCGCCATCGACATGGAGCGCGGCGTGAAGGTGTCGGGCTCGCGCTTCTACTTCCTGAAGGGCATCGGTGCGCGTCTCGAGATCGCGCTGATGAACCTCGCGCTCGACAAGGCGCTCGCCAACGGCTTCACCCCGATGATCGTGCCCACCCTGGTGCGCCCCGAGATCATGCAGGGCACCGGGTTCCTCGGCGAGCACGCCGACGAGGTCTACCACCTCGACAAGGAGGACCTGTTCCTGGTGGGCACCAGCGAGGTGCCCCTCGCCGGCTATCACAAGGACGAGATCCTCGACCTCACGCACGGCGCGCACCGCTACGCCGGCTGGTCGACCTGCTACCGCAGCGAGGCCGGCTCGTACGGCAAGGACACCCGCGGCATCATCCGCGTGCACCAGTTCAACAAGCTCGAGATGTTCGTGTACACGACGCCCGAGGACGCCGAGGCCGAGCACGACCGCCTCGTCGCGCTGCAGGAGGAGATGCTCACCGCTCTCGGCCTCGCCTATCGGGTGATCGATGTCGCGGCGGGCGACCTGGGCTCGAGCGCGGCCCGCAAGTTCGACATCGAGGCGTGGGTGCCCACGCAGGGCGCGTTCCGCGAGCTCACCTCGACGTCGAACTGCACGACCTATCAGGCGCGCCGGCTCGACATCCGGTACCGCCCCGAGTCGGATGACGCCGCGGCGGCGAAGACCCGCAGCGTGGCCACGCTGAACGGCACGCTGGCCACCACCCGCTGGATCGTCGCCATCCTCGAGACGCACCAGCAGGCCGACGGCTCGGTCACGGTGCCCGAGGTGCTGCGGCCCTACCTGGGTGGCATCGACGTGCTGCGGCCGATCGGCTGGGTGGCGGAATCGGCCGAGACCGCCGCGCAGGGCACGGAGTGAGCTCGCGCGGCCTGGTCGGGCTCGACATCGACGGCACGATCCTGCTGCAAGATGAGACGCTGAGCCCCGGTGTGGTCGAGGCCGTCGGCGCCGTGCGCGACGCCGGGTACGAGGTCATGCTCGCCACGGGGCGCAGCTGGGGCGCGACGCAGCGCTTCATCGACGCCCTCGAGCTCACCGCCGAGTTCGCGGTGTGCTCGAACGGCGCCGTCGTGATGCGCCGTGTCCGCGACACGTGGGAGCGGTGGCGCGTCGAGGTCTTCGATCCGGCCCCGGTGCTCGCCCTGCTGCGTGAGAGCCTGCCCGAAGCGCGCTACATGGTCGAACTCGCGTCGGGGGAGCGGCTGTACACCGACGTGCTCGACGACTGGTCGCTCGACGCCGGGCGCGAGGTCGAGTTCGACGAGCTGATGCAGCAACCCGTCTCGCGGGTGGTCGTGGTGTCGCCGCAGCACGACGAGGCGGACTTCCAGCGCATCGTCGCCGAGGTCGGGCTGAACGAGGTGTCGTACGCCGTCGGCTGGACGGCCTGGCTCGACATCGCTCCGAAGGGCGTCGACAAGGGCACCGCGCTGGAGCGCGTGCGCTCCCAGCTTCAGACGCCACGCGACAGGGTGCTCGTGGCGGGCGACGGCCGTAACGACCTGGGCATGTTCGCCTGGGCGCTCGAGGGCGGTGGGCGTGCGGTGGCCATGGGGCAGGCCGTCGACGAGGTGCGCGACGCCGCCGGCGAGCTGACCGGCGTCGTCGAGGACGGCGGTCTGGCATCCGCCCTCCGCACCCTGCTCTGATCGTCTTCCCCAGAAGATCCCCAGGCGTGCGCGCGAGAATGAGTCGTCCGATGGGCTCCGCCCGAAGCCGATAGACTCGACGCCTGACCGTCCGGTGCGAACCGGCGTCGGGAGGGTTGTCCGAGCGGCCGATGGACCTGGTCTTGAAAACCAGTGGGCAGCAATGTCCCGTGGGTTCGAATCCCACACCCTCCGCTTCCTGTCGAAAGGCCCCCGAGTGAGCACGTCCGTCAAACGACGCCAGCCCGTGGCGCGCCATGGTCAGCTCCGCTCGCCGAGCGCGGTCGGGCAGCTGCTCAAGCTGCTCGGCGTCGCGCTCGCCGTCGTTCTGATCAGCGGCATCGGCGTCGCCGGATACGTCGTGGGCGGATTCACCTCGACCGTCAACGCGAACGCAGTCGAGCTCGAGGGCACGAAGGAGCTGCCGCCCGACATCGGCGCGTACCCGGGCGGATTCGACATCCTGCTCACCGGGGTGGATACGTGCGAGGAGAAGTACAAGCACCTGTTCGGCGAGCGATGCACCGGCCGGGATGCCGGCGGAACCCTCAACGACGTCAACCTGCTCGTGCACGTGTCGGCAGAGCCGCGTCGGGTCACCGCCGTGAGCTTCCCCCGAGACCTGATGCTGCCCATTCCCGAGTGCACCGACATCGACGGCAACACGAAGCCGGCGATGCGCAAGCAGGCCCTGAACGTCGCCTACGAGCACGGCGGTGAGAAGGGCGGCCTCAACTGCGTGGCCAAGACCATCTCGCAGCTCACCGGCGAGGACATCGAGTTCGCCGCGAAGGTCACCTTCGGCGGCGTGATCGAGATCACGGATGCCATCGGCGGCGTCGAGGTGTGCCTGGCGAACCCCATCAAGGACCGGTACACCGGCCTCGACATGAAGGCCGGCACGCACACTATCCAGGGCGTGCAGGCGCTGCAGTTCCTGCGCACGCGTCACGGCGTGGGCGACGGGTCGGACCTCGGGCGCATCGGCAACCAGCAGCAGTACATGTCGAGCCTCGCCCGCAAGATGATCAGCGGCGAGGTGCTCGGCAACGTGCCGGTCATGCTCAAGCTGGCCGACACGGGCCTGAACAACCTCGAGGCGTCGAAGACGCTGGCCGATCCGATGAAGATCGTGCAGATCGCCCTCGCGGTCAAGAGCGTGCCGTTCGAGGACATCGTGTTCGTGCAGTACCCCACCGCGGAAGACCCGTACGACGCGAACAAGGTCGTCCCCGACGAGAGCGCCGCGACCGTGCTGTGGGACGCCATCAAGGCGAACAAGCAGCTGCAGATCACGCACCAGAACACCGCGAACGAGGGCGTCGTCGTGCAGGAGCCCGAGACGCCGGCCGCGCCTGCGCCGACGGCATCCGGGACCCCCGCGCCGACCCCCGACGACGTCGTGGCGCTGCCCGACTCCATCAAGGGCAACTCCGCCGCCGTGCAGACCTGCTCGAACGGCAACGTCCGGGGCTGATTCGTGACTGCCCCGGAGAACGGGTATGCTTGCAAGGCGCATCCGGTCGAAGTCGGATGCCTGGAGACGTCGCATAGTCAGGCCTAGTGCACCACCCTGCTAAGGTGGAGTCCTCGCAAGGGGACCGAGGGTTCAAATCCCTCCGTCTCCGCCAAAAGCTCCTGATCAGAAGCCTATTTCTCGGCTCGCCTGATTCGAAGGCGTCTGAATCTGATCAGGCTTCTGGGCTCTAGTGTCCGTGGAGTGTCCGGGCTTTTTCTGAGTCGCCTCGGCGGCGGCGAGCCTATTGATGAAGTCGCGGCGTTGTCCCTCGCCGAGAATGTGCGCGTAGATCTTCAGAACTGTGCGCGGATCATCGCCGAGGTACTCGGCTACCTCGTGGACAGGAGTGCCAAGACGGAGCCAGGTTGACGCGGCGTAGTGTCGGAGTGCGTGGCGACGAAAGCCGATGGGGAACTTGCGCACGACGCCGACCCGGAGTTGCCCGCCACGGCGATTGGTGAACAGATAGTCATCGGCGCGCTTACCGGCTGCGTGTTCCTCGAAGATCTCGAGAGCCCTCGGTGACAGAGGCACGAGCCGCGTGCCGCGCCACGACTTTGGATCCTTCTCCGCATAGTTGTCTGAATGCGAGCGGATCACCGAGAGCTGCGGCAGAGGCAAGGAGATCGGCGAGATCTAAGCACTTCACGCGTTCGAGGCGCACCCTTCATTCTTCCTCGTCGCCGGCCAGAAGCCACGTGGCGTGATGCCAATTTCTGCGGTTTCCGGCCCCTCCATTACGACGATGCAGCACGCGTCGCTCCGAATCGTCGAGTTCACTGGGTCCCAAGGTTCCGCACCGCCTGGGGAGATGTCTGCCGGTTCGTGGACGGCGGGCAGCTACCTGATAGGCGGGCAGTGGTCGGTGATCACTCCGTCGGGACCTACAGCGTACAGCGACTGAGGTGGCTTCAATCCACGTTCTTGCTCAACCAGGGCCGGGGGTCGATGGGGCGGCCGTTGATGTGAACTTCGAAGTGCAGACAGGATCCGAAGATGTAGCCGGTGGAGCCGACGTCGCCGAGGTACTGACCGGAAGTAACGCAGTCGCCGACTTTCACCGCGCGGGTTCCGTTGTTCAGATGTGAGTAGAGGGTGCTGACCGTCTTTCCGTCGAGCAGGCTTTCGACCCGGATGCTCACGCCGTAGCCGCTGTTTCTCTCGGTTGAGAGCGACACGCAGCCTGCGACAGCCGCATAGATGGGCGTACCGACTGATGCCGCGAGGTCTTGGCCCATGTGCGAGCGACCCGGCCGCGAGGCGCCGAACCCGTCGCTGAGGGAGTAGGTGTCGGAGGCCAACGGCATGAGAACCTGTTGAGCTGTTGGCAGGTTCACAGCTGTCGAGAGGGGAAGGCCGGATGCGACGGCGGCTGTGAGCGCCTGCGCGCGTGACGCGGCGATCTCCTCCTCCGTGGTTGCGGAATAGTCCCCGCGGAAGAGTACCTCCGCCCGGACGTCTTCTTCCGCCGTGTAGGACTGACCATCAACGGTCACCGTGGCCTGAACCGGCTGCGGTTCCGCGTCGGATGCTCCTGGAAGGGCGGCGCCGGTGATCATTACGCTGACGGCGAGGGCGGCTCCGAGCGTCTTCGCACGACCCCACGGGCTCCGGTCGCGTGGACGGTGGGGCGGTATCGCAGACGTTACCGGAACGTGGGATTCAGGTATGTGCGGCGGGATGACGGAGGTTTGTGAGGGCGCGGTGGCATCGTGCGACGGCGGCTCGCCTTGGCGACGGAGATCGCGACGAAGAAGGGGGCGATTAAGGGAGCCAGAGTCCGTCGACGCGTTCTCGGTTTCGCGTTCGGGTAGCACTGAAATGATGGTGGTCCTTCCGGTGGAGCAGAATGCTCATTTCGATCGCAGACCCGATCGTTACCGATCTGTAACGGTAGATAGTCTGAATTGCTCAGGTCAAATCGAGATGCATCTTCACAGCATCTGCTTAAAGACCGGGCTCCATCTCCATAGAGGAGGCTCAAAGGTCCGCGCTCTACCCTTGTAGAGATGATCTCCTCGGCTCGGACGCAGCGCTTAGAAATACTGAGCCAGCGGTTGTTGATAACGAGGATCATTACAGCGCTTGTGCTGGCTCTGCTTCTGATACTGAGTGCCGCCGGTGCATCGCACTCCGAGAGCGAAGGCACTTGGACCTCACCCCTGCTGGTGAACGCACTCGTCGATCCCCACGTCACCGTGGGGGAGGGCGGCAGCACCATCGACGAGCACCTGGCGGGCTCCGCTGATGACGAGTCAACGGGGATCCTTGTCGGGGCGGCTCTGTGCGCCCTCGGTGTGTTGTGCGGACTCGTCCTCGTGATCTTCGCCCGGATGCTTTCGCGGCGGCGGGGAGTCGTATATCTCGCCCCTCGCTGGGCGGCCCTCTCGCTCGTCCCGGTCCGCCTCATCGCTGCTCCGACTGGAGCACTGTCGCTGACACAGCTGGGTCTTTCCCGAACCTGACCTTCGGCATGCCGTCTCGTGCGGACGGCGCTACGCACCCGGGTACCCGCCCGGGGCCTGTTCCATGCCATTGATCCTGTTTGGAGTACTTGATGAACCCTTCTGGAAAGACGCGCGCCGCGAGCCGCAGCGCGCGTCCGATCCTGATCACTGCAGCACTCGTTATCGTTCTCGTGGTGGGAGCGATCATCTACGTGATGATCAACAACCAAGATTCGTCCACCCCGTCACCCGCGGCGCGGGAGGGCCAGACAGCCGAGCCCCCGGCTGTCGTCGATGCCAGCTCGCACATCCTCGACGACGGCGGGGAGGGTGCGGTCGAGGTCGTGGAGTTCCTCGATTTCGAGTGCGAGGCCTGCGGGATGTTCTACCCGATCGTGGAGGATCTTCGCGAGAAGTACGCCGGGGAGATCACCTACGTGGTGCGCTACTTCCCGCTCCCGGGCCATTTCAACTCGACGAACGCGGCTCTCGCCGCAGAGGCCGCCGCCCAGCAGGATCGGTTGGAGGAGATGTACAACCGGTTGTTCGAGACGCAGGCGGAGTGGGGCGAGGCTCGAGAATCCCGCGCTGATCTCTTCCGCGGCTTCGCCGAGGAGATCGGCCTGGATATGGCTGCCTACGATACCGCCATCGCGGATCCGGCCACGCTCGAACGGGTCAAGCTCGACTTCAATGCGGGACAGGAGCTCGGCGTCAACAGCACGCCGACGTTCTTCCTCGAGGGCGAGCAGCTCCAACTGCAGCAGCTGGACGACCTCGAGAACGCCATCGAAGCAGCGGTGAACGGTGACGAGTGATGCGGGCAGGCCTGTCGCATAAACGAGTGATCATTGTCGGCAGCGGTCAGGCCGGCCTCGCAGTGGCGGCCGCACTGGTCGCGAAAGGACTGCATCCCCAGCAGGACTTCGTCGTGATCGACGGGGCCGCGCCAGGCCTGCGCAGCTGGGCTTCCCGGTGGCATTCGATGGTGCTTCTCAGCGACGCCCGTCACAGCGCTCTGCCGAGCCTGCCCTTCCTGGGTGATCAACGCCGTCGGCCGCGGGTCGACGAGATGATCGATTACCTCAGCTACGTCGAAGGCGATCTCGGAGTGAAGACCATCTGGGGTGTGCGCGCGACAGGTGTGGAGCGGCGCGGGTCCGGCTCGGTCCTGCACTTGTCGACCACGGATGGCGAGGTGCAGACCCGAAACGTCGTGTGTGCGACCGGCGCCGCCGCGCATCCGCGCATGCCGGTGTGGGCAGCGGAACTTCAAGTGCCCGGAGTTGTGCTGCACAGTAGCGAGTACCTGTATCCGCGGCAGATTTCCACGAACGATGTGCTCATCGTCGGCGGCGGAAACAGCGGTGTGCAGCTGGCCCGTGAACTCGCGCCCTCGCATGCCGTGACCCTGGCTGTCCGCACGGCTCGTCGGCACCAGCCGGCGATACGCTACCCGCGCCGGCAACTCCTTGCTCGAGGATCGCGACCGGAGCCGGTGTTCGGGGACAGTTACGAACAACTGCGTGACGCTGGCGTCAGGATCTGCCCCGCAGTGGCAAGGGCCGCGAAGAGCGCTGTCACCTTCCTCGACGGAACAGTGGCGACGCCGAGCTCCGTGATCCTCGCCACCGGATTCGTTCCCGGGGACGACTGGCTACCGGACAGCGCCCAGATCGATCCTCCCCAGCGGGCCATGACCGGGATACCGGGCTTATTCGTCGCCGGGATCCCGCAGTACGGCGGCAGGGGCTCCGACACCATCGCAGGGGTCTGGCGGGATGCCACGACCATCGCCGGCCACATCGTCCAACGCCCCTGAAGAAAGCAGAACTCATGAAATCCATCCACCGCCGAAGGCTCTCGACCTCTCGAACGTCGAGCAAGCGGCGCCGTGGCTTCACCGCGTCCGCCAGCCTGTCTGCTCTGCTGGTCATCGGCGGCGCCGTTCTCGGCACGGCGAGTCCCGCCGCTGCTCACGACGAGTTGCTCTCCGCCTACCCCGAGGCATCCGCGACAGTATCTGACGCCCCGGCGGAGATCTCCCTCACCTTCACGGGCGAGCTGCAGAGGCTCGAGGGCGCCACGGCGATCGAGGTCATCACAGAAGACGGCAGAAACCTCGTCGACGACGCTCCCGAGATCTCCGAGGCGACGGTCACGCAGAACCTGTCCGACCAGCTGGTCGTCGGAGAGGTCACGGTGAGGTGGCGGGTGGTGTCCAGCGACGGACACCCGATCAGCGACGAGTACACGTTCACGGTGGAGACGACGGGCGCGCCGCCGACGAGCAGCCCCACGTCCATGAGCCGCCCCTCCCCATCGGAGGAGAGCACGCCGACCCCGACGCCGACTGCCGAGTCCGGCTACGGCGACATCCACAGCCAAGCGAGCACGGACCTCGATGCACTCCCCGTCCTGGTCGTCGCTGGGGGAGCGGCCCTCCTGGGTAGCGCAGCACTCTTGATGTTCATGGCAGGTCGTGATCGGCGCCGTCGAGACCGGGCGGCGCAGCAGAAGAAGGAGAATGCCGATGAGTCCTAACCGGCTTAGACACCTCGCGGTCGCCGCCATTGTGGCGGCAGGGATCGTGATGATCGATCAGGCCACGAAGGCGGCCGCTCTCGTCACGCTGAGCGAGGAGGTGCGTATCCCGCTCCTGGGCGATCTGTTCGGCCTCCAACTCGCGTTCAATCCGGGTGCGATCTTCTCCCTCGGGTCTGGATTCACTGGTGTGCTCACCCTGGTCGGAGCGGGCGCGGTGGTCTGGCTGATCATCGCCGCGCTCCGTGCACGGACGGCAGGGCTCGCGGTGGCGTTCGGGTTCATGCTGGGCGGCGCGCTTGGGAACCTGATCGATCGGTTGTTCTCACCGCCCGGCTTCGGGGTCGGGCACGTCACCGACTTCCTCGCCTACGGGACCCTGTTCATCGGGAACCTCGCAGATGTCGCGCTCGGCATCGGCGTCATCCTCCTTCTCGGCATCACTTGGACCCGGCGGCGCAAGGGCGACCTGGCTCCTTCGGCGCGAGTGGAAGCAGGTACCGCATGAACGCGAAACAACACGCGCCGTCCACGTTCCAGCGCAATGCACTCGCACCGGGACTGCTCGCCGCAGCGGTCCTCTTCACCGCTCCGCTGTGGACCGGTGCCGGCCTGTTCCAGGTGGTGCTATTCGTCACTGCGATCTTCGCGGCGATCGTGGCCTGGTTTGCTGGGCAGGCGCGCCAATGGTGGTGGATCCCGGTATTCGTCGCGGTCCTGGTGCTGTGGAACCCGGTCGTGCCCTTCCCATTCACGGGCCCGGTCTGGGCGGCGGCGCAGCCGGCCGCGGCCATCGTCTTCCTGATCGCGGGGGCACTGATCAAGGTGCGTCGCACATGATCCGCCGGACGATCGCCGCAGTCGCCGCGGTGCTCCTGGGCGTCATCGCCCTGACGGGGTGCTCCGCGAACGACTCCCTGGCGCAGCAGTACCAGGAGGGGGACGAGAAGGGGTACATCGCCGGAGACTTCCGCGTCGTGGAGATCGCGGCAGGGGAGCGGGGCGACCCGGTGGTCTTCGAAGGTGCCACCGAGACCGGCGCGACGGTCTCCAGCGACGACTACCGGGGCGAGGTGCTGGTGGTGAACTTCTGGTACGCCGCCTGCGGACCGTGCATCGTCGAGGCGCCGCTGCTCGAGGAGGTGTGGCAGGAGTACCAGGATCAGAGCGTGTCGTTCCTCGGAGTGAACACCTACGACCAGCCCGCCACGGCGCTCTCTTTCGCCCGGGACAACAACGTCACCTACCCCAGCGTGATCGACGTCAACGATGGCAAGGTCAAGCTGGCGTTCGCACAGGTCACCCCGATCCAGGCGACCCCGACGACACTCGTGGTCGACCGGGAGGGGCGGGTCGCCGCGCGCATCATCGGGCAGCTGCAGAGCGCATCCATCCTGTCGACGCTCGTTCGCGACGCCCTCGAGGAGTCGCCGTGAGCCCCGGTGAGCTCGTCGCTGACGGGGCGCTGTGGGTCGCGATCCTGATAGCGGTCCTGGCGGGTCTGATCTCCTTCGTCTCCCCGTGCGTGCTGCCGCTGGTTCCCGGCTACCTTGGGTATCTGGGCGGCGCCTCGAGCGTCACCGCGGTCGGGGGCGCATCGACCCCCACTGCGACGGCGGAGCGCACGCGGCTGCTGCTAGGGGTGACGCTGTTCATCGCCGGGTTCACTGTCGTGTTCGTCACCGTGACGATCCTGGGCGGGACGTTCGGGTTATTGCTGCTGCAGTACGCGAACGTCCTGACGCGTGTGTTCGGCGTCGTGGTGATCATCCTCGGCCTGGTGTTCATCGGGTTCTTCGGCGTCGCCCAGCGCTCGCTCCGCCCGCGTATGCAGTCCCGTGCTGGGCTGCTCGGTGCGCCGCTGCTCGGGTTCGCGCTCGGCGTCGGGTGGACGCCGTGTATCGGCCCGACGCTCGCGGCGATCTTGTCGGTCTCGTGGAACCTCGGCGACCCGACCCGTGCAGGCCTGCTGGGCCTGGCTTACTCGCTCGGGCTCGGCCTGCCTTTCCTCGTGCTCGCCCTCGGCTGGGGGTGGGCGTCCCGGTCGATCGCGTTCCTGCGCCGCCACATCCGTACCCTGAACATCGTCGGCGGGGGAGTTCTCGTCCTCCTCGGCATCCTGATGGTGACCGGGCTGTGGACTGCGCTGATGTCCGCCCTCCAGCAGGTGGTGATCAATGTCCCCCTCCCGCTCTGAGACCACCACCGATGCACCCGTCGACCCCCTGCGGCCCGACGACCACGCCGACGGCGACGGTTCCGTCATCGCCCAACCAGCGCTGGGGGTCATGGGATGGGCGAGATGGGCGTGGCGTCAGCTGACCAGCATGCGAACCGCTCTGCTGCTGCTGCTCCTGCTGGCGATCGCCGCCGTGCCAGGATCACTGTTCCCGCAGCGCAGCGCCGACCCCAACGGGGTGATCCAGTGGCAGCGTGACAACCCCGAGGCCTATCCGATCGTGGATGCCATCGGGCTGTTCGATGTATACCAGTCGCCGTGGTTCTCCGCGATCTACCTGCTGCTGTTCGCCTCCCTGATCGGATGTGTCACCCCGCGCACGAAGCACCACTACAAGGCCCTGCGATCCCAGCCGCCCCGCACGCCGGTGCGACTGTCCCGGCTCGATGACTACGAGGAGCGCACCGTCCCGGCCGCCGATCCCGCGAGCCAGGCGCGAGAGGCCATCGAGGTCGCCGAGCGGCAGCTGCGCCGCGCGGGCTACCGGGTGCACCGCTACGACGGCCGCGGATGGCTCTCCGTATCCGCCGAACGCGGATACCTGCGCGAGACCGGCAACCTCGTCTTCCACACCGCGCTGATCGGCGTGCTCGTCTCGGTGGGCCTGGGAGGAGCGTTCTCCTACACGGGCCAGCGCGTCGTCGTTGAGGGCACCACCTTCGTCAACGCGCTCAGCGACTACTCCTCGTTCGACGCCGGCCGATTCATCGACGGCACCGGTCTCGCTCCGTATTCGCTCACCCTCGACGAATTCCAGGTCACGTATCAGCGGCCTGGCACACCGGGGGCCGGGCAGGCGGGAGACTTCTCCGCCGACGTCACCGTGCGCGTCCCCGGTGAGCAGGAGCGGACCGAGAGCGTGATCGTGAACTATCCCATCTCTGTCACGGGCGACCGCATCCACCTGCTCGGCAATGGCTACGCTCCCACGATCACCGTGCGCGACGCGGCCGGTGATCTCGTGTACACCGAGTCGCAGCCGTTCCTCCCGCAGGACTCGAACATGACCTCCCTCGGGATCATCAAGATTCCCGACGGGCTGCCCGAGCAGGTCGGCCTGGTCGGATTCTTCTACCCCACCGCGGGTGTGCTGGACTCCGGCGCCTACACCTCCATCTACGGCGACGTCGTCAACCCGCTGCTCACCTTCAACGTGTACAGCGGCGACCTCGGCATCGACGACGGCACCCCGCGATCGGTGTACACCCTCGAAACCGACGGCCTCACCCAGCACACCGGCGGCAAGACCGGAGTCGACTCCATCGAACTGACACCGGGGGAGACCGCAGACCTGCCGAACGGGTGGGGCACCGTCACCTGGGAGATCGCGTCGCCCGAGGATCCAGTCAAGCGATTCGCGTCATTGCAGATCCAGCGCGACCCGACCGCCGGATGGGTGCTGGCCTTCTCGATCCTCGCGATGCTCGGCCTCTTCGCCGGGCTCTTCGTGCCCCGTCGCCGCGTCTGGGTCAAAGCCCACCCCACCGAGGACGGCGTCCGCCTCGAGTACGCCGGACTGGCCCGCGGCGAAGACCCCACCCTCCGCAAAGCCGTCGTCGACATCGCCGACACCCACACGGAGGCGCTCACCGGCGCTTCCGACTCATCCCCAGAGAAGGAAAGAACCGATGAAATGCCCCGTTGACGGTACGACGCTCCTGGTCACCGACCGCTCCGGCGTCGAGATCGACTACTGCCCCCAATGCCGCGGCGTGTGGCTGGACCGCGGCGAGCTCGACAAGATCATCGACCGCTCATCCGGCTACCAGGCCCCTGACTACCCCGAAGACGAGCACCGCCGCTCCCGGCATGACCGCGGCGGCAAGAGACGACGCGAGGGGTTCCTCGGGGACCTCTTCGACTTCTGAACCTCGCCGACCGATGACACGCCATGAACGACTCGATTCCCGACACACCGCCGACGCTAGAGGCGTTTCTCACGCCGATGCTGCCGCCGGTCCCGGTGCTGCCGATGCTCAGTCTGCTCATGGCCGTGTTATACCTGGCCGGCGCCATCCGGCTCTGGCGGCAGCGACGCCGATGGTCGGTCACCCGCACGGTGTGCTTCCTCCTCGGATGTATTGTCCTGGTGGCCATGACCGGCCTGGCGGTCGAAGGGTACCGGTACCTGCTGTTCTCGGTCTTCATGTTCCAGCAGCTCACCCTGATGATGGCCATCCCGCCGCTGCTCGTGCTCGGCTCCCCGGGCACACTGCTGCTGCGCGCCACCCCGCATCGCGGCCTCGGGCGAGTGATCCTCCGCCTCGCCCTGGCCGGGCTGCGCAGCCGCATCGCACGGTGGGCGCTGAGCCCCTGGATCGCGATGCCGCTGTTCCTGATGTCGTTCTATGGCCTTTACCTCGGAGGTCTCGTCGACCCGATCCTGCAGACCCCTGGCGGGCATCCGCTGCTCGAGGTCGCCTTCCTGGCAGCCGGCGTTCTGTTCACCATCCCGATCCTGTCCAACGACCCGCTCCCGGTGCGGATGACGTACCCCGGCCGTGCGATGGACCTGTTCGCCGAAGCAGCCCTGCACGTGTTCTTCGGCGTGTTCTTGATGATGAGCCCGACGCTGTTCGTCGAGACCTTCGCCGGTCCCACGACGGCGCTAGGCATCGATCCGCTGGACGATCAGTGGCTCGCCGGTGCCCTGGCCTGGTCCTACGGAGAAGGCCCCACCGTAGTGATGCTCCTCTACGTCATGCACCGATGGTTCCGTGATGACACCCTCCGGGCCGCCAAAGCCGACAGATATGCCGACGTGCACGGTGATCCCGAGCTCGACGCCTACAACGCCTACCTCGATGCCCTCCGCAAGAAGGACACCTGACCGATGCACCCGACCTTGACGTCAGCCCCGGCCGTCGCCGCGCCCGCCGGCGGGGCGTCCTCCCCGCCGAGCGGGCTTCCGCTGTGGGCGGGGGTCCCGGCCGCGATGATCGGAGGACTCGCTTTGAGTCTCGCCTCGCCGCCGGTCGGATGGTGGCCGCTGGCGCTGCTCAGCGTGACCCTGGCGCTGAGCACCCTCGTCGGCCGGAGCATCGGCGGGGCCCTGCTGGTCGGTGCCGCTTTCGGGGGAGTGTTCTTCTTCACTCACCTGATCTGGGTGGGGGAGTTCCTCGGCCCCCTGCCGTGGATTGCCCTTGCCGGCCTTGAGACGATCCTGTTCAGCATTGGCGCTGTCCTGATCACGCTCGCCTATCGGTGGACGGCGCGGTTCCCGCATCGGGGCGCGGCGCAGCTGGTCGCGGTTCCCCTCCTGGTGGCCGGCCTCTGGGCGGGCAGAGAGGTCGTTCTCGGCTCGTGGCCGTACTCCGGGTTCCCCTGGGCACGCATCGGAATGACGCTCGTCGACGGCCCGCTGTCCGAGGTCGCATCCTGGACGGGCGTGACGGGACTCTCCTTCCTCTTCGTGACGATGTGCGCCGGCGTCGTACAATGGGCACGCGCCGGCGGGCTACGGTTCCTGCGTGGCGGCGTCCCCGCCCTGTCCGTACTGGCTCTCCTACTCCTCGTCCCCCAGTTCCCCACCTCGCCCACCGGCACACTCGAGGTCGGGTGGGTGCAAGGCAACGGCCCGGCGGCCTACTTCGACACCCGAGAACGCGGTGACGTGCTCGCCGCACAGGCGGAGGCGACCGCTCCGCTGCTCGGACAGCCGATGGATCTGCTGGCCTGGCCGGAAGGGGGAGTGGACTCCGATCCACTCGCCGACCCCGCCACCGCCGCCACGCTCGACCGCATCGTCCGCCAAGCCGACGCTCCGCTGCTGATGAACGCCGCGACCGCACGAGGAGCGGACGTCTTCAACTCGTCCCTGCTCTGGACCCCGCAGCCCGACGAACGCCAGCGGCACGACAAGATCAATCCCGTCCCGTTCGGGGAGTACGTGCCGGATCGCTGGCTGTACGAGAAGATCGTCCCCGACCTGGTCGGGCTGATCCAGCGCGAGTACACCCCGGGCACCCTCCCGCCCCTGGTAACCGTCGACGATGTCGGGATCGGGCTGGCGATCTGCTTCGACGTGATCTACGACCAGGTGATCTGGGACGGCGCGCGAGAGGGCGCACAGCTATACGTCTTCCAGACCAACAACGCCGACTTCCGCGGCACCGCCGAGAACTTGCAGCAGCTCGCCTTCGCCCGCATGCGCGCGATCGAGACCGGCCGCGCCGTCGTCAACGTCTCCACGACCGGTACCAGCCAGGTGATCGCCCCCGACGGCGCGACCATCGACAGCATCCCCGTCGACACCGCCGCTGCGGCGATCACCATCGTCCCGCTGCGCACCGGTCTCACGCCCGCCACGATCCTCGGCCCCGGGATCAGCGCGCTGATCCCGCTCGGCGCCCTCGGAGCCCTGATCGCATTCGGGATCCTCCACCGCATCCGCAACCGCTCGTCCGTATGAAGGAGCTCAACATGCCCGGAACAGAAACGCCCTCCCTCGATGGCCTCTCACTGCTGCTGGTGTGGACGGCCATCGCGACCTACGCGCTGGCGTTCGTCGCCTACACCGTGGACCTCGCACAGCGTTCCGCACGCCCCGCCCCGGCTCGGGAACAGCAGCGCGCACCGGTCCTCATCGGCGCCGCCGACCAGCCCTCTCCGAGCGCTCCGACCCCGCCCGACCAGCCGCAGCCGGACGACATCCATGCCCCACCCTCGCAGCGTCCCCGGCTGCTGTGGGCGAGGATCGGCACCGCGCTCACCGCGCTCGCGTTCCTCTTCCAGTCCGGCGGAACCATCGCCCGCGGCATCGCCGCAGAGCGGGTGCCATGGGCGAACATGTACGAATTCGCTCTCACCGGGACGGTCCTGATCGTCGCCGTCTACCTCCTCGCCCTCCGCTGGTACGACCTGCGCTTCCTCGGCGCGTTCCTGGTGGGCATCATCGTCCTGCTGCTGGGCGGCGCCACACTTAGCTTCTACGTCGAAGTCGTCTCGCTGATGGATCCGCTCAAGAGCATCTGGCTCGTCATCCACGTCTTCGTCGCCTCCCTCGCCACCGCCCTGTTCGCCCTCGCCTGTGGCCTCTCCATCACACAACTGCTGCAATCCCGCCGTGAACGCCGCACGAGCACCTCGCCCGCCGCAGGGCGCCGCGGCGGGTTCCTGCGCACGCTGCCCGCCGGCGAAGTCCTCGAGACCCTCGCCCACCGGTTCGTGATCGTCGGCTTCATGTTCTGGACGTTCACCCTGATCGCCGGAGCGATCTGGGCCAACGACTCCTGGGGACGCTACTGGGGCTTCGACACCAAGGAGGTCTGGACCTTCGTGATCTGGGTGCTCTATGCCGGCTACATCCACGCCCGCGCCACCCGCGGCTGGCGCGGCAACCGCTCGGCCTGGCTGTGCATCATCGGATTCGCCGCCGTGCTGTTCAACTTCACGATCGTCAACGTGTACTTCCCCGGCCTGCACTCCTACTCCGGCCTCACCTGACCCCGCGCTCCGCCCGCGCCACCACCACGGCCGGAGCCGCCGACGCATGATCGCCTCGATGAAAGGAAATCCGCCATGCCGCCGATCGACCAGTGGGTCGCGTTCGAGCCCCTCGCGGGCTCGCCTGTCGCCATCGCCGCCCTGCTGCTCGCGGCGCTGTACCTGCGCGGCGCAATCTGGATGTGGCGTCACGGCTGCCGCTGGGCGATCGCCCGCACGGCATCGTTCCTGATCGGGTGCGTCCTGATCTTCGCCGTCACGACGTTCGGCGTGAACCGCCTCGCGACGGAGTCCATCGCAGCCCTGGTGTTCCAGCAGATCACCCTGCTGACCGTCGTCCCGCCCCTCCTGATCGCCGGGTCACCGGGACGGCTGCTCCTACGCAGCACACCCCACACCGGCCTCGGACGCCTCATCCTCTGCGCCGCGCACGGGGGGCTCCGCTCACGGTTCTGGCGGGCCGCGCTGCACCCCGTGGTTGCCATCGTCACCGCGATGCTGCTGTATCCCACCCTCTACCTCACAGACGCCATCAGCGCCATCATGCGCATCCCCTTCGGCCACGACGCCCTACTCTTCGTCATCCTCGTCCTCGGTATCGTCTCAGCGACACCGCTGTGGTCCTCCGACCCACTACCACGCGCCCCCTCCTTCGCCGCACGATTCATCGACATCGCCGTCGAGATCCAGATCCACGCCATCTTCGGCCTCGTTCTGCTCCGCACCAGCACATTGCTGTTCAGCGCATACAACACAGCCACTACTAGGCATGATCCCGCCCTCGATCAGGCAATCGCCGGCTCCTTAGTTTGGACCTACGCGGAACTCCCGCTGTTTGTGGTGCTCATCGTCTGCCTCTCCCGCTGGCGCGCCCGCGACGCGCGCACCGCGAAGCAACGCCAGAAGGCCGAGGATGCCGAGCTCGACGCCTACAACGATTACCTCGCTACCCTCTCCCGCGCGCGGGATGAGAACTAGCGCCGGACCACGAACGGTCCGGCAACGCAGCAGGACTATGACACAGCGCCCGACAAGCTCGACCCGAAGACCTTCGAGATGGCCACCTGCCGCGGTGTCGGTTTCGGAGCTGACCGAAGAGCGGGCGGAGCAGCGCGACGACGGATTGCAGAGCTTCGAGCTCGCGGCCAGCGAACTCGATCCCGGCATGACGATTCTCGTCGGCGTGAACGGCGGTACCTTGCTGGCG
The DNA here is from genome assembly GCF_047306785.1 of Microbacterium sp. OR21. Taxonomy (NCBI): domain Bacteria; kingdom Bacillati; phylum Actinomycetota; class Actinomycetes; order Micrococcales; family Microbacteriaceae; genus Microbacterium; species Microbacterium sp. OR21. The sequence continues at coordinate 588,326 of NZ_JAZEXJ010000002.1, read as the reverse complement.
ACGATTGGCGTCGTCGAGGTCGACCCCGACAACGAAGGATGCACAAGGCTCACGTTCACGACGGAGAGCGGTGAAGCGCGGATGTCGTCCTGCCCCGACGATGACGCGATCACGATCCTGCTCGACGCGGCGGCATAGGAGCCGGCATGGGAGGAGAAGGCGGCTCGCGTGCGCGGTCCGATGGACAGCGTGCGAGCCGCCTGCCCCGGTTGCACCGTCGATACCGCGATCGAGGGCGCGATCTGTCATGGAGTTGAAGTGTCCGGGCAGCGGGAAGCGTCGCACGATGTAGTTGATCAGACGTGTGCAGGCTCGATTGCCGGCACGAGTTCCCGGAGAGTCGCAGGGCGTCGCGCTGCACGGACGCCGTTGAGGATGACGATGACCTCGGCGATCTCGTGCACCAGGACGACGCCTGCGAGACCGAGAACGCCGAACAGCGCCAGCGGGAACAGCACGATGATGATCGCGAGTGCCACGGCGATGTTCGCAGTCATTATGCGCCGGCCACGGCGGGCGTGAGCGAGCGCGCCGGGGAGGAGGCGGAGGTCGTGGCCGGTGAAGGCGACGTCGGCGGACTCGATGGCGGCCGCCGAGCCCTTCAGCCCCATGGCGATCCCGACCGTGGCGGTCGCGAGAGCCGGGGCGTCATTGATGCCGTCCCCCACCATCGCCGTCGGTCGAACGGCGGTCAGCGTCTCGATGACGCGGGCCTTGTCGGCGGGCAGCTGCTCAGCCCGCACGTCCTCGATGCCAGCTTGTGCGGCGATGGCGCGGGCGGTGCGTTCGTTGTCTCCGGTAATCATGGTGGTCCCGATGCTCTGACTGTGCAGCATCCGCACGGTCTCGGCCGACTCCGGTCGCAGCTCGTCGCGGATGCCGACGAGCCCGGCGACCACGCCGTCGGCTTCGACGACGACCACGGTCATGCCCTCCGCCGCCATCCTGTCGGAAGCACCGCTGAGTGCGGCCGGGGGAAGCCAGCGCACGTTCCCGACGCGGATGAGCTTGCCGTCGACGCGCCCGGCGATGCCGTGGCCGGCTTCTTCGACGACGTCGACCGCAGGCAAGGACTTCGCGGATGCGGCGGTGATCGCGGCGGCCAAGGGGTGCGTGCTGGTGGCCTCGAGTGCGGCAGCCCAGGCGAGCAGGTCGTCGCGACTGATCCCGTCGGCGGGTCGGAGGTCGACCACGGCTGGTTCGTTGCGGGTCAGGGTTCCGGTCTTGTCGAAGGCGACGGCGCGGATGGTGCCGAGCTGTTCGAACGCCTCACCCGACTTGATCACCACGCCGAACTTCGACGCGGAACCGATAGCGCTGATCACCGTGACCGGCACCGCGATCGCCAGTGCGCAGGGGGATGCCGCGACCAGGACGACCAGTGCCCGCTCGATCCAGGTCCACGGGTCACCGACGACGAAACCGAACAGGGCGACGAGCGCTGCGGCGATCAGGACGATGGGAACCAGAGGGCGTGCGATCCGATCCGCCAGGCGCGCTCGGTCGCCCTTGCGGGCGTGGGCCTGCTCGACGAGCGAGACGATCTGCGTGAGGGAGTTGTCGCGACCATCTGCGGTCGCCTCGATCCGCAGCGTCGCCGACCCGTTCACCGTACCTGCCGCGACCGCGTCGCCCGGTCCGACCTCGACTGGTATGGACTCCCCGGTGATCGCCGAGGTGTCGACGCTGGACCGTCCCTCGACGACGACGCCGTCGGTCGCCACTCGCTCGCCCGCTCCGACGACGAGGATGTCGAGCTCGCGTACGTCGGCAGCCGGGATCGTGATGTCGCCGCTGAGCCGCGAGACACGAACCATGTCCGGGATCAGGGACAGCAGTGCGCGCAGGCCCTCCTTCGCGCGGTCCATTGCCCGGTCCTCCAGCGCCTCGGCCAGGGAGAACAGGAACGCCAGGGTCGCGGCCTCCCCGATGTGCCCGAGCAGGACAGCGCCGACCGCGGCGATCGTCATCAGCAGGCCGACACCGAGCCGGCCGCGGATCAGTCGGCGGATCGTGCCGGGAACGAACGTGTACGCGCCGCCCAGCAGGGCGGCCCACTGCAGTACCAGTGCGGGAGCCTCCAGGCCCGTCCATTCGAGCGCGAACCCGGCGAGCAAGAACACCCCGGACAGCGCCGACGGCAGCAGGGCGAGGTCACGCCACCACGGCGGGCGCACCTCGTGTTCATCGGGTTCCGCAGCTGACGTCAGTGCGGGACCGCAGCACGCATCGCCCTCATCACGAGTTGCCACGGCCGGTGCGACCAATGCAACATCGGGGCCACAACAGGCGTCTCCCGCCGCGCGCGGTCGCGACAACTCGATGCGCTGGACGGTGCCTGTCTTACTCGGCTCATCGGCGCCGCAGCACTCCGCGCTCATGCGCAGCACTCGCACTTCTCGTCCACGCACGGCACGCCTTCATCGACCGCGACAACGGCGTCGAGGAGGTGCCGCAGGCCCAGGGTCAGGTGTGGATCCGAGATCTCGTACCGCGTGCGACGGCCCTCCGGTGTCGCGATCACCAGCCCACAGCCCCGAAGGCAGGTGAGATGGTTCGACACGTTCGTGCGGCTTAGTTCGAGATCACGTGCGAGCTCAGCCGGATAACCGGGAGCATCCAGCAGCGACAGCAGAATTCTGGAGCGCGTGGGGTCGGCCATCGCCCTACCCAGTCGGTTCATCACATCAAGACGGGAAGTAATAGTCAGCTCACAATGACTATACACGGCACGCTGAATGACCTTGATTTAGGTGGCGGTCCAGAGCGACCGGAGGACGGCGACATGAACGTGGAAATCTACCCATCATCGTGGCAACGCTGGTCACGATTCTCGTATGGCTGATGCGTGCGTCGGTGCGGGGCTGGAATCCGCTGCCGCTACGCCTCGCGCACGGTCTGGCAAATCAAAGGCACCAGATATGCGGGCGGGTTACAATCCGAACGTGCAGCCGCGGTTTCGGTATCCTCGTCCCGCGAGGCCGAACCGCCCCCTATTGATAATGCGGCTCATTACCAGTTTCGGACTGTTGCCGCTCCTAGTCTTCGGTATCGCAGCCACAAGACGGCGCACGGATCACGCCCCAATCGTTGATCTTCGCCACGGGGTATCTTCTCGGGGACACCTTGCTCCCCGAGCCTGTGCGCGAGAGCACGCAGCCCATCGTCGGCGAGGCGCGACTGCCGTTCCGGGTCGGTTCGGCGCGGGCATCCCCCGCTACAGCCGCCCAGGAGCCGACTCGCTAGCCGGCGTCACCCAAGACGCGACGTCGATCGCACGTCAGATCCTCAGTCGCCCCTGTATTTAAGGAGAAACACATGGGAGCAGATCACACCCACGCCCCGGCGGCGAGCACCCCGCGGCGTCGCCTGATCATCGCTTTCTCGATCACGACAACGGTCTTCGTTACAGAGGTGGTGGGCGCGATCATCACCGGCAGTCTCGCACTACTGGTCGATGCCGCCCATATGCTGACCGACGTGATCGGCCTTGCCCTCGCCCTCACAGCGGCTCATCTGATGGACCGGCAGCCCAGCGCCAGGTACACCTGGGGTTTGCGGCGGTCGGAGGTGCTTGGCGCCCTCGCCCAGGCCGCCCTTCTCCTCGGTGTGGGCATCTTCGCTCTCGTCGAGGGCGTCAGGCGTCTGTTCGAACCTCCCGAGATCTCATCGGGCAGTCTCCTGTTCTTCGGTATCGTGGGTCTGCTCGCCAACGTGGCATCGCTTTTCGTTCTCATGGGGGGGCGCACATCGAACCTCAACATGCGCGCGGCGTTCCTCGAAGTCGTCAACGACGCGCTCGGGTCCGTAGGCGTTATCGTCAGCGCCATACTGATCGCGACAGTCGGCTGGTACCGGGCGGACGCTGTGGCCGGCATCCTCATCGCGCTGTTGATCATCCCGCGCACCCTCATCCTGCTGCGTGCGTCCGGCAGCGTCCTGCTGGAATCGACTCCTCCTGGACTCGACCTCGAAGAGGTCCGTCGCCATTTGCGTGAACTGCCGCATGTCGTCGACGTCCACGATCTGCACGCGTCGCAAGTGTCCACCGATCTGCCGGTCCTGAGCGCGCACGTCGTCGTGGACGACCAGCTCACTCAAGAGGACTCGGCTCGCTTGCTGAGATCCCTTCAAGAATGCGTGGCGGAGCACTTCCCGGTCGCTGTCGAGCACTCCACATTTCAGATCGAGCCGAAGTCTCATCCGGACGAACACACCACTCACGCGTAACATGCGTCGTCGCAGGATCTGAAACACACGGGCTCTTGCGGGAGTTCATCTGGATCCTCACCGTGCTTGGGTCGGGGCCACGGCTGCACTCTTCGTCGCCGGACGGCGCTCCCGGACCATGTGGTGGGCGATGGGAATCGCATTCGTCCTTGGTGGCGCGATTGTGAATGTGCGCCACCGGCTGATTCCGCCTCCGGGATTCGGTCGAGGTCACGTGACGGACTTCCTCGCGTACGGGAACTGGTTCATCGGCAATCTCGCCGCGGTGACGGCCGACATCCCTGACGTGATGAACGATCCCGGTGGTCGCCCACCCTACCTGTCCTTGTCGATCTCCATATGTTCCGTCCCACTCGTCAGAGTCGCCGGGAGCTGGAAGAGGAGATTGGTTAGCCTGCGCCAGGACCCTGCGGTCGCTGCTGGGCTCTCCGCGATTGACGGCATACGTCGATGTCCTGAGGTATCTGGGCCGTGGGCCGCGTAGCGTTGCCTGTATGTCGATCGAAACCTATCTTGCGGTTCTGCACGACGATGCCATGGAGCACACAGGCGAATCTGTCGTCTGTCCTCTGCAACGGGATGGCCAGCCCAAGCCCGTCATTGATCACGACGGGGTCCTCTATCACTTGCTCGGATCGCAGCGTAAGGACGGCGCCTTCGACTACAGGCGCGCGAGGCCCTAAAGGTCCAAATCACACCCTGGTAGTGCTGCATCGACGGTCGAGTCGGTCGTGCGGGTCCTGCCAGAGCAGGGCGTGAAGATCGCCGCACGCACCTTCCGGGGCCTGGAGGATCCCCCGCATCGCTTCCCGGATGGTCTGCGATGCGAGGGTCGTCGATGCCATCCGTGACGCGGCTTGGACCGAGATCATCGACGCCGCTGGCGTGGTGCGACGCAAGATGACCCCGGAAGGCCTGTACGGGCGCAAGAAGATGACCGCGCTGATCCGCCGCACCGCAATCGCGGACGCCTCGCGCGGTGCGGTCGGGCGTGCCATGCGCGCGCTCGGCCTGGCCAGGATCACCCGCGCCAGGCGAGCCGCACGAGGATCTCGGCCAAGTACGGCGTGCGAGCCGGAGACGTGCTTAATCGGAACTGCACCGCGCCGCGGCCGGATCACATCTGGGTGACCGACTTCACCCAATGGGATAGTCGAGGCGCTACAGCTTGGCAATCGAGTGGGCCTGGCAGGGGTCACTGAGATTTCACCGACCCGAGTCGGGCAATGTGAGCGGCGAGCAGCCATCAGGCGATCGCTTCTTCAGATTCTGCTGACCGGTGAGGGCTGAACGTAGACAGTAACCCTGCCGGCCCGCGAGATAGTGAACGGCTTGTGAAATGCCGCGGCGCTGAGCGCTTCCACTAGGTCGCCGACACGCATCTCGATGCTCTCGACCAGGACGGAGTTGAGCACATGGAACAAGCCGAGGTGACAAGCGGGATTGACTGGGCGGAGAACCATCACGACGTCGCGCTCGTTCACGCCGAGGGGAAGGTGATCACGAAACGGCGGCCGACCGCCGATGCAGGCAGCTTCAGCTGGTTGCTCGGGCTGATTGCTGAATACGGCGGCTGCCCCGAGTTGTCGCGCTGGCAAGCGCTGGGTTCACCGTCTATCCGACCAATCCGCCCGCCCTCGCCAGGTATCGAGAACGGCATGGTCTGGCCGGTCAGAAGCCCGATCCTGCAGACGCGATCGCGCTCGCGCACCTGCTGCGCACGGATCTGCACCTGCACCGCCCGTTGCGGCAAACAGTAACGGTGTGTTGCGCGTGAAGGCACCGGCCAGGCAGCACCAGGAAGCGATCTGGGGATTGCACCAGACGGTGAGCAATCTGCGCTCCGTGTTGCTGGCGTTCTATCGGCTGGCGGCCAAAGCGTTCCCGAAGCTGCAGCACTACGCGGCAACAGCAGTGCTGGTTACCGCGCCGACCCCTGCTGGGGCGCTACGGCTGACATACGGTCGAATCGAGGCGATCTTCCACGGCGTCGGTCGCGGCAACGACCCATTCCTGGTCAGGGAGGTGCGCGCGGATCTCAGAGCACCGGCGCTACGGCAAAGCGAACCCGTCGAGACTGCGCTCGGCATCGCGGTCACCGGCTTGCTGAAGATCGTCGACCCGATGCGCGAGGCTGTCGAGGAGCTAGAGCAGGCGCTCACGACGGAGCTGGCACGCCAGCCTCTCGCGCCGATCCTGCAGTCCGCGCCCGGGATCGGTGCTGTGCTCGCAGCCCGAGTCCTCGCCGAGATCGGTGACGACCTCGATCGGTTCACCACGGCCGCCGGCTTGAGAGCATTCGGCCGGAACAGCACCTGTTACCCGTGCGTCCGGACGCTCGCACTATGTGGAAGCCCGGAAGGTTCGCAACAAGCGGCTCGGCGACGCCTGCCACTGGTGGGCCTTCGCAGCGCTGACGAGATCGCCCGCCGCCCGCGCCCACACTCCAAGAAACGTCAGACGGGATCGACCGGTGGCCACCCTCCCCGGGCGGCCACCGGTGTGAGGGACGGACTCACTGCTGTGCGAGCATGTCCTCCATCTGCGTGATCTCGGCGGCCTGGTCGTCGATGATCTTCTTCGCCAGGGCGAGGGCGTCAGGGTTCTGTCCGTCCTCGAGCTGCGTCTGGGCCATGTCAATGGCACCTTCGTGGTGGACGATCATCTGCTCGAGGAACAGCGTCGACGCCGGTCCACCGTCGGCCTCTTCGAGGGCGGTCATGTCCTCCTCGGACATCATCCCGCCGCCGTGGTCCATACCTTCCATCTCGGGGTCCTGCCCCCAGGACTCCAGCCACTGGTTCATGGTCTCGATCTCGGGCGCCTGGGCGGCCTTGATCTCCTCGGCGAGAGCCGCGACGTCGGGATCGACGCCGTCCTTAGACAGCAGCATGTCGGACATCTCGATGGCCTGCTCATGGTGCATCGCCATGCCCATCGCGAAGGACACGTCGGCGTCGTTGAACGTCGCCTCGCTCGCTTCGGCGGTGGCGGTCGGCATGCTGTCGTGGTCCATGCCTTCCATGGTGGAACCGCCGCCGGCGGTGCCACTGCAACCGGTGAGGACGAGCGCTCCGGCGAGGAGGCCGGCGCTGAGGGTGAGGGTACGGAACTTCATGATCTCTCCAATGTCGTGTGATGTGTGGGCGCGCGAGAGCGCCCTGTGTCTGCGAGGACGGGCAGCGGATCATGTGCGACTGATGGAAAGGACGGTCAGATCGGGTGGTCGACTCGGCGCGACCGCGGGCGGGTGGATGCCGGGCGGCGCGATGAGGGTTCGAGCCAGCAGCAGGAATCCCCGCGCGGGGCGGATGGCGGTCACCAACGCCGTGACGAGGAGGGCGAGCACGCACGACAGGAACGACATGCCGTCCATGTCGTCCTGACACGCCCGCTCAGCGCAGCCGGTGCTGCCGTCGATGGCCGACACCGCCACTGAGGTCTCATGCAGTCCCGCGTCGCGCAGCCCGGCGTCGTGCAGCTGGGCATCGTGGACGGTGGTGATGGGTGCGTGGTGGGTCTGGCCCGTGCTGAGCACGTGCATCCCGAGCAATCCGATCATCACTCCGACGACGACGCTGATGGTGAGGAGGAAGGTGTGCAGCACCGACTTGCGCAGTGTCAGCGGTTGACCTGTTCGCATCGCGCGCATGCTGTTTCCCTTCCTTCCCGCGGCACGTTACGAACCGTTTCTGTCAGCTGCCCTGAAGCACCAGAATCGTGGTCACCTCGGGGCGCATGTCGAGGCGCCGCAGCAGCTGCGCGTTGAGGGCGACGACGATCGTGGACAGGGACATCAGGATCGCCCCGATGGACATCGGCAGCACGAACCCGACCGGGGCGAGGACGCCTGCGGCCAGCGGCACGGAGATGATGTTGTATCCCGCAGCCCACCACAGGTTCTGCTTCATCTTCCGGTAGCTCGCCCGAGACAGTTCCATCACCGACAGCACCGAGCGGGGATCATCGCTGGCGAGGATCACCCCGGCGGACGCGATCGCCACGTCGGTGCCCGCGCCGATCGCGATGCCCACATCGGCTTGAGCGAGGGCGGGGGCGTCGTTGACGCCGTCGCCGACCATGACCACCTTGCGGCCCTCGCCCTGAAGCTGCTGCACCTTGGAGGCCTTGTCCTCCGGCCGCACCCCGGCGAAGAACCGGTCGATTCCGAGCTGGGCGGCGACGGTGGACGCGACGGCGTCCGCGTCGCCGGTGATCATCGCGACCTGCACTCCGCGGGCGTGCAGAGCATCGACCGCCGTCTGCGACTCATCGCGGATCTCGTCCTCCAACCGCAGCGCGCCCGCGGTCATGCCGTCGATGAGCACGTGGAGGATGATCGCGCCCTCGGTGCGCCATTGGTCCGCGATCGGCAGCTCGGTTGAGCCTTCCTGCTCGAGCAGGTATGGGCCGCCGACTTGCACGGTGCTTCCGTCCACGGTCGCACGAACCCCAACCGCCGGGGAGGACGTGAATCCCGTCGCGGCCGGCAGGGTGAGCTGCTTCGCGGCGGCGCTGTTGACGATCGCGCGGGCCAGTGGGTGCTCCGAGTCCGATTCGGCCGCTGCGGCCAGAGCGAGCAGACGATCCGGGTCATGTCCACTTGCGGGGTAGACGGCGGTGACGGCGGGGGTGCCTTTGGTGAGGGTGCCGGTCTTGTCGAACAGGACCGTATCGATGGTGCGCATGCTCTCCAGCGCGAGCCGGTCCTTGATCAGCACCCCGCCGCGCGCGGCCCGTTCGGTCGCGATCGACACCACCAGCGGGATGGCCAGGCCCAGTGCGTGCGGGCAGGCGATCACCAGCACCGTGATGGTGCGCACCACCGCCTGATCGGGAAGCCCGATCACCGTCCATACCGCCGCGGTGATCGCCCCCGCTCCCAGCGCGAACCAGAACAGCAGACCGGCCGCGCGGTCGGCGATCCGCTGCGCTCTCGAGGAGGAGCTCTGCGCATCGGCGACCAGGCGCTGGATGCCGGCGAGAGCGGTGTTGTCGCCAACGGCGGTGATCTCCACCCGCACCCCGGAATCGGTGGCGACGGTGCCGGCGATGACCTGGTCGCCTTCCGCACGGCGCACCGGGCGGGACTCCCCGGTGATCATCGCCTCGTCCATGCTCGCCGACCCCTGCACCACCCGCCCGTCCGCGGGCACCCGTCCGCCGGGTCTCACCACCACCACGTCACCGACGCGGAGGTCTGCCGGCGCGACCGTGACGGTGGACTCGCCCTCGACGCGCTCGGCCTCATCCGGGAGGAGGGCTGCGAGCGAATCCAGCGCCGACGTCGTCTGCGCAAGCGACCTCATCTCGATCCAGTGACCGAGCAGCATGATCACGACCAGTAGCGCCAGCTCCCACCAGAAGTCGAGCTCGTGGTGCAGCAGCCCCAGGCTCGCCCCCCACGAGGCGACGAGCGCGACCGTGATCGCCAGACCGATGAGGAGCATCATCCCGGGCTTGCGGGTGCGGACCTCGCTGATCGCGTCCGTGAGGAATGGGCGCCCGCCCCAGACGTACATCACCGTGCCGAGGACCGGCGAGACCCAGACGACCCACTCCACCTCAGGCAGGGAGTAACCCACGAGCATGGCGAACATGCTCGAGAACCCCATCACCGGAACGGCCAGGGCGAGCATCACTCAGAACAACCGGCGGAACTGCCCCACATGGTCCCCGTGCCCACCACGACCGGTGTGCCCACCACGGCCAGCGTGGCCGCCCGGAGCGGTGTCTCCCTCGTGGCCGGTCATGCTGTGCTCCGACAAGTGATGTCCGGTGTGGGTGCTGTGCGCACCATGCGCGCTGTGCCGGTCGTGGTCATATCCGCCGTGCGGGTCGCCGTGCTCGGGCTCGATGGCGACGGTCTCGCGCATCCCCTCCGCGGTTTGCTCGTCGTCGCCGTGACCCGAAGCGTGGTGGTGCTCGTGGTGCTCGTGCTGGCTCATCGGAGCCTCCCTATGCCGTGCGATGCGTTGATGGCGGTGATGGGCGGCACTTCGCCCGGATGAGTCAGGCCGGTGCGTCCGCGACCGTGTACCCGGCCTCGTGGCCGGCAGCCCGCACCGCGTCGAGGTGCAGCGGGGTGCTGTGGTGGATGGTGACCGTCGGGGTTCCCCCGACGTTCAGGTCGGCGCTTACCTGCTCGACACCCTCGAGCGCGCTCAGCTCCTCCGTGAGACTGTTCACGCAATGCCCGCACGACATCCCCTCGACGAGGATCTGCGTGTACTCAACGAGCGCTGTCGAGGGTACTGCCGTGTCGTGCTGGGCGCCATCGGGGGCGGCGCAGCAGCTGCAGCCAGGGTTGGTTTCCTTCAGTCCCAGTTCGACTCGTCGGATCGTCATCATGGGTTCCTCTCTTCGGGTTGGTCAGGAGCGCACGAGCCGGGCGATCGCGGCGTTCGCTTCACGGATCTTCTCCTCCGCCACCGGGCCACCCTGCGCGGTCGCCTCGGCGACGCAGTGGCGGAGGTGATCGCCCAGCAACGACAGTGCGACCGCTTCCAGCGCCTTCGTGGTCGCGGACACCTGAGTGAGGATGTCGATGCAGTACTCGTTGTTCTCCACCATCCGGGCGATACCGTGCACCTGACCCTCAGCCCGACGCAGCCGCTTCAGCAACGCATTCTTGTTGTCCGCATACCCATACATGGACGTCATACTATACCCCTCAGGGGTATAGCAACCCCCTTCAGTGATCCCTCTTCCGCGTCGTAGCGTCGCCCGCGCCGGGGAGGGTCCCGGCGGAAGGGAAACCGCCATGACTGTTGCAGATCAGATGCTCGCCACCCATTCGAGGGTCGGCTACGCCGCCCGCGCAGGACACGCTCCTACGCTGCATCGACGCATGTACCGAGTGCGAGCAGGCATGCACCGCCTGCTCTGATGCCTGTCTCCGGGAAGACATGGTCGCCGAGCTCGTCGCGTGCATCCGCAAGAACGCCGACTGCGCCGACATCTGCGCCGTCACCAGCGCAGTGCTCACCCGGCAGACCGCGCCCGACATCGCAACCATCCGCACACTCCTCGAAGCCTGCCGCACGGCGTGCGCGTCCTGCGCCGCCGAGTGCGAACAGCACGCCGAGATGCACGAGCACTGCCGCGTATGCGCCGAGTCCTACCGCCGTTGCGAGCAGGCCTGCACCGATCTGCTCGCCGCGCTCTGAGTCCCGGCAGAACCCGCGACACACAGCACCGCGCAATCACCCGATCACGACGCGGTGAGGTGACGAAGCGCGGAAGTACCGAACATCGCCGCCCGTCACCCGACCTATCCCAACCCGCACCAGGAGACGTCATGACCTCGAACGAGCGCCACGCACCCAAGCACGAAGCCGACGGCGAACACGGTCGGAAGGGCGAGCAGGGTCACCCCAAGCCCTGGAAGATGTACCTGCGGTTCGCGGCGATGATCCTCACCGGGATGGTCGTCATGTACTGGGTCATGTTCGTCGGCTCCTGGGAATGGAGCCACGTCCGCTTCAGCGAGAGCCGTGTCTTCATGGCTCTCACGATGGGCGGCACCATGGGGCTGGTCATGCTGGCCTGGATGCTCAACATGTACAAGAACGTCAAGGCCAACATCGCCGTCGTCGCCGCCAGCGTCCTCCTCATCGCCGGCGGAGTCGCACTGGACCGCAGCCAGATCACCGTCGACGACACCGCCTGGATGAGCGCGATGATCCCCCACCACTCCCTCGCCATCACCCGCTCCGAACGCGCCCAGATCCAGGACATCCGCGTCTGCGAACTGGCCGCCGAGATCAGCAAGGCCCAGCGCAACGAGATCCTCGAAATGGACTGGCTCATCGACGACATCGAGAAGAGCGGCGTCGCCACGACACCCGAAGAAGCGGAAGCCCGTCCCGCTCCCGCCTTCGACCAAACCGCGCAACGCGAGTGCCCCGCAGAATGAACGACTACGAGCGGCAACACCGTCATGGATCATGACCTCATGCGCGAGGGGCGGTGCTGCATCCGGGGCACCGCCCCTCAAGACAACTATCGTGTCGATTCTGTTCACGCCAAAGGGTTGGACCGATAACGACCGCACTGGGACAGCGCTGATCCTGATCGGCATGCCCGGCATCGAAAAGCGATTCGCACACTACCCGCTGCTCTACAAGCACCCGGGAAGAAGGAACCTCTACATCGCGTTGGCGGGCCCATGGGTGCCCGACGAGAGCGAGCTATACCCCCAGACCGAGCAGGCATCTCGCGTTTCTTCTCCGTCGATGGGACGGAGGCGAGGCGATTCGGGCCGCGATGAGGAAGCAGCAGTCCGCAGGATCTTCGGAATCACGCTCCGCGCCGCCCCGGTTCCCAGAGTTCGACACGTCCATCTCGGACTACGTCTTGCTGCCCATCCGATTCGACGGTGAGATGCCGTATATCGAGTGCGTTGATGAGTGGTTTCCTGACGACCTCGAGTGACAAGACAAGAGGTGGTGCAGCTCGGTTACTGTTCGCGACTTGCCTTCATGCCGGTCGATGGCAGGACCGAGGCTGCAGGGGTGTCATTCGGGTTCAAGTCCCGCCGCCACTCCACGCGTCGCCAAGTGTCCCAGAAGTGTCCGGAGCATCCCGAGGGTGGCGCTCTTGACGAGTTTCGCGTGTCTCCAGAGCGTGATGAGCATAAGACCGAATGGTCGAGTAGCCGCGGAAACAGAGGCTTTCCAGTCGTTCCACCCGTCCCAGCACGGCGAGCCTGTCGACCGTCTGATTGGAGCGCACCACCCTGCTAAGGTGGAGTCCCCTCACGGGGACCGAGGGTTCAAATCCCTCCGTCTCCGCTGAGAATCCGGATCTTGGGACGAAGCCTCGAGGGCCGGATTTTTCGCATAGAGCCGCCGCTTATCACGCACGCCGACGGTCGGCCAGGGTCTGCCTTCGTCGCAGATCGCACAGCATCATGCGATGCATGCAGAATAGCGAATCAGAGATGACGCACGACGAGAAGCTGCGCGATCAGTTCCTCCGCGCGGAGCATTCCACCGAGGCCGACGCTGCGCCGCGGATCGAGGTGTCGGAGCACGACGGCAATGTGCGCGTCGACATCGCCGACACCGCGGCCGTGCGCCCCGGGCCCGGCCCGGGCATGACTGAGGCCGATGAGGCCGATGAGGCCGAGCAGGCGGACTGAGGGGCGGTCCGCCCCACGCGCCTGAGGAGGGGCGCACGCGGGGCGGACCTCATCCGCACGCGTCAGCCTGCGGGAACGAGGACGCGATCGAGCTGCGCGGCACCTGACACCGGGCGGATGCCACCGCCACGATTCGATGGGCGACCGTCACGGCCCCGCTACGGCGTGACCGCCTGCGGTAACCTCGCCAGCATGGCGAATGCTACGACGCAGACCAAGAGGCGCGAGGCCTTCGGCTCGCGCAACGTCTTCATCCTGTCGGCGATCGGATCTGCGGTCGGTCTCGGCAACATCTGGCGGTTCCCCTACGTGGCATACGAAGGCGGCGGCGGCGCCTTCCTCATCCCCTACCTGTGCGCTCTGCTGACCGCGGGAATCCCGCTGCTGTTCTTCGACTACGCCATCGGCCACCGCTTCCGCGGATCGGCGCCGCTGGCCTTCCGCCGGATGAGCCGTGTGGCAGAGCCGCTCGGCTGGTGGCAGGTGCTGATCTGCGTCGTGATCGCCACGTACTACGCCGTCATCATCGCGTGGGCGGCCATGTACACCTGGTTCTCGGCGCAGATCACCTGGGGCAAGGGCAATGAGCAGAACTACTTCTTCACCGAGTTCCTGCAGATGGGCGATCTGAAGAAGGGCGTCTCGCTCGAGTTCGTGCCACAGGTCGGCATCCCGCTCATCGGCGTCTGGCTGGTCGTGATCATCATCATGGCGCTGGGTGTGAAGCGCGGCATCGGTGCCGCGAACATGATCCTCATGCCGCTGCTCACGCTGATGTTCGCGACGCTCGTCGTGCAGGCGCTCTTCCTGCCCGGCGCCGTCGACGGGCTGAACGCCTTCTTCACCCCGAACTGGGAGGCGCTGGCCGACCCCGGCGTCTGGGCATCCGCCTACGGCCACATCTTCTTCTCGCTCTCGGTGGCCTTCGGCATCATGGTCACGTACTCGTCATACCTGAAGCGCAAGACCGACCTCACCGGATCCGGTCTCGTCGTCGGCTTCGCGAACTCGGGCTTCGAGATCCTCGCCGGCATCGGCGTCTTCGCCGCCCTCGGCTTCATGGCGCAGGCGCAGGGCACCGACGTCTCCGGGGTCGCCGCCTCGGGTATCGGCCTGGCGTTCGTCGCGTTCCCGACGATCGTCTCGAACGCCACCGGAGGATCGATCATCGGCGTGCTGTTCTTCGGTGCCCTCGTGTTCGCCGGCGTCACCTCCCTCATCTCGGTGCTCGAGGTCGTCGTCGCCGCCTTGCAGGACAAGCTGGGCTGGGGCCGAGTCCGCACGACCCTCGTCGTGACGATCCCCGTCGCGCTGATCTCGATCGCCTTCTTCTCGACCACGACGGCGCTGCAGGTGCTGGATGCGACGGACGCGTTCATCAACGCGTTCGGCATCATGGCCGTGGCGCTCGTCGCGGTGATCGTCGTCGCGTGGCTGCTGCGCAAGCTGCCGGCGCTGCGCGACCACATCAACAGGCGCTCCAGCTTCCGACTCGGGTGGGTGTGGATGCTGCTGGTCGGCGCCCTCGCCCCGATCGTGCTCGGCTACCTGTTCGTCAGCGAGGTCAGAGCGAAGATCAGCGAACCGTACGAGGGCTACCCCCTGTGGTTCCTGGCGATCTTCGGCTGGGGCATGGTCATCGCGCTCATCGTGTTCGCGATCCTGCTCACGCTGCTGCCCTGGAGCCGACGTTCGCACGCCAAGCTCGACCCCGAGTACGACGAGTTCCTCGTCACGGAGCGCTACGAGCCGGACGCGGAGACGGGCAGCATCGCTCTGCACGATGACGCCGCGAAGGGAGCACGGTCATGACCCTCACCGCCATCATCATGATGATCGTCGCCATGGTCACCGTGTGGGGAGGGCTGGCTCTCGCCATCGTGAACCTCGCTCGTCACCCGGAGGCCGCAGAAGACGAGCCGACGCCGCCCGTCGAGCTCTAGTCGGCGCCGGCTCGTGACGCGGCCGACGCAGAGACGCGGGCGTCGTCCTCGGCAGGATGACATATCGGAATACTGGCCGAAACGATCGCGCGGTGGTTGAATCGAGCATGGCGATCGACAGGAGCTCTGGCCTCGAGTCAGAGCGTGTCGCCGACGCGCTGCGCGACGACATCGTGTCAGGGCGCCGCCCGCCCGGCTCTCGCCTGGTCGAACGCGACATCGCCGACGAGCTCCGCGTCTCGCGGCTGCCCGTGCGCGAGGCCATCAAGGCCCTGGTCGCCGACGGCATCGTGGTGGCCCGGCCGCGCAGCGGGGCGACCGTCCGTGAGTTCTCGCCGCAGGATCTGCAGGGCTTCGCCGAGGTGCGAGAGGCTCTCGAGACCCTTTCGTTCGTGCTGGCGGCCCAGCGAATCGACGAGGTCGGACTGGCCCTGCTCGAATCCCTCGTCAACCAGGAGGCGACGGCGGCGGCGCTCGGCGACACCGACGCCGCGCGTCAGGCATCCACCGCGTTCCACATGGCCGTCGTGCGGCTGTCCGGAAACGCGATGCTCATCGAGCTCGCCGGCTCGCTGGTCACTCGGCTGCGCTGGCTGTTCGGACAGCACGACGATCTGGCCGACATGGCAGCCACGCATCGCGAGATCCTCGATGCGATCCGCGCGCGCGACGTCGACGCCCTGCGGCGGATGATCCCCGAGCACCTGGCCGAGGGCAGGGCGGCGGCTCACGAGAAGATGTTCGGCACGTCGGCGGCGCGGGAGTGAACCACCCTCACCGCTGTCGATGGGGTGCCGGTACGCTCGATGGGGGAGGTGCTCGTGGGACGAACAGCGGATGCCATCGCCGAGGGCGTCGCGATCGCCACGGCGGCCGTTCGGCTGACCGTGAAGAACCAGATCCTCGTGGGGACGATCGCGCAGGGAGGCACCTTCGAACTCGACCACTACATGGACGAGGCTCGCGTCGCGCTGCGCGCGATGGCCGATGAGTCCGAGCAGGCGGCCGAGCATCTGACCGCATTGCGCAAGCGCGCCCGCGGTCGTCATTCCGACCCGCACGGCACCCACGACTACCGCGACCGCGATGTGCGCAACCTGCGCCGGCGCGCCAGGCAGTCCATCGGCGTGGCCGAGCATCTGAGGGCGATGGCCGAGGATCCCGAGGCGCTGCGCCGGCTCGTCGAAGAGGCGAGAGCCGCGGCCTGGGCTGACGTGCGCAGCAATCTCGATCGCCGGCTGCGGGTCGAGGGCATGCGCGCCGATCAGGATCCGGAGTACGAGCAGATGCGCGAGGCGCGGATGCAGGCACTCAAGCTCGTCGACCTGCAGGCGCTCTCGTCTGCGCAGCGCGCTCGCCGAAAGCGCGAGAAGGCAGCCGAGAAGGCCGCGGAGAAGGATGCTTCGGGCAGCGAGCGAGACGGCCTGCGCGCCCTCTGGACACGCCTAGGATGAGTCGCCCCGCCGCCGATTTCGCTTCTCGCCGGAACGTGTTGTAGGCTGTTCTTCGGCCCGCTGAGCGGGTCGTGCGCCCCTAGCTCAATGGATAGAGCATCTGACTACGGATCAGAAGGTTGGGGGTTCGAGTCCCTCGGGGCGCGCACTGTGTTGAGACAGTATTGAAACCCCCGTCGCGGAAGCGGCGGGGGTTTCGCCTTTCCTCGGGGGACGTTCCGCGACGGCGCAGCGCCAGCTCTCGCGGCCTCGAGAAGACGGGTCGGTCGTAGGCTGGAGGCGTGACTGCGTACGTCTCGGCTTTCGACCTGTTCTCCATCGGTGTGGGGCCGTCGAGCTCGCATACCGTGGGGCCGATGCGCGCCGGCGTCGACTTCGCCGATCGGCTGCGCGCTGAGGGCGTGCTCGATCGGGTCGCGCGGGTGCGCTGCGAGCTGTTCGGCTCGCTGGGGGCGACGGGGCTCGGCCACGGCACCCCGGATGCCGTGGTCGCCGGCCTGCAGGGACTGCACCCGGAGACCTGCGATCCCGCCGACGTGCGCGAACTGTGGAGCCGATGGCCCGAGGGTCGCGACCTGCTTCTGGCGGGGGAGCGGGGCATCCCGTTCGCGAAGGACGACATCGCGTTCGTGCCCCGCACGCGACTGCCCGGGCACCCCAACGCAATGACCCTGCACGCTCTCGACGCCGACGGCGCACCCGTGCTCGAGCAGACCTACTACTCCGTCGGAGGCGGTTTCATCCGCCGCGACGGCGAAGAGGCGCGTGTGGCCGCGGCTCCTCAGCCGTACCCGTACGACAGCGCCGAAGAGCTGCTCGCGCTGTGCGATGAGACCGGGATGACGATCGCCGAGATCGCACGCGCGAACGAGATGGCCGTCCGCACCGAGGAGCAGGTCGCGGCGGGGCTCGACGCGATCTGGGATGCTATGGCCTCTTGCGTCGACGCCGGCCTGCACTCCGAGGGCACGCTCCCTGGCATCCTGAAGGTCAAGCGCCGCGCCGGCGACATCCGCCAGCAGCTCGAGGCCGCCGAGGTCGAGGGGCACGCGGTGCTACCCGGCGAATGGCTCGGCGCGTTCGCCCTCGCGGTCAACGAGGAGAACGCGGCCGGCGGCCGCGTCGTCACCGCGCCCACCAACGGCGCCGCAGGCATCCTCCCCGCCGTGGCGATGTACTGGTGGCGTTTCCTCGCCGATTCGGGGCTCGGCGTCGGCAACGCCGTCACCCCGCACGGCGAACTCGTCGGCAGCGCCCTGCTCGGCTTCCGCAACGAGCAGGCGGCTCTGCCTGCCGGTGAGCCGCTCGATGAGGCCGCGGTCGCCGAGGCGAACCGCCGCCGCGGCATCCGCCGGTTCCTGCTCACCGCCACCGCGCTCGGCTCGCTGTTCAAAGCGAACGCCTCGATCTCGGGAGCCGAAGGCGGCTGCCAGGCCGAGGTCGGCTCCGCGTGCGCGATGGCGGCGGGAGGGCTGACCGCGGTGATGGGCGGCACCGTGCGGCAGATCGAGAATGCCGCCGAGATCGCGATGGAGCACCACCTCGGGCTCACCTGCGATCCGATCGGCGGGCTCGTGCAGATCCCGTGCATCGAGCGCAACGCGATCGCGGCGTCCACCGCCGTCACGGCCGCGCGGCTCGCGCTGCGCGGCGACGGTCACCACTACGTCTCGCTCGATGCCGTGGTCGAGACCATGCGCCAGACCGGGCTCGACATGTCGACGAAGTACAAGGAGACCAGCGAGGGCGGGCTCGCGGTGAACGTCATCGAGTGCTGACGATCAGTCACCCGTGACGCGTTCGCGGGTGAATAATCGACGCATGATGAGCCCTGCTGACGCCGTCGTCATCGACGGGCTGCACGTGCGGCGCGGGCACCACGAGGTGTTCGCCGGGTTGTCGCTGCGCATCCCCCGCGGGCAGGTGATCGGCCTGCTCGGGCCGTCGGGGTGCGGCAAGACCACACTGATGCGCTCGATCGTCGGGGTGCAGCGCATCCACGGCGGCACGGTGACGGTCTTCGGTGAGCAGGCCGGCTCACGTGTACTGCGGCACCGCGTCTCGTACGGCACTCAGGGCTCCGCCGTCTACGACGACCTCAGCGTCCGCGAGAACCTCCGCTATTTCGCATCCGTCCTCGGCGTCTCTCGGGCGGAGGTCACCGGTGTGATCGATCGCGTGGGACTCGCCCGGCAGGCGCAGCAGGCGGTCGCGGACCTCAGTGGGGGCCAGCAGAACCGCGTCTCGCTCGCGGTCGCGCTGCTCGGCGATCCAGAGCTCATCGTGCTCGACGAGCCGACCGTCGGCCTCGATCCGGTGCTTCGAGCCGAGCTGTGGGGGCTCTTCCGTCAGATCGCCGACACGGGCACGACCATGCTCGTCTCGAGTCATGTCATGGACGAGGCTCTGCGCTGCGACCGACTGCTGCTGATGCGGGACGGTCGCCTGATCGCCGACACCACCCCAGGGCAGCTGCTCGCCGACACCGGGCAGACCGATGCGGAGAACGCGTTCCTCACCCTGATCGAACGCGACGCCGATCGCAGGACGCGCCGCTCCCGCCGAGAGGGCGAGAGATGAGCCTGCGCCGCACCATAGCCACCGCCGGGCGCGTGCTGCATCAGCTCCGCCACGACCCTCGCTCCATCGCGCTCATGCTGATCGCGCCAAGCTTGCTCGTCGGCCTGTTCGCCTGGCTGTTCTCGGATCAGGACGGCGTCTTCGACCGGTTCGGCGGAGCGATCCTCGCGCTCTTTCCGTTCATCGTGATGTTCCTGATCACCTCGATCACCACCCTGCGCGAGCGTCGCTCCGGCACGCTCGAACGGCTGATGACGACACCGCTGGGCAAAGGCGACTTCATCATCGGCTACGCCGTGGCCTTCGGGTCGATGGCCGTCGTGCAGGCGGTCATCACGGTGAGCTTCGCCGTGTTCGTGTGCGGCCTGCAGGTCGACGGCCCGCTCTGGGCGCTCGGGCTGGTCGCCGTGGTCGACGCGCTGCTCGGCACGGCGCTCGGCCTGCTGGCCAGCGCGTTCGCGCAGACGGAGTTCCAGGCGGTGCAGTTCATGCCCGTGCTGGTGTTTCCGCAGATCATCCTGGGCGGGCTGTTCATGCCGCGCGACCAGATGCCCGACGTGCTGTACGCGATCTCGGACTGGCTGCCGCTGAGTCACGCGATCGACGCGATCCAGGCTGTCACCGGGGGCGACGAGGGCTGGGACGTCGGCTCGCCGCTGCTGGTCGTCCTGGCGTTCGCGGTCGGATGCCTGGCGCTGGCGCCGCTAACCCTGCGCCGCCGCACGGCATGATCGCGGCGCCGACGGGTCACTCCCGTGCCGCGCGGCGGGTTGTGTGCCGGGTGGGGACGGCCGCCCAGGGATCTTCGGGCCAGGGATGCTTCGGATAGCGCCCGCGCATCTCGGCCCGCACCTGTGCGTACGGGCCCGACCAGAACGAGGTGAGATCGGCCGTCACCGCGAGCGGTCGCCCGGCGGGTGACAGCAGGTGGAAGAGCACGGGCACGCGCCCGCCGACGAGCCGTGGCGTCGCGGCCCAGCCGAAGCACTCCTGCAGCTTCACCGCGACCACGGGAAGGGCGTCGACGTCGTCGAACGGGGGATAGGCGATGCGGATGCGTGAGCCGCTGGGCACCTCGAGCCGTTCCGGCGCCAGGGCGTCGAACTCGGCGGCGACCGGCCACGGCAGCAGCCGGCGCAGCGGCGACGCGAGGTCGATGCGATCCGCTGCGGTTCCGCCGGCGAGAGCGGCGAGCTCGGGATCGAGCCACTCCTCGAGGCGGGCCAGCAGCGCGTCGTCGCCGACGTCGGGCCACGGGTCGCCGAGCTCGCGGTGCAGAAGAGCCAGCCGCCTGCGCAGCTCATCGGCGGCGTCCGACCAGGTGAACACACCGAGCCCGTCGGCCCGCACGGCGCGCTGCACAGCATCCCGACCCTCCGCCTCAGACGCGCGCACCGGCACGGACGTGCGCACGATCGCCCCGATCCGCCGCTCGCGCCGGGCGCTGACGCGGCCCCCGATCAGCTGAGCTTCGACGCGATCGGTGATCAGGTGGTCGGCGGCCCGCTCGACCTGCTGCTCTGTGACGGCCGCCGCGGCGCGGATCACCGCGCCCGACCCGGCGGCGACGCGACCGGAGGCCCGGGCGACGTCGGCGACGGCCAGCCACTCGGCATCCGCGAGCGGACCGCTGATGCCCGCTCGCGTTCCGGATGCCAGCAGGAACGTGGCACCGTCGGACGAGCGCTCGACGCGCCTGGCGACCCGTTCGGGGAAGGCGAGCGCGACGACGAGTCCGGCATCGTCGGCGCGTCCGTGCGCAGAGCGATCCGACGGCACGAGGCGCAGGAGCCGATCGACCTCGCGCGCCCAGCGCTGCGCATCGGGACTGCGGCCGTGCCGCAGCGCCGACAGGGCGGACGCGATGTCGGCGTCGCGCACGCGGATGTCGCCGCCCACGAGCGCGACGACCTCGGCCGCCGTCCGCGCGCCGACCAGAGGCGCGCCGTCGCGCAGCGCCCGGGCCAGACGCGGATCGGTCGGAATGCGCGCGAGAGCCCGACCTTCGGCCGTCGCGCGCCCCGCGTCGTCGATCGCGCCGAGAGCGTGCAGCACGCCGGTCGCGTCGCGCAGGCTGTCCGCCGGCAGCGGGTCGATGAGCCTCAGGCCCGAGCCCTCCGGCGCGCCCCAGCACGCGAGCAGCAGCGCGGCGTCGGCGAGGTCGGCGGTCGCGATCTCGGGGGCGGGGCGCGCGGGGGCTGCGGCGTAGGTGCGCTCGTCGACGCAGCGCACCACCGAGCCTGGCCCCTGCCGGGTGGCGCGTCCGGCGCGCTGCACGCACGACGATCGGGATGCCGCGGTCGTCACCAGCCCGGTCATCCCGCGGGCGGCATCGCGCTGCGGCTGCCGCGCCAGGCAGCTGTCGACGACCAGGCGGACTCCCGGCACGGTCAACGATGATTCGGCGAGGGAGGTCGAGACGATGATGCGGGGCGGATCGCTCGGTCGTCGGCCGCCGATCACCGCATCCTGTGCGGCCGACGGGAGCTGTCCGTGCAGTTCGCGCACGTCGAAGTCCGTGGCGAGGTCGGAGATGCGGCGCGCGATCTCTGCGACCTCGCGCGCGCCGGGAGCGAAGACGAGGGTGTCGGCGTGCGGGTCGTCGCGGACGAGGTCGCGGGCAGCGGATGCCGCCGTGCCGGCGACGTGATCGAGGAACGAACGGGTGACGCCTCGCTCGTCGAGCCGCGGCGCCGAGCCGGGCACCCACCGCTCGGTGAGGGGATGCGCGGGAATGCGGTGGTCGACGATCGGTGCGGGTGCGGATCGGGTGCCGACCACCGACGCGACCCGTTCGGCGTCGAGGGTCGCCGACATCGCGATCAGCGTGAGGTCGTCGCGCAGCTCGCGCACCTCGCCGAGCAGCCCGATCAGCAGGTCGGTCTCGAGCGCCCGCTCGTGCACCTCGTCGATGATCACGCCGTCGACGCCGTCGAGGCCAGGGTCATCGAGCATCCGGCGCAGCAGAACGCCCGCCGTGACGAACTCGACCCGCATCCGGGCGCTCACCCGGCGCTCGCCGCGGACGGTGAAGCCGACGCGGTCGCCGAGCGACGACCCGTCCAGCTCGGCCAGGCGCCGGGCGGCGGCGCGCGCCGCGACTCGGCGCGGCTGCGTGACGATCACGCGTCCGCCCGCTCGGTTCGCCAGCAGGGGAGGGACGAGCGTGGTCTTGCCCGTGCCCGGCGGGGCGCTGATGACCAGCGCGGTGCCCGTGTCGAGGGCGTGCTCGACATCGCCGACGGCGGCCGCGAACGACAGCCCCGCGCCTATGCGGGTGAAATCGAACGGGCGGGAGGTCACGCCTCCAGTCTGCCCGCTCGATTCCGTCGGGTCGGTTAACGCACCGGCGCCTGCGGGGTCGATCGTGTACGCGTACGGGGCGAAAACCGTGCGAAAGTGACCCCGGATGGTGTGCGCGGTAGGGCTGATTCGGCCCACCGGCGCCTGCTGGGTCGATTGTGTACGCGTGCGGGGCGAAAACCGTACGAAAGCGACCGCGGATGCCGGATGCCGGATGCCGGACGCGGATGCGGAGTGCCTGGGCCGCGCGTGCGCCGGGGAGACGCGAAGAGCCGCCTCGCTGGGCGAGACGGCTCTTCGAGAGCGGCGGTTACGCGCCGGTGGCGGGCTCTGCCGAGTCGTCGAGGGTGCGCTCGACGATCGCGGTCGTCGAGCCCGGGGCAGGAGACGAGGCGGACGAGGCATCCTTCGCCTGTGCGACCCCCGTGCCGAAGCTGCGACCGACGGCCTGGCCCTGGATGATCGCGGCGAGGTCGAGTCCGGTCGCCGCGCCCACGCTGTCGAACACCGAGCGCATCGCCTTGGCGCTGTCGCCCCCGACGACGCTGGACGCACCGTCCTCGCCGGTTCCGCCGATGATCGAGACACTGCCGATCGCCGAGTAGCCCTTGGCGAACTCGGCCATCACCTGGGGCAGCACCTCGAGCACGCGCTGCGACAGGAACGCCTCCTGGTTCGAGGCGATGGCCTTCGCCTCGGCCTCGACGGCGGCGGCGCGCGCCTCACCCTCGGCGCGGATGGCCTCGGCTTCGGCGTTCGCGCGCAGGCGACGGGCTTCGGCTTCTGCCTCAGCCTGTGCGCGCAGCGCGTTGGCGTCACCGGTGGCCTTCGCCTCGGCGGCCGCAGCCTCACCGGCGGCGCGCGCCTTGTCGGCCTGCGCCTGCTGCTCCGCGATGCGGGTGCGTGCCTCGGCCTGCTTGACCTGCTCGATCGCGGCGGCCTCGGCCGCCTTCTCGCGGGTGAACAGGTCGGCCTGGGCGCGGGTCTCGGCCTCGTACCGCTGCGCGTCCGCGACGCGCTTGACGTCGGCGTCGAGCTGCGCCTGCTTGTTCTCGGCCTGCTGCTGCAGCACCGCCTGCTCGGCCTGCGCGCGAGCGAGCTGCTCGGCCTGCTCGGCCTCGGCACGTGCGCGCCCGATGCCGGCGTTGGCGTTGGCGGTGTTCGTGTCGAGCGCGGTCTGCTCGATCAGGTTCGCTTCCTGGTTGGCGATGTTCTTCTGGTTGATCGCACGGTCGGCATTCGTCTGCGAGATCTCCGCGGCCTGGCGCTTCGCCTGGATCTCGGGCGCACCCAGCGACTGGATGTAGCCGACCTTGTCGGTGATGCCCTTGATCTGGAACGAGTCGAGGATCAGACCCTGCTCGGCGAGCTCCTGCGAGACGTCGGCGGCGATCTGATCCGAGAACTTCTTGCGCTCGCGCATCAGCTCGACGACCGACAGGGTCGCGACGATGCCGCGCAGCGCGCCTTCGAGCTGCTCGGTGGTGAACTGCTCGATCGCCTTGTCCTGCGAGGCGAAGCGCTCGGCGGCCCGGCGCACGTACAGGGGATCCGAGCCGATCTTGACGATCGCGACGCCGTCGACGTTCAGGGTCACGCTGTCGAGCGACTGCGCCTCGGCGTTCAGCGACACCTGACGCGAACGCAGCGAGATGATCTCGTGGCGCTGCGTGATCGGGTTGACCAGCGACTTGCCGTTGACGATCACCGTGACGGGTGATTCGGCCATCTCCGAGCTGGTGCTGCCGTCGGCGTTGATGACAGCCCGCTGCACCTTCTGCTTGCGGCCCGAGATGACCAGCGCCTCGTCGGCGCGGGCGACCTTGATCCAGCTGCGTGCGAACAGCAGCAGGATCAGCGCGATGACGATCGCGGCGACGACCGCGATTCCGATGATGACCAGGATGCCGATTGCTCCGGCGAGTTCCATGGTGACCTTCCTTCCCCCTCATAGGTTTCAGGTCCACCCTGCCAGACTCTCCGGTCGTCAGACCCCGCGCAGCTTCTGCGTCAGCTCGAGCAGCGTCGCCAGCTCGTCGTCGTCGAGGTTCGACATCTTCTCGGCGATGGTGCGCCCGTGCACCGTCGCCAGCTGACGGAACGCCTTGGCACCGGCATCCGTCGCCGTGATCACCGCTCCGCGCCCGTCGTCGGGATCGATCGTCTTGCTGACGAGCCCTCGCGTGACCATGCGGTCGATGAGACGCGAGACGCTGGGCTGGCTGATGAGCGACTTGGCGGTGATGTCGCGCAGTCGCGAGGCCATGCCGGGGGCCCGCACGACGGTGAGCAGCACGTCGTACTCGCCCTGCGTGAGGTCGGAGCCCTCGAAGTCGACGGCCATCTCGGCGAGCAGCTGATGCTGCGCGCGGAACAGGCTCTCCCATGCCTGGAGGGCGAGCTCGCGGTCGGTCATGGTCTCAGCGTAGTGTCGCGCACCGGCCCGGGTGGGCAGCAGTAGGGCCGGTCGGAGAGGCTTCCGGCCGGCCCTTGTCCCTTGCACCAAAGAGAGTCCTGCAATCACATGCGGTGGATGCCACAGCAAACATTCACCGTGTGATGAGCATATAACGGCAAGGTAACGAATGCAACGGTTTGGTCACGACGATTCGGCGCGCGTCTGTGCGCGGCGTCAGCGCCCGACCACGCCCAGCTCGTAGGCGCGGATCACGGCATCCACCCGGTTGCGCAGCTCGAGCTTCGACAGCACCCGGCCGACGTGGGCCTTCACGGTCGAGTCGCTCAGATGCAGCGCGGCCGCGATCTCGCCGTTGGTGCGCCCCTGGCCGATCAGCTGGAAGATCTCGCGCTCTCGCGCCGTGAGATCGGCGAGGGCCCGCTCGGCGTCGTCCGTCTGCCGGCCACCCAGGTGCGGCGCCGCGGTGGCGATCAGGTGCGCGGTGATCCGGGGCGAGACCACGGCGTCGCCGGCGTGCACGGCGCGGATCGCGGCGACGAGCTGCTCGGGACGGGTGTCCTTCAGCAGGAATCCCGCCGCGCCCGCACGCAGCGCACCGAAGGCGTAGTCGTCGAGATCGTAGGTCGTGAGCACGAGAACGCGGGTGCTCGGGTGCCGGGTGAGTATCCGCTTCGTCGCCTCGATGCCGTTCATCTGCGGCATCCGCACATCCATCAGGATGACGTCGGGTTGCAGTCGCTCGGCCGCGCCGACCGCTCGTTCTCCGTCGTCGGCCTCACCGACGACGACGATGCCCGGCGTCGCGTCGAGCATGAGCCGGAATCCGTATCGCACGAGCTCCTGGTCGTCGACGATCAGCACCCGGATGTCGTCGGTCATGCTTCGTTCCCTTCGCTGGAATCCCAGTGCAGGCGGGCGGCGACCCGCCACCCGAGGTTCTGCGGGCCCGCCTCGATCGTGCCGTTGTACAGGGCCACCCTCTCCTGCATGCCCAGCAGCCCTCGCCCGACGGTGTCGGTGGTCACAGATGCGGGTGGGGATGCCGACCTGTCCTGCACGACGATGCCGACTTCGTCGGCGAGCCAATCGACGTGCACCTCGACCGACTGCAGATCCGTGGCGTGGCGCAGGGAGTTGGTGAGCGACTCCTGCACGATCCGGTACACCGTCAGGCCGAGCGCGGCATCGGCGGGCGGCCGCCCGGAGAGGGTCATCCGCACCGGCAGACCCGCGTCGGCGAACTCCTGCACCAGCGCCGGCAGCCGGCCGGCATCGGGCTGCGGCGCGTGCTGCGGCTGCGCCTCGCGTGCGCCGGCGAGCGCCGGCTCGACGGTGCTCGTGCTCTCCCCATCGCGCACCGTGCCGAGCAGCCGCCGCACCTCACCGAGAGTTCGGCGCCCGGTCTCCGCGACGCGGCCGATGGCCTCCTTCGCCTGCTGCGGGTTCTCATCCGCTGCCAGGCGGGCGCCGTCGGACACGGCGATCATCACGGTCAGGCTGTGGGCGATCACGTCGTGCATCTCCCTGGCGATGCGCTCCCGCTCGCGGGCACGCGCGGTCTCGGCCTGCTGATCGCGCTCGCGGGCGAGCTGCTCGGCGCGATGCTGCAGTCCGCGCAGCTGACGTCGACGGTGCCCGGCGTTGATGCCGAGCAGGGTCGAGATCAGCAGAAGCGCGGCGATCAGGCTGAAGAAGTTCAACCAGTCCAGCAGCGAGTCGCGTGCCTCGATCGGCGGCTGCAGCCCGAGGATGTGCGGCAGCCCGGTGCCGCGCTGAGTCAGGGCGAGCGCAGCTGCGGCCGCGCACACGAGTGCCGCGCCCAGCGCTGACCAGGCGACGTTCGCTCGCGCGCGCAGCCCCACCAGGTACATCGCGCCGATGAGAAGCATCCCCTCGGCGCCCGATCCGACCGCGGCCGATGCCAGCGCCAGCACCAGCGCACCGGCGAACGCCGCCCGAGGACGCCGATGCCGCCCGACCACGGCGGCGATGCCGGCGAGGGTGAGTGCGATCAGCGCCCCCAGCGGCGTGACGTAAGGCGGCTCCAGCGAGAGCACGGCCATCGCGGCGGCCAGGATGACGTACCCACCCAGCAGCAGGGCATCCGCGATCGAGAATCCGGTCGACCGACGCGGCGCCTCGGACGAGACGCCGCGTGGGCCGGCCGCTGCGCTGTTCAGACGTCACCCCGTCGCAGACGCAGAAGACCGAGCAGCAGGAAGGCGGATGCCCATGCGACGGCGATCGTCCAGCCGGCGCCCCAGCTGATGTAGCCGTCGACGAGGTTCACGAATCCTCCCGCGCTCTCCGGCGCGTTGCTCATTGCGTCACCTGCCTTCGACATCGTGAGCAGCTGCACGTTGCGCACCGTCTGCGACATCGGCAGCGCCGACAGCACGATCGGCACGAGGAGAGTCAGGCTGATCGCGCCGGCGATGCTCGGCGCCACCGCTCGCAGCAGAGCGCCGATACCCACCCCGAGGATAGCCGAGAGGCCGAGATAGACCGAGGCGCCGATGAGCGCCGGCAGCACGCCGGGGGCGGTGAGCGGCACGGCGAGTCCGAGTGCGTCGAAGAGTGGATAGCTCGATGCCCAGGACGCGACGGTGGTGAGCATGCCGGCGCCTGTCGCGACCGCGAACACCACGCACGCCTTCGCCAGCAGCACCGGGGTGCGAGTGGGCACGGCGATCATGGTCGACTGGATGGCCCCGCTCGCGTACTCGCCGCTGATCGTCAGCACCCCGAGCACCACGGCGATGACATGACCGAACAGCACGGTGCCGACCGTGACCTGGTCGAGCATGAAGGCCGTCGACGGCTGATCCGGAACGCCCGCGTCGGCCATCGTCACGGCCAGCGCCAGGCTGACGCCAACGCCGAGCACGGCGATCGCGGCGAGCATGGCCAGGTTCGAGCGCAGGCTCAGGAGCTTGATGCACTCCGCGCGAAGCACCCGGGAGAACCTCACGCCGACGCGGGCAGGGATGAACGTCGCGCGCTTGTGATCGATGGCGGTCATCGGAGGGCTCCTTCGTCGTGTGCGGTCGCGGTGAGCGTCGAGTGGTATTCGACGTCACCGGCGGTGAGGGCGAGATAGGCGTCCTCCAGCGATGCGGACGAGCCGATGACATCGCTGACGGCGCCGTCCGCGAGGATGCGGCCGCGTCCGATCACGATCAGCCGGTCGGCCGTCTGCGACATCTCGCTCATCAGGTGCGACGACAGCAGCACGGTGCGTCCTTCGGCGGCGAGCGTGCGCACCAGGGTGCGCACCCACCGCACCCCCTCCGGGTCGAGGCCGTTGACGGGCTCATCGAGGATGACTGTGCTCGGGTCGCCCAGCAGCGCTGCAGCGATGCCGAGTCGCTGGCCCATCCCGAGCGAGAATCCGCCGACCCGCTTGCCGGCGACGGACTCGAGACCGGCCAGTTCGAGCACCTGCCGAACCCGGGAGACGCCGATGCCGTGCGTCGCCGCGATGCCGCGCAGGTGCTGGAACGCCGTGCGACCGCGGTTCACCGCCGTGGCGTCGAGAAGCACACCCACTTCGTGCAGCGGCGCCGGGTGCCGGACGTAGGAGCGTCCGTTCACGCGCACCGCCCCGGACGTCGGCCGATCGAGGCCGACGATCATCCGCATGGTGGTGGACTTGCCCGCCCCGTTCGGACCGAGGAACCCGGTCACCTGACCCGGTTCGACGGTGAAGTCGATGCTGTCGACGGCGGTTCTGGAGCCGTAGCGCTTGACGAGCGCTTCGGCCGAGATCACTGATTTCCCTTTCGCATGCCACCGACAGTACGAACGGCACGAGGTCGGTCACATCGGACGCGAGTGCACCTTTTCAACGAGACCGGTACCCAGGTACCGGTCTCGATCAGGGCGACCTCATGGTCGCCGCCGGACGATCGCGGCCGCGTCGGCCGGCACGGTCGTGCGGCCGTCCAGGGTGTCGACGGCACGCGTCGCGAGCAGCGCTTCACCGTCGACGTCGAACGCGACCGCGTCGGGCGTCAGGTTGATCAGGATGCTCAGTCCGCCGCGATCGATGCGCCAGGCCCGGTGCTGTGGCTCGTCGCTCGCGACGACGAGCTCGACCGAGGGTTTCCGGATGCTCGGGTCGGTCAGCTCCGGCTGCTCACGGCGCAGCGCGGCGAGCCGGCGGTGCAGATCGAGCAGCCGGGCGTGACGGCGCTGGGCGAGCTCGCCCCAGTCCAGCTTCGAGCGCTGGAACGTCTCGGGGTCCTGTGGGTCGGGCACGACCGCGGGGTCCCAGCCCATCCGCGAGAACTCGCCGATGCGACCCTCGGCGGTCGCGCGGCCGAGCTCGGGTTCGGGATGCGAGGTGAAGAACTGCCACGGCGTGGACGCGCCCCACTCCTCGCCCATGAACAGCATCGGCGTGCCGGGCGCCGTGAGCGTGAGCACCGCCGCAACGGACAATCGGTCTTCGGAGAGGGACTGGCTGAGCCGGTCGCCGGCCGCGCGGTTGCCGATCTGATCGTGGTCCTGCGTGAAGGTGACCAGCCGCCAGGCGGGCACCTCGAGCGGGATCGACGAGCCGTGCACCCGATCCCGGAACGACGAGAACGCGCCGTCGTGGAAGAAGCCGCCGTCGGTGACCTTCTCGAGGGCATCTGGCGCGGCGAAGTCGGCGTAGTAGCCCGAGGTCTCGCCGGTGAGCGCGACGTGCACGGCGTGATGCCAGTCGTCCGACCACTGGCCGGTGAGACCGTACCCGCCCGCCTCGCGCGGCAGGATGAGAGTCGGATCGTTCAGATCCGACTCCGCGATCAGCGTGAGCGGCCTGCCCTCGTGCGCCGACAGCGCGTCGACGCGCTCGGCCAGCTCCTTCAGGATGTGCGTTCGGCTGTCATCGTGCAGGGCATGAACGGCGTCCAGCCGCAGACCGTCGACGTGCCGATCACGCAGCCACATGAGCGCATTGTCGACGATGTACTCGCGCACGGCCGGCTCGTCGAGATCGATCGAGTCGCCCCACGTGTTCCTGCTGCCCTCGCGCAGATACGGACCGAACTCGGGCAGGTAGTTGCCGCTGGGGCCGAGGTGGTTGTAGACGACGTCCTGGATCACGGCGAGACCGTGCGCGTGCGCCGCATCGACGAATCGCTGGTACGCCCGCGGGCCGCCGTAGCCCTCGTGCACCGCGTACCAGAGCACGCCGTCGTACCCCCAGTTCCACTGGCCGTTGAACGCGTTCACCGGCAGCAGCTCGACGTGCGTCACGCCGAGATCGACGAGGTGGGGCAGTCGGGCGACGGCGGCGTCGAGGGTGCCCTCCGGAGTGAAGGTGCCCAGGTGCAGCTCGTAGATGAGCCCGCCGGCGAGCTGCCGGCCGGTCCAGGCCGCGTCGGTCCAGGCGAACGCCGTCTCGTCGAACGACGCGGACGCGGCGTGCACCCCCGCGGGCTGGCGCCGTGACCGCGGATCGGGGCGCAGACGATCGTCGTCGCCGATCACGAACCCGTACCGCTCGCCGTCGGTCAGTCGCACGTCGGCCTGCCACCATCCCGTGCGCTCGGCGACCCGGGTCATCTCGTGCTCGTCGATCGTCGTCTCGTCATCGCGCACCCGTCGCACGCGCATCCGCTCGGCGCGCGGTGCCCAGACCTCGATCATCGCAGCTCCCGCAGCAGCGCCACCGGGTAGCGGTCGAGGAGCTCCGCCATCCGCACCGGTCCGCCGTTGAATCGCCGGCCGGTGAGCACGTCGACCGACGGCATCTCCGAGCGCATCAGCACCGTGTCCTGCCAGCCGCCCCGCCTCTCCAGTCCCACCGGCAGGCGCGTGGCCACCACCGTCAGACCGCCGCGGTCGACGGCGATGGCGTGCGACGCCGCGTCGCCCGCGACCGTCTCGGGTCGGTAGGTGGTGAACAGCTCCGGGTGGTCGCGGCGCAGCCGCAGCGCGCGCGAGGTCACCAGCAGCTTCGCCGCACCCGTGTCGTCCACTGCGGGCAGACGACCGAGGTCCGCCTCGGCGTCGAGATCGGCCAGCATGCGCTCACGGACGGCGAAGTCGACGGGGCGCCGGTTGTCGGGGTCGACGAGAGACAGATCCCAGAGCTCACTGCCCTGGTACACATCGGGCACGCCCGGTCCCGTCAGCTGCAGGATCTTCGCCGACAGGGAGTTCGACCGGCCGTGCCCGACGATCTCGGCCACGAACCGCTCGATGACGGGCTTCGCGGCGCCGTTCGCGGCGTCGGCGATCGCCGCGAGTCCCTTCTCGAACTCGGCGTCCGGATGCTGCCACGCCGTCGACTCCCCGGCCTCGCGAGCCGCCTTCTGCGCATATGCGAGCAGCCGCTCCGACGTGATCGGCCAGGCACCCACGGCGGCCTGCCAGAGCAGGTTGTCGAGCGGGCCGTGCCCGGTCGAGGCGGTGCCGCGCAGCTCGCCGAGCACCTCGCCCCAGCGCTCGGGCATCTCGGCCAGCACGGTGAGCCGGGCGCGCACGTCCTCCGAGCGCTTGGTGTCGTGCGTCGACAGCGTCGTCATCGAGCACGGCCAGGCGGCGAGGCGACGCTGCTGCGCAGTGTGGAACTGCGCCACCGACACAGACCCGACCGCCGGATCGCCGCCGACCTCGGTCAGGGTGCCGAGACGGGTGAACCGGTAGAACGCGGTGTCCTCCACGCCCTTCGCCATGATCGCACCGGAGGTCTGCTGGAAGCGGCGAGCGACCGGCAGCGACGGGTCGGCGAGCAGCGGCTCCAGCTCGGCGATCGCGGATGCCAGGTCTGGGCGCCGCCGGGTCGCCTCCTGCGCCGCACGGCGCAGGTGCTCGCGCCCAGCGGGCAGGTATGAGCGGTAGACCGGGAAGCAGGCGAGCAGCTCGGCCAGCGCATCCCACGCGCGCACGATGCCGAACGGCAGGTCCCGCACCAGCCGGCGCACCTCCGACTGCAGCAGCCCGTCGGCCATGGCGCGCTTGGTGTCGTGGATGAGGTCTGCCGAGTCGGGCGCCTCCGGCAGGCCGCTGTCGGCACGCAGCCGGGCATCCAGCGCACTCAGCTGCTCGATGCCCGCCGGGTCGACGAGCACGCGATCGATCTCGGCGAGAGCGTCGTATCCGGTCGTGCCGTCGGCGCGCCACCAGGGCGGCAGATCCTCGCCGTGCTCGAGGATCTTCTCGATCAGCGTGTACGCCCCGCCGGTGGCATCCGCGAGTCGCTCGAGATACTCTCCCGGGTCGTCCAGGCCGTCGGGATGGTCCACCCGGATGCCGTCGGCCAGACCCTCGCGGATCCAGCGCACGATCTCCTCGTGCGACTGCGCGAACACGTCGGGCAGCTCGACGCGGAGCGCCGCGAGCTCGGAGACCGCGAAGAAGCGGCGGTAGTTCAGCTCGTCGTTCTGGTCCTCCCAGTGGCGCAGCTCGTAGTGCTGCGCGTCGAGCAGCGCGGTGAGATCGTCGTGCAGTCGCCCGGTGCCGGGCGCGAGCGGAAGAACGTGCTCGAAGTACGACAGCGTGCCGTCGGGGGCATCCGGTGCCGGGGTGCGGTCGACGACGATCTCACCCCGTGCGACGGCTTCGGCGGGAGTGCCGCCGAGGATCGGCAGCCGCACCTTCTCGCGCCCGCGCTCCCAGTCGATGTCGAACGCGACCGCGTGGGTCGAGCTGCGACCCAGGCGCAGCACGTCCCACCACCACGCATTCTCGCGCGGCACCGACACGCCGACGTGGTTGGGCACGATGTCTACCAGGACGCCGAGCCCCTCCGCCCGCGCCGCCGACGAGAACGCGGCGAGACCTGCCGCGCCCCCGCGAGACTCGTCGATGCGGGAGTGATCGACCACGTCGTAGCCGTGTCCCGATCCCGTCGTCGCCGCGAGCAGCGGCGACAGATACGCCCAGTCCGCGCCGAGCCGGTGCAGATAGCCGGTGACTCCGGCCGCGTCGTCGAGCGTGAAGTCCGCCGTGATCTGCAGCCGGTAGGTCGAATCGGGACGACTGGTCATGGTCACACCTCGGGTTTCGGGGCGGGGGAGCGGGTCGTGGCGTTCTCGATCTGGATCCGCAGCGACGCCTCGACCGAGGCGTCGGTCACCTCCTCGGCGCCGTCGGCCTCGCGCAGCACCAGGATCGACCCGCCGGCCAGCTGCAGGGCGGCGGCGGCGGACAGCGGCTCGGCGTGCGTGAGCTCGCCCGCCGTGTCGACCACCGCCTCCCAGCTGGCGCCGTGCCTGGCATCCGGAAGCACGACGTCGACAGCATCGCGGCCGCTGTTGAAGTACACCAGGAAGTTCAGGTCCGAGACCGGCCGCCCGCGGCGGTCCTTCTCGCGGATGCCGTGACCGTTGAGGAACATGCCGATCGAGAGCCCGAAACCGGAATCCCAGTCCTCGGGCTGCATGGTGCGCCCGTCGGGACGCAGCCACTCGATGTCGGGCACCGGAGAGCCGTCCTCGGTGCGCACGGGCTTGCCGTCGAAGAACCGGCTGCGCCGGAAGGTCGGATGCAGGGCGCGCAGCCTGGTGAGCGCGGCGGTGAACTCGATGAGGGGCAGATCGGCCGCCTCCCAATCGATCCAGGTGATCTCGTTGTCCTGCGCGTAGCCGTTGTTGTTGCCGTCCTGGGTGCGGCCGAGCTCGTCACCGTGCGAGATCATCGGCACGCCCTGCGACAGCAGCAGGGTGGCGAGCATGTTGCGCTGGCGCATCGCCCGTCGTCGATTCACCTCGGGATCGTCGGTGTGCCCCTCCACCCCGAGGTTGTCGGAGCGGTTGTGCGATTCGCCGTCGTTGTTGTCCTCGCCGTTGGCCTCGTTGTGCTTCTCGGCGTAGCTGACCAGGTCGCGCAGGGTGAACCCGTCGTGGGCGGTGATGAAGTTGACGGATGCCACCGGCCGGCGTCCCGAGTGCTCGTACAGGTCGGCCGATCCGGTGAGGCGCGAGGCGAACTCGCCCAGGGCCTGCGGCTCGCCGCGCCAGAAGTCGCGCACGGTGTCGCGGTACTTGCCGTTCCACTCCGACCACTGCGGCGGGAAGTTGCCCACCTGGTAGCCGCCGGGGCCGATGTCCCACGGCTCGGCGATGAGCTTGACCTGGGAGACCACCGGATCCTGCTGCACGAGCTCGAAGAACGTCGCCAGCCGGTCGACGTCGTAGAACTCTCGCGCGAGGGTGGACGCCAGGTCGAAGCGGAACCCGTCGACGTGCATCTCGGTCACCCAGTACCGCAGCGAGTCCATGATCAGCTGCAGCGCATGCGGGTGGCCGACGTTGAGGCTGTTGCCCGTGCCGGTGTAGTCGGTGTAGTACCGGCGATCCTCTTCGAGCCGGTAGTAGGCCTCGTTGTCGATGCCGCGCATCGACAGAGTCGGGCCGAGATGGTTGCCCTCGGCGGTGTGGTTGTAGACCACGTCGAGGATGACCTCGATGCCGGCGGCGTGCAGCGTGCGCACCATCGCCTTGAACTCCTGCACCTGCTGCCCGTGCTCGCCGCTCGACGAGTAGGTGTTCTGCGGAGCGAAGAACGACAGGGTGTTGTAGCCCCAGTAGTTCGACAGGCCCTTGTCCTGCAGAGTGCTGTCGTTGACGAACTGGTGCACGGGCATGAGCTCGATCGCGGTCACGCCGAGGCGGGTGAGGTGGTCGACGATGGCCGGGTGGGCGACGCCGGCGTAGGTTCCGCGCAGCTCTTCCGGCACGTCAGGGTGGCGGATGCTGAGGCCCTTCACGTGCGCCTCGTAGATGACCGTCTGCGCGTAGGGCGTCTTCGGCAGGCGGTCGCCGCCCCACTCGAAGAACGGGTTGATCACGACGCTCTTCGGAGTGCTCGCGGCCGAGTCGTCCTCGTTGTGCGAGTCGGGGTCGCCGAAGTCGTACGAGAACGGCGCCTGCCCCCACTCGACCTGACCCGCGACCGCCTTCGCATAGGGATCGAGCAGCAGCTTGCTGGGGTTGAACCGCTTGCCGTTCGCCGGATCGTACGGGCCGTGCACGCGGTAGCCGTACAGCTGCCCGGGCTGCACCGACGGCAGATAGCCGTGCCACACGTAGGCATCGACCTCGGTGAGATCGACACGGGTCTCTTCACCCGTGTCGTCGAACAGGCACAGCTCGACGCGCTCGGCGCACTCGCTGAAAAGGGCGAAGTTCGTGCCCTGGCCGTCGAAGGTCGCGCCGAGGGGGTGGGCCGATCCCGGCCAGACGTCGACGCTCATGCGGCGGATCGACCGTGGTCGTGCGAGTGCGGAGCGGCATCGCGCACGCACCGGACGGCCTGCGCGAAGTCGAACACCTGCGCCACCTCGACCGCCGTCGGGTACGGGTGCCCCGAATAGCAGATGAACAGCGGGGGGATCACCTCGACGTAACCGATGATGCCGTTGTCGAACACGGCGTAGCGGTCGATGTCGACGAGCTCGTAGGGCGGCTCGACGGGTGCAGGCGCGGGAGCAGCGGCGCCCGTCGCGTTGCTCGGCTGCGCGGCCGGCTGCGCGGCCGCCCGTCCGGTTGATCTGGTTGCGGCAGACATGAGGACTCCTGTCTCGACCGCCTCCCGGCGAAGGGCCTCGAGGTCGGTGTGTCAACCTGACGCTACGACGCTTCGATCCGTGTGACTACGGGGTTGTCACACGGGGAAGCAGAGGGTAACAGACGGCGGTGGTCTTCTAAAAGAAAAAGGACTTGCTTTTAGAAGCCGGGAGGTGTCTCATGGAAGCAGACACACCGGGAGGTCGACATGACTATGACAGCCGTTGACAGTCAGCGGAATCTGGCGCTCGCCTCGCAGGTGCCGCGCCGCGTGCGGATCGAGGCGGCCCCGCGTCCCGTCGATCTCGCCGCGGCCGAGCATGCGGCCCGCCTGTTCCTCACCGCGCTGGGCATCGATCCGGATGCCGTCGACAACCCCGACCTCGCACGCACCCCGCGCCGGCTCGCCGAGGCGTACGCCGAACTGCTCTCCCCGCAGCCGTTCGACTTCACCACCTTCGCCAACGCCGAGGGCTACGACGAACTGGTGCTGGTCAGAGACATCCCGGTGCGCTCGATGTGCGAACACCACCTGCTGCCTTTCACGGGAGTCGCCCATGTCGCGTATCTGCCGGGCGACCGCGTCGTCGGGCTCTCGAAGATCCCGCGGATGGTCGACCACTACGCACGCCGCCCGCAGACCCAGGAGCGCCTCACGGTGCAGATCGCGGACGCGCTCGCCTCGCGACTGCAGCCGCGGGGGATCGGGGTCGTCATCGAAGCCGCTCACAGCTGCATGACCCTGCGCGGCGCTCGCGCCGCCGGATCGGTCACGACCACATCCGCGCTTCGGGGCATGCTGCGCGAAGACGCCCGGTCGCGGGCCGAGTTCTTCGCGCTGACCAGCGACCGGGCGCACTGAAGCGCACACCGGGAGAGAAGAGGAGACCATGAGCATCGCCATCGTCGGGGGAGGCCTCGCCGCCGCCACCGCCGCCACCGAACTGCGCGAGCGCGGATACGACGGTGACGTCGTGATCTACGCTGCAGAAGACCACCTGCCGTACGAGCGGCCACCGCTGTCGAAGGATGTGCTGCTCGGCACGAAGGACATCGATTCCGCGATCGTGCACGACGAGGGCTGGTACACGGCCAACCGGGTGCGACTCGAGCGCGGCGTGGCCGTCACCGCCATCGACGCGGCGGCGCACACCCTGCGCGTCGAGCCGGTCGGCGGCGGCGCGGAATCCGAGCACGAGTACGACCGCCTGCTGCTGGCCACCGGCGCCACCGCACGTCACTTCGACGTCGCCGACCGTGTCTGCGACCCGGTGTACCTGCGCACGGTCGAAGACAACACCCGGCTGCGCGCCGCGCTGCGCCCCGGCGCCAAGGTGGTGATCGTCGGAGCGGGATGGATCGGCCTCGAGGTGGCG
The DNA here is from genome assembly GCF_047306785.1 of Microbacterium sp. OR21. Lineage (NCBI taxonomy): Bacteria > Bacillati > Actinomycetota > Actinomycetes > Micrococcales > Microbacteriaceae > Microbacterium > Microbacterium sp. OR21. The sequence continues at coordinate 551,371 of NZ_JAZEXJ010000002.1, read as the reverse complement.
TCCGCCGCCCGCCAGAAGGATGCCGAGGTCACCGTCTACGAAGTCGGCGACCTGCCCCTCGTCTCTGTGCTGGGCCCCGAGGTCGCGAGGCTGTTCGCCGACCTGCACCGCGCGCACGGTGTCGACCTGCGTCTCAGCACCGCGGTCGACGAGGCCGCGCTCACCGCCGCCGATGTGGTCGTCGTCGGCATCGGCGCGATCCCGTCGACACGGCTCGCCGAAGAGGCCGGCCTCGATGTCGATCACGGTGTGCTCGTCGACGAACGGCTGCGCACCTCCGACCCCGACATCTACGCTGTCGGCGACGTCGCGAACCACCAGCATCCGGTGCTCGGCCGGCGCATCCGGGTGGAGCACTGGGACACCGCCATCGAGCAGGCGAAGGTCGCCGCACACAACCTGCTCGGCGATGAGGAGCCGTACACGCACCTGCCGTACTTCTTCACCGATCAGTACGATCTCGGCATGGAGTACTTCGGCAGCGTCGGGCCCGAGGGATACGACCGCGTCGACATCGAGGGCGACACCGACGTCGCGAACGGCGGCGCCTTCCGGGCCTACTGGGTGCACGACGGTGTCGTGCGGGCGGCGATGCACGCGAACGACTGGGACGCCTCAGACGCCGTCCGCGACAGCGTCGGCACGGAACGATGAGCTGCCGGTGACGGACACCCGAGCCCAGCCCTCGCTGCACCGGCTCATCGGCACCCGGCACTTCGACTTCGCGCGGCAGGTCGCCGTGATGGCGGTGATCAACCGCACCCCGGACTCCTTCCACGACAAGGGTGCGACGTTCGCTCTCGATCGAGCGGTCGGGAGCGCGCTGCGCGCCGCCGACCTCGGGGCGGACTGGGTCGACATCGGCGGGGTTCCGTTCGGGCGCGGCCCGGCGGTGAGCACGGCCGAGGAGATCGATCGGGTCGTGCCGGTCGTCGAGGCGATCACGGCCGCCCGCCCCGACCTCGTCGTCTCGGTCGACACGAACCGCGCAGACGTCGCGGCGCAGGCCATCGTCGCCGGCGCCGCCGTCATCAACGACACCAGCGGCCTGGGCGATGAGCGCATGGCGGCCGTGATCGCCGTGAGCGGTGCGCACGTCGTCATCACGCACAGCGTGGGCCCGCCGCGGGTCGAGAAGCCGCCCGCGCGCTACGACGATGTGGTGGCCGAGGTGCGCGCCTTCCTCTCCGATCGGATGGCCCGAGCACGGGCCGCCGGCATCCCGCAGGAGCGGCTCATCATCGACCCGGGCCACGACCTCGACAAGAACACCCTGCACTCGCTCGAGCTCACCCGCCGGCTCGACGAGATCGCATCGCTCGACGCACCGCTGCTCGTCGCCGTATCGAACAAGGACTTCGTCGGCGAGTCGATCGACCGTCCGCGGGGCGAACGACTGCCCGGATCGCTCGCGGCGATGACCGCGTGCATCCTCGCCGGGGCGCGCATCGTCCGCATGCACGACGTGGCAGAGGCCGTCGACGCCGTGCGCATGACCGAGGCGATTCTGGGCTGGCGCGCTCCGGCGCGTCTCGAGCACAACACCCACCCGACCCGCAACGTCTGAGAAGGGCATCGTGAGCATGCAGACCCCCATCGACCGGCTGTGGCCCGACCCGGAATCCGCTCTCGACGACGACGCGCTGCTCGCGGCGACCCGCTTTCCCGACGGCGGCAGCTGGATGCGGGTCAACTTCGTCTCGAGCCTCGACGGAGCCGCGACGCGCGACGGCGTCTCCGGCGGTCTCGGCGACGACGCCGATCGCCGTCTGTTCGCCCTGCTGCGCAGACCCGCCGACGTCGTGCTCGTCGGTGCGGGCACCCTGCGCGACGAGCAGTACGAGGGGCTTCGCGTCGACGACGCGTCGGTCGCGTGGCGCGAGGCGCGCGGGATGCCCGCCCACCCGACCCTCGCGATGATCAGCCGCAGTCTCTCCCTCGACCCCGCTTCACCGCTGTTCGCCGACGCGCCGGTGCGCCCGATCGTCTACACGACGGCGTCCGCACCCGCCGCGCGCCGGGAGGCTCTGCAGCAGGTCGCTGACGTGGTGACAGCCGGCGAGACGGATGCCGAGCCGCGCCGCATCCGCGACGATCTGACGGCTCGAGGGTTGCGCCGCATCCACGCCGAAGGCGGGCCGCACGTGTTCGGCGCGCTGCTCGCCGCCGGGGTGGTGGATGCCCTGCACCTCACACTCGCACCGACGCTGGAGGCCGGGGACGCCGGGCGCATCGTGCGCGGCGAAGCCGCCGGAGACCTGCCGTCGCACGCCCGTCTGGCGACCGTGCTGCGCGCCGGGGACGAGCTGCTGCTGCACTATGTGCTGCGCTGAGTGTCCGCCTCCGGCGGGTGGCTGCGTTGAGTGTCCGCCTCCGGCGGGTGGCTGCGTTGAGTGCCCGCCTCCGGCGGGTGGCTGCGTTGAGTGCCCGCCTCGTCGGCTTCGTCGTCTTCGTCGGCCGGCGCCGGCTCGAGCAGGCCGAGGATGCGCTGCAGGTGCATTGCACTGAGTACTCCGGGTCCGGCGACGGCATCCGTCTCGAGCGACCGGGCGTGCACGGCGCGATACAGCTGTCTGACGGTCTCGGTCGCGCGGGCGTGCAGATCATCGATCTCCTCCGGCTCGCCGCCGAGGACGTCGGCGACCGCCCTGCACGCATCCGACAGCGGTTCGACGAGATCGGGGTCGAGGGGGAAGGCCGACGGGCGTTCATTGATGGTGTCGCTCAGGCATCCTGAGACGTCTCGGATCTGGTGCGCCACCTCGACCAGCAGTTCGAGTCGGGCGTGCTCCGCGCTCGTGTCGGCTCGACCCCGCCAGGCCCGCGGATTGCCGCGCAGGCTCTCGTCCGCCTCGGCGAGCGCGTCGCGCAGCGAGCGGCTGGTCTCGGCCAGCGCCCCGGCATCCTGCATCCACCCGTCTCGCTCCGGTGGCCACTTCTCGGTCAGGGCGGCCGCGATGTCGTCGAGGTGCGCGGCGAGCCGCTGCTGGAAGGCGTCGATCCGGGCTGCCGCGTCCGACACCAGCGGAGCCGGGGGGATGATGAGGTTCACCAGCAGGCCGACGACGACTCCCACCGCTGTCTGGGTGACGTATCCGAGCGAGTAGTCCTCGGCATCCGCCCCTCCGATGATCAGCACGAACAGCGCCGCCATCGGGATGTACTCGCGTCCGATCCCGAACCACCCCGTGCCCGAGACCAGCACGCCGATCCCGACGACCGCGATGATCGACCACAGGCTCGGCCCGACGGTCAGCAGCACGAGCGCCGCCAGACCGACCCCCACCGCGAGTCCGAGCAGCGTCTGCAGTCCCGAGCGCACCGAGGTCATCAGCGTGGGGTACATGCTGATCAGCGCACCGAACGGCGCGTAATACGGGTAGTCGTTGGTCACGCCCGGCATGTGCGGGGCGATGAGCCACGCTACTCCGACGGCCAGCGCGGCCTTCGCCGCGAACAGCAGGCGGGCGCGCGTCACCGCGCCGCGGACGGAGGGCTGAAGGGCGCTCAACGACGACCGCACCCGGTTCACGGATCCTTCGAGTCGCTGCGGGCGCATGCCGATCACCTCCATCGTCCCCTGCTCAGCAGACACCTCCGCGGGCCGTGGCGGAAGGGGGTTCCCCCCACGCACGACGTTTGCGACAATCGCGGCGATCGACGGATTCAGGAGGGTGTCATGGCGACGAATCGGCGACTCTTGCGGTGCGAGCCGGAGGCGGTCTTCCGCGCTCTGAGCGACGGATGGCTGTACCCGTCGTGGGTGGTGGGGGCGGCTCGGATGCGGGAGGTGGATGCCACGTGGCCGGCGCCGCGCGCGACGCTGCACCACTCGGTGGGCACCTGGCCTTTTCTGCTCAACGGCACCACGACCATGCTCGAGTGGCATCCGAACAGGAAGGCGGTCATGCAGGCGCGCGGATGGCCGATCGGCGAGGCGCGCGTCGCGGTGGAGGTCGAGAAGACGCACAGCGGATGCCTGGTCTCGATCCACGAGACGCCGGTGCGCGGCCCGGGGGCTGCGCTTCCGTCGTTCATCAGCGGGCCGATGCTGCGCTGGCGCAACAGCGAGACGCTGCGTCGGCTGTCGTATCTCGCCGAGAGTGACTCCCTCGGCCCGCGCGTCAGCGCCGCCGTCGCAGCGCCGCTCGCAGAGTCCTCCTAGCTCCAGGACGGATGTCGGCAGAAAGCACGCATGTCGGCCGCATTCGGCTGTTCGCGCCGACATCCGTGCTGGGCGCCGACATCCGTGCGCCGCGAACCGTCGGAGCGGGCGGATATGGTCGAGCCATGAACGCGAGGGGCGATGCGGGGTGGCTGCGGCGCAGGCATCCGGTGATCGCCGTGAGCGCGAACGACGACGCGCCCGAACCGGGCGGCCGGTGGCCGGCCGACATCCCTGCGGTCGCGCAGCTGCTGCGCGACGGGATGCGACTCTCACCGGGAGTCACGTTCCTCGTCGGCGAGAACGGCAGCGGCAAGTCGACCGTCGTCGAAGGGATCGCGCTGGCGTACGGGCTGTCGCCGGAAGGCGGGTCGCGCCACGCGCGTCACAGCACGCGACCGACCGAGTCACCGCTGTCGGACTGGCTGCGGATCGAGCGCGGCATCGGCGCGAGCTCGTGGGGGTTCTTCCTTCGCGCTGAGACGATGCACTCCTTCTACACCTACCTCGAGCAGAACCCCTCGCCGAGCGGTGATTCGAGATTTCACGAGATGAGCCACGGCGAGTCGTTCCTCGAGATCCTGAGCACCCGTTTCGACTCACCGGGCTTCTACTGCCTTGACGAGCCGGAGGCGGCGCTGTCGTTCGCCTCGACGCTCACTCTCATCTCGGTTCTGCGCCGCATCGCCGACGAGGGCGGACAGGTGCTGTGCGCCACGCACTCACCCGTGCTCGCCTCGCTGCCCGGTGCGACCATCCTCGAGGTCGGGGAGTGGGGACTGCGTGCGACGACGTGGGACGACCTCGAGCTGGTGCGGCACTGGCGATCGTTCCTCGGCGACCCGGATCGCTACCTGCGGCACCTGCTCGACTGAGGTCGCCTCGCTGTCAGTGCAGCGCGGCGTCGGGAGCGGTGACGCGCCACGCGTGCAGCGGCACGACCAGGCCCGACCGCGTGGGCGCGCACACGAACGGGCCGGCCTCGGCTACAGCATCCGGCGGAAAAGGGACGACGCGCACGAGCTGCGGCTCGCCGCCGTCGACCGACGCGCGGATGGTCAGCGCATCGCCCGAACGGCTCACACGCACGAGCACGCGCCGGCGCGCCCAATCCGGCACGGGGGCGAGCGACCAGTCCGACCGCTCCTGCGTCACGACAGCGCCCACCTGCGGCCGACCGTCGGCGAACTCGACGCCCGCCTTGATCCAGTGAGTGCCGGAGACGCGCACGAAGACGCCGGCCTGATCGAACTGCTCGCTGAACGCCGCGGTGAACTCGACCTCGACCGCGCTCTCGTCGTCGAACGCAGCGAGCAGGGCGTGCTCGCTGTCGTGCACGAACCCGTACGAGGTGAGCCGCCACGCGTCGCTTCCCGAGGCGGCGGTGACGTGCAGGTCGTCGCCGACCGTCTCGACGTGCTCGGGCGCGTGGGTCCAGCGTCCGGTCGACCAGGGGATCTGCGGCATGCGGTGCCTCTCTCTGCGTTGGTCAGGCGGCTGCCGGGTCAGGCGGCCGGCGGGAAGGCGCGGGTCAGCTTGTGCGGATTCGACACCTGCCGGATGCCGCGGATGCGGCCGGACGCGTCGAATTCCAGCGTGAGCACGTCGGTGCGGCCGCTGTGGGTGAGCGCCAGCGCGAACTCGCCGTTGACCTCGATCGGATGGATCGCGAAGGGCAGATCCGGGGCGAGCTTCGCGGTCTTCTCGCGCACGCCGACGTAGAAGCGGTGCACCTTGTCGGCCCCGAAGATGGGGTTGCGGGTCGCGGCGACCACGCCTCCGCCGTCTGTCCACAGGATCGCCTCGTCGGTCAGCAGATCGAGCAGGGTGTCGAGATCGCCCTGCTGCACGGCCGACATCAGGGCAGCCAGAGCCGCGAGGTCGGCCGCGTGCGGGGTGGGCGAGTGCTCATCGATCTGCAGCCGGCGCTCCGCACGCGAGATCAGCTGACGCACCGAGGCGGGCGACCTCTCGAGGATCTCGCCGATCTCGACCGCCGTCATCGCGTAGGCGCGGTGCAGCACGACCGCCGCTCGCGCCTCGGGCGAGAGCTGCTCGGCGAGGTGCAGCAGCGCGAGCGAGAGCATCTCCCGGTCGGCGACGGCGTCCTCCGGCAGGCGCTCGGTGGCGACCGGCTCGGGAAGCCAGTGGCCGGTGTACTCCTCGCGCACCGCGACGAGCGCGCGCACCCGGTCGATCGAGCGGCGGACGCACGTGGTGGTCAGCCATGCGGGCCACGAGCGCACGGCATCCGCCCGCTCGGCCTTCAGCGCCTCGATCGCGACCTCCGAGACGACGTCCTCGGCGTGGCCGAAGTCTCCCAGCATCCGGTACGCGATCCCGATCAACCTGCCCCGCTCCGCCTCCCACGCCAGAGCGGCGGGGGAGGCGGCGGTCATGACGCTCACGCTACCGCCTCCGAGAGGCGCCTCACATGATCGGGTGCTTGCCATCGACCGGCGGGGCCATCTCGGTCGCGATCGCGATGCGGTTCCACACGTTGATGGTCGAGATCGCCATCACGAGGCCGCCGAGCTCACCGTCGCTGAAGTGCTGCGCGGCGGCATCCCAGATCTCATCCGTCACGGTGTCGGGCCCGAGCTTCGTCAGCGCATCGGTCAGGGCGAGAGCCGCGAGCTCCTTCGGCTCGAACAGGTTCTTCGCATGCTGCCAGGCGCCGACCGCGTGCAGGGTGCGCTGCGGGATGCCGTGCTTCGCACCCGCGGTGGCATGCATGTCGACGCAGAACCCGCAGCCGTTGAGGATCGACGCGCGCAGCTTGATCAGCTCGTACAGCCGCTTCTCGACGCTCTTGCTCGCGTACGCCTCCATGCCGATCACCGCGGCGTAGCCGAGCTTGTTCGTGCGGGTCATGTCGATCCTGGTCATGATGTCCTCTCTTCGGGCATCCGCTCGACGCCCTCACCTGTCTGTCGGAGGCGAGCGGCGGAGTGTGACAGGTGTCATCCGTCTTCCCGTCGCGGTGCGGGCTGAGACAATGGAGAGCCCGAGCTGACACCGAGGAGTTCCCGTGCGCTACATCTCCACCCGCGGCGGCATGCAGCCGCAGCCGTTCAGTGAGACGCTGCTCGAGGGTCTCGCGCCCGACGGCGGTCTCGCCGTGCCGGAGCAGCTGCCGCAGGTCGACGCCGAGACGCTCGAGCGCTGGCGGGCCCTCACCTACCCGCAGCTCGCGACCGAGGTGCTCTCGCTGTTCGCCACCGACATCCCCCGCGAGGATCTCGCACGGATGACCGCGGCCGCGTACGCGGACTTCCCCGACGCCGTCGTCCCGCTGCGCTCCATCGGCGGCGGGCTCACCCTGGTCGGCCTGTCAGAGGGCCCGACGCTGGCGTTCAAGGACATGGCGATGCAGTTCCTCGGCCAGGTGCTCGAGTACGTGCTCGAGAAGAAGGACCGTGTGCTGAACATCGTCGGTGCGACCTCGGGCGACACCGGGTCGGCGGCAGAGCACGCCTTGCGCGGCAAGGAGCGGGTGTCGGTGTTCATGCTCTCGCCTCAGGGGCGGATGAGCTCGTTCCAGCGAGCTCAGATGTACTCGCTGCAGGACGAGAATGTGCACAACATCGCCGTCGACGGTGTCTTCGACGACTGCCAGAACCTCGTCAAGAAGCTGGCCGGCGACCTCGAGTTCAAGCGCGCGCAGAATCTCGGGGCGGTCAACTCGATCAATCTGGGCCGCATCGCAGCCCAGGTCGTGTACTACTTCTGGGCGTGGCTCCGGGTGACGGATGCCGTCGAGCCGGAGTTCCGTGAGGGCTTCGAGGTGTCGTTCACCGTGCCGTCGGGCAACTTCGGCAACATCCTCTCGGGCTTCTTCGCGAAGGGTATGGGCGTGCCGATCCGCCGCCTCGTGCTCGCCGCCAACGAGAACAACGTGCTCGACGAGTTCTTCCGCACCGGCGTCTACCGCCCGCGCTCGGCTGCCGACACGCACGCCACGTCGAGCCCGTCGATGGACATCTCGAAGGCGTCGAACCTCGAGCGCTTCATCTTCGACCTCGTGGGACGCGACCCGGGCCGCGTCGTGCACGCGTGGGACGCGCTCGACGCCGTGGGCGCCATCGACTTCTCGGCGGAGCGCGAGCGCTTCGAGGGCGAGTTCGGCATCGTCAGCGGCACCTCGACGCACGCCGACCGCCTCGAGACGATCCGCTCGGTGTACGAGGAGACCGGCGAGATCATCGACCCGCACACCGCCGACGGCGTGAAGGTCGCGCGCGAGTATGTCGAGGCCGAGGTGCCGATGCTCGTGCTCGAGACCGCGAAACCGCAGAAGTTCGCCGAGACCATCACCGAGGCGATCGGCGTCGAGCTGGAGTTCTCGCCTGAGCTGCGCGACATGATGAACGCCCCGCAGCGGGTGACCGAGATGGCCGACGACGAGGAGGCGCTGCGCGCCTTCGTCGCGGAGCACGCGCTGCACTGATCAGGCGCGCGCATCCTCGCGCGGGTGCAGCAGACCCGAGAGTGCGCCGAGAATCGCGCCGGCCAACGTGTCGATGACCCGTTCCAGCGCGACCGACAGGTCTCCCGTGCTTCCGGTCGCAGCCCCCAGAAGAAGCAGCACCAGCGGCGTGATGAGCGTGAGCGCCAGCGCGTAGTGGCGCACGACGACCAGCTCGATCGAGAACTGCAGGACGCCCAGCAGCAGGGCGAGCCACAGCCCGGTCGGATGCAGCATCGCCAGCAGCGCGTACACCCCGGCGCCCGCGACGGTGCCGAGCATCCGGTGCGTCGCGCGCTGCAGTGCCGCGCGCCTGCTCGAGGCGAGGCCGACCACCGCGACGGCTGCGCCCACGATCCAGTAGGCGCGCGCGGGGTCGAGGAAGAGGCTCACGACCACGCCGGCGATGCTCACGAGCACGACGCGCAGCACCAGCATCCGCGCATCCTCATCCCACGACGGGCCGGGGAACAGCTCTCGCAGCGGACGTGCGCGCCGCGCGCGCACCCGCGCCAGCGCCAGGGGCGACACGGCGACCAGGTACGAGAACGCGCTTCCGGCCGCGATCGCGGCGAGGTAGCCGCCGGAACTGATCGGCGCGGACTGCATCACGGTGGCCGAGAGCCCGAACACGAGCACGAAGAACAGCGGGCCGGGCGGCCCCAGCCGGAACCCGAAGGCGAGGGTCGCGCTCAGGGCGGCGACCAGCACGATGCCGATGGCGATCAGCGGGGGAGTGTGGGCTGCGGCGACGCCGAGCGCCGCGCAGGCGATGAGCCCCGCGGCCACGAACGGCAGCATGACGGCTCGTTCGACGACGGGCAGCGACCCGGCGAACAGCACCGTGAACGCCCCCGATGCGGCGATGTAGCCGAGCATCGGCTGACCGAGCAGCGTCATGACGGCGATCGGCACCGCGATGCCGAGCGCCGCCTGCAGCCCGAGCTGCCACCGTGGGCCACGCGACGGACCGAGGGCGAACAGGCTCACCGGACCATTCTTCCAGGGCCGAGAGCGTCTCGCTCAGCTCGCACCGCGTCGCGCCGACAGCACGGTATCTCGCCGAGCGCACGGCTTGTTCACGTGCAGAAGCGGTGCAGTCGACGAGATGCAGTGCAGTCGACGAGAGCTCAGGTCAGTCGTCGCGTGGCGGGTTGTGCATGATCTCGAACCGGATGCCGTTGGCATCCTCCACGAACCCGGCGTAGTACCGGGCGGTGAAGCGCGGGTACTCCTTGGGCGCGCGGACCTCGGTCCATCCCGCCGTGAGGGCGATCTCGTGGATCCGGTCGACGTCGTTCCGGGTGTCGACGGCGAATGCCAGGTGCTGCCATCCGACGCGGCCGTGCACGTGCGGGCCGGTGCCCTCTTCGCGAGCGGTGTAGAGCAGGATCTCGGGCTGGCCGTCGAGCAGCCAGTACGCGTGGTCGTCGGCGTCGTGGGCGCGCCGATACCCGAGTGCGTCGAGCACGGGATGGAACTGTGCGGATGCCGAGGGCACGTCGTCGACGGTGATGCCGAGGTGATCGAAGGTCGCCATGGTCACAGTGTGGCGGATGCCGGCGACGTCGACCGGCTCAGGATGCCGTGTCGATCGACATCATCCACCCCACGCCGAACCGGTCGACGAGCATGCCGAAATCGCCGCCCCACGGCGCGGAACCGAGCGGCGCGGTCACCGTGGCGCCGTCGAGCAGTCCGTCCCAGATCGCGCGCAGCCGGTCGACCTCGGTGCCGCTGACCGAGACCGAGATGCCCTGCGGCGGCTGGTGCTCCATGTGCGCCGGAGTGTCTGAGGCCATCAGGATCAGGCCGTCGTCGGTGGTGAGCTGGCCATGCAAGACGAGTTCGCTCTCGCTCGGGGCCTGGGGCAGCTCGGGCATCGAGCCGAACGTCATGATCTGCAGCTCGCCGCCGAGCACATGGTGGTAGTGCTCCAGAGCCTCGCGTGCGTTGTCGCGGAACGAGATGTACGGGTTGAGGATAGCCATGATTCCCCTTTCGCAGCCGGATGCCGGATCCCGGCGTCGACAAGTATTCGCCGCCCCACCGACATGCGCAACGGCATCGTCGGCGCATGCATCGCGCGTGAACTGCAGGAGTTCGCATGAAACGCAGGAGCGATGCAGGGCATCCCTCCTGCGTTTCGCGAGATCTCCTGCGTTTCGCGCCGCGCTCAGGCTGAGCGCCGATCGAGTATCCGGAGGATCTCGGGCCATGCGCGCTCGCCGAGTTCTGCGTCCGCCTTCGGCGTGCCCCCGCGAGCCATCCGCGTTCCACCGGCCGCGGGCTGCTCGCCGGGCAGAAGCAGCCGGTGCCCGGCATCCGGATGTGAGACAAGCGTGCTGCGGAGCCCTGTTCTCTCTCTCGCCGAGATGATCTGCTGCGCGAAGCGGGTGGATGGCCAGACCTGATCGTCTCCGCCCGCGATCAGCAGTACGTCGCCCGTGATCTTCTCGACGGGGATGCGGGCTGCGGCCGCGCTTTCGGGGAAGCGCTGCATGCTCGAGGAGTAGAGGCTGCGGAACGCCGGCGGATCGGCATCCGGAGTCCAGTTGTGATCGAAGGGCGTGTACGGCAGCGGGTCACCGGCGAGTGTCCAGTGCGACGACAAGGCGCCGTCGTGGGCGCCCGCCCACACGACCGCGGTCGGGGCAACGGCGATCACCGCGTCGACTGGGCAGAGCGGCGCCACCGTCAGCGCCGCCTCTGCTCCGAACGACGTCCCGAAGATGACCACGCGGTCGCAGCTCCCGCGCAGAAGGGTGATCTGCTCGATGAAGAGCTCGAGCGGCACCTCGTGCGGCGCGGGCCGCTGGCCCTCGCCGCCGAACCACCGCATCGTTCGCACTCGCGCGCCTTCGGCTGCGAGCAGCCGCGCCCGCCCGATCTCGACGCGCCCGCTCGAGCCGGCGAGCAGCAGTACTCCTGTGCCGTTCGGCTCAGCCGGGTGCGCGTCGAAGCGATCGGCTGAAGTGGGCACGCGCTGCACGCGAGAAGTCCGATCAGGCATGCGTTCAGTCTGTCGCACGCGTTCCAACCCCAGCGGATGCCCGAGACGTACGCTCCAGCACGAGACTGATGTTCAGAGCATAGGTCTGGTGCTGGAAACCAAGTCTCGCGACAACGGCGACGCGTCAGTGCGGGGCGTGGTACTCCGCCTCGCCCCGCTTCCAGTAGCCCTTCACCACGGCCTTCGACACATCGACGCCCCAGTGGCCGAGCAGCGCGCGGCCGGGCTTGACGATCTGCTGCTCGGCGGCGATGAAGACGAAGGGGTCGGGGCCGACGGCATCCGGCTCATCGAGATCGTCGAGGAAGGCGATCAGAGACGATCCGGCCGGCGCGTCCCCGCGGTGCAGCCACTCGACGGGGACCGGCGCGTCGATGTCGACCTGGTCGGCCTCCGAGCCGACCTCGACGACGATGCGCGCGGGCGCGGCCGCGGGGATCATCGCCGCGAAGCGGCGGATCGCCGGGATCGCCGTCTCGTCGCCGACGAGCAGCCACGATCCCGGCTGGCCGGTCAGCACCGCCGAGCCGCGCGGACCGCCGACGCCGACGAACGAACCGATCGGAGCGGATGCCGCCCAGCGGGCGCCCACGGCCTCATCGCCGTGCACGGCGAACTCGACGTCGAGCCAGTCATCGCCCCACGCGAGCGGTGTGTACTCGCGGCTGGGGGAGGCTCGAAGCTGCTCCATCGACATCGTCGGAGAGGCCGCGAAGAACAGTCGCATGTGGTCGTCGGCGCCCAGGGAAGTGAATCCGGCGAGCTCGCTTCCGGTGAGGCGCACGCGCACGTAATTCGGTGCAAGCCACTCCCGCTCGGCCAGCACGGCGGCTCGGAAGCGCAGGTCGAGGCCCTGACGGTCGATGGAGAAACCGGATTTCACATCGCTCATAAAGTAAGGCTAACCTAAGTCGCGGCGAGGCTGAACTCGCTTCCGCGCAGCTCGCGCACCATCCCGCAGAACAGGAGACTCTCCATGTCCGTGCCCCGAATCCTCGGCGGAACCGCTCTCGGTCTCGTCAGCATCCTCGCCCTCGCCGGCTGCTCGGCGGGTACCGCAGCCGAAGCCGAAGAAGCCGCGCCCACCAGCGGAACCGTCACCGTCGAGGACAACAACGGCACGCACAAGGTCTCCACCCCGCCGACGTCGGTCGTCGCCACCGACAACCGCACGTTCCAGACGCTCAGCGACTGGGGCATCGAGCTCAGCGCCGGAGCCGTCGCCCTCATGCCGACGACGGTCGACTACAAGACCGACAAGAGCATCATCGATCTCGGCAACCACAATGAGCCCGACCTCGAGTCGGTCGTCGCCGTCGAGCCCGACCTGATCATCAACGGTCAGCGCTTCACCCAGCACCACGACAAGATCGCGAACCTCGTGCCCTACGCCACCATTCTCGAGCTCGATCCCCGCGAAGGCGAGCCGTTCGACGACGAGCTCAAGCGTCAGGTCACCGTGCTCGGCGAGGTGTTCGGCAAGCAGAAGGAGGCCAAGAAGCTCGTCGACGACTTCGACGCCGCCGTCGCCCGCGTGAAGGACGCCTACGACGCCGCCGACTCGGTCATGGCGGTCACCACGTCCGGCGGGGAGATCGGCTACATCGCCCCGACCGCAGGCCGCACGCTCGGTCCGATCTTCGACATCCTCGGCCTCACCCCCGCGCTCGAGATCGAGGGCGCGACCGACGATCACCAGGGCGACGACATCTCGGTCGAGGCCATCGCGACGTCGGACCCCGACTGGATCCTCGTCATGGACCGCGACGCCGTGTTCGCCGACCAGGAGCCGAACTACGTGCAGGCCGCCGAGATCCTCGAGAGCTCCGAGGCGCTGGCATCCGTCACCGCGGTGGAGGACGACCAGATCGTCTACATGCCCACCGACACGTACCTCAACGAGGGCATCCAGACCTACACCGAGTTCCTCAACGACTTCGCCGACGCGCTCGAGAAGTCCGAGAAGTGAGATCGCGCGGTGGCATCCGATCGCTTCCGGATGCCACCGCGCACCCGCACCATGACACGCACTCCTGCTCTGCCTGAACCCGCTCTCGCGCCGCGCGCACGCGCCGCGACCCGCGGGCGACTCTTCGACGCGAAGCTGCTGATCGGCATCGTCGTCGTCGCAGGTCTTCTCGTCGCCTCGCTGTTCACCGGCGTCTACGACATCTCCGGCGGCCCCGACGGCGCCGAGATGTTCCAGATCACCCGCATCCCGCGAACCGTCGCACTCGTGCTCGCGGGCGCCTCCATGGCCATGGCGGGTCTCGTCATGCAGCTGCTGACGCAGAACCGCTTCGTCGAGCCGACCACGACCGGAACCACCGAGTGGGCAGGTCTCGGCCTGCTCACGGTCATGGTGCTCGTGCCGCAGCCCTCGCTGCCGCTGCGCATGGCGGCTGCGGTCGTCGCCGCGTTCGTCGGCACGATGATCTTCTTCCTCTTCCTCAAGCGGGTATCGCTGCGCTCGTCGCTGATCGTGCCGATCGTCGGCATCATGCTCAGCGCGGTCGTCGGCGCCGTGTCGACGTACCTGGCGCTGGCCACCAACACGCTGCAGAGCCTGGGCGTGTGGTTCGCGGGCAGCTTCACCTCGGTGCTGCGCGGCCAGTACGAGATGCTGTGGATCGTCGCGGTGGTGGGCGTGATCGTCTTCATCGTCGCCGATCGACTCACGGTCGCCGGCCTCGGCGAGGAGATCGCCACCACCGTCGGGCTGGACTACGACCGCATCATGCTGCTCGGCACCGCGCTGATCGCCATCGTCACGGGGGTGGTCACCGTGGTCGTCGGCAACCTGCCGTTCCTCGGGCTGATCGTGCCGAACATCGTCTCGATGGTGCGCGGCGATGACCTGCGCAGCAACCTGCCGTGGGTGTGCCTGCTGGGCATCGGGATCGTCACGCTGTGCGATCTGATCGGTCGCCTCATCGTCATGCCGTTCGAAGTGCCGGTCTCACTGATCCTCGGCATCGTCGGTGCGGTCGTCTTCGTGCTCCTCCTGCTCAGGCAGCGCCGCCGTGCTTAGGCGGGTGGCGATGCGCGAGCGGGCGGATGCCGTGCAGTCGGTGCCGGTGCGGGCCGCCGCCGGCTGGTTCGCGGATGCCAGGGCCCGGCGCCGATACATGATCGCGCTGACGATCCTGATCGTGCTCTCGGCCGGCTTCGGCATCGGCCTGCTCGCCTGGGACAACCCCATGCCGTTCGGCACGTCGGGCTTCTGGCGCATCGCCGAGCTGCGCTTCACCAACGTGCTCGTGATGATCATCGTCGCCGTCTGCCAGGCCGTGGCGACCGTGAGCTTCCAGACCGTCGCGACGAACCGCATCGTCACGCCGTCGATCCTCGGGTTCGAGTCGCTGTACCGGGCGGTGCAGACCTCGTCGGTGTACCTCTTCGGCATCGCAGGCCTCGTCGCCATTCAGGGGCTGCTGCAGTTCGGCATCCAGATCGCGGTCATGGTCGCCCTGGCGATGCTGCTCTACGGCTGGCTGCTCACCGGACGCTACGCCAACCTGCAGATCATGCTGCTGATCGGCATCGTGATCGGCGGGGGACTCGGCGCCGTCGCGACGTTCATGCAGCGCCTGCTCACCCCGAGCGAGTTCGATGTGCTCGCCGCGAGGCTCTTCGGCAACATCTCCAACGCCGATGCCTCGTATCTTCCGCTGGCCGTGCCGCTGTGCGTCGTGGCATCCGCTCTGCTGTGGATGCGCGCGCGCCGGCTCAACGTGATGGCGCTCGGTGCGGATACCGCGAACGCGCTCGGCGTGAACCACCGGCGTGAGCTGATGATCACCCTCTTCCTCGTCGCCGTGCTGATGGCCACCTCGACGGCCCTGGTCGGGCCCATGACGTTCCTCGGCTTCCTCGTCGCGACCCTGGCGTACCAGTTCGCCGGCTCCGACGATCACCGCCTGGTCTTCCCCGTCGCTGTGCTGACCGCGTTCACGATCCTGGCGGGGGCGTACTTCGTGATGCGCAACATCTTCTACGCGCAGGGCGTCGTCTCGATCATCATCGAGCTGGTCGGCGGCCTGGTGTTCCTCATCGTCATACTCAGGAAGGGCCGTCTGTGATCACCATCGAGAACGTCCGGCGGGATTATGCGACGGACGTCGCGATCGGACCGGTCGACCTCGTCATCCCCGAGGGCGGCATCACCGCGCTGATCGGCCCGAACGGCGCCGGCAAGTCGACGCTGCTCACGATGGCGGGGCGGCTGATGGGGATGGATGCCGGTTCCATCGCGATCGCGGGCTTCGACGTCGCCTCGACGAAGTCGGCCGACCTCGCCAAGGTCGTCTCGATCCTGCGGCAGGAGAACCACTTCGTGACCCGGCTGACCGTGCGCCAGCTGGTCGGCTTCGGGCGCTTCCCGCACTCGAAGGGGCGGCTGACCGGGGCGGACGAGGACGTCATCAGTCGCTCGATCGACTTCCTCGACCTCGGACTGCTCGAGCACCGCTATCTCGACGAGCTGTCGGGCGGTCAGCGCCAGCGGGCGTACGTCGCGATGGTCCTCGCGCAGGACACCCCCGTCGTGCTGCTCGATGAGCCGCTGAACAACCTCGACATGAAGCACGCGGTGACCATGATGGCGCAGCTGCGCCGTGCGGCCGACGAACTCGGTCGCACGATCGTGATCGTGCTGCACGACATCAACTTCGCCGCCCACTACGCCGATCACATCTGCGCCATGAAGGACGGGCGGGTCGTGGAGTTCGGCGCACCCGCCGAGATCATGACCGACGACGTGCTCACCCGGGTGTTCGAGACACCGGTGCAGGTGATCGACGGCCCGCACGGCCCCCTCGCCGTGTACTACTGAGCGGGTCGAGCGGGGTCAGCGGTCGCGGTGATCCTCGGGGGCGAGGCGCGCGCCGCGGCGCGGCTCACGCGAGCCGGATGCCCAGATCAGCCGGATGATGCGCTGACGGTGCCCCGACCACGGGGCGAGCAGCTCGAGCATCCCGTCGTCATCGGTGCGATGGCCGGTGAGCGCGAACCCGACCTCGTGCGCCAGGTGGTAGTCGCCGACGCTGACCGCGTCGGGGTCGCCGAGCGATCGGATGCGCGTCTCGGCCGACGTCCACACGCCCACGCCGTGCAGGCTGGTCAGCACTCGATCGCGATCGGCGCCGTCGGTCGCGGCGAGGGCGGCTCGCTCGATGCTCGCGCCGCGTCGCGCCGCGGCGACGATGGTGCGCGACTGCGGCGGCTCGACGGCCGCGCGATGCCACTGCCACGACGGGATGACACGCCACACCTCATGCGACGGAGAGGCGAACATGGGCCGCGGGGTCGGGCCCGGCGCGCGCTCGCCGAATCGGCTCACGAGATACCGCCACGCGCCGAACGCCTGCATGCCGGTCACCTTCTGCTCGATGATCCCGCAGACGAGGGCATCGAAGACGCGGTCCGTCCGCGCCATCCGGATGCCCGGGTGCCGGCGCGCCACCTCTTCGAGCTGCGGGTGGTCGATGATGAACCCGGTGTCGTCGTCATCGGCTCCGCACAGCCGCGGAACGACGTCGAGCGCCTCGCCGGCACCCGGTCCCCATGCCGAGGCGTGGATGCCGTCCGAGCTCTGCCGGAGGCACAGCGTCGCGACCCCGGCATCCGTCCGGAACGTCATCCAGATCCGCGCGCCGTCGATGACCATAGTCGGGTCGGTGCCGCCGCGGCGCAGCATCCCGACCGTGCGACCGAGGTGGAGCGGATGCCGCGGACGGTAGACGGATTCGCGCGCCGTGGCGTGAGCCGCGGCATCCGTCATCAGGGTCATGCCGGCACTCTACGCGCCGTCCCTGACATCGCCTCCCGGTGCAGCCCGGCGACGAGGGGTGGAATCAGAAGCGGTCGGGCGAAGGGGTGCCGTGGCCGTAGCGGATCGACACGTCGGCGTGCCGGTCGAAGCGGTAGCCGACACCGCGCACGGTGCGGACGATGTCCTCGTGGCGGCCGAGCTTGGCGCGCAGGCGCCGCACGTGCACGTCGATGGTGCGCTCGCCGGGAGCCTCCTCATCGGACGACGCCTGCCACAGCGCCGAGACCAGCTCGCTGCGCTCGATCGTGCGACCCTCACGCAGCACGAGGTACTGCAGCAGCTCGAACTCCTTGTAGGTGAACGAGGCCGACTCGCCGTCGAGCAGCACGCGCTTGCGGGAGATGTCGACGACGACTCCGGACTCCTCGTCCTTCTCCTCCTCGACTGCGGCGTTGGCACGGGCGATCGCGCCGGGCTCGTGCAGGGCGAGACGCACGACGTCGAGGTCGCGTCCTCCGGCCGACTGCGGGGCCAGGGCGACGGTGGCGTGGGTCTCGGCGGTCGGGGCGAGCTCGGCGAGCGTGCGGCGCAGCGCGTCGACGAGAACGGGAAGGCTCACACCCGCGGATGCGGCCTTGATCTCGTCGATGCCGACGTAGAGGGCGAAGCCGCGCGGCGAGCGGACGGCGGGAAGATCTGCGGCGGCGTCTGCGGGCGAGACGACGCGGACGGGGGCGGTGACGGGACGCTCGAGGAGGGCGGTGTTCGACATGATGATGGATCCTTGCGTGTGCCGAGGAGCTCGGGATGCGTTGCACGAATGACCGGTCGGAGCCGGTGGGAGATGAGCGCGAAGGGTGGGCGCTCAGAGACTCGTCCTCAGATCGAGGAGAATTCAGCGAGTCAGGCTGGGTGGTTGCGCCTTAGCAACACATTCGGCAACACGTGCCAACGCGACCGGGCATCATCATCCCGGCAGTCCCGTTCGCCTCCTGGGCGGACAGAGGGCTTGCGTTGGTGGTCATGGGGGCGATTATTTCCCAACATGACCCGCCATGTCAAAACGTGACAAGCCCGACGGCGAAACACGACGTAACGTTGTGGGGTGAGTTCAACCGCCGACGCCTCTGATTTCGTGTTCCTCGACGAGAAGGACGCCTCCCGGTGCACCCTCACACGCGGCGGTGAGCTGCTCAGCGTGCTCGACTACCGCGACGACGGCACGACCGTCGCGATGACGCGGGCGTTCACGATCCCGACGCATCGCGGGCACGGATACGCCGCCCGGGTCGTGGCGGGTGCGGTGGCCGAGATCGAAGCACGCGGCGACCGGAGGATCGACCCGGTGTGCTGGTACGTCGCGGACTGGTTCGACGCGCACCCCGACAAGCAGCACCTCCTGCGTCGCCGCTGATCCGCAGAGCCCGCGGCACGCCTCGGACGCGATGTCGGAGGCTCTCCGTACCGTGTGGGTATGCGAATCCTGCACACCTCCGACTGGCACATCGGCCGCACGTTCCACGGGCACTCCACGCTCGCGGCGCTGGCCGAGGTGCTCGACGCGCTGGTCGCGCAGGTGCGCGAGCACGCGGTCGACGTGGTGATCGTCGCGGGAGACGTGTTCGATTCCGCCACGCCCGCGGCATCCGCCTACACCCTGCTCGACGACGTGCTGGTCGCCCTGCATGAGACGGGCGCCACCGTCGTCATGACGAGCGGCAATCACGACTCGGCGGCACGGCTGGGCTTCCACTCCCGGCTGCTGCGCGACGGCATCCACGTGCTCACCGATCCGCTCGCGATCGCCACGCCCGTCACGGTGCACGACGAGCACGGGCCGGTGCACTTCTTCGGCGTGCCGTACCTCGAGCCGGCGATCGTGCGCCAGCACTGGGCAGACGCCGAGCCGGCGCTGCGCAGCCAGGCGCAGGTCATGCACCACGCGATGAACCTCGTGCGCGAGGGCATGACGGCCCACTCCGGTCGGTCGGTGGCCGTGGCGCACTGCTTCGCCGCCGGCGTCGATGTGACGGTCGGCCTCGAGCGCGAGGTGCGCCAGGGCGGGCTCGACATGGTGCCGCTGGCCGGCTTCGACGGCCCCGATTACGTGGCCCTCGGCCACATCCACGGGCGTCAGCAGCTCAGCGACCGGGTGCGCTACTGCGGGGCGCCGCTGCACTACAGCTTCGGCGAGCAGCACAAGCAGCGCGGGTCGTGGCTGGTCGACCTCAACGCCGACGGCCTCGCGTCGGTCGAATGGCTCGACCTGCCGATCCCGCGCGCCTTGGTCACCCTCACCGGAACGCTCGACGAGATCCTCGCCGATGAGAACGCGGCAGCACACGCCGACGACTGGGTGTGCGCGGTGTACACCGACGCCGTGCCCCAGCACGAGCCGATGCGCCGACTGCGTGAGCGCTTCCCGTTCTGCGCGCTCGTGCAGCACCAGCCCGCCGGGGCGGATGCCCCAGACGAGCGGTCGTACACGCAGCGGCTGAGCACAGCGGTCAGCGACGTCGACCGCATCGAGGCGTTCCTCCAGCACGTGCGGGCGGGTCACGGAGCGACCGAGCGCGAGGCCGAGCTGATCCGCGAGGTGCTCGACGACCGCGTCCGCGCCGAGGCGCTCGTCTGATGCAGCTGCATCGCCTCGAGATCGAGGGGTTCGGCCCGTTCCGCGAGCGGCAGAGCATCGACTTCGATGCGTTCGCCGACGACGGCATCTTCCTCATCGCGGGGCGCACCGGGGCCGGCAAGTCGAGCATCCTCGATGCGGTGTGCTTCGGCCTGTACGGCGGAGTGCCCCGCTATGAGAAGGGCGGCGAGAAGCGGCTGCGCAGCGACCACTCCGAGCCGGACCAGACCACCGAGGTCGTCGTCGAGTTCAGCACCGTCGCCGGTCGCTTCCGCGTGACGCGCTCGCCCGAATACCTGCGTCCGGCCAAACGCGGCACCGGGCTCACGAAGCAGTCCGCCGCCGTCTCGCTCGAGGAGCTCACCGAGTCCGGCTGGGTGGGTCGTGCCGCCCGAGCCGTCGACGTCGGCACCGAGCTGAACGAGATCCTGCAGCTCACCCAGGAGCAGTTCCTGCAGGTGATCCTGCTCGCGCAGAACCGGTTCGCCGACTTCCTGCTCGCCGACAGCCGTGAACGGCAGGCGCTGCTGCGCAGGCTGTTCGGCACCGAGCGGTTCGCCGACTACCAGGCGCGCTTCGACGAGCGGCGCCGCGAGGCGGAGCAGGCGCTCGGCGGCAGCAGGGCGACGGTCGAGGCGCGGCTCGACGAGGCCGAGCGCATCGTCGCCGACGCCGAGCTGGGCGGAGAGGACGCCGACTCCGCGCCGGAGACGACGGATGCCCGGATCGAGCTGCTCCGCCGGGCGATCGCCCGCGCCGACTACCGTGTCGAGAGGTTCGCCACCGAGCGCGCTGCGGCCGACGTGGCGCTCGTCGAGGCGGATGCTGCGCTCGCGGCACTCAAAGAGCAGCGTCAGGCGCAGGCGGATCGCGATCGGGCTCGGGCGGCCCTGGCGACGCTGGAGGCGCAGGCCGCGGAGATCGCGGATGCCACCGCGCGGCGCGACCGTGCCCGTGCCGCCGAGTCGCTGCGCGGCCTCATCACCGCTGCATCCCGTGCGTCCGCCGCCCGCGCTGCCGCCGCCCGGGCCCGGGCCGCAGCCCTCGAGGCGGCCGCCGGGCTTCCGATCGCAGAGGTCGGCGCCGCAGCAGGTGACGACCATGCACCCGCTCTCGCCTACCGCGACTTCGCGTCCGAGCGCACCCGCGAGAGCGGGGCCTGGCAGCAGGCCGCCGGGCTCGAGGCCACAGCGCCGCAGCGGGCATCCGAGCTGGCCTCGGCGCAGGAGGCGGT
This sequence comes from Microbacterium sp. OR21, assembly GCF_047306785.1. NCBI lineage: Bacteria > Bacillati > Actinomycetota > Actinomycetes > Micrococcales > Microbacteriaceae > Microbacterium > Microbacterium sp. OR21. Next base: position 530,083 of record NZ_JAZEXJ010000002.1, on the reverse strand, counting down.
CACCGCGGCATCCGATTCGGTCACGGCGCTGGACGCCGAGCGCGCGGCGCTGCCGATCAGGATCGCGGAGCTGACCGTCGAACGCGACGCCGCCCGCCGCGACGGCGACCGGATCGACACCGCGACGCAGGCCGTCGCTCTCGCCGAACGGCAGCATGCCGGAGCCCTCGACGCGCAGCGGCTGAGCGCGGAGGCGGCCGCTGCGGCATCCGCGGAGTCCGACGCGTCCGACGCGCACACCCGCGCCCAGGCCGAGCTCGCGCAGCTGAGGCGCCGCCGCCTCAACGGCTACGCCGGTGAACTGGCCACCGCTCTCGTCGACGGCGAGCCGTGCGCCGTGTGCGGGGCGACCGAGCACCCGGCGCCCGCCGAACACGCCGATCCGGTCTCGGCCGATGACATCGAGGCCGCGGAGGCGGTTCGCGACGAGGCAGCCGCCGCAGAACGCCGAGCATCCCGTCGCCTCGCCGACTGCACAGCCGAGCACGCGGCGGCGGCAGAGCGCTCCGCGGGTCTCAGCGTCGACGAGGCGAGCGACCAGCTCGCGCAGGCCGTCTCCCGGCGCGACGCCGCGCAGCGCGCGGCCGGGCGTGCTCTTGAGCTCACCGCTGTCCTCGACGACCTGCAGCGCTCGCTCACCGATCTCGAGCACCGTCGCGCGACGGCGTCCGAGACACTCAGCGCCGCGCGCACCGCCCTCTCCCTGGTCGAGCAGCGCATCGCCGACGCCGACGCCGCCATCGCCGCCGCGCGCGGCGAGCACGGCAGCGTCGCCGACCGTCTCGCCGAGGCTCGTGAACAGATCGCCCTCGCCACCGCTGCGGCCGACGCGATCGACGGGGTCTCAGACGCGGCTGAGCGCGACCGCGCCGCGAACGCCGAGCTCACCGACGCGCTCGACGCATCCGTCTTCGACGACGTGACCGAAGCCGAGCAGGCCCTCCTCAGCGCAACCGAGCTGTCGACCCTCGACGACCGCATCACGGCCTACGCGGTGGACGTGAAGAAAGAACGTGCGCTGCTGCTCGATCTCGAGATGCGCATGCTCCCCGAAGAGCCGATCGACCTCGAACCCGCGACGCAGGCGGCGCAGCAGGCGCGCGTCACGTGGCAGAGTGCGGTCGACGCCGACAGCCGGGCGCGCAGCGTGCAGAAGAGCCTCACGGCGATCGTCGACTCCGCCGCGCGCGAGCACGCCGCGTCGGCCGAGCAGGCCGCCGAGTTCGAGGTGATCCGAGGCCTCGCCGATGCGCTGGCCGGCCGCTCGGGCAACACGCACAAGATGAATCTCGAGACCTTCGTCCTCGCCGCCGAGCTCGAAGAGATCGTCGCCGCGGCGAACGCGCGGCTGCACGACATGTCCGACGGTCGCTACCAGCTGCGCCACTCCGACGCGCTCGCCGCGCGAGGGGCGGCATCCGGACTGGGCATCGTCGTCTTCGACGCCTTCACCGGGCAGACCCGACCTGCCAAATCCCTCTCCGGCGGCGAGACCTTCCTGTCATCGCTCGCGCTCGCTCTCGGGCTGGCCGAGGTCGTCACAGCTCGCGCCGGCGGCATCCGGCTCGACACCCTCTTCATCGACGAGGGCTTCGGCTCCCTCGACGCCGACACGCTCGATACCGCCATGCGCACCCTCGACGAGCTGCGCCAGGGCGGGCGCACGGTCGGCGTGATCAGTCACGTCGAGGCGATGCAGGAGCAGATCCCCGCTCAGCTGACCGTCCGCACGCTGCCGGACGGGCACAGCGTCATCGACGCTCCACAACCTGGAAGAGGCTGATCAGAGCGGATACTCGCTGCGCATGTGCTCCCAGAGCTGCGCGCTGCACGCCGCGACGACCTCGTCCCACACCTGGGTGGCACCGTCCTGAGCGCGATCCGAGACGACACGCATCACCCGGATCGGCACGTCGAACTTCTGCGCCACCCAGATGAACGAGAACGTCTCCATGTCTACGAGCACGCCGCCCAGGTCGCGGATCCGCGTCACGGCGTCGGCGTCGTCGACGAAGATGTCGCCCGTCGCGATGGTGACGCCGTCGCGACCCGTCTCGACGCGCGACGGCAGCGAGACGTGCTGCCCGACGACGCCGTCGAGGTCCTGCACGTCGTGCTGGATCGCGGCGCTGACGTCGTAGATGCCGGACTCCACCGAGTCGTCGACCGCGCCGGCTGTGCCGACCACGACGATCTCGTCGTAGCGCTTCGCGTCGAGCGCACGGGTGAGGCCGTACGCGGCCATCAGCTTGCCGGGGCCGGTCACCAGCCGGTCGAAGCCGGGCAGCTCGGCGGGGAAGGCCTGAAGTTCGGATGCCAGGGCGGCGACGAGAAGTCTCACGCCCTCCATCCTCTCAGGTGGGGGAGACTGGTATCCGACGAAGGAGGCGCAATGAGCATGCAGCGGCAGATCATCGAGGACCTGGGCGTGAAGCCCGAGATCGACCTGGCGGCCGAGATCGAGAAGAGGGTGGCGTTCCTCGTCGACTATCTGCGCGCGACCGGCGCCGCGGGATTCGTGCTCGGCATCTCCGGCGGGCAGGACTCCACGCTGGCCGGACGCCTCGCCCAGCTGGCGGTCGAGCGGGTGCGCGCCGACGGCGGCGACGCGACGTTCCTCGCCGTGCGCCTCCCGTTCCGCGTGCAGGCGGATGCCGCGGACGCGGAGTCCGCGATCGACTTCGTCGCGGCCGACCGCTCGGTGACGATCAACATCCAGAACGGCGTCGACGGCATCGAGCGCGACCTCGAGCAGGGCCTCGGCGAGAGCATCACCGACTTCAACCGCGGCAATATCAAGGCGCGCCTGCGCATGGTCGTGCAGTATGCGCTCGGCGGCCATGACGGGCTGCTCGTCATCGGCACCGACCACGCCGCCGAGGCGGTGACCGGCTTCTACACGAAGTTCGGCGACGGCGCGGCCGACCTGCTGCCGCTCTCCGGGCTCGACAAGCGGCAGGGTCGCGCGATCCTCAAGCACCTCGGCGCGCCCGAGCACCTGTACATGAAGGTGCCCACCGCCGACCTCCTCGACGGTGTCCCGGGTCGCCCGGACGAAGACGAGCTCGGACTCACATACGAGCAGATCGACGACTACCTCGAGGGTCGCGAGATCGACCCCGCGGCCGCAGCGATCATCGAGCAGAAGTACCGGGCATCCCGACACAAGCGGCACCTGCCCGTGACCCCCGCCGACGGGTGGTGGCGCTGAGGGCTCCTCTCCTCCCCGGCGCCGGGTGTTGTCCGAGCCTGCGGATAGTGTCGAAGGCAGGCGAGTGAGAGGGGCATCGTGCGGGTCATCCCAGGGGAGAACCGGGTCGTCTGGAGCGCCAGCGACCTGAAGCTGGCCGCGGAGTGCGAGTTCGCGTGGGCGCGCGCCCTCGACGCGAAACTCGGCCGCGTTCCCGCGGTGGAGGAGCCCGAGGATGCCACGCTCGAGCGGGCGGCTCGTCTCGGAGACCGCCACGAGGAGAGGGTGCTCGAGCAGTACCTCAGCGAGCTGGGCGAGTCGGTCGACGGCGGCCCGGGAGTCGTGGTGCTGCCAAAGGTGTCGTCGGCGGATGCCGGGGGTCTGGCCGCGGCGGTGGCCGAGACCGAACGGGCGCTGCGCTCAGGAGCGTCGCTGGTGTTCCAGGCGGCCTTCTCGACTTCGGAGTTCGTCGGCTTCGCCGACTTCATCGCACGCGATCGGCCGCTGCCCGGCGAGAACGGGGGCCGCTGGCGGGTGCAGGACTCCAAACTCGCCCGCACGGCGCGCGCCACCGCGCTCATGCAGCTCGGAGCATACGTCGATCAGCTCGACCGGCTCGGCGTCCCGCGCTCCGAGGAGGTCGATCTCCTTCTCGGTGACGGGACGACGAGCACGCATCGGGTCGACGACCTGCTTCCGCTGTTCCGCGTGCGCCGTGCACGACTGCGCGCACTGATCGCCGATCGCCGCCTCGCCGACGGGGCGGAGGGTGAGCCGCTGGCGTGGGGCGATGATCGTGGCGACCTGCAGATCACCGCGTGCGGACGCTGCGCGACGTGCAAGGAGCAGGTGACGGCGCATCGCGACCTGCTCATGGTCGCTCGCATGCGCCCCGTGCAGCGGCAGAGGCTGCGCGCCGCGGGCATTCACTCGATCGACGATCTCGCCGCCGCAGAGGATGCCCCCGACGGCATGAACGCCGACACCTTCACCGCGTTGCGCGCTCAGGCGCGTCTGCAGGCCGGCGTCTCGACCGAGCCGGCAGCGGTCCCGCCGTTCGAGCTCGTCTCGGCGAGCGCGATCGGCCTGATGCCCAGGCCCAGCCGGGGCGACCTGTTCTTCGACTTCGAGGGCGATCCGCTCTACACCGAGCGTGCCGGCGTCGGCGAGAGCGCGCAGTGGGGCATCGATTACCTGTTCGGCTGGACCGACAACGACGAGCAGTACTCCGCGCTCTGGGCGCACACGTTCGCCGATGAGAAGAAGGCGCTGCTCGACTTCCTCGAGTTCGTGAAGCTGCGCCGGCAGACGCACCCCGACATGCACATCTACCACTACGCGCCGTACGAGACGTCGCATCTGTCGGCGATGGCCGCCCGGCACGGCGTGGGTGAAGCAGACGTCGATCGGCTGCTGCGCGAGGGCGTGTTCGTCGACCTGTACCCGATCGTGCTGCGATCGGTGCGGATCGGGTCGCGCTCGTACTCGATCAAGAAGCTCGAGCCGCTGTACATGGGTGACGAGGTGCGCACCAGCGACGTGCAGAAGGGCGACGATTCGATCGTCCGGTACGTGCAGGCGCGCCGGCTGCAGGACGACGGTCAGGATGCCGAGGCGCAGGCGATCCTCGACGACCTGGCCGACTACAACCGATACGACTGCGTGTCGACCCGGCGGCTGCGCGACTGGCTGATCGGCCTGGCGAGGCGGGCCGGGGTGGTGCCCGCCCCGCCGGACGATCCCGAGACGCGCGCGTACGAGCCGTCGCCGCTGTCGCTCGCCCTGCAGGCCGAGGCTCTGCGAGCGGGAGACGAGTCGGCTGCGGCGTCGTACCGGATCGCGGCCGCGGCCATCGACTACCACCCGCGCGAGGCGAAGAGCTTCTGGCAGGGCCACTTCCAGCGGCTGCGCGAGCCGGTGTCGATCTGGGAGTCGACTCGCGACGTGCTGCGGATCGACGCCGCGGCCAGTCGCGTCGACGCCGACTGGGCGGTCGATGAGGGGCGCCGTGCGCAGACCCGGCTGGTGCGTCTGCGCGGCGAGGTGGCACCGGGCAGCACGCTCGGCGTCGGCGGGCGGCCGTTCGCGCTGTACGGCGTGCCGACCCCGTTCGATGCGCCGGCGCCGTCGCGCGTGATCCACGTGCCGCACGAGGTCGAGATCGTCGAGGTGCTCGACGACGGGTACGTCGTGCGCGAGCGCACCGTGCAGGGGCAGGTGTGGGACGAGCTGCCGGTGGCTCTCGCTCCCGCCGCGCCGCCGAACGTCCAGTCGCAGCAGGGTGCCATCGAGGAGTGGGCCGCAGCGCTGCACCAGGCGGCGCCGGTGTTCCCGCGCGATGCCGCCACCGATATCCTGCGGCGCATCCCGCCGCGCACCGTGTCGGGTGACCCGCTGCCGCCGGCGGAGGGCGACACGGTGGACGCCATCGTGCGCGCCGTACTCGATCTCGACGACAGCTACCTGGCCGTGCAGGGCCCTCCCGGCACGGGCAAGACCTACACCGGGTCGCGGGTGATCGCGCGGCTGGTGCGCGAGCACGGCTACCGGATCGGAGTGGTCGCGCAGTCGCACGCGATCGTCGAGAACCTGCTCGAGCGGGTCGTCGCTGACGGCGTGCCCGCATCGCAGGTCGCCAAGGCCCTGAAGAATCCGGATGCCGCCGAGCCTGCTTTCACCGTGATGCGCAAAGACGGCATGGCCGCTTTCCTTGCCGAGAACGCCCAGCACGGCGCGGTGGTCGGCGGCACGGCCTGGGACTTCAGCAACACCCGACGGGTGGATCGCGGGGGCCTCGACCTTCTGGTCATCGACGAAGCAGGCCAGTTCTCGCTCGCGTCGACCATCGCGGTCGCCGCGGGAGCGAGGCGTCTGCTCCTCCTCGGCGACCCGCAGCAGCTCCCGCAGGTCAGCCAGGGCACGCACCCCGAGCCGGTGAACACCTCCGCTCTGGGCTGGGTGATGGACGGCTCGGCGGTGATCGACCCGCGGTACGGCTACTTCCTCGCGCGGTCGTGGCGCATGCATCCGGCGGTCGCAGCGCCCGTCTCGCGCCTGTCGTACGCGAGCCGGCTCGCGTCGGCCGACGGCGCCGAGGGGCGCATCGTCGAGGGGGTCGAGCCCGGGTTGCACATCGTGCCCGTCCGGCACCGGGGCAACGCCACCCAGTCAGCTGAGGAGGCGGCCGAGGTCGTGCGCATCGTGCACGACCTGCTCGGGCGCACGTACCGTGACGGGATGTGCGACGATCCGCCGCGGCCGCTCGAGCAACGCGACATCATCGTCGTCGCGCCGTACAACGCGCAGAAGCAGCTCATTCACGACGAGCTGTCGGCGGCAGGGTTCGGCGAGGTCGCGGTCGGCACCGTCGACAACTTCCAGGGCAAGGAAGCCGTCGTCTCGATCACGTCGCTGGCGGCATCCAGCGGTCGCGACGCGCCGCGCGGGCCGGAGTTCCTGCTGCTGCAGAACCGCCTCAACGTCGCCGTCTCGCGAGCGAAGAGCGTCGCCTACCTGGTGCACTCGCCCGCGCTGCTCGACGACCTGCCGTGGACCCCCGAGGGCGTCGCCAGACTGAGCGCGTTCGCGCACCTGGTCGGGGCCGACCGCGAGTGACAGGAGCCGCCATGCACACCACCGACGACATCCTGCGCGCCTCGGCGGCATGGGTGTGGTTTCCGCGCGGCAGCGAACAGGAAAGGACCGAGCTGCAGCTGGTGCGCCATCCCGCGCGTTTCGGCGGCGGGGTCAAGGCGTCGCAGGTCGACTCGACGAGAGATGCGGCAGCGGTGCTCGACCACGCCATCGACCGCACCCGGGCATGGGGCGAGACCGAGCTGACCTTCTGGACGAACGCGGCCGACAGCCCCGACCTGGAAGACGAGCTGCGGCGACGAGGAGCACGCCACATCGATACGGTCGCGGTGCTGGCTCGTCCGATCGACGGCGCTGCGATCGACGGCACGGCGATCGATGTGCCCGGCGACGTCACCGCCGAGGTGGTCCGCACCGAGGACCAGTTCCGCGAGCTCGACCGGATCAACGTCGCGGTGTGGGAGCACCAGAGCGCGCTCACCGGCGACGGCCTTCGCGAGGAGCTCGACGAGAACGCCGAGGCACTGGCATCCGGAACCGGCGGTCGAGTGCTCGCCCGCCTCGACGGCGTCGCGGTCAGCACGGGCGGATGCACGGTGGCCGACGGCTTCGTGCGCCTCTGGGGCGCTGCCACCCTCCCCGAGGCCCGCGGACGCGGGGCGTACCGTGCGGTGCTCGCGGAGCGGCTGCGGCTCGGCGCAGAGATGGGCGCGACGACCGCGCTCGTCAAGGGCCGCATATCGACCTCAGCGCCGATCCTCGCCCGTGCGGGGTTCGAGCACTTCGGCGATGAGCGCGGCTACGTGCTCACCGTCTGACGGCGAGATGCCGGTCAGGCCGTGCCGTACAGGCGGTCGCCCGCGTCGCCGAGTCCGGGCACGATGTAGCCCTTCTCGTTCAGACGCTCATCCAGGGCGCCGAGCACGAGGGTCACGTCGGCGTCGCCGACCATCTTCTCGATCGCCGCGACACCCTCGGGAGTGCCGAGCAGGCAGATCGCCGTGACGTTCTTCGCGCCGCGGTCGAAGAGGAACTGGATCGCCGCCGCCAGCGAACCGCCCGTGGCGAGCATCGGGTCGATGGCGAAGCACTGCCGGTCGCTGAGGTCGTCGGGCAGGCGCTCGGCGTAGGTGGTGGGCTCGAAGGTCTCCTCATCGCGCACCATGCCGAGGAATCCGACCTCGGCGGTGGGGATCAGCTTGACCAGGCCCTCGAGCATCCCGAGACCGGCGCGCAGGATCGGCACGACGATCGGACGCGGCTCGGCGATCTTCACACCCGTCGTCGTGGTGACCGGGGTCTTCACCTCGATCGGCTCGACCTTCACGTCGCGCGTGGCCTCGTAGGCGAGCAGCGTCACCAGCTCCTCGGTCAGCTGACGGAAGACCGGAGACGAGGTCCTCTCATCCCGCAGCACCGTGAGCTTGTGAGTGATGAGCGGGTGATCGGCCACATGAACGCGCATGGGTACAGATTACTTCGACGCCACCTTCACGGCAGAACGCGCCTCGCGACGCGCACGTGACGCGGCATTGATGCGCTTCGCGTTGGCGGCGACGACCACGGCGCCGATCAGAGCCGGAAGCGTGGTGAGCATGATCACGAGGGCGGGAGCGGATTCCATGTCCTCCACCGTACGCAACCGGCGCGGACCGGGCATCAGCCGTGCGGTGGATTCCATCGTCCGCCGGGCGGGGGAGGACTAGGCTCGACCGACGGGAGGACCGATGACCGCCGCAGACGACCGTGTAATGCGTCGCGCGCTCGAACTCGCCGCCGAGGCGGGTGCCGGTGGCGACGTTCCGGTCGGCGCCGTGGTGATGGATGCCCGTGGCGTGATCATCGGCGAAGGTCGCAACCTGCGCGAGCGGACGCACGATCCGATCGCGCACGCCGAGATCATCGCGCTGCGCTCCGCAGCGGAGGCGCACGGCGGCTGGAACCTCGAAGACCACACGCTGATCGTGACGCTGGAACCCTGCCTGATGTGTGCGGGCGCCATCCTGCAGGCCCGCATCGGCCGAGTCGTCTTCGGCGCGTGGGACGATAAGGCCGGTGCCGCCGGCTCGATGTACGACGTTCTGCGTGATCGGCGTCTGCCGTACCGCGCGGAGGTCATCGGCGGCGTCAGGGCGGACGAGGCGACCGCGCAACTGCGCGCTTTCTTCGAGTCGCGCCGCTGACCCGCAGCCGCGAGGTCAGTCCGACGACGGGAAGACGAACGCGTCGGTCGAGGGCGCGGGGTCGAGCGAGGGCCGGTACACGTCGGGTTCGAGATAGATCACGCGGGCTGCGGGAACGGCGTCCCGGATCCTGCGCTCGATCTCATCGATGTCCGCCGCCGCCTCGCGCACGGTCTTGTCGGCGGTGAGAGCGATCTTCGCCGCGACCATCAGCTCGTCCGGGCCGAGGTAGAGCGTCTTGATGTGGATGAGCTTCTCGACGTCGGGGCCGTCGACGATGGCGTCGACGATGCGGTCGTGGTCCGCACGGCTGGCGCCTTCGCCGATCAGCAGGCTCTTCGTCTCGATCGCCAGCACGATCGCGATCGTGATCAGCAGCAGACCGATCATCAGCGTGCCCAGGGCGTCGAACAGCGGGTCGCCGGTGATCAGCGTCAGCCCCACGCCGAGCAGGGCGAAGGTCAGACCGACCAGCGCGCCGGTGTCCTCCAGCAGCACCACGGGCAGCTCGGGCGCCTTCGAGCGGCGGATGAACGAGAACCACGACTGGCCCTCCTCGCGCACCGCGTTGCTCTCGCGCACCGCCGTGCGCAGCGAGAGCGATTCGAGGACGATCGCGACGGCGAGCACGGCGAGCGGCAGCCACCACCAGGTCTGATCGACCTCGTGCGGTTCGACGATCTTCTGCACACCCTCGTACACCGCGAACAGTCCACCCAGCGAGAACAGGATGATCGACACGACGAAGGCCGAGACGTACCGTTCGCGTCCGTAGCCGAACGGGTGGGCGCGGTCGGCCTCGCGCTCGGCGCGGCGGTTGCCGAGCATCAGCAGCAGCTGGTTGCCGGAGTCGGCGACCGAGTGGATCGCCTCGGCGAGCATCGACGCCGAGCCCGACAGCGCCCACGCAACGAACTTCGCCAGGGCGATGCCCAGGTTCGCCAGGAAAGCCGCGATGATCGCCTTGGTGCCACCGGATGCGCTCATGGCCCGAGTCTACGACCCGGTCGCGCGCGTACAGGGCAGGGCTGCGCGAACGGCTCGTAGGATGGGCGGCATGGCCGATTCCCTCCCCGCACTCGCGTTTCTCGGAGCAGGTTCGATGGGAGGTGCGATCCTGCAGGGGGTCATCGCCTCGGGGATCACTGTCGACGGCGGGATCGTCGCGACCAACCGCACGCGCGAGAAGGCGGATGCCCTGGCATCCCTCCCCGGCGTGACCAGCATCGCTCTGGCGGAGAACCGCGCAGGCAACGCCGAGGCGGCCGCGGCCGCCCGCATCATCCTCGTCGGCGTCAAGCCCGCGATGGTGCCCGACCTGCTGCGTGAGATCGCCCCGGCGCTGCGTGACGACGCGATCGTGGTGAGTCTCGCCGCCGGAGTCACGCTTGCGACCTTCACGGAGGCACTCGGCGAGGGTGTGCGCACCGTGCGGTCGATGCCCAACACGCCGGCGACCGTCGGCAAGGCGGTGACCGGCATCGCGGCCGGCCCTGCGGCGACCGACGAGGACATGGCGGTCGTGCGGGCCCTGTTCGAGAAGGTCGGCGCGGTCATCGAGGTGCCCGAGTCGCAGATCGACGCCCTGTCGACGGTGTCGGGGTCCGGCCCCGCCTACGTGTTCCTGCTGATCGAGAAGCTCGCCGAGGCCGCGCGCGGGATGGGCTTCTCGGATGCCGACGCGCGCCTCATGTCGGAGCAGACGTTCATCGGTGCGGCGGCCCTGCTCGACGCATCCGGCGAGGACCCGGCTGAGCTGCGCCGGCGGGTGACCAGCCCCAAGGGCACCACCGAGCGTGCTGTGGCCGTGCTGCAGGACGCCGGTCTCGACGACGTCTTCGCCCAGGCGACCGCCGCCGCGCTGGCGCGCGCGAAGGAGCTCGCGGCGGGCGCCTGAGGGCTACCGGTCGAGGCCGGCGAATCGCTCGATGTCGACGTTCGTGCCCGAGACGATGATGAGGTCGTGGTTGGTGACCACGGTGTTCGCCTCCGCGTAGCGGAACGGCTTGCCGGGGCTCTTCACGCCGACGACCGTGACGTTGTACTTGGACCGCACGCCCGACTCGTTCAGACGCACGCCCCGGATGAACTTCGGCGGGTACATCTTCGCCAGTACGAAGTCGTCGTCGAAACGGATGAAATCGAGCATCCGTCCGCTGACCAGGTGCGCGACGCGTTCGCCGGCCTCCCGCTCGGGGTAGATGACGTGATTCGCGCCCACGCGCGCGAGGATCTTGCCGTGCGACTGCGAGACCGCCTTCGCCCAGATCTGCGGCACCTTCAGGTCGACGAGGTTCGCGGTGATCAGCACCGACGCCTCGATCAGCGAGCCGACCGCGACGACCGCGACCTGGAAGTCCTGCGCGCCGACCTGACGCAGCGCCTCGATGTTGCGGGCATCCGCCTGCACGGTGTGGGTGACCCGCTCCGACCACTTCTGCACGAGACCCAGGTCGCCGTCGATCGCGAGCACCTCGCGATCGAGGCGATCGAGCTCCCCGGCGCAGGCGGCGCCGAAGCGGCCGAGTCCGATCACGAGCACCGGGGCGTCGCCCCGCACCATCTCAACCAACGATCGGCCTTTCGACGGGCAGCGAGTACAGCTGCGAGCGGGAGGTCGCGGCGACCGCCGCGGCGAGTGTCACTGTACCAACGCGTCCCATGAAGATCGTCGCGGCGAGAACGTAGCTGGCGGAGTCGGGAAGCTCTGCAGTGAGGCCGGAGGTCAGGCCGACGGTGCCGAACGCGGAGATCACGTCGAAGAGCACGTCGATGATGTCGGCCTTCGTGATCTGCGCGATGATCACCGTCGACACGGCGACGATGGTCGCACCCCACGCGACGACCGACAGCGCGACGCGCTGCACGTCGGAGGGGATGCGCCGGCCGAACACCTCGACCGACTGCCGTCCCTTCGCCTCCGACCACACCGCGATGGCGAGGACGGCGAGGGTGGTCACCTTGATGCCGCCCGCGGTGGATGCCGAGCCGCCGCCGACGAACATGAGCATGCACGCCACGAGCATCGAGGAGCCGTTCAGGTCGGACATCTCGATGACGTTGAACCCGCCCGAGCGTGTCATCGCCGAGAGGAACATCGCGTTGATCGTCGTCTCGCCGGCATCCATCGACCCGAACGTCTTCGGGTTGTCGAACTCCAGCAGCAGGAAGACGGCCGCGCCGATGAGGAACAGCAGCACGGTGGTGATCAGCGTGAGCTTGGAGTGCAGCGACCAGCGCTTCACGTGCCAGACGTGCTTGGCCAGCGTGTAGATCACCGGGAAGCCGATGCTGCCGAGGAACACGCTGATCATGAGGATGGTGAGCACGAGGTAGTCGTCGGCGAACACGGTGACGCCGCCCGCGTTGGGGGTGAAGCCGGTGTTCGTGAACGACATCGCCGCGTAGTACGGCGCCTCCCACAGCGCGACGAACGGATCGATGCCGGTCCACACCAGCGCCGGGTAGAGCAGCACCGCCACGGTGAGCTCGATCACCAGGGTCGACAGGGCGACGGTGGTGAGCAGCTGACCCACCTCGCCCAGGCGCACGGTCTGGCTCTCGTTGACGGGCCCGCCGTGCGCGCGCATCGGGTTCGAGTCGCCCGCGGCCAGCAGCTTGGCCCGCAGGCCCAGCCGCTTGGAGATGACCATGCCCATCACCGACGCCAGGGTGAGCACGCCCATGCCGCCGATGTTGACGCCGATGAACAGCAGCACGTTGCCGAAGGGCGACCAGTGGCTGGCCATGTCGACGGTCGACAGGCCGGTGACGCAGATGGTCGACATGGCGGTGAACAGCGCATCGCTCAGCGGAGTGACGGAGCCGTCGGCCGACGAGATGGGCAGCGAGAGCAGGCCGGTGAAGATCAGGATCAGCGACGCGAAGATGATGATCGCGAACCGCGAAGGCGACGAGGTCACGAGGTGTTTGACCCGTCTGCCGACACCGCGCAGCGTCTGCTGCGGGGAGGATGCCGACACGATGCCCGACATCGTTCCCCTCTCCGTCGGCGCCGTTCGCCGAGCCTTCGTCATGGTACTCCGCTGCGGCGCCGACTACCCTGAGGGGATGACCGACATCTTCGACGTGATCGCGGACGGCACGAGGCGAGACATCCTCCGGCTGCTGCTGAACGAGTCGGCCGAGGGCGACGCGGGCACGAGCGTGACCCAGATCGTGAGTCGGCTGGGCATCAGCCAGCCGACCGTGTCGAAGCACCTCAAGGTTCTGCGCGAGGCGCGTCTTGTCACCGTCCGCGAAGACGGGCAGCGCCGCCTGTACAGCCTCTCGGTCGGACCGCTCGAAGAGGTCGACGACTGGCTGGTGCCGTTCCTGGTCGATGCGTACGGCGACCAGGCGCCGGAGATCGACATCCCGTTCGCTCCGCTGCCGGCGGCCACGGCTCATGCCGCCGAGGTCGTGGGGCGCGCGGCGGCGTCGGCGAAGCACGTCGTCGCATCGGCGCTGAAGAAGCTCGGCACCTGAGGCGCGAGGCGCTACGCCACGCGCCCGACGAGTCACACCAGTCTCGTGTGTTTACAGCCGTCGCATGCACCCCATATGCTGTGCTTCAGCAGAAAGGGGTATTGGGGATGCCCGACGTTCAAGACGTTCGATTCCTGACGGTGGCCGAGGTCGCCGAGATCATGCGCGTGTCCAAGATGACCGTGTATCGACTCGTGCATGCCGGTGAGCTGCCCGCGATCCGCTTCGGCCGCAGCTACCGCGTCCCCGAATCCGCCGTGGCCGACGCGATGCGACCACCCGTGGCAGACGTGGGCTGATCCGCCGATTCGGGCGGCGTCCGACGATTTGCTAGAATCGTCCGAGGCATTTTTCCGTGCCCGTACCCGGGTGCCGTGTTCGTGGCATCCAACCCCTGACTTAGTGAGGTTTCCGTGGGTTCAGTCATCAAGAAGCGCCGCAAGCGCATGGCGAAGAAGAAGCACCGCAAGCTGCTTCGCAAGACTCGCCACCAGCGCCGCAACAAGAAGTAAGCGGCACGACACCGAGCGCCTGTCTTCGGACGGGCGCTTCGTGTCTGCGGCGACAGAAGGAGATGCCATGAAGTCGATCACCGTCGACCAGCTCGCGCAGCGCGAGGGAGTGCCCCTCATCGACGTGCGAGAACGGCACGAGTTCGAAGCCGGGCACGTGCCGGGCGCGATCAACCTGCCGATGTCCGAGCTGGGCAGCCGCCTCGACGAGCTTCCCGGCGAGGCGTTCGACGTGATCTGCGAGCTGGGTGGCCGATCGGGTCGCGTCGTCGACGCGCTGACCGAGCGCGGTCACGACGCCACCAACGTCGAAGGCGGCACCGCCGCATGGATCGCCCAGGGGCGACCGGTCTCGCAGTGACCACCCTCACGATCATCGGCAAGCCCGACTGCCACCTGTGCGAGGTGGCGGGAGAGGTCGTCGACGCCGTCGTCGCCGAACTGCCGGATGCCGCGGCCGAACGACTCGAGATCGTCGAGCAGTCCATCGTCGACGACCCGGCGCTCTACGAGCGCTGGTGGGAGAAGATCCCCGTCGTGCTGATCGACGGCGAGCTCCACGCGCACTGGCGCGTCTCGCCCGACCGTCTGCGCCGAGCGCTGGATGCCGCGCTGAGCGGCCAGGAGGAGGAGAGGCCGTGATCCGTCACGTCGTCAGCTGGAAGCTTGCAGAGAAGGATGCCCAGGTGCGCGCCGAGCAGGCCGCTGAGGTCGCCCGACGCCTGAACGCGCTGATGGGTGTGGTGCCCGAGCTGCGTGCCGTGTCTGCCGGCGCCAACGTCGCCCACCCCGACGTCAACTGGGATGTCACCCTCGTCGCCGACGTCGACTCGCTCGACGCGTTGGAGGCGTATCAGGTGCACCCGGCGCACAAGGAGGCCGGTGCGTACATCAGATCGGTCGTCGCATCCCGGGTCGCCGTCGACTTCGAGATCTGATCGAGCCCGGCGTCGCAACGCAAATGTGATCGAGCCACGGCCCGCCCGGTGGTACCAGATCTCGAGACGCGTGCCAAGATGAGTGCAATCCGACCCCGGGCGCAAGCCCCCGTCTCGAAGGAGTCGACATGAAGCGCCGTCCCCTGATCTTCGGCACCGCTGTCGCTGCGGCCGCCGTCCTCGCCCTCTCCGGCTGCGCAGGCAGCACCGGCTCGGACGGAGACGGCGACAAGCCGGCATCCGGATCCGACGGCGTCGACTACGGCCTCGTCGCCGACGGCACGCTGACCGTCTGCTCCGACATCCCGTACCCGCCCTTCGAGTTCGAAGGCGGCGACAACGGCACCGGGTACACCGGCTTCGACATCGAGCTGCTCGACGCCATCTCGAAGAAGCTCGACCTGAAGCTCGCGGTGCAGGACACCGGCTTCGAGGCGCTGCAGTCCGGCGCGACCCTGCTCGCCGGCACCTGCGACCTTGGCGCGTCCGCGATGACGATCACCGAGGAGCGCAAGGCGAACATCGACTTCTCCGACCCGTACTACGACTCGCTGCAGTCGCTGCTCGTGCGCGCCGACTCGGGCATCAAGAGCATCGACGACCTCGACGGCAAGAACGTCGGCGTGCAGCAGGGCACCACGGGCGAGATCTACGCCAAGGAGAACGCCAAGGGCGCCGAGCTCGTGCAGTACCCGTCCGACGGCGAGCTGTGGCCCGCGATGCAGTCGGGGCAGATCGACGCGATCCTGCAGGATCAGCCGGTGAACCTCGTGCACGAGAAGGCGGACTCCGACTACACGATCGTCGAGACCTACGAGACGGACGAGTCGTACGGCTTCGCGTTCGCGAAGGGCGAGAAGACAGAGCTGCGTGAGGCGATCAACGACGCGCTGCAGGAGCTGCGCGACGACGGCGAGTACGACAAGATCTACGACGAGTTCTTCGCCGCCAACTGATCCTCTACGGAAGGCATCCGACGATGGCGCTGAAGCGCAGGACGAGAACGCTGCTGTATCGCGTGACTATGTACGTGATCTTCTTCGCGGTCGTCGCGGCGGTTGCGCTCTCGATCAACTGGCAGCGGGCGATCCCGCAGTTCTTCAATCTCGAGGTGGCGGCGAAGCTCTTCCCCGACATCATCCTGATCGGACTGCGCAACACGATCCTCTTCACGCTGATCGCTTTCACCGGAGGCGTGCTGCTCGGCATCGTCCTCGCGCTGATGAAGCTGTCGAGCATCGGGCTGTTCCGCTGGGTGGCGACCGGCTGGATCGAACTGTTCCGCGGACTGCCGGCGCTGCTGACCATCTTCTCGGTGGCGTTCATCGTGCCGATCGTCTTCGGCTGGAAGGTGCCCGGCGGTCCCGTCGGCGCGGGCCTTCTGGGCCTCATCCTGGTGGCCTCGGCGTACATCGCCGAGGTCATCAGGTCGGGCATCCAGGCCGTGCCCAAGGGGCAGACGGAGGCGGCGCGCTCGCTCGGCATGTCGCCGATGAAGACGATGTTCTGGATCATTCTGCCGCAGGGCTTCCGCATCATCATCCCGCCGATGACCAACGAGCTGGTGCTGCTGCTCAAGGACACCTCGCTCGTCTTCATCGCGGGAAGCTTCATCTGGTCGAAGGAGCTCACCACCTTCGCCCGTGACGCGAACTCGGCGAATGCCAACGCGACGCCGCTCATCGTGGCCGCGCTGCTCTACCTGGTTGTGACCATTCCTCTCACGCGGTTC
Organism: Microbacterium sp. OR21; assembly: GCF_047306785.1. Classification (NCBI taxonomy): domain Bacteria; kingdom Bacillati; phylum Actinomycetota; class Actinomycetes; order Micrococcales; family Microbacteriaceae; genus Microbacterium; species Microbacterium sp. OR21. Next base: position 513,446 of record NZ_JAZEXJ010000002.1, on the reverse strand, counting down.
ACCGCGTGGCTGGAGCGACGGATGGCGAAGGAACGATGAGCACCGATCTGATCGACGTGCACGCACCCGCGATCGAGGTGCAGGGCCTGGTCAAGGCATACGGCGACAATGTCGTGCTCAAGGGCATCGACCTCACCGTGCACAGCGGTGAGGTGGTGTGCATCATCGGCCCGTCCGGCTCGGGCAAGTCGACGATGCTGCGATCGGTGAACCTGCTCGAGCAGCCGACCGACGGGCGCATCCTCGTCGAGGGAATCGACATCACCGACCCCGAGACCGACATCGACCGGGTGCGCCAGCGCATCGGCATGGTCTTCCAGAGCTTCAACCTGTTCCCGCACCTGTCGGTGCTCGACAACCTCACCGTCGCCCAGCGCCGTGTGAAGAAGCGCTCGAAGAGCGAGTCCGAGCAGGTCGCCCACGAGATGCTCGGGCGGGTGGGTCTGGCGGAGAAGGCGGATGCCTTCCCGAGCCACCTCTCGGGCGGGCAGCAGCAGCGCGTCGCGATCGCCCGTGCCCTCTGCATGAACCCCGACATGATGCTCTTCGACGAGCCGACGTCGGCTCTCGATCCCGAGCTGGTCGGCGAGGTGCTGCAGGTCATGCGCACCCTCGCCGACGAGGGGATGACCATGCTCGTGGTGACCCACGAGATGGGCTTCGCACGTGAGGTCGGCTCGCGGCTGATCTTTATGGACGGTGGGCACGTCCTCGAGCAGGGCGACCCGCGCGAGGTGCTCGCGAACCCGCAGCACCCGCGCACCCAGGACTTCCTCTCGCGCGTGCTCTGATCCAGCGCCGTCGTCGTGTCCGGCGACGGCGCCCCGATCTGGCATCCTGAACTGTGATGGAGATCGGCGCGTTCCTCGGCCTCGAGCAGCTCACCTGGGGCGTGCTCATCCTCGTCGTCGTCGCCGCGTTCGGCGCGGGATGGATCGATGCCGTCGTGGGCGGCGGGGGACTGCTGCAGCTGCCGGCCGTGCTGCTCATCCCCGGGATCACCCCCGTGCAGGCCCTGGCTACCAACAAGCTCGGTTCGATCTTCGGCACCGCGACCAGCAGCGTCACCTACTACCGGCGCGCACGGCCGGACATCCGCACGGCGCTGCCGATGGCGCTGATCGCGCTGACCGGCTCGTTCGGCGGAGCCGCCGTGGCGACCGTGCTTCCGGCATCCGCCTTCAAGCCCATCATCGTGATCGCCCTGCTGGCCGTCGCGCTCTTCACCGCCTTCAAGCCGCAGCTGGGAGCCGCCACCACGCTGCGGTTCTCGGGACACCGCCACCACATCGCCGCCGGCGTCGCCGGTCTCGTGATCGGCTTCTACGACGGGCTCATCGGGCCCGGTACGGGCACCTTCCTCGTGATCACGCTCGTCGCCCTGCTCGGCTACGACTTCCTCCAGTCGAGCGCGAAGGCGAAGATCGTCAACTTCGCCACGAACGCCGGCGCCCTGATCCTCTTCATCCCGCACGGCGCGGTGCTCTGGCTGCTCGGGCTCATCCTCGGCGTCGCGAACACAGCAGGCAGCTACCTCGGCTCCCGCATGGCCATATCGCGCGGATCAGGTTTCATCCGCGTGGTGTTCCTCGCCGTCGTGATCGTGCTCATCGCGAAGCTCGGCGTCGACGTGTGGAACGAGAACGTCGCCCCCCTGCTCGCGGCCCGATGATGCCGGCACCCGAACCGGCCTTCCGGAATATCGCCAGACCAGACTCCTTGCCACGGGGCGTGTCTTCCCGCGTAGACTCCGAATTGTGCCCGGCCGGGCGCACCAGTGCTCCCACGGAGGAGGGACGATGAGGTCACTAGGTTCGCTGCGGATCATGGTCGGATTCGCGGGTCTCACGGCGGCTGCGGTCGCACTCAGTGGATGCTCGGGATCCGGGGATCCGGGCGACGGCGACAAGGTCACCCTCGAGGTGCAGTCCGCGATGGGGGAGGGCACACCGCGCTACAACTCGCTCAGCGACCTCGCGCGGGCGTACGAGAAGGACAACCCCGGTGTGAAGATCGACGTCGTCCCCCTGGGCAGCGACTACGAGGGCGACATGAAGGTGCGGATGGGATCGGGTGATCTTCCCGACATCTGGGCCACGCACGGCTGGTCGCTGCTGCGCTACAGCGAGTTCCTGGAGCCGCTCGCCGATCAGCCGTGGGCGGATCAGCTCAACCCCGTGCTCGACTCGACGATGAAGAACGACGACGGCGAGTTCTTCGCCTTGCCGTTGACGACCGACGTCGCCGGGATCCTGTACAACAAGACCGTGCTCGAGAAGGCGGGCGTCGACCCCACGTCACTCGGCACCATCGAGACGTTCGACGAGGCGCTCGCCGCGGTGAAGGACGCCGGGGTCGTGCCGATCTCGAGCTCCGGCAAGGACGACTGGTTCGCCGGTAACGTCGCCGACTGGCTCGGCTCGGGCTCGTACGACGAAGCGGAGTCCGAGAAGCTCGCCGAGGGCGAGTTCGTCGACAGCGGGTTCGAGGCGCTGTTCGGCAAGCTCGAGGACTGGACGAAGGCCGGATACTTCAATCCCGACTTCTCGTCGGCGACCAGTGACGACATCGCCACGGCACTGGGACAGGGCAAGACGGCGTTCGTGATGATCCAGAACACCCTCGCCCTCACTGCCAAGGAGTTCGTGCCGGACGCCAAGATCGGATTCATCCCCGTGCCGGCCATCAACGGAGACGAGGAGTACCTCATCGGCGGCGAGGGCGTCGCGTTGGGCGCGTGGCGTGACGGCGAGAACAAGGAGGAGGCCCTCGACTTCCTCGCATTCCTCGCCGAGCCGGAGAACATCGGCCAGTTCGCCAGCGACGACGGCAACCCCGCGGGCCTCACCGACATCGACGTCGACCTCGGCGATCTGGCAGACAGCTACGAGCAGTTTTTCACGCCCGGGGATGTGCGCATGGTGCCGTACTTCGACCGTGCATATCTGCCCAACGGCATGTGGAACACACTGATCTCGACCACGAGCGGCATCATCACCGGGCAGACCTCGGTCGAGTCGGCGGTGAAGCAGACCGAAGCCGAGTTCGGAACGCTGTACGGGCAGCAGTAGGTCTCAGGAGAGGTGACTTCGCGCTCGTCAGGCATCTTCCCGCGCCGGCTCAACTGGTTCTACGTCCCGGCGATCGTGCTGTTCGCCGTGTTCTCGATTTACCCGCTGATCAGCGGTGTGAGCCTGTCTCTCACGAACTGGAACGGCTACAGCCGCAGCAAGGCGTTCATCGGCCTCGACAACTATGTGCGCCTGCTCGATGACGAGGTGTTCCGCACCGCGCTGGTGAACACGTTGATCTACGGCGTCGGCAGCACGCTCATCCAGCAGATGCTGGGCCTCGCGCTCGCCGTGGTGCTCGACCGTATCGTGCGTGGGGCCGCACTGCTGCGCGCGGTGATCTACCTGCCGGTGATGGTGTCGCCGGTGGTGCTCGGCACGATGTACTACCTGATCTTCCGGTACAACAACGGCGCCCTCAACGACGTGCGGGCGCTGTTCGGCGCGGAGCAGGTGGCGTGGCTGTCGGATGCCACGGTCGGGATCATCGTGATCGTGATCGTGAACTCGCTGCAGTTCGTCGGCATCTCGATGGTGATCTACCTCGCGGGCCTGCAGGCGGTGCCCACCGAGTACCACGAGGCCGCGCAGCTCGACGGCGCCACCTGGTGGCAGAGCTTCCGCAGCATCACGCTGCCGCTGCTGCAGCCCGCCTTCGCGACGAGCATCGTGCTCAACCTCATCGGTGGGCTGAAGCTGTTCGACGTGGTGCAGGTGCTCACCGGCGGGGGACCGGGGCAGTCGACGCACTCGGTGTCGACCCTGATCGGAGAGACCTACTTCTCGAATCAGGCGGCCGGATACTCCGCGGCGATCGGCGTGGTGCTGTTCGTGCTCATCGTCGCAGTCACGTTCGTGCTGAACTCGCAGCTGAACCGGAAGCGGGTCGAGCTGTGAAGGGCGCGTCGACACCGTCGAAGGTGATCATCTACGCAGGTCTCGCGTTCATCGCCCTGCTGCAGCTGCTGCCCTTCTACTTCGGGCTCACCACCGCAGCCAAGCCCAAGACCGACCTGTCGTCTCCGTGGATCTTCCCGGCCGAGATCCACTGGGCCAACTTCGCCACGGCGATGCAGCAGGGCAACATTCTGCAGGCGATCGGCAACAGTGCACTGGTGACCGCGGTGTCGACCGTGCTCGTGTGCGTGCTCGGCGCGTTCACCGCGTATCCGCTCGCGCGTCGGGCCACGCGCGGCAACCGGCTGGTCTATGCGGGCATCATCGGCCTGATCATGATCCCGCCGCTGTCGGTGCTCGTGCCGCTGTACACGCTGATGAAGGACCTCGGCGGGCTGAACACCCACTGGGGCATCATCGTGGTGCTCGTCACCGGGAACCTTCCACTGGCGGTGTTCCTCTACACCGCGTTCATGCGCAGCCTGCCGGTGTCGATCGAGGAGGCCGCGACGGTCGATGGCGCGGGTCCGCTGCAGGTGCTTTTCCGCATCGTCTTCCCGATGCTGCGGCCGGTGACGGCCACCGTCGCCATCATCGCCGGCGTCGGCATCTGGAACGAGTTCGCGCTGAGCACGTACTTCCTGCGCACCGACGAGACCCGCACCATCGCACCCGCGGTAGCGGGGTTCTTCGCCGCGCAGGGCAGCAATCCGGGAGCGGCCGCCGCGGCATCGCTGCTCTCGGTGATGCCGGTGGTGCTGGCCTACCTGTTCCTGCAGCGCAGCTTCATCAAGGGCATGGTCGCCGGATCGCTGAAGTGAGATCCGGTCAGCTCGTCGGGACGGCGAGCTTGAACCCCACGTGCGAGCCGGTGTACCCGAGGCGCTCGTAGAAGCGGTGCGCGTCGGTGCGCGCGGCATCCGAGGTCAGCTGCACCATCGTCGCGCCGAGCGCCGGAGCCGCCTCCTCCGCCACCCAGCGCATGACCGCCGACCCGATCCCCGCGGAGCGCAGGTCGCTGCGCACCCGCACGGCCTCGACGAGCAGGCGGCGCGCGCCCCGCCTCGCCATGCCGGGGATGGAGGTCAGCTGCAGCGTGCCGACGATCGCTCCGTCGAGCACGGCGACGAGCAGGTCGTTCGACGGCTCGGCGAGGATGTCGGTCAGGCCGCGCACGTACGCCGGCCGATCGGCGTCCGAGGCCTGATCGCCGCGGGAGGCGCTGATCGGGTCATCGGCCAGCAGGGCGATGATGCCGTCGGCGTCCGCCGCCGTGGCCCGCCGCAGCTCGGTGCGCCCGGCGCGCGAGTCGAAGGAGCACGGGAGGGGAAGGGATGCCAGCATCCGTCCAGTCTTCCAGCATCGCCGACACCCCGTGCAGACGCCGACACCCCGTGCTGCAGACGTCTGCAGCACGGGGTGTCGGCGATAGGGCGGGGCCTCGGCGATCAGGCCGGGACGGACTCGTCCTCGGGCTCGGCGTCGACGCCGGCCTCGGCGCGCTGCTCGGCCGTGATGGGCGCGGGCGCCTCGGTCAGCGGGTCGAAGCCGCCGCCCGACTTCGGGAACGCGATGACCTCGCGGATCGACTCGGTCTTCGTCAGGTGCTGCATGACGCGGTCCATGCCCAGCGCGATCCCGCCGTGCGGGGGAGCACCGAACTTGAACGCTTCGAGCAGGAAGCCGAACTTCTCGTCGGCCTGCTCCTCGGTGATGCCCATCACCTGGAACACGCGCTTCTGCACGTCTTCGCGGTGGATGCGGATCGAGCCGCCGCCGAGCTCCGAGCCGTTGCAGACGATGTCGTACGCGTAGGCGAGGGCGGATGCCGGGTCGGTGTCGAAGGTTGCCTCGAACTCGGGCTTCGGGCCGGTGAACGCGTGGTGCACGGCCGTCCAGGCGCCAGACCCGACCGCGACGTCTCCGGATGCCACGGCGTCGCCGGCGGGCTCGAACATCGGCGCGTCGACGACCCAGGTGAACGCGAACACGTTCGGGTCGAGCAGGTCGAGACGGCGGCCGATCTCGACGCGCGCGGCGCCGAGCAGCGCACGGCTGGCCTTCGTCTCGCCGGCCGCGAAGAACGCGCAGTCGCCGGGCTTCGCTCCGACGAGCTCGGCGAGGCCCGCCTGCTCGGCCTCGGAGAGGTTCTTGGCGACCGGTCCGCCGAGCGTGCCGTCCTCGTTGAAGAGCACGTAGGCGAGCCCCCGCGCTCCGCGCTGCTTGGCCCAGTCCTGCCAGGCGTCCAGCGTCTTGCGCGGCTGCGAGGCGCCGCCGGGCATCAGCACCGCGCCGACGTACTCCGACTGGAACACCCGGAACGGCGTGTCCGCGAAGTACTCGGTCGCCTCGACCAGCTCGAGACCGAAGCGCAGGTCGGGCTTGTCGGAGCCGTACTTCGCCATCGCGTCGGCGTACGTGATGCGGGGCAGCGGGGTCTGCACGTCGACGTCGATGGTCTTCCACATCGCGACGATGAGCGACTCCATCATCTCGATGACGTCCTCCTGCTCGACGAACGACATCTCGATGTCGAGCTGGGTGAACTCCGGCTGACGATCGGCGCGGAAGTCCTCGTCGCGGTAGCAGCGCGCGATCTGGAAGTACTTCTCGACGCCGCCGACCATGAGCAGCTGCTTGAACAGCTGCGGAGACTGCGGCAGCGCGTACCAGCTGCCCGGGTGCAGGCGCGCGGGGACGAGGAAGTCACGGGCGCCCTCAGGGGTCGAGCGGGTCAGCGTCGGGGTCTCGACCTCGACGAAGTCGCGCGCGTGCAGCTCGTCGCGGATCGCCTTGTAGACGTCCGATCGCAGGCGCATCGCGGCGGCCGGGTTCGGCCGACGCAGGTCGAGATAGCGGTGCTTCAGACGCACCTCCTCGCCGATCGGGTCGGACTCGGCCAGGCCGCTCGAGACCTGAAAGGGAAGCGGCGCCGACTCGTTGAGCACGACCACGTCGGCCGCGATCAGCTCGATCTCGCCGGTCGGCAGGTTCGGGTTCTCGTTGCCCTCAGGGCGGCGCGAGACCTCGCCGGTCACCTGCAGCACGAACTCCGAGCGCAGCGGGTGGGCCACCTCCTCGTCGCGGATGACGACCTGTGCGATGCCCGACGCATCGCGAAGATCGATGAACGCGACGCCTCCGTGATCGCGGCGACGATCGACCCAGCCCGAGAGGGTGACGGTCTGACCGATGTGCTCGGCTCGCAGTGAGCCGGCCGTGTGGGTGCGAAGCACGGAGGATTCCTTCTGATCGGGGGAATACGGACCCGCCCAGTCTACGTGGCGGGCCGCGACGGCCGATCCGTACCGGGCTGGCGCCAATACCGCGAGACTTCCGTTCCAGCACGAGACCGGATGCATTGAGCGAAGTGTCGTGCTGGAACAGAAGTCTCGCGAAGTGCGATGTCGTGGAACTGCCGCGGTACGGTGGGCGGGTGACGGCACGACGACTCCACCTGGTGCGCCATGGCGAAGTGCACAATCCCACTCGCGTGCTCTACGGACGCCTTCCCGACTACCACCTCAGCAAGGCGGGGCGCCGGATGGCGCGCGACGCGGCGGAGTACCTGGCATCCGCAGGCCGGCCGATCAGCGACCTGCGCTGCTCTCCTCTCGAGCGCACACAGGAGTCTGCCGAGCCGTTCACCGAGCTGTTCGGTCTCGAGCCGACGCACGATGTGCGCATCATCGAGCCGGCCAACGTCTTCGAGGGTCAGCAGATGTCGCGGGCGCTGCGCAACCCGTTCAACTGGCGCCACCTGCGCCGCCCGTCGGTGCCCAGCTGGGGCGAGCCGTACCGTTCGATCGCGACGCGCGTGCGCGCGGCGATGGATGAGGCGTGGGATGCCGCCGAGCGCGCCACCCCCGTGCACGACGGCGACATCGTGTTCGTCTCGCACCAGGCGCCGATCTGGATCACCCACCTCTCGGTCGCCGGCCTCACCCTGCAGCACGACCCGCGCACCCGCCGCTGCGCGCTGTCGAGTGTGACCTCGTTCGAGCGCGTCGGCGACGTGTGGCGCGAGGTCGACTACGCGGAGCCGGCGGCCAAGGGCGTCGACCTCGGCGCGGTCTGAGCGCAGGGGCTGAGCGCGCGGTCTCAGAGCGGCCGGTTTCAGAGCGCGCATAGGAACCGCGCGTACGATTCCGAGCGTGTCCGTGCCTGCTCGATCTCTTCGCGGCGCCTGGCGCATCGGCGCCGCAGCGCTCGCCGCGACGCTCACCATCGGTCTGAGCGCATGCGCGCCCGACCCCATGGCCGAGGCGTTCAAGAACGGCGATCAGAAGGCGTACACCGCAGCCGACTTCCGCGTCGACTCCATCCCCGCCGACGAGCGCGGGGAGCCGGTCGACTTCGGCGGGGTCACCGAGGACGGCGAGAAGTTCTCCAGCGACGAGATCCGCGGCGAGGTCGCGGTCGTCAACTTCTGGTACGCCGGGTGCGGCCCGTGCCGCATCGAGGCGAAGGACCTCGAGGCCACCTGGCAGAAGCACCGGGCCGACGACGTGCAGTTCGTCGGCGTGAACATCTACGACCAGGCTGACACCGCGAAGGCGTTCGCGAAGACCTACGGCATCACCTACCCGAGCCTCATGGACGCCACCACCGGCGACGCGAAGCTCGCCTTCGCGAAGGTCACCCCGATCCAGGCCCCGCCGACCACCCTCGTGCTCGACCGGAAGGGCCGGGTCGCGGCCCGCATCATCGGCCCGATCGACGGCACCTCGATCCTGTCGACCCTCATCAAGGACGCCCTCAAGGAGAAGGCGTGAGCCCGGATGCCGTGATCGGAGCCGGCGCGCTCTGGATCGCCATCCCGCTCGCCCTGCTCGCCGGGCTCGTGTCGTTCCTGTCGCCCTGCATCCTCCCGCTCGTGCCCGGCTACCTCGGCTTCATCGGCGGAGCGGCGGGCGCATCGGCCGGGTCCGCGCAGCGACCGGCTGCGGCGACCGGCAGCCGACGCCGGATGCTGCTCGGCGTGCTGCTGTTCATCGCCGGGTTCACCGTGGTCTTCGTCGCCTACACGGTCGTCGGCGGCGCGGCATCCGTCTTCTTCCTCGAATGGGGCGATCTGATCACCCGCATCCTCGGCGGCGTCGTCGTGCTGATGGGCCTGATCTTCCTCGGGCTGTTCGGCTTCGCCCAGCGGCAGTACAAGATGCAGGTCAGCTCGACCACCGGGCTCATCGGCGCGCCGCTGCTCGGCTTCACCCTCGCGATCGGCTGGGCGCCGTGCACCGGACCCACGCTCGGCGCGATCATCAGCGTCGGCTGGACGCTCGGCGACCCGTGGCGCGCCGGCCTGCTCGGTGTCGCGTACTCGCTCGGCCTCGGCATCCCGTTCCTCCTCGTCGCGCTCGGCTTCGGCTGGGCGACCGGCGCCACCAGCTTCCTGCGGCGGCACATCCGCACCGTCAACATCATCGGCGGTGCACTGCTGATCGTGCTCGGTCTGCTGATGATCACCGGGGTGTGGACCCAGATCATGTCTCGACTCACGGCGGTGATGAGCAGTGTCATCCTCCCCCTCTGATCGCTCAGGGCTCGATGAGGGCGCGGCCGCGGCATCCGATCCGCTCCGACCCGCCGACCACATCGATTCCGCGGCCCGCGACGAGAACGAGATCGACCAGCCTCGGCTCGGCCTGGTGGGATGGCTGCGCTGGGGCTGGCGGCAGCTGACCTCGATGCGCGTCGCTCTGGTGCTGCTGCTGATCCTCGCCATCGCGGCGATCCCCGGTTCGGTCTTCCCGCAGCGCACCGCCGACCCCAACGGCGTCGTGCAGTACAGGCAGAACAACCCCGACATCTTCCCGGTGCTCGACGCGATGCGCATGTTCGATGTGTACTCGTCGCCGTGGTTCTCGGCCATCTATCTGCTGCTGTTCATCTCGCTGATCGGCTGCATCATCCCGCGCATCAAGCACCACGCCAAGGCGCTGCGCGCGCTGCCGCCGCGAACGCCGGCGCGGCTGGGCCGACTCGAGCACCACCGATCGGTCAACCGTGAGGACGGCGACGCGGCGGCCGCGATCGACGTCGCCGAGAAGCAGCTCAAGGCGCTCGGCTACCGCGTCGCCCGCTACGACCGCGGCAGGACGTGGTCGGTGTCGGCCGAGCGCGGGTACTGGCGCGAGACCGGCAACCTGCTCTTCCACATCGCCCTGGTGGGGGTGCTCATCACCGTCGGGATCGGCGGCGGCTTCGCGTACACGGGCCAGCGGGTGGTCATCGAGGGCGCCAGCTACGTCAACACCCTGATCGACTACAACTCGATCAACCGGGGGCGCTTCGTCGCCGACGACGCCTTCCAGCCGTACGCGCTGACGCTGGACTCCTTCGACGTCACCTACGAGGACTTCGGCTCGCCCGGCGCCGGTCAGGCGGGCAACTTCGCCGCGAACCTCACGGTGCGCGAGGTCGACGGCTCGACGAGCAAGGGCACCGTGCGCGTGAACCACCCGCTGCACGTCGGCGGCGACAGCATCTACCTGCTGGGCAACGGTTACGCGCCCACGATCACCGTGCGCAACGCCGCGGGCGAGAAGGTGTTCAGCGGACCCGTCGAGTTCCTGCCGCAGGACAGCGCGATGACCTCCCTCGGTGTCGTGAAGGTGACCGACGGCATGCCCGAGCAGCTCGGCATGATCGGCTTCCTCTACCCGACTCCGCTGAAGATGAAGAGCGGCGCGTACACCTCGGTGCACGGCGCGCTGAACCTGCCGCTGCTGACGCTCGACGTGTACCAGGGAGACCTCGGCGTCGACGGCGGCAAGCCCGTCTCGGTGTTCGAGCTGAACACCGACGGGCTCGAGAAGCTCAACGGGCGCACTACCGACACGAAGTCGATCGAGCTGCAGCCGGGCGAGACCGCCGACTTACCGAACGGCCTCGGCACCGTCACGTTCGAGAACGTGTCGCCGAAGGGCGCCGACGACACGCTGCAGTCGGTCAAGCGCTACGTCTCGCTCCAGATCCACCATGACGCCTCGGCGCCCTGGGTGCTGGCCTTCGCGCTGCTCGCGCTGGGCGGCCTGGGCCTGGCCCTGTTCATCCCGCGTCGACGCATGTGGGTGAAGGCGACCGCCGCCGACGACGACGGCTTCCACCTCGAGTACGCCGCCCTCGCGCGCGGCGACGATCCGACCCTCGCCGCCGCCGTGGACGACCTCGTCCGCGGACACGAGCGGCTTCTCGAAGCGGCCGCGCCCGAAGGTGCGACCCCCGCACAGGGAGACTGACACATGCCCGACCTCGATTCGATCTCGATCCTCACGCTGTGGACGGCCATCGCCGTCTACGCCGGCTCGTTCATCGCCTACGCCTTCGACCTGGCACGTCGCTCCTCGGCGACGACGGCCGCCGTCGAGTCGCCGGTGCTGGTCGCCGCCGGGGCGGCGGATGCCCGTGGCGCCGGCTCAGCGGCATCCGGGACCGGTGCGGCCACCTCGGGGAAGGGCGCCAAGCCGCGCTTCATCTTCGCCCGCATCGGCACGGCCCTGGCGATCCTCGGCTGGCTGTTCCACCTCACCGCGACCCTGACCCGCGGATTCGCGGCGGGGCGCGTGCCGTGGGCGAACCTGTACGAGTTCGCGATGATCGGCACGCTGCTGATCATGGCGGTGTACCTCGTGATGCTGACGCGCATCGACCTGCGCTACCTGGGCACGTTCATCTCGGGCCTCGTCGTGGTGCTGCTCGGAGCCGCCGCGGCGAACTTCTACGTCGCCGTGACCCCGCTCGTCGACCCGCTGAAGTCGGTGTGGCTCGTGATCCACGTCTTCGTGGCATCGCTCTCGACCGCTCTGCTCGCCCTCGCGTTCGCGCTGTCAGTCATGCAGCTGATGCAATCGCGCCGTGAGCGTCGCGTCGCCGAGGGCGTCGAGAACGCAGGCCCCGGGTTCCTGCGCACCCTGCCGAACACCGTGCGCCTCGAGAACATGGCGTACCACTTCACCGTGGTCGGCTTCATCTTCTGGACCTTCACCCTCATCGCCGGCGCCATCTGGGCGCAGGACGCCTGGGGCCGCTACTGGGGCTTCGACGTCAAGGAGACCTGGACGTTCATCATCTGGGTGCTGTACGCCGGCTACATCCACGCTCGCGCCACCCGCGGCTGGCGCGGCAACCCGTCGGCCTGGCTGTCGATTGTTGGCTTCACCGCGGTGATCTTCAACTTCGCGATCGTGAACGTCTTCTTCAAGGGCCTGCACGCCTACTCCGGCCTCAGCTGAGCGCGCTGCCGGCGGCGCGCCCCCTCCTGCTCCTCCGCACGGAGGTAGGCGAACACGCGAGGGTAGGACGAGAATCCGTGGATCCGTCCTACCCTCGTCTGTTCGCCTGCGCCCGGTGAGCCGGGCCGCAGAACCCCGGATGCTATGCCGCGGCCAGCACGGCCTTCGCCGAGGTCGTGCGCCGGGTGGCGACCGCCACGGTCGCGGCCGCCAGAGACAGCACGGCCCACACGACGAGCCCCGCGAAGGCCGCACCGTTCGGCTCGATCAGTCCACTCAGGGCCGGCGCGGTCGGCATCGCCGCTCCCAGGCCGGCGAGCCATCCCGGCACAGTCGAGATCAGGCTCGTCGCGAACGCCAGCACCCCGACCAGGGCGCTGACCCAGCGGCCGATGCCGCCCAGCACGGCCACCAGAGCCTGGTTGATCGCGGCGAACGCGATGCCCGCCACCACAGCGAACCCGGCGAAGCCCCACCACGTCGCGGCGTCGTAGCTCTCCACGAGCTGAACCACGAGCGCGAGCAGCAGACCCTGGGCGGCGCCGATCGCAGCCGCCGGCCAGAAGCCGCGCAGCACCATGCCGATCGACGACCGGCGCGAGGTGAGCGTGCTGCCGGGCACCGCCCGCAGCACGACGAACGAGGCCAGCGCGCCGAACCACAGCACCACCGCCGACAGCAGCGGGATCGTGGTCGGGCCGAAAAGGTCGTCGGTGTCGGACGTCGAGGTGACCGGGTCGGCGATCACCGACGCCAACGAGGTCGTCTCCTCGTCGTCGAACGACGGCAGCGAGGTCGACGCGGTGTGCAGTCCGTCGGCGAGGTCGCCGGTTCCGGATGCCAGTTCGCCGAGCCCGTCCGCGAGCTCGCCCGCGCCGTCGCCGAGGGCCGTAATACCGTCGCCGAGCTGCGATGCGCCGTCGGCGATGCCTGAGGCGCCCGTGGCGAGACCGGTGGCGCCGTCGCCGAGCTTCGCCGCTCCCGTGCCGATCTCGGCCACGCCGCCACCGAGTTCGCGGGCGCCGTCCGCCGACTGCTCGATGCCGTCGGCGATCTGGCCCACGCCGCCGCCGAGCTGCAGCGCCGACTCCCCGGCGGTCTTCAGCGGAGCGGCCAGCTGCTGCGGAAGGCCCTTCACGTTCTCGCCGACGGAGGCCATGATCCCATCGACCGTGCCCGCGTCGGTGGCGGTCTGCTTCGCCGCCCCGACCGCGCTCGTGGCAGAGCCTGCGGCGTCGGCGAGACGTGCGCAGAAGTCCGCACCCGATACAGCCGGGTCGCACTCGGCAGCCAGGCTGCCCAGAGTCTGCGCCACGCCGCCGATCTTCGTCGCGGCGTCGACCGACGACGCCGCCGCAGCGCCCGCGTTGCTCGCGACGAGCTGCAGCGTCTGCACGAGCGTGTTGATCTCGCTGTCGGGTGCGGTGATCGCCGCAGCCCCGCCGACCAGACCGTTGCCGAGCTGCGTCGCGCCGGCACCGGCCTCACGTGTCTTGGACGCGATGACGTCGAGCCCGGTGCCCAGCGACACGGCACCGCTGGCGGCCTGGTTCGCCCCGCCGGCCAGGGCCGACGCCCCGCTGCCGAGCTGCGTCGCGCCATCGGCGAGCTGGCCGGAGCCGTCGGCGAGCTTGTTCGCCCCGTCCGCCAGCTGCGCCGCGCCGCCGGGGATCTCCGCCGCGCCGTCCGCGGCGGAACGGGCGCCGTCGGCGAGCTGATCGGCGCCGTCTGCGGCGTCGCCGATCTGGTCGCCGATGGTCGTGAAGCCGATCAGCACGTTTCCGACCGTCGCCTCGCTCAGCATGGTGCCCAGGGTCGATGCGGCGACCGACGCGATCTGCTGGCTGATCAGCCCGTCTGCCACTCGTCCGTCAGGCGGGGTCGTCACGCTGATCTCGGCCTGCTCGGCAGAACCCTCACCGTCCTGCAGCACGACACCGGCGGAGGTGGCGTCCTTCGAGAACGACTTCGGGATCGTCACGATCGCCTGGTACCGGCCGTCGGCCATGCCCTCGGCGGCGTCGTCCTCGTTCGAGATCACCCAGGTGAGGTTAGAGTCGAGCTCGTCCGAGCCCTCGACGAGACCCGCGGCGAGCTGGCGGCCGAGGGGAGTGTACTGTCCGTCGATCGTGACCGGCTTGTCGAGGTTGACCACCGCGGCGGTCATCTCCTCGAGCCGGTCGGTCGGGTTCTGCAGCGCGCCGACGAGGATGCCGCCGATCATCGCGGGCAGCAGCAGCACCCCGATGAGCGTCAGCCAGGTGATCGGCCGCCGCGAGCGGGCGCGTTCGATAGGAAGACTCATGCGTTCACCTCGGTCGAGTCGGAGGGATCGGTGCGTCGAGACCCCGGGCTGTCGTCGACACCTCGCGCTGCAGACGTCGACAGGGCGGGGTCTCGACGAGAAGACGGGGTCTCGGCGGAAGCGGGGGAGAGGGAGAGATCAGAGACGGATGCCAGAGGGCGGCCGGCATCGGCGAGCAGGCGCTGCGCGGCATCCGGGTCGGTCGTGGTGCAGACGACGGCGAGGCTGTCGCCGGCGTCGCGCAGGCGGGCAGCCAGCTGATCGCGGGCGGATGCCGACATGCGCTCGACGCCGTCGAGGATCACCAGCGTCGTCCGGCCGCGCAGCGCCTCGCGGAGCTGCGTCACGGCATCCGGCTCGTCGAGCAGTGCGACGCCGACGTGCGCGCGCACCCACGCCGCGCGCCCGGGCAGCAGGTGCCCCGTGACGCGCAGCTTTCCGGCATCCGGCTTCACGCGTCCGGCGAGCACGAGAGCCAACGTGCGCAGGGCGCGCGGCGTGCCGCCGGTGACGACCAGCGCTTCTCCCGGCGCGAGCCGCAGATGCGCGCCGGCGATGCCCGCGGCCTCGACGATCAGGTCGTCGGCCGCGACGACGCTGTCGTCGCCGGGCCAGGCGTCGAGTGCCCGCTCGCGCTCGACGGCCTCGCCCTCGATGTCGACGTGCGGCAGGATGCGCTGCATCCACCGGGGGATGCTCCACGCGCGCTCGCCGAGGATCGCCATCACCGCGGGGATCAGCGTCATCCGCACGAGGAACGCGTCGATCGCGATGCCCGCGGCGAGGCCCAGCGCGATCGGCTTGAGCGACGAGTCGCCCTCGGGCACGAACGCGACGAACACGGCGAACATGATGAGCGCCGCGGCCGTGACCACGCGAGCGGTGCCCGCGAATCCCGAGCGCACCGCCTCGACGGCCTCGGCCCTGCCCGATCCGCGCGCGTGCACGAAGTCCTCACGCATGCGCGAGACGAGGAAGACCTGGTAGTCCATCGCCAGGCCGAACAGCACGCCCATCAGCACGATCGGCATGAAGCTGATGATCGGGCCCGTGCGGGCCACGTGCAGGGCGTCGGCGAACCAGCCCCACTCGAAGACCGCGGCGACCACGCCGAACGCGGCGATGATCGACAGCAGGTATCCGATCGCGGCGGTGACGGGCACCCAGATCGAGCGGAACACGATTGCGAGCAGGATGAGCGACAGCCCGATCACGAAGACGCCGAACGGCAGCAGCGCGGCGCCGAGCTGGTCGGAGATGTCGATCGCGACCGCGGTGAATCCGGTGACCTTGAGGTCGATGCCGTACTCGTCGAGCCATTCGTCGTGATGCGAGCGCAGCTCGCGCACGAGGTCGCTGGTAGCCGGGTCGTCGGGGGCGGTCTCGGGGATGATCTGCACGATGCCCGTGTCGGCGGTCTCGTTCGGCGTGGCCAGGGCGACCTCGCGCACGCCGGGCAGCTTCTCGACCTCGTCGCCGAGATCCTGCATGAGGTTCAGTGGGTCGGTGGAGGTGACGATCGTGCCGGTGAGGATCAGCGGGCCGTTGAACCCGGGGCCGAACTGCTCGGCGGTGAGGTCGTAGCTGACCCGCGCCTCGGAGCCCTTCGGCAGCACGCCCGCGTTCGGCAGAGCGAGGTTGAGGCTGAGCGCCGGGATGGCGACGACGCCGAGCCCGACGACCACTGCGGTGGCCACGATGATCGGGCGCTTCGTGATCGCGTCGACCCAGCGGCGAGAGAACGGGCGCCGGGGCGCGGCATCCGCCTTCTCGGCGGCGCGGCGCGGGCGGCCGGCGACGCGTCCCTTCAGGAAGCCGAGCATCGCCGGAGTGAGGGTGACCGAGATGGCGACGGCGATCGCGACGGCGACCGAGGCGGCGATGCCCATCGTGGTCAGGAACGGGATGCCGGCGAAGCCCAGCCCGATCAGGGCGATCAGCACGGTGATGCCGGCGAACACCACGGCGGAGCCGGCGGTGCCGACGGCGCGCGCGGCGGACTCCTCAGGGTCGATGCCGTCGCGCACCTGGTCCTGGTGCCGGGCGACGATGAACAGCGCGTAGTCGATGCCGACCGCGAGCCCGAGCATGAGGGCGAGCAGGGGAGTGGTCGACGAGACGGTGGCGAATGCGGTGGCGGCGAAGATGCCGGCCATCGAGATGCCGACCCCGAGCACGGCGGTCAGCAGCGGGAGGCCCGCCACGACGAACGAGCGGAAGGTGACGATCAGCACGAGCAGGGCGATGAGCAGGCCGATCGCCTCGGTGATCGTGACGGTGGGGATGGAGGTGGCGAACAGATCGCCGCCCAAGGCGGCCTGCGAGCCGTCCGGCAGCGAGCCCGCGAGGTCGTCGACCTGCTGCCGCAGGTCCTCTTTCACGCTCGCCGGCACATCGGTCGACTGGCCGTCGAACTGCAGGCGCACGATCGCCGCGGTCTTCTCGGCGTTGATCATGCCGGAGATGTTCTCGTCGTAGGGCGAGGTGACCGCGAGCACGCCGTCGAAGCGCTCGAGGCGGTCGACGGTGTCTTCGATGTCGTCGCGGTACGCGGCATCGGTGATGTCGTCGCCGTCGGCGGCCACCACGATGAACTGCGCGTTCGTGCCGCTCACCTGCGGGAAGGTGCGCGAGAGCTGCTCGAGACCCGCCTGCGACTCGGTGCCCGGGATCGAGAAGGTGTTGTCGGTTCCGGCACCGAGCGCGACCGCGCCACCGCCGGCGACGCCCAGCACGATCAGCCAGGCGACGAGCACGCGCCACGGGTGCCGGAACGACCAGCGGCCCAGCGAGGAGAGAAGGGTGGACACACGGCCTCCACGAGAGTTCGATACACGAACGTATTCAGTACGTAGATGTATCGTATGGGCATCGGGATGCCGGATGCTGTGCACCCGATGTGAAGGAGAATCGATGACGGCGACACGCAGCCGTGAGAACACCAGGGCGCGTCTGCTCGAGGCCGCCGAGCAGGTGTTCGCCGAGGTCGGACTCGAGGGCGCCACCGTGGAGGCCGTCTGCGACCGCGCCGGCTTCACCCGCGGCGCGTTCTATTCGAACTTCGAGTCGAAGGACGAGCTGTTCCTCACCCTCGCCGCCTCCGTCGGCGAGGCCCGGCTGCAGGCCGTGCGCGAGCGCGTCTCGGCGCTTGTCGGCGAGAACGCCCTCGACGACTGCGATCCGGCGGATCTCGTGCAGCAGATCATGGACTCCGGCGCCGACGACCGCGTCGGCGTGATGATGATGAGCGAGATCCGCATCCGGGCGCTGCGCGACCCGGCGTTCGGTGCCGCCTATCTGGCTCAGGAGGACGAGATGGTGCGCAGCATCGCCGCCATCATCCAGGAGATCATCGACGCCGGGCAGATCACCCTGCGCATCAGCGCCGACGAGGCGGCACGCCTGCTGATGATCGTCTGGGAGGGGATGACCGTGCGCGGCGCCATCGGCGGTCTCGACTCCGACCGTCTGCGCCGCACGGCGAGCGACGCCCTCGGCCGGATGGTCGAGATGATCCGAGGCTGACGTCCCCTCAGCCGTTCAGCAGCGCGTGGCAGCGCTCAAGCCGCTCGAGCCACCAGGTCCGCCGGTCGGCGGCGGCCTCCAGGCGCGCCAGGGCGGCGGCATCCGGGGTCACCCGGGCAGCCGACACCGAGCCGCTGACCGGGCGGGCGTCGGCGACGTCGTCGGCGAACAGCGAGGCGGTGCCCAGCCCGCAGTCGTACTCGAGCGAGGGCAGGGATGCCGCGAGCGCGGCGCCCTGAGACAGGCCGACGGCGGTGTCGAGAGCGCTCGACACGACCGCAGGCAGGCCGGCCTGCCGGACGATCTCGAGCGCACGCCGGATGCCGCCCAGCGGCTGCGCCTTGATGACGACGAGGTCCGCGGCGCCGGCGCGGGCGACCGCGAGGGGATCGTCGGCCTTGCGCACGCTCTCGTCGGCCGCGATGGGGATGCCCATGTGCTTCACGCGCCTGCGCAGTTCGGCGAGCTCGGCGACGCTCTCGCATGGCTGCTCGGCGTACTCGAGGTCGAACTCGGCCAGCGCATGGATGGCGTGCTCGGCCTCGTCGACGTTCCACCCCGCGTTCGCGTCGATGCGGATGCGCCCCTCGGGCCCCATCCGCTCCCTCACGGCGCGCACGCGCGCGACGTCGTCGGCCAGCACCTGACCGCGTTCGGCGACCTTGACCTTGGCGGTGCGGCATCCGTCGAATCGGGCGAGCACGTCGCCGACCCGGTCGGCTTCGACGGCCGGGACGGTGGCGTTGACCGGGATCCGGTCGCGCAGGGGCGCGGGCTGCTCGACGAAGGCGAAGTCGATGGCGGCGGCGAGCCACGTCGCGGCCTCGGCGTCGGCGTACTCGACGAACGGCGAGAACTCCGCCCACCCCTGCGGCCCCTCGAACAGCAGCGCCTCGCGCACGTCCACCCCGCGGAACCGGGTGGTCATCGGCAGGGCGACCACGCGGGCGGTGGCGAGCAGGTCGGCGAGGGGCGGCGTCATGCGTCCATCATGCCGGTCGGCCTGGGTCGGACGTCAGCCGACATCAGCCGAGGCGCTTCTGCAGCTCGCCGAGGCGGCCGGTGGCCTCGAAGCCGAGGCGGGTGTTGACGGTGAGCATGTGCGCGTTGGACTCGGCGTTGTACGTGTAGATGCGCGGAGTCTCGGGGGAGTGCTGCTGCAGCATCCGCAGATTCTCGAGCTTGACGCGCAGACCGAGCCGGTGGCCGCGGTCGTGGCGGCGGACGAGCGTTCCCCACTGATAGGCGTTGCCGTCGTCGCCGGAGACGACGATCTGCGTATACGCCGCGATGCTGCCGTCGGCATCCAGCGCCACCGTGCCGAACGAGGTGCGGCCCTGGGCGGCCTGCATCGCCTCGTCGGCCCGGTAGTCGTCGACATCGGCGGAACCCGCCTCGATGTCGAGCGCGCCTGTCGGCGCCTCGGTGTCGACGAGGGCGTCGAGTGCCGCCCATTCGGCGAGGTGCTCGTCGGGCACGGGTCCGACCCAGCTGCGGATCTCGTACCCGGTGCACGGGGTCTCGGCGAGCAGCCGGTCGATGACCTCCGCGGCGACAGGCAGCTCCAGGCGGTTCTGCAGATCGCCGAGCGCGAGTGCATAGCCGTGCCGGCGGGCGAACTCGATGCCGGGCTCGCCGCTGCCGTCGGTCGGCGCCGCGGCCGGCCACGCGGTCTCCGCCCGCAGGGTCGTGCGTCCGGCGGAGACCGCATCGGATTCGATGTGGGCGAGGAGGGCCGAGCCGACACCCTGGCGCCGGTGCGCGAGCGGCACGGTGACGCCGACGGCGGCCGAGTGCACGTTGTCCTTGAGTGGCAGCGCGAGCGATCCCGACCCGATCACCGAGCCGTCGCGCAGCGCGACATACGCACGACGATCGGTCGTGGCCGAGGCCTGCTGCATCTCGGCGCGGCTCTCCTCGAGCGTCCAGACCAGCGCGTTCTCGCCCATGTCGGCGCGCTTCGCCTCGGCATAGGCCTGCCACCACAGGTTGTGCTCGACGGTGTCGAAGGGGGCGACGCGGCGGATCTCGAGGGCGGAGGTCATCGCCCCAGACTAGAGGCGTCGTGAATCTGACAATGTGTCATTGACAATGGTGTGCGACACACAATATAGTGACGGACATGGACGAGACGGAGTTCGACGGACACCTGCAGGAGTTGCGGCGCGGCACGATCGTGCTCGCCAGCCTGCAGCTGCTGCGCACGCCTGGGTACGGCTACGGGCTGCTCGAGCAGCTGGCATCCGCCGGCTTCCCGACGGACGCGAACACCCTCTATCCGCTGCTGCGCCGACTCGAGAAGCAGGGCTATCTCGACAGCGAGTGGAACACCGACGAGGCGAGGCCTCGCAAGTTCTACCGCACCTCCGAGGCGGGGGTCCGCCTCGCCACGACGTTGACTCAGGAGGTCGCCGCCATCGCCGCGGCGACCGCCGCGCTCCGCGATGAGGAGAACTGACATGACCGCCACGCTGACCGACCGCTACATCGCCGCCACCGTGCGGAGCCTGCCCGAGAGCCTGCGAGAAGAGGTGGGCGACGAGCTGCGCGCCTCGATCGCGGATGCCGTGGAGGCACGCGCCGAGAACGGCGAGCCGCTCGAGCACGCCGAGCGCGCGGTGCTCACCGAGCTGGGCGATCCCGGGATCCTCGCCGCCGGGTACGCGGATCGCCCGCTGCATCTGATCGGACCGAAGTACTTCCTCACCTGGTGGCGTCTGCTGAAGATCCTGCTCGTGGTCGTGCCGGCCTGCGCCGCCGGCGGGGTCGCGATCGCTCAGGCGCTGACCGGCGCGGGCATCGGCGAGATCATCGGCGAGGTCATCATCGTGGTGCTCTCGGTCATCGTGCACGTGACGTTCTGGACCACGCTGGTGTTCTTCGTGCTCGAGCGCACCGGAGCCGACACGGGCGCCAGGTGGAGCGTCGACCAGCTGCCCGAAGAGGTGCAGCACGGAACCGGCCGCGCCGACCTCATCGCCTCGCTCGTCCTGCTCGCGCTGTTCGCGGGCGCGGTGCTGTGGGATCAGCTGCGCGGCTGGACGCCGTCCGACGGCGCACCGCTGTCGATCCTGAACCCGGGGCTGTGGCCGTGGGGCATCGGAGCGCTGATGGTGCTGCTGGCCGCCGAGGCCGCGCTCGCGCTCGCCGTGTTCGCTCGCGGGCACTGGACGATGACCCTCGCGTGGATCAACGCCGCTGTCGCGGTCTGCGTGATGAGCCTGGGGCTCACCGCGCTCGGGCTCGGCGCGCTGTTCAATCCCCGGTTCGTCGAGGAGGTGTTCCTCGCGAAGGGCGTGGGCCAGGACGCGGTCACCGTGCTGGCGGTGCTCAGCGGTCTCGCGATCATCGCGATCGCGGTTGGCGACATGGCCGACGGCTGGCGCAAGGCCGCCCGCGCCCGCCTCGCAGCCTGAGGGAGCCAGTCGGGCGCCCGCGTCAGCCCTTCGTGACGCTCTCGATCATGACCGGGGTCTTCGGGGCGCCGTCGGGGCCACCGCTCTCGGTGCCGGCCGCGGCCACATCGGCGACGATCGCGGTGGAGGCCTCGTCGAGGTGTCCGAACACGGTGTAGCTGGGCGGCAGCTGGCTGTCGGCGTAGACGACGAAGAACTGCGAGCCGTTCGTGTCGGGCCCGGCGTTCGCCATCGCGAGCGTGCCCGCCTCATAGGTCTCTGAGCCGTCGAGCTCGTCGGCGAACGAGTACCCGGGGCCGCCCGATCCGGTGGCGCTCGGGTCACCGCACTGCAGCACGAAGATGCCGTCGGTGGTGAGGCGGTGGCAGGTGGTGCCGTCGAAGTAGCCCTGCTCGGCGAGCGAGAGGAAGCTGTTCACGGTGCACGGCGTCTTCTCCGCGTCGAGCGTGACCTTCAGGTCGCCCACGCCGGTGCTGATCGTCGCGGGCACCTCGCCGGTCTCGGTGGGCTCGGTGGCCGGCGCGTCCACGTTCTTCTCCGACGGGCGGCCGTCCTCCGGGTAGGAGCAGGTTCCGGATGCCTCGGTCGCCGTCGACGACGGTGCGGGAGCCGATGAGCCCGGGTCTGCAGCATCCGGGTTCGACGCGCAGCCCGACAGGGCGAGCGCGGCGGCGGCGGTGAGGACGAGCACGGAACGGCGGAGGCGAGTTGTGAGAAGCACGCCACGATCGTACGCGAGCAGGATCGTCGGACAAGGCCGAAGCGCGCATAGGCTGAGAGCCGTGACCGCCGACTTCGTCTCCGACATCTTCGACCCGTCCGAGTGGCAGCTCGCTCCCGGAGCCGAGGACTACACCGACATCACCGCACACGTGTCGCGCGACGGGGGCGTCGCGCGCATCGCGTTCGATCGGCCCGAGGTGCGCAACGCGTTCCGCCCGCACACGGTCGACGAGCTGTATCGTGCGCTCGACATCGCGCGCCAGGATCCGCGGATCGGCGCCGTGCTGCTCACGGGCAACGGCCCGAGCCCGAAGGACGGCGGCTGGGCGTTCTGCTCGGGCGGCGACCAGCGCATCCGCGGTCGCGACGGCTACAAGTACTCCGACGACGAGGCGGCCGTGCACGACACGGCGCGGGCGGGGCGGCTGCACATCCTCGAGGTGCAGCGACTGATCCGGTTCATGCCCAAGGTCGTCATCGCCGTCGTGCCCGGCTGGGCCGCGGGCGGCGGGCACTCGCTGCACGTCGTGTGCGACCTGACGATCGCGAGCGCCGAGCACGGCAGGTTCAAGCAGACGGACGCCGATGTGGGCAGCTTCGACGCGGGCTACGGCTCGGCGTACATGGCGCGGCAGACCGGGCAGAAGATCGCTCGCGAGGTGTTCTTCCTCGCCGAGGAGTACTCCGCGCAGCGCGCCTACGAGATGGGTGCGGTGAACCGCGTCGTGCCGCACGCCGAACTCGAGCGGGAGGCGCTGGCGATGGCCCGGACGATTCTGACGAAGTCGCCGACGGCCATCCGGATGCTGAAGTTCGCCTTCAACGCCGTCGACGACGGGCTCGTCGGCCAGCAGGTGTTCGCGGGCGAGGCGACCCGCCTCGCCTACGGCACCGACGAGGCCGTCGAGGGCCGCGATTCGTTCCTGCAGAAGCGCGACCCCGACTGGTCGCCCTTCCCGTACCACTTCTGATCGATGTCGTCCGCTCTGCAGCTCAGGTCGCGATTCGTCCCGGTATTCGCGGGTCTTTCCGGGACGAATCGCGACCTGAGGGCGGGTACGCCTCGCGGTTCGGCACGAATCGCGACCCGAAGCATCGGGGAGGTGAGGTCGTGAGGCTGCATCCGGTCGACGGCGGCGACCCGCGCGCGGTGCGGGATGCCCTGCCGGCCGCGCTCGACGGAGCGGGCCCCCTGGCGCTCGGCTTCGAGCCCTCGGCGGAGGATGTGGTGCCCGAGGGCACCGCGGTGGTCATCGCCACCTCCGGGTCCAGCGGCATCCCCAAGCGCGTCGTGCTCAGCGCCGCCGCGCTGCGGGCCAGCGCCGCGGCGACCGCCGCGCGGATCGGATCGGGGCAGTGGATGCTCGCCCTGCCCGCCGCGTACATCGCCGGCGTGCAGGTGCTCGGGCGCTCGCTGCTCGCGGGCATCGACCCGGTGCTGCTCGAGGGCCGTCTCACCCCGGATGCCTTCGTGCGCGCGACCGCGACGCTGCGTGACGGCGTCGACCGGTTCACCTCGTTCGTGCCGGCGCAGCTCGCGACTCTGCTGGACGCCGCGGACGAGCAGCCGGGCGTGCGCGCCGCGCTTGCGTCGTACCGAGCTATCCTCGTCGGCGGACAGGCGCTGCCCGAGCGGCTGCGCGTCCGCGCCGACGCCGCGCGGGCGCGGATCGTGCGCACCTACGGCTCCAGCGAGACGGCGGGCGGGTGCGTCTACGACGGGCGACCGCTCGACGGCGTCGGGCTCGCCGAGGTCGAGGGAGAGGTGCGCATCAGCGGACCGATGCTCGCCGACGGGTACCTCGGCGAGGACGAGCGCACGGCCCAGGTGTTCGTGACCGGTCCAGACGGCGCGCGCTGGTACCGCACCGGCGACGCCGGCACCATCACGCCCGCAGGTCGTCTCGCCGTCACCGGGCGGATCGACAACGTGATCGTGTCGGGCGGCATCAACGTGTCGCTCGACCGGGTGGAGCGGGTCGTGCGCGGCATCCCGGGGCTGGAGCAGGCGGTCGTGGTCGGCGTGCCCGATGAGCGCTGGGGCGAGGCATCCGTCGTCTTCGCCGACGTGCCCCACGGAGAGCAGCTGCTCCAGGCCGCCCGCGCCCGCGTCGAAGCCGAGATCGGCCGGCATGCCCGGCCGGCGCAGCTGCGCGCCGAGCGGGTTCCGACGCTGGCATCCGGCAAACCCGACCGTGAGGCTCTGCGTCGCCTCGCCAGCGACTGAGCCACCGCTGCGGCAGACTGGCCGCATGGCCGTCTACACGCACGGGCACCACGATTCGGTGCTGCGCTCGCACAACAACCGCACCGTTGCGAACTCCGCCGCCTACCTCGCGGGGCACCTGACACCGGATGCGCATCTGCTCGACGTGGGAGCGGGCCCCGGCACCATCACCCTCGACTTCGCCGAACGGGTGCGCCGGGTCACGGCGACCGAGATCTCCGACGACGCCCTCGGCCTCTCGCGGGCGCTGG
Organism: Microbacterium sp. OR21; assembly: GCF_047306785.1. Taxonomy (NCBI): domain Bacteria; kingdom Bacillati; phylum Actinomycetota; class Actinomycetes; order Micrococcales; family Microbacteriaceae; genus Microbacterium; species Microbacterium sp. OR21. Next base: position 488,794 of record NZ_JAZEXJ010000002.1, on the reverse strand, counting down.
CCACCGAGCGCGGGGCGACGAACGTCGACTTCTCCGTCGAAGACGTGCATGCGCTGAGCTTCGCCGACGACACCTTCGACGTCGTGCATGCCCACCAGGTGCTGCAGCACGTCGGCGACCCGGTGCAGGCGCTGCGCGAGATGCGCAGGGTCACCAGGCCGGGCGGCCTCGTCGCCGCCCGTGACGCCGACTATGCGGGGTTCATCTGGTTCCCGCTGCTGCCCGAGCTCGAGGAGTGGCTGCGCCTGTACCGCGAGGCGGCGCGGCGCAACGGCGGCGAGCCGGATGCGGGGCGCCGCCTGCTCGCCTGGGCACGCGCCGCCGGGTTCACCGACGTCACCGCCACCGCATCGACCTGGTGCTACGCGACGCCGGAGGAGCGAGCGTGGTGGGGCGGGATGTGGGCCGACCGCATCCTGCAGTCCGCGCTCTCGACACAGCTCGAACGCGACGGGCTCGCCGATCGGGCGCAGCTGCGGCAGATCAGCGACGCCTGGCGCGCCTGGGCATCCGACGGCGACGGCTGGTATCTCGTCCCGCACGGCGAGATCCTCTGCCGAGCCTGATCCGGCGGATACATCTCGAGGCGGACGCGGGGTGCGCACGGGCTCCCGTAGCGTGAAGGGGTGATCCGCCGCATCTCCGCTCCCTGGCTCGTGCTCGACATCGTCGGGGCGATCGTGGGGCTGCTGATCACCGTTCCCCTGTCGCTGACCTTCAGCGGCGGGCAGCTGAGCTTCTGGCTGCCCGATCCGCCCTCGGCCGTCATGCTCGTCGCGGTCTCGATGCTGCTCTGGGGGGCGGCCGCGATCAGCCGGCTCTCGCCGCCGATCGCGCTGGTGGTCGCCTGGACGGGCGCGCTGCTGCAGATGGCCGCGGGCCTGCCGCCGCTTCCGCTCGATCTCGCCATCTTCGTGGTGCTGTTCGCCGCCGCCGCCTGGGGCACGAAGCGCATGATGTGGATCGGCGGCGCCTCCGCCGTCGGCGGCGGCCTCATCGCCGGCGTCTACATCGGCGTGCTCCAGTACGACTTCACGGCCGCGGTGACCGCGCCCTCACCGATCGAGATGCGGCTCGTGCTGCTGAGCATCACGATGGGGCTGACGATCGTGCTCTCGCTCGCCATGGCCTGGGGCGCCGGGCTGCTCTGGCGGCTGGTGCGCCAGAGCCGCGCGAACCGCGAGGCGCAGCTGCGTGCCGAGACCGCGGCGGCCGAAGAGCAGGAGCGCGTGCGCATCGCCCGCGACATGCACGACATCGTCGCGCACTCGCTCGCCGTGGTGATCGCGCAGTCCGACGGCGCACGCTACGCCGCGGCCGCCCGACCCGAGCTCGCGCAGGAGGCGCTGACCACGATCGCGCAGACCGCGCGCTCCGCGCTGTCGGATGTGCGGATGCTGCTGACCCAGCTGCGCCACCGGCAGGGCGACGGCCCCCAGCCCACACTCGCCGATCTGGAGACGCTGTTCGCCCAGGTGCGTCAGGCGCGCGTCGAGCCGCGGGTGTCGGTGGATCCGATGCCGCAGGCCGAACCGCCCGGCGCCGTGCAGCTGGCGGTCTACCGGATCCTGCAGGAGGCGCTCACCAACGCCATCCGGCACGGCGAGGGCGACGTCGACGTGCGTCTGTCGTGGTGGACCGATCGGGTCGACCTTCTCGTGCACAACCGGATCCCCGCCGCGTCCACGGCCGCGGACGCGTCGACGAGTGCGCACGGCGGCCACGGCCTCATCGGAATGCGCGAGCGCGCTCAGCTGATGGGCGGAACGCTCACGGTGCAACATGACCCGAGCCGCTTCACCGTGCGCGCTACGCTTCCGATCGGCCCCTCGGCGAACTGAGCGGGCCCCAGACGACCAGGAGGTCACGGATGATCAGGGTCGTGCTCGTCGACGACCAGGCGCTGTTCCGCGCGGGTGTGCGGATGCTCGTCTCGTCGCAGCCCGACATGGATGTGGTCGGCGAAGCGGGAGACGGCAGCGAGGCGCTCGAGGTGATCGGACGCACCCGCCCCGACGTGGTGCTGATGGACATCCGGATGCCCGTCATGGACGGCCTGACCGCGACCGCCCAGGTGCTCACCCAGCCCGACCCGCCGCGCATCGTCATGCTCACGACCTTCGACCTCGACGAGGCCGCGGCCCGGGCGATCCAGCAGGGCGCCAGTGGATTCCTGCTGAAGGACGCCGATCCCGAGTTCCTGCTCGCCGCGATCCGGACGGTCGATTCCGGGTCGAGTGTGATCGCGGCATCCGCCACCCGCGAGCTGTTCGCGCACTTCACCACCGAGACCAAGCCCGTGCCGGCCGAGTACGCCGACCTCACCGACCGCGAGCGGGAGATCTTCGCGCTCGCCGCACGCGGACTGTCGAACTCCGAGATCGCGGCGCGCGAGTATCTCAGCGAGGCGACCGTGAAGACCCACATCAGCCGCATCCTGAACAAGCTGCGCCTGCGCGACCGCGTGCAGCTGGTCGTCTTCGCCTTCGAGCACGGCCTGGCCTGACCGCCATACTCCCGCGGGCGCGCAGGGATCATCCCTGCGATGTACGCGGATGCCATCGTCGGGCCGATGTGCCCGCCGGGGCGGCGGAAATAGCGTCGAGGGCATGGAGATCACGACCTCGGACCTCGGCCTCGCCGCACGCGTCCAGCACCTCACCAAGACCTACGGGGCCGGCGCCGCCGGCGTCCGCGCCCTCGACGACGTCAGCGTCGGCATCCGCCGCGGCCAGTTCACCGCCATCATGGGCCCCTCCGGCTCGGGCAAGTCCACGCTCATGCACATCATGGCCGGCCTCGACGCCCCCACCGAGGGGCGAGCCTGGATCGGCGACACCGAGATCACCGGTCTCGGCGACCTCGAGATGACGATCCTGCGCCGGCGCCGCGTGGGCTTCATCTTCCAGGCGTTCAACCTCGTGTCCACGCTCGACGCGCTGGGCAACATCCTGCTGCCGTTCGAACTCGACGGCCGGCAGCCGACGGCGCTCGAGCGCGCGCGCATCGACTCGCTCGTCGAGCGCCTCGGCCTGGCATCCCGGCTCGCCCACCGCCCGCACGAGCTCTCCGGCGGGCAGCAGCAGCGCGTCGCGATCGCCCGCGCGCTGGCCACCGCGCCCGACCTCGTCTTCGCCGACGAGCCGACCGGCAACCTCGACTCCCGCAGCGGCCGCGAGGTGCTCGCGCTGCTCGCCGGCGCCAGCCGCGACCACGGCCAGTCGATCGCGATGGTCACGCACGACGCGATCGCGGCGAGCCACGCCGACCGCGTGCTGTTCCTCGGCGACGGCCGGATCACCGCCGATCACCCGAAGCAGAGCGCCGAGCAGATCGCCGCGCACATGCTCGCCGCGGAGGTGGCGGCGTGAGCGCCGTCGCGGCCGTATCGGGGATCTCGCCCGCTCGCGCTCGCGCCGGCCGTCTGCACTGGCTGCGCGAGCGGGGGATGGGCGCCAGCGTGCTCGTCTCGGCGCTCGCCGCCGCGTTCGGGGTGATCCTCGTCGAGGTCACCGCCTACGTCGGGGCCGTGCTGCAGGCCGACCCGTTCATCGGCGACAGCGAGACGCTGGCCGTGGTGGTCATGATCCTGTCGGTGCTGCTCGTCGCGGTAGCGATGTACGTCGCGGCGATCGTCACCGCGAACACCTTCTCGACCATCATCGCCGGGCGCACCCGGCGCATCGCGCTGCTGCGTCTGATCGGCGCATCAGCGCGCTCGCAGCGGGCGGAGGTCACCGGCCAGGGGTTCGTGGTCGGTCTGATCGGGGCGGGCATCGGGCTCGCCTCGGGTGTGGGCTTCGCGGCGCTCGGGGTGATGATCGGAGATTCCCTGCTCGGTGTTGGCGCGCGAGACTTCACCGTGGCGCAGCCGGGCGTGCTGTTCCCCGTCGTCGGGGTCGCGCTGACGACGTGGCTCGCCGCGTGGATCGGCTCGCGACGGGTGCTGACGGTCACGCCGCTGCAGGCGCTGGGCGGCTCGGTCGAGCGCACCCACGACGACGAGGCGGGGCGCCGCGGCAAGCATGTCGGCGCTCTCGTGCTGATCGTCGTGGGGGTCGCGCTGCTCGCCGCGGGCGTGGTGCTCGGACTGATCACTCCGCTGGGCGTGGTCGTGGCGTTCTTCGGCGGGCTGTTCTCGTTCACGGGTCTGGCCACCGCGTCGCCGCTGTTCATGCCGCCCGTCCTGCGCCTGGTCGGGCGGCTCTTCGGCCGCGGCGCGACCGCGCGCCTCGCGGCCGAGAACGCCCTGCGCCACCCCGAGCGCTCGAGCCGCATGGCGATCGGCGTGGTGATGGGTGTGGCGCTGGTGACGATGTTCGCCGTCGCTCTCGAATCGGTCAAGGCGCTGATGATGCGCCAGAGCGAGGGGGAGTTCGTCGACGGATTCTTCGCCCCGATGGACGCGTTCGCGAGCATCATGATGGTGCTGGTGGCGGTGTCGGCCGTCATCGCCGCGGTCGGCCTGGTCAACCTGCTGACCATCGGCGTGGTGCAGCGCCGCCGCGAGCTCGGCCTGCTGCGGGCAATCGGGCTGACCTCGACGCAGGTGCGCCGCATGGTGCTGCTCGAGGCCGTGCACATCACGGTCGCCGCGACACTCACCGGCCTCGTGCTCGGCGTCGCGTACGGCTGGATCGCCGCGCAGTCGCTGCTCGGATCGGTGCCGGTGCTGCCCGACTTCGAGCCCGCCGGACTCGTCTATCCCGCGGTGCCGTGGATCCCGGTGGCCATCATCGTCGTCGCGACCGCGGTGCTCACGGTCGTCGCGGCGGTCACTCCGACGCGCCTGGCCACCCGGGTCGCGCCCGTCGAGGCCCTCGCAGCCGACTGAAGGTGGCGGCGGCCGCAGTGGGGCGGATTAGGGTTGAGAAATGCCCTCGCCGTTCGACCAGTCCTCGTACCAGGTGCGCCTCGAGTGGGGCACGCAGGGGCTCGCCCGGCTCGCTCCCGCTGACGTCGTGATCGTGGTCGACGTGCTGCGCTTCTCGTCCACACTCGCCGACGCCGTGGCGGCCGGTCAGCGCGTCCCGCTCGACTCCGCCGCGGGGTGGTCGACGAACGGCGCGGCGGTCGTCTCAGCCGCGTCGGCTGCATCCGGTCCGGATGCCCGACCCGCGACGGTCCTGGTCGGCGGCGTCCGCAACGCCGCAGCGACCGCCCGCGCGGTGATGACGCTGCAGGAGCGCCAGGGCGCACGCACCTCTGTCTCGATCATCGCCGCCGGCGAGCTCGCGCCCGCCGGCGCGCTGCGCTTCGCGGTCGAGGACCAGCTGGGTGCGGGGGCGATCGTCGACGCGCTGTGCGACCTCGGCATCGATCACTCCTCGCCCGAGGCAGCGGCGGCGGCCGAGGCGTTCCGCGCGCTGCGCCCCGGCCTGCGGCACATGCTCATCGGCAGCGGCTCGGGCCGCGAGCTGGTCGACGGGGTGGCATCCACCGCCCGGATGGAGGCCGCCGGCGTGCGCCCGGCGACCACGGCCGAGGCCGCCGAGCTGAACGCCGTCGACGTCGTACCCGTGCTCGACGACCGTGTGTTCGAGCGCTTCAGCTGATCAGCTCAGCGCGCGGCGCCGGGGCGCGCCCCGCGCGGCGGCATAGGGTCGGAGCATGAGGTACCTCCCCGCGGTCATCGTCGACGCCGTGCTCGTGCTCGTCTTCGCGGTCATCGGCCGCGCCTCGCACGACGAGGATCCACTCGGATTCCTGCTCACGGCGTGGCCGTTCCTCGTCGCGCTCGTCGTCGGACATGCGCTCGCCGCGCTGGTGCCCGCTCGTCCGCGCCGACCGTGGTCGCTGGGCTGGGGTGTGATCGTGTGGGTGGTGACCGTGGCCGGCGGGATGCTGCTGCGGATCGCCACGGGCGACACCGCCGAGACGCCGTTCATCATCGTCGCCGCCTTCGTGCTGGCCGGTCTGCTGCTCGGCTGGCGTCTGATCGCCCTGCTCGTGCGGCGCTATCGCGCCCCGCGCTCGGCGGAGTGAGCGCGCCGCAGCCGCACGAAGTCAGCGGGGCAGCTGCGCGGCGAGCCGGTCGGCCGCGGTGATCTCGCGACGGTGCCACTCGAACAGGAACCGTCGGTCGAACCGTCGCGAGCATTTGGCACACGAGGTCTCCCGAGCCGGGCGGCGGTGCCGATAGGCGACGTGCCCCGCCGGGCATCGCCCGATCCACGGGGCCAGCTCGGTCGCGGTCTCACCCTGGTGGGTGGTGCCGCCGACATAGCCGAGTGAGCGGGAGACGCGCTTCCACGCCGCGCCGTGACCGGCCTCGTGACCGGCGAGGGCGTGCGCGACCTCGTGCAGCAGGGTCTGATGGATCTCGTCGTCGTCGAAGCGGGCCGCGAGGTAGCGCGACACCGAGATGCGCCGGCGCTGATAGTCGCAGAGCCCCGCGCGCCTCTTGGCGTTGTCGAAGGCGAACGACCACGACGAGTCGAGGTGCATGCGGATCAGCGCTTCACCCCAGACGCGGACGCGATTCAGATCGGCCATGTGATCAGAGTAAGACAACCGGCCGACATCCGCGCCGGATCGGTCAGACCAGCACGTCGGCGGCGACGCCGCGCCGCTCGGCCGCCTCGATGGCGCGCAGCGCCTTCTCGAGGTCGGAGTCGTCGGCGCCGGCCGCCCGACGCAGGAACAGCGAGCGCTTGAAGCTCTCCCGCGCCTGCTCGAAATCGTGCGCCTCGTAGGCGTTCTTGCCGTGGTGCTGGTGGGCGAACGCGGCGATGCCGGCCCAGCCCTGCCCTTCGGCCTCGTTCGCGCAGGTGGCGAGCTCCTGCGCCGCCGCGGCGTGGGCTCCGCGGTTCTGCAGCACGGTGCCGTGCAGCACCCTGGCGCGCAGCAGATCCTTGCGGGTGCCCGCCATGCGAGCCAGGCGCACCGTCTCGTCCGCGAGCTCGAGCGCCTCGTCGAGGCGGTCGAGCACCTTCAGCAGCCACACTCGTTCGAGCAGAACGGGCAGGCTGCGCTGGTTCTCGATCTCGGCGAGACGCGTCAGGCACTCCTGCGGATCGACGAGTTCACGAAGGGTGTCGGGGTCGTAACCCTTGATCAAATTCACGACTGATGGCTCCTCTCCGCGACCGTCGTCCCAGTCTGCCTCGCCGATCCGAGAACCGTCAGAGGCGCGCCCTGGATGACGCCTGCCCGAGGTTCAGTGTGCGACCGGCTGGGCGGGCTCGGACTCGCTCAGGTCGAGTTCGGGCGGTGCCTTCCGGAGGAAGCGGGTGGTGACCAGCAGATAGCAGGCTCCGAGGGCTGTCCACGCGAGGCCGACGACGAGAGCGGTTCCGCTCAAGCTCGTCCACAGCCAGACGGTGAGCAGGAAGCCGATGCCGGGCAGTGCACCGTGAATGAGGAGCGCGCGGGTGCCGCGCTCGCGCTGGTCGACGAGGAAGTGCTTGATCACGGAGAGATTGACGATGCTGAACGCCACCAGCGCGCCGAAGCTGATCAGGCTGGAGAGCGTCATCAGATCGAGCATCAGGCCAGCGAGTGAGATGACCGCGACGACGATCACCGCCCCCGCCGGCGTGCGAAATCGCGGGTGGACGAAGGCGAACACGCGGTTCGGCAGCAGGCGGTCGCGACCCATCGCGTACAGGATGCGTGCCACGGTCGCCTGCGATGCCAGCACCGAGGCGAAGCAGCCCGCCACGTACGCGGCGGTGAAGAATGCGCTGAGGAAGGCGCCACCCGCCGTCTGCATGACGTCGAGCGACGCCGCATCGACCGAGGTGTAGCTCTCGAAGTCGGGCATCACGATGTTGGAGACCGCTGAGAGCAGCATGAAAAGAACGCCGCCGCAGAGCGTCACGATGAGGATGGCGCGAGGGATAGTGCGCTCCGGGGTGCGGGTCTCCTCCGCGAGGGTGGAGACCGCGTCGAAGCCGAGGAACGAGAAGCACAGCAGAGCGCTGCCGGACAGGATCAGTGTCAGGTTCGCCTGGTCGTTCAGGAACACGTCTGCGACGCTCGGGACGGCTTCGCCGCTCAGGCCGCTCACCGCCATCACGACGAACATCGCGATGAACACGAACTGCACGGCCAGCAGGGCGAGGTTGACCCGCGACAGCAGCCGGATCCCGATGATGTTCAGCAGAGTGACCAGCACCAGCGCGGCAAGGAAGAAGACCCACATCGGGATCGCGGGGAACGCGGCGTTCAGATAGATGCCGATCACCAGGTAGGTGACCATCGGCAGCAGCAGGTAGTCGAGCAGCAGTGCCCACCCGGCCAGCAGGCCGACGTGCGGGCCGAACGCGCGGCGCGAGAAAGCGTAAGCGGACCCTGCGACCGGGAACCGGCGGACCATCGTGGCGTAGCTGAACGCGGTGAAGAGCATCGCGACGAGGGTGACCGCATAGGCGGCGACGAGGTTGCCACGGGTCAACACATTGGCGATCCCCAGCGTGGTGAACACGGTGAGCGGGATCATGTACGCGAGACCGAAGGTCACCGTCGCCCCCAGGCCCAGGATGCGGCGCAGCGGGGGAGCGGGTACGTCTGAGATCGTCATGGGGAGTCTCCATCGGCTCGGGTTCGGATGCTCGGCCGTGCCGGGAGGGATCCGCGCGCACGCACCGTCCGTGGCCGGAGGGGGTCGATCGAGGGGGCGTCGCGGTCGGGATCGCGGAGGGGGCTCGGGGTTGTGGTGTGGCGACGCTGCTCGTTCGGGTCCGTCTTCGGCTCGGGTTCCACGATTATGCGATGCGCTCGCGTGGTTGCGCATACGTCATCCGACGGATGCCGAGGTCGCTCGGAAGCATCCCGCCGTCACCGTGCGCGCGCTCTCGGCGGCACGAACCGGCGCAGGTCGCCCTTCGGGGCGGGGGAGAGCGCGACCGGCGTGCCGTTCTGCACCTGGTAGATCAGCAGCGCCTGGCCGAGCGACGAGTCCTCGGTCTCGTACGGGTAGCAGAGTGCGGCCTGACCCGGGCCGCCGAGGAAGTACACGCCGTTCAGGCCGCGGCTGATCGTGCTGCGCAGATGCTCGATGGTGCGCTCGGGATCGGCCGAGCGCACGCCCGCCCACGCCCCCGCCAGCAGCATCACCTGGTCGTAGGCGGCGCTCGCCTGCGACCAGCCGGGCGGGTCGCCGTAGCGCAGCGCGAAACGGCGCTGGAACCGCTCGCCCATCGCGTCGTCGTACCGGCCGGTCACGGTCGACCACACGATGCCCTCCGACGAAGCGCCGGCCACCGCCTGGAAGCGCGGGATCGACGCGGCGTACACGTAGTAGACCAGGCCCCGGAATCCGCGTGCGGCGAGCAGGCGCTGCAGCTCGGCCACGTCGGGCAGGAAGTGCGAGATCAGCAGCACGTCCGGGTCGCGGCTCTCGATCTCGCCGGCGATCCGCGCCCACCGAGGAGCGTGCAGCGGGGTGCGGATGGTGTGCTCGAGCTGCCAGCCGGCCTCATCGAGCAGCGCGCGCAGCGTGTCGTCGGCGACGCGGCTCGTGGCGCTGTCGGCCTCGAGCGCGACGACGGAGCGGCCCGGCGGGTTCCACCGGCCTTCGCGCACCAGCTCGCGCAGGAAGGTCGCGAAGCCCAGCCGATAGTACTCCTCCGAGGGGCAGGTCTGGAACATCATGCCGTAGCCCGCCGGGTCGTCGCGCACGAGCGCCACCTGCGACTCGAGTGTGGCGGTGTGCAGGAAGGGACGGCCGTAATCGGCCAGCAGAGCGAGGGCCTCGGGATGCTCGGCGGTGACATAGTTCGTGTGCAGCGCATCGACCGCGGCGGCGGTGAGCCGCTCGATCGCCGCCGTCACCGTGCCGCCGTCGAAGAGATCGACCTCCTCGATGAGGTGCTCGATCTCCCGGCCGTCGATCCCGCCCCGCGCATTGAGCTCGCGCACCGCGATCGACGCGCCGCGCACGAGCTCCAGGCCATCCGAGGCGGCGGCGCCGATGAGCGGAGCGAGCGTGCCGAGCCGGATCGACCGCCGCCGGGTGAACCCCACGGCATCCTCGCTGCGCGGGGCGACCCGCCCCGACAGCGTCACTGCCGCATGATGGATCTCGGCCTGCGCGATAGACACCGAGTCGACCGGTCCGCCCGGCAGCGGCAGCACGATCAGCGACGCGTCGACGGCCACCGCCGCCAGCCCCGCACGGCTGCCCTGATCGAGCTTGACGAGCAGGCGCTCGACCTGGGTCGACACGGTGCGCGGGCGCGTGCCGAGCCGGCCCGCGATCTCTCCGTTGGTCAGACCCAGTGCCACGAGGGTGAGCACCTGCGCCTCGCGCGTCGTGATGCCGCGCGGCAGCGTCGCGGGCGAGACGGTGACCAGGGCGGATGCCGCCTCATCGTCGTCGGCCTCACGGCTCATGGCCACCGCGCACCAGCCGTGCTCGGCCTGCCACAGGAAGCGGGCGCTCTCGCGGCCCGCCACGATGAAGCCGCGCGCCAGCTCGGCGAGCTCGGGGTCGCAGTGGTCATCGGGATCCAGCCCCGAGAGTCGCACCCGGTACTCCTGCACCCGCGGAGAAGTGATCGTCATGAAGGTCGATGATACGTCGAATGACGCATGAGAAACCTCATCCGCTCCCGCTGTACTTGCTCTCACGCAGGCAACCCGGCCGCGCAATGGAGCCCGAAGACGGAAGGCGAAGACGTGAACGCTGCGAACTGGACGGTCAGCATCGATGCAGGAGGAACGTTCACCGATGCCATAGCGCGCTCGTCGCACGGCGACGTCGCGGTGGCCAAGGTGGCATCCACGCCCCACGACCCCTCGCAGGGGCTCAGCAACGCCATCCTCGCGCTCGCCGTCGAGGGGCTGCCGCTCGACCGGGTGAGCCTGCTGTGCCACGGCACCACCGTCGCCACGAACGCGATCCTCACCGACGAGCTCGCGCCGGTCGCCCTGGTGGCCACCGAGGGCTTCCGCGATGTCATGGGCTACCGCCAGAGCAGCCGGCCCGACGTGTACAGCCTCACGCCCGAGCGCCCCAAGGAGCTCGTGCCGCGGCGCGCCCGCGTCGAGGTGCGCGAGCGGATCGACAGCCGCGGGCAGGTGCTCACCGAGCTCACGGACGCCGAGATCAAGCGGGTCGTGGCCGAAGTCGTCGCGACCGCGCCCTCCGCCGTCGCCGTGAGCCTGCTGTTCAGCTACCTGAACGACGAGCACGAGCGCCGCATCGGCGAAGCGCTCAGCAGGGCTCTGCCCGGAACCCCGGTCTCGCTCTCGAGCGACGTCGCCCGCGAGTTCCGCGAGTACCCGCGCACGGCGACCACCGTGATCAACGCCGCACTCCGCCCCGTCGTCGGCGGCTACCTGGAGCGCGCCGAGGCCGCGGTCGGCGAGGCCGGCCTGAGCGCGCCGTTCCTCGTCATGCAGTCCAACGGCGGCAGCGTGCCCGCCGTCCGCGCCGAGCCGCAGTCGCACCAGCTGGTGCTCTCGGGCCCGGCGGGCGGTGTGGCGGGGTTGCTCGACCTCGCCGAGGTGCACGGCATCGGCAACCTCATCAGCCTCGACATGGGCGGCACCTCGACCGATGTCTGCCTGGTGCGCGAGGGCAGGGCGCCGTTCGCCCGCGAGCAGCACGTGCACGGTCACACCCTGCTCGCCCCGACCGTCGACATCCACACCATCGGCGCCGGCGGCGGCAGCATCGGCTGGGTCGATCAGACCGATCGGCTGCGCGTCGGGCCGCAGTCCGCGCGGGCCGTGCCCGGCCCCGCCAGCTACGGCCGCGGCGGAACCGAGCCGACCATCACCGACGCGCACGTCGTGCTCGGCACCCTGGGCGGCGGCGACCTGGCCGGCGGACTCACCCTCGACCGCGAAGCCGCGATCGAGTCCATGCGCACCGTGGGCGAGCGGCTGGCGCTGTCGCCCGAGGAGACCGCCGAGGCGATCCTCGCGATCGGGCTGGCGCACATGGTGCAGGCCGTGCGCAAGGTGAGCATCGAGCGCGGGCTCGACCCGAAGGAGTTCTCACTGGTGCCGTTCGGCGGTGCGGGCCCCCTGCACGCCGGGCTGCTGCTGCAGCATCTCGGGCTGCGCTCGGTGATCGTGCCCCGTCAGCCGGGCCTGTTCTCGGCCGACGGCCTGCTCGTCGCCGGAGTGCGCTTCGACGACTCCCGCACCGTGCTGAAGACCTTCGACCCGGCGGCGATCGCCGAGATCGAGCAGTGGTACGCGTCGGCCGCCGAGTCCGGCCGGCAGCGCCTGATCGCCGACGGCGTCGCCCCCGGTGACATCGCCGTGCTCGCCTCGGTCGACTGCCGTTACCGCGGACAGGGGTACGAGCTGACCATCCCGCTTCCCGATCACGGCGAGCAGGGGCTGCTGCGCGCGGCAGAGCTGTTCCACGAGGCGCACGCCGAGCTGTACGGCCACGCCAACCGCGGCGAGGACGTCGAGCTCGTCACGGTGCGCATCGCCGTCACCGGCGCGCTCGCCCGCCCCGCCGCGGGCGCCGACCTGCCCGAGCCGCAGGACGGTGCGGCGCTCATCGCCCGCCGCACGGTGCTCATCCCGGGTGCCGGACCGACCGAGGTCGACGTGTACGACCGCGCCCTGCTGGCAGCCGGCACCGTCTTCGCCGGTCCGGCGATCGTGCAGCAGATGGACTCGACCACCTTCGTGCTGGCGGGGCAGACCGTCACCGTCGCCGCGCAGGGCGACCTCATCATCACCCAGGAGGACCAGGCATGACCACGCAGAACGCACAGACGCTCGCTCCCCGGCAGATCGACCCGGTGACCTTCGAGGTCGCCGCGGCCGGCCTGCAGTCGGCGGCCGAGGAGATGGGCAGCGTCCTCAAGCGCTCCAGCTACAGCCCCATCATCCGCGACATGGATGACTTCTCGTGCGCGCTGTTCACGGCATCCGGCGACCTGGTCGCCCAGGCCGACTACATTCCGGCGCAGCTGGGCGCGATGTCGCTGGTCGTGAAGTCGGTGCTGCAGCGCTGGGGCGATCGCATCCAGGAGGGCGACGTCTACATCTGCAACCACCCGTACCTGGGCGCCATGCACCTGCCCGACATCAACATCATCGCGCCGGTGTTCCTCGACGGCACGCTGCTCGCCTGGACGGGCACCGCGGCGCACCACATCGACGTCGGCGGTGTGAACCCCGGCAGCGAAGGCCCCGAGCTGCAGGACCTCTTCGGCGAGGGGCTGGTCTTCCCGCCCGTGCGCCTGTCGATCGCCGGGGTCGAGAACGAGGATCTCATCGCCCTCGTCTCCGACAACATCCGCGACCCTCTCAGCACCGTCAGCGACCTGCGCGCGCAGCGTGCGGCGTGCCACCTCGGCATCCGCCGCGTGCTCGAACTCGCCGAGCGCTACGGGCGACCCACGCTCGAGACCGTCATGGCGCAGATGCTCGACTCGGTCGAGGCCGGCGTTCGCACCGCGCTGCGCAACCTGCCCGACGGCGAGGGGCAGGCCGAGGGCTTCCTCGACGACGACGGCCGTGACGGCGCACCGACCCGCATCCATGTGGCCGTGCGCAAGGAGGGCGACCGCCTGATCATCGACCTCTCCGGCTGCGACCCGCAGACGGCCGGGGCGATGAACGTGCCGTGGGCCAGCACGCGCGCGGGGATCGTCTACGGCGTGCGCGCCGTGGTCGCTCCCGCGCTGGGCGCCAACGACGGGCTGCTGCGGGCGCTGGAGGTCGTGGCGCCGCAGGGCATCGTGCTCAACCCCCTGCCGCCGGCCGCCGTGTCGATCCGTCACAACACCTGCCAGCGCTTCGCCGACACCCTCATCCGCGCGCTGTCCGACCTCTGGCCCGAGAAGGCCGTCGGCAGCAGCACCGTGAGCTTCTTCTGCTTCAACGCCGGCAGCACCGATCCGTTCACCGGGCGGCCCGCGGTGATGGCCGACGTCGTGGGCGGAGGCACCGGCGCGACGCCGTTCGGCGACGGCATCGACGGCGTCGACACCTACATGTCGAACGTGGGCGTCATGCCCGCCGAAGTGGTCGAGACGAACTACTCCATCCGCGTGCTCAAGACCGAGTTCGTCGCCGGCTCGCAGGGCGAGGGGCGGTTCAACGGCGGCCTGGGACTGCGACGCGAGTACATGATCCTCGACCACCCGCAGCGCGTCACCTTCTACTCCGAGCAGACCCACGAGGACTTCCGCCCGAGCGGCGCGGCGGGCGGCTCGGACGGGCGGGCCACGACCATCACGCTCGTCGACCCGTCCGGTCGCGAGACGGTGGCGCCGTCCAAGGCCTCGACCACGCTCGACGCGGGCACGATCGTGCGCGTCGAGACCGCCGGCGGCGGCGGCTACGGCGACCCGAGCCTGCGCAGCGCCGAGGCCCGGGCGGCCGACCTGGCGGACGGGCGACTGTGAGCGGCACGACCGCCCGCCCCGTCGACGACGCGCCGGCCTACACCGCCGAACGCCGTCACCCCGTGGAGCTCATCCTCGCCTCGCTCGCCGATGCCCGGCCGACGCCGTATTGGACCGACGCGCTTGCCGCCGTCGAGGCGGCCCCCGCGCTGCAGGGCGACATCGAGACAGACCTGCTGGTCGTCGGCGGCGGATACTGCGGGCTGTGGACGGCACTGCTGGCCAAAGAACGCGACCCCGACCGAGAGGTGGTGCTCATCGAAGGGCGCCGCATCGGCTGGGCAGCGAGCAGCCGCAACGGCGGCTTCTGCGAAGCGACCCTCACCCACGGCGTTGCGAACGGGCGTCGCCGTTTCGCAGCCGAGCTGGACGATATCCGGAGGGAGGAGCAGGAGAACTTCGCAGGTTTGCGCGCCACCCTCGAGCGGTACGACATGCAGGTCGAGTTCGAGAATGCCGGAGTGCTCGCGGTCGCCACCGAGCCGCACCAGGTCGAGGCGCTGCGCTCGGCCGCCGGGCCGCACGCGCGATTCCTCGACGGGTCCGAGCTGACCGGGCTCATACGCTCGCCGCTGCACCGGGCGGGTCTGTTCAAGACGGACGGCTACGCGCTGGTGAATCCCGCACGACTGGTCGGGGAGTTGCGTCGAGTGTGCCTGCAGCTGGGTGTACGCATCCACGAGAGCACGCCCGCTCTGCGCATTCGGAAGGCCCCTTCCGGGGTCGCCGTGCGCACCCGCGGCGGCACCATCACGGCGCAGCGGGTGGCGCTGGCGACCAACGGATTCCCCTCGCCGCTGCGGCGCCTGCGGCTGTGGACCATACCGGTCTACGACTACGCGCTCATGACCGAGCCGCTCACCCCGGCTCAGCTCGAGGCGATCGGCTGGGTGGGCCGGCACGGCCTCACCGACAGCGGGCGGCAGTTCCACTACGCGCGCAAGACGGCCGACGACCGGATCCTGTGGGGCGGCTTCGACGCGGTGTACCACCGCGGCGGGCGCATCCTCGACCGGCACGATCAGCGCGAGGAGACCTTCGAACGCCTCGCCGACCACTTCTTCAGCACGTTCCCCGCGCTGGAGGACGTGCGATTCACCCACAAGTGGGGCGGCATGATCGACATGTCGACCCGCCTGGTCGCCACCCAGGGCACCGCGCTCGGCGGCGCTGTCGCATACAGCATCGGCTACACGGGCCTCGGCGTCGCCGCCACCCGGTTCGGCGCGGCCGCGATGCTCGACATGCTCGATGGTCTGCAGACCCGTCGCACCTCCCTCCGGCTCACCGTGGGACTGCCCTTTCCCGTGCCGCCCGAGCCGCTGGCCAATCCGCTCATCCAGCTTGTGCGTCGAGCGGTCGCGAAGGCCGATGAGAACGGCGGTCGGTCAGGGCTCCTGCTGAGAACGCTCGAGAAACTGGGGATCGACTTCGACTCGTGACCGAGGGGGCCGAGCCGTCACCGCAGGAAGATGCTCGCGTCGGGTCGGGGGGATGCCACGGCATCCGCGTCGGTGACGACGGCGGCGCCCTTCGCGAAGGCCGCGACCTCGGCATCCTGAGCGATCTTGGCCGGATGCGGGCCCGCGGCCAGCAGGCGGGGCAGCCACTCGGTGGGCAGCGCGGTGCGCGAGGCGGCCAGCACGAGATTGCCGAACCGCCGCCCCTTCAGCACCTGCGTGTCGGCGAGCAGCGCCACCTCGTCGAACACGCTCATCGTGGTGGCCACCTGACGGCGCGCGAAGGCGAGCCCCGGGCCGTCGGCGACGTTCACCAGCAGCACGCCCGTCGGCGCGAGCAGGTCGGAGATCTCGCGGTAGAACTCGACGCTGGTCAGATGCGCGGGCGTCTGCGCCCCCGAGAACACATCCGAGACGACGAGATCGCAGTGCCCGGCGAGCGCGGGCGGCAGCCGGCGCAGCCCCTCGCGCGCGTCGCCGATGCGGATGCGGATCGCCGCCGAGCGGGGAAGCGGAAGGTGCTCGCGCACCAGCGTCACCAGCGGCCCCTCCAGCTCGATCACCTGCTGACGCGACCCGGGCCGGGTCGCCTCGATGTAGCGCGGGATGGTCAGCGCGCCCGCGCCGAGATGCACGGCGCTGAGCGGGGCGGATGCCGAGGAGCCGAGCTGGTCGATCACCGCACCCATCCGCACGATGTACTCGAAGTGCAGGTGGGTGGGATCGTCGAGGTCGACGTGCGACTGGGGCGTGCCGCCGACGATCAGCTCGAACCCGTTCGCGAACTCGCTGGGTGCGACCTCGGCGGTGCCTCCGTGATCGAGCCGCGCCTGCGGATTCGCGGCATCCCGCGCGCGTGCTCTTCCCATGCTTCGAGAGTATCCGGCGCTCAGCGGCGCCGACCGCCCGAGCAGGTGTCCTGGTTGAGGTCGATGCCGCTGATCTGGTCCGACAGCACGACGCCCTCGGTCGCGGACGGCGACGGCGACGGCGCGGAGGAGGGGGTGTCGGCCGGCGCGGGCGTCTCGGCGACCACGCCGCCGTGGTTGCTCGCCTCGCCGGTGATCCGCATGGACTCGCCGGTGCGGATCGCCTCCCACATCGGCAGCGCGGCGCTCTCGTTCGTCACGACCCGGTTGGCGTCTGCCGGGTCTTCGACGGTGGGCAGCTGCAGGAACTTGAACTCGTCGAACGGCACATCCTTCAGCGCCAGGGCGAGCTGCGCGAGGCGCACGGGGTTGGCCAGGCTCTCGCTCGGCTCGACGTTGTCGGCGACCACGTTCGCCAGGCGCAGCACCTTCGGCACATCGGTGAGGGTCTCGCTGCTGAGGATCTTCCTCGCCAGGCGCGACATGTACTGCTGCTGGTTCGAGATGCGGGCCAGGTCGCTGCCGTCGCCGATGCCCTTGCGCACGCGGATGAACTGCAGCGCCTCGTAGCCCGAGACGGTGCGCGGGCCCGGATCCCAGTCGATGTCGGTGTGCCGGTCGCGGATGCCCGTGCCGCCGACGCAGATCTCGACGCCGCCGATCGCGTCGGTGATCTTCATCACGCCGTCGAAGCTGAGCTTCGCGGCGAAGCCGATGTCGATCCCGCTGAGCTCGGTGACCGACTTCGCGACGCACGACAGCCCGGCGCGCTCGAAGACGGTGTTGATGGCCGCCTTGGACGATCCGGATGCCACCGAGCCGTCCTCACGGGTGCACTCGGGCACCTCGAGCATGAGGTCGCGCGGCAGCGACACGACGCTCACCTTGCGCGGCTCGGGGGAGACGTGCACGAGCAGGTTGACGTCGTTGCGGATGCCCTCCTCGCCGATGCAGCGCTCGCCGAGCTTCTGCTTCGACACGGCGCCGCACTCGTCGGTGCCGACGAGGAGGATGGCGAATTCCCCGTCGTACGCGCCCAGCGAGGGCGGCGCGACGTCGGGAGCCCCCTCCAGCTCGACCGCGCCGTCGCTGACCCGCAGCGCGAGGTCTGCGGCGATGAAGCCGCCGATCCCGATCGCCGCGACGGTGACGACGGCGACGCCGATGCCCAGCATCCGCAGGGCCGACCCCCACGCCGACGGGGTGCGGTGCGGCGCGTGCTGGGCGACCGTCGTGCGCTTCATGGCATCCGACCCTACAGCGGCCGACCCGTGGCCAGCTGATACCGGATCGCAACACGCGAGAGTTTGGAGTTCGACGCGGCCGCTGAGTAGCGTCAAGACATCATGTGCGGGTGCGATGAGGCATCCGGTCCATGCGAAGAAGCATTCCACAGAGAGGCACACCATGCTCCACAGCACCCGCAGGCGAGGCTTCGCGCTCGCCGCCGGCACCGCCGTCGCAGCGATGCTGCTGACCGGCTGCGTCGCCAGCCAGCGTGACGACGACAACGGATCGGACGCGTCCAGCGACGTCGACAGCACCTTCGTCTTCGCCGCGTCGTCCGACCCGCAGGGCCTGGACCCCGCGCTCGCGCAGGACGGCGAGACGTTCCGCGTCTCGCGTCAGATCTTCGAGGGACTCGTCGGCACCAAGCCCGGCACCGCAGACCCCGCTCCGCTGCTGGCCGAGTCGTGGGAGTCGTCCGAGGACGGCATGACCCACACCTTCGACCTGAAGACCGGGGTGACCTTCCACGACGGCACGCCGTTCAACGCCGAGGCCGTGTGCGCCAACTTCGACCGCTGGTACAACTGGACCGACCTGCTCGCCTCCGAGGCGCTCGGGTACTACTACAACAAGCTCTTCCGCGGCTACGCGTCCAACCCCGCCGACGCCGTCTACAAGTCGTGCACGCCCGACGGCGACGACAAGGTCACCATCGAGCTGAACAAGCCGTTCGCCGGCTTCGTGGCATCCCTGTCGCTGCCGGCGTTCAGCATGCAGAGCCCGTCGGCGCTGCAGGAGTTCAAGGCCGATGAGGTCGGCGGCACCGCGGCGGCTCCGACGCTGTCGGAGTACGCCAAGGGACACCCCGTGGGCACGGGACCGTTCCAGTTCGACTCGTGGGCTCCGGGTGAGAACGTCACCCTCAAGGCCTACGACGACTACTGGGGCGAGCAGGGTCAGATCGAAGAGGTCATCTTCCGCGTCATCGACGACCCGACCGCTCGGCGCCAGGCCCTCGAGGCCGGCGACATCGACGGCTACGACCTGGTCGGCCCGGCCGACACCAAGGCCCTCGAGGAGAAGGGGTTCACCATGGTGTCGCGCAAGCCGTTCACCATCCTGTACCTCGGCTTCAACCAGGCGGTGCCCGAGCTGCAGGACATCAAGGTGCGCGAGGCTCTCTCCTACGCGATCGACAAGGACGCGCTGATCAAGCAGGTCCTGCCTGAGGGCACCGAGAAGGCCACGCAGTTCGTGCCGCCGGTGGTCAACGGCTACAACAAGGACGTCACCACCTTCGAGTACGACCCGGCCAAGGCGAAGTCGATGCTCGAGGAGGCCGGCTACACGGCCGACAAGCCGCTCACGCTGACCTTCAACTACCCGGTCAACGTGTCGCGTCCGTACATGCCCAATCCCGAGCAGATCTTCACCGTGCTGGCGAAGCAGCTCGAGGAGGCCGGTGTGAAGGTCAACCCGCAGACCGACGCCTGGAGCCCGGACTACCTCGAGAAGATCTCGAGCACGCCCGACCACGGCATCCACCTGCTCGGCTGGACGGGCGACTACAACGACACCGACAACTTCGTCGGCGTCTTCTTCGGCCAGAAGAGCGCGGAGTGGGGCTTCGACAACCCCGAGCTGTTCTCGGAGCTGGCGGATGCCCGCGGCATCTCGAACATCGACGAGCAGACGAAGGCGTACGAGAAGATCAACGAGGATGTCGCGGAGTTCATCCCCGGCGTCCCGCTGGCGCACCCGGCACCGACGCTGGCGTTCGATGAGCGCGTGAAGAGCTACCCGGCCAGCCCGGTGAACGACGAGGTCTTCTCGGAGATCGTCCTCACCAAGTAATGCCCGCTGCGTCGTCCGCCTCGGACCCGTGCGGTCCGGGGCGGACGACGTGCCCCGACGGAGAACTTCGTGCTGCGAACTATCGGCAAGCGGCTGCTGCTGCTCATCCCCACCCTCTTCGGCCTCAGCATCCTGCTGTTCGCCTGGGTCCGCGCCCTGCCCGGCGGGCCCGCTGTCGCCCTGCTCGGTGAGAAGGCCACCCCCGAGGCGGTCGAGCAGGTCAACCAGCTCTACGGCTTCGACCGGCCGCTCATCGAGCAGTACGTCACCTGGATCGGCCGACTGCTGCAGGGCGACTTCGGCTCGTCGATCGTCACCTCGAGGCCGGTGGTGGAGGAGTTCTTCCGTCGCTTCCCGGCGACGATCGAGCTGAGCATCGCCGCCCTCATCTTCGCCGTCGGCGTCGGCATCCCGCTCGGGTACTGGGCGGCCCGTCGCCACGGGCGCTGGACCGACCACTCGGCGGTCATCTTCAGCCTGGTCGGCATCACGATCCCGGTGTTCTTCCTGGCGTTCATCCTGAAGTACGTCTTCGCCGTGCAGCTGGGCTGGCTGCCGTCGGACGGGCGGCAGAGCCCGCGCATCGACGCCACCCACGTGACCGGGTTCTACGTGTGGGACGGCATCATCACCGGCGAGTTCGACGCCGCGTGGGACGCGATCCTGCATCTGCTGCTTCCGGCGCTGGCACTGGGCACCATCCCGCTGGCGATCATCGTGCGCATCACCCGGGCCAGTGTGCTCGAGGTGCAGAACGCCGACTACGTGCGCACCGGCAAGGCCAAGGGCGTCGCCCCGTCGACGCTGCGCAACCGGTTCATCCTCCGCAACGCCATGCTCCCGGTGATCACGACCATCGGCCTGCAGACCGGTCTGCTCATCTCGGGTGCGGTGCTCACCGAGACGGTCTTCGCCTATCCCGGTATCGGGTCTTTCCTCGCGCAGTCGATCTTCGCGCGCGACTTCCCGGTGCTGCAGGGATTCATCATCTTCATCGCGATCGCGTACGCGCTGATCAACCTGGCCGTCGACGTGTCGTACAGCCTGATCGATCCGAGAGTGAGGGTTCAGTGATGAGCGCAGTGCTCCCACCCGCACAGGGCGGCGAGGTGCTCGACACCGTCGCCGTCGGCCAGGCCGATCTGCGATCCGGCGGCGGCTTCTGGAACGACGTGTTCCGGCGCCTGCGCCGCAATCCCGCGGCATGGATCGGCGCGGTCATCGTGCTGATCTTCCTGCTGGTGGCGGCGCTCGCGCCGCTGATCGCGCCGTACCCCGAGACCGCCCTGCCGGGCACGAAGTACATCACCCCCACGAGCATCCCGGGCATCGGCGAGGTCGACGGCTTCCCGCTCGGCCTCGACCGCTTCGGCGGCGACGTGCTCTCCAAGCTGATCTGGGGTGCGCAGGCGTCGCTGCTGGTCGGTGTCGTCTCCACGGCGCTCGGCCTGGTGGGCGGCATGCTGCTCGGCCTTCTCGCCGGCACGTTCGGCGGCTGGGTCGACACGCTGATCATGCGCATCGTCGACATCATCCTCTCGGTGCCGAACCTGCTGCTGGCCGTGTCGATCGCGGCGATCCTCGGGCAGACCCCGTCTGCGGTGATGATCGCCATCGGAGCCTCGCAGGTGCCCATCTTCGCCCGACTGCTGCGCGCGTCGATGCTGCAGCAGCGCTCGGCGGAGTACGTGCTCTCGGCGCAGACGCTCGGCCTCGGCCGCGGGCGCATCACCATGTCGCACGTGCTGCCCAACGCGATCGGCCCGGTCATCGTGCAGGGCACGCTGACGCTGGCGACCGCGGTGATCGACGCCGCAGCCCTGTCGTTCCTCGGCCTGGGCGGCGGCCGGCCCGAGACGGCGGAGTGGGGGCGGATGCTGACCTACGCGCAGAACGAGCTGGCGATCGCACCGCAGCTCGCCTTCCTGCCCGGCATCTGCATCGCCGTCACGGCGCTGGGATTCACCCTGTTCGGCGAGGCCCTGCGCGAGGCCATGGACCCGCGGACGCGTGCGCGATGAGGAACGAGACGATGAACACGAATCCGGATGCCGTGCGCCAGCCGCTGCTGCAGGTGTCGAACCTCGCCGTCGACTTCGGCACCATGGACGGCGTCGTGCACGCCGTCGAGGGCGTCGACCTCGAGATCGCCCCCGGTGAGACGGTCGCGATCGTCGGCGAATCCGGATCGGGCAAGTCGACGACCGCGATGGCCGTGATCGGCCTGCTCGCCTCCGGCGGTCGCGTCGCGGGCGGGAGCATCACCCTCGACGGTCGAGAGCTCGTCGGCATCTCCGAGAACGAGATGCGCAGGATCCGCGGGCGCGACATCGGCATGGTGCCGCAGGACCCGATGTCGAACCTCAACCCGGTCGCGAAGATCGGCACCCAGGTCGCCGAGACGCTGCTCGCACACGGCCTGGCGAACCGCGGTGACGTGCAGCAGAAGGTCATCGAGGCGCTCTCGGCGGCGGGACTCCCCGACCCCGAGCGTCGTGCCAAGCAGTACCCGCACGAGCTGTCGGGCGGTCTGCGCCAGCGCGCGCTGATCGCCATCGGACTGGCGTGCCGGCCTCGCCTGCTCATCGCCGACGAGCCCACCAGCGCGCTCGACGTCACCGTGCAGCAGACCATCCTCGACCAGCTCGAGGAGATGACGCGCGAGCTCGGCACCGCCGTGCTGCTCATCACGCACGACCTCGGCCTCGCTGCCGAGCGGGCGCAGCGCGTCGTGGTGATGCACCGAGGCAAGGTGGTCGAGCAGGGGCCGGCGCGGCAGATCCTCGAGGACCCGCAGCACCCCTACACGCAGAGCCTGGTGAAGGCCGCGCCGTCGATCGCGGCCGCCCGGCTGCAGCCGGAGGTGTTCGAGCAGCACCGCGAGACGGATGCCGGCGAGGAGCCCGCCGTCGACAACATCGTCGAGATCGAGGGGCTGCGCAAGGTCTACCCGATCCGCGGCCAGGCGGAGGACTTCGTCGCCGTCGACGACGTCTCGCTCGCGATCCCGCGCGGCAAGACCGTGGCGATCGTGGGGGAGTCGGGTTCGGGAAAGACGACCACGGCGCGCATGCTGCTCAAGCTCATCGAGCCCACCGCAGGTACGATCCGCTTCGAGGGCAACGACATCGCGAAGCTCGACCGTGCGCAGTCGCGTGAGTTCCGGCAGCGCGTGCAGCCGGTCTTCCAGGACCCGTACTCGAGCCTGAATCCGATGTTCACGATCGAGCGCCTGATCGCCGAGCCGCTGGAGTTCTACAAGCGCGGCAGCCGGGCCGAGCGCCGCGCGCGGGTGCGCACGCTGCTCGACGACGTCGCCCTGCCGCAGACGATGCTGCAGCGCTACCCGTCCGAGCTCTCCGGCGGTCAGCGCCAGCGCGTCGCGATCGCCCGGGCCCTCGCGCTCTCGCCCGACCTCGTGGTCTGCGACGAGCCGGTCTCGGCGCTCGACGTGCTCGTGCAGGACCAGATCCTCACCCTGCTCGGCGACCTGCAGAAGGAGTACGGGCTCAGCTATCTGTTCATCTCCCACGACCTCGCGGTGGTGCGGCTGATCAGCGACTACGTCTGCGTGATGAAGGACGGCGCGCTGGTCGAGGCGGCGAGCTCGGAGGAGATCTTCACGAACCCTCGCGATCCGTACACCCGGCGGCTGCTGGCATCCATCCCCGGCAACGAGCTCGGCATCGCCTCCTGACGCGGCGAGGTCAGCCGCGCAGATCCGGGTCGCGGGCCCAGCGCGGAGCGAGCGCGCGAACGCGCAGGGCCCGTGCCTGCCAGGTCGCCCACAGCACCGGCCACAGCAGCGCGGCGGTCGGCCCGTCGAAGGTGAGCCGATCGCGCCACAGCGTGCGGTCGGGCCGTCCGGGCTGGGAGGAGACCGCCATCTGGTGATCCCACACGTCGAGCCCGCCGAGCGGTCCGGTCAGGGGGATGCCGCTGTCGCGGAGGATCCGCACCGGGCCGTCGGGGGTGTCCACCGTGCGGTCGCTGATGTGGATCAGCTGGGATCCGACCGGGATGCGCCCGAACGCCGCGAGGCGCACGGGCACCTCATCGCCGGGCATCCACCGCTCGGGCAGCCCGTCCGGCAGCACCGGCGCCATCTGCAGCAGCGGCGCGTACAGCTCGCCGACGACGCGCGGGGAGTGCAGCGCCCGCCACGCGGTGTCCGGGTGGCAATCGACGGTGAACTTCAGCACGATGCGCATACTGAAGTGTCGCTCATACCGCAGCATCCGACATTGGTCAAGGATTCCGCTTGCCATGTCGTGAAATCGTGCGTATAGTTGGTAGTTGCGCTCGCTTCTCCGTGCCCTCATATGGTGGTCGGCATCCGTTGAGCTCTCGAGCGCGTACTCCACCGACGTCTAGGAATCGACCAGCCCCTGCACGGGCTCACGGAGGTTACTCCCTTGGCTGCTGCTCGCAACGCATCCACATCCACCACCAACAAGAACGGCCGCGGAGTCTCCCGCCTCTCGTTCGCCAAGATCTCCGACACGCTCGACGTTCCGGATCTGCTGGCTCTGCAGACCGAGTCGTTCGGCTGGCTCGTCGGCAACGACGACTGGAAGGCGCGCGTCGCCGAGGCCAAGAAGTCCGGCCGCAGCGACGTCTCCGAGGTCTCGGGCCTGGGTGAGATCTTCGAGGAGATCTCCCCGATCGAGGACCTCGGCGAGACCATGCAGCTCTCGTTCACGAACCCGTACCTCGAGCCCGAGAAGTACTCGATCGACGAGTGCAAGGAGCGCGGCAAGACCTACGCCGCCCCGCTGTACGTCGAGGCCGAGTTCATGAACCACCTCACCGGTGAGATCAAGACCCAGACGGTCTTCATGGGCGACTTCCCGCTGCAGACCGACAAGGGCACGTTCATCATCAACGGCTCGGAGCGCGTCGTCGTCTCGCAGCTCGTGCGCTCGCCCGGTGTCTACTTCGACAAGACCCCCGACAAGACCAGTGACAAGGACATCGTCACCGCTCGCGTCATCCCCAGCCGCGGCGCATGGCTCGAGTTCGAGATCGACAAGCGCGACCAGGTCGGCGTGCGCATCGACCGCAAGCGCAAGCAGTCCGTCACCGTCTTCCTGAAGGCGCTCGGCATGTCGAGCGAGCAGATCCTCGCCGAGTTCGCCGGGTTCCCCTCGATTGAGGAGACCCTGGCGAAGGACACCATCCTCACCCAGGAAGACGCGCTGCGCGACATCTACCGCAAGCTGCGTCCGGGCGAGCAGGTGGCCGCCGAGGCCGCGCGCTCGCTGCTCGACAACTTCTACTTCAACCCGAAGCGCTACGACCTGGCGAAGGTGGGTCGTTACAAGATCAACCAGAAGCTCGGTCTCGCCGCTCCCCTCACCGACTCGGTGCTGACCGTCGACGACATCGTCGCGACCATCAAGTACCTGGTGCGCGTGCACCGCGGTGACGAGACGTTCGAAGGCATCCGCGGCGGCAAGAAGACCGAGATCCGCATCGCCACGGACGACATCGACAACTTCGGCAACCGTCGCATCCGCGCCGTCGGCGAGCTGATCCAGAACCAGGTCCGCACCGGTCTGTCGCGCATGGAGCGCGTCGTCCGCGAGCGCATGACCACGCAGGACATCGAGGCGATCACCCCGCAGACCCTGATCAACGTGCGTCCCGTCGTGGCCGCGATC
This sequence comes from Microbacterium sp. OR21, assembly GCF_047306785.1. Taxonomy (NCBI): domain Bacteria; kingdom Bacillati; phylum Actinomycetota; class Actinomycetes; order Micrococcales; family Microbacteriaceae; genus Microbacterium; species Microbacterium sp. OR21. The sequence goes on along the minus strand of NZ_JAZEXJ010000002.1, from coordinate 463,388 downwards.
AAGGAGTTCTTCGGCACCTCGCAGCTGTCGCAGTTCATGGACCAGAACAACCCGCTCGCGGGTCTGACCAACAAGCGCCGCCTGTCGGCCCTGGGCCCCGGTGGTCTCTCGCGTGACCGCGCCGGCGTCGAGGTGCGAGACGTGCACCCCTCGCACTACGGCCGCATGTGCCCGATCGAGACCCCTGAAGGCCCGAACATCGGTCTGATCGGTGCGCTCGCGACCTTCGCGCGCATCAACTCGTTCGGCTTCATCGAGACCCCGTACCGTCGCGTCGTCGACGGTGCCGTCACCGACCAGATCGACTACCTCACGGCAGCCGAGGAGGTCGACTTCAACATCGCTCAGGCGAACGCACCGCTGGACAAGAACGGCCGCTTCACCGAGAGCCACGTCCTGGCCCGCCCCCGCGGCGGATCGGGTGAGGTCGACCTGTTCCTGCCCGAGGAGATCGGCTACATCGACGTCTCGCCGCGCCAGATGGTGTCGGTCGCGACCTCGCTGGTGCCGTTCCTCGAGCACGACGACGCGCAGCGCGCGCTCATGGGCGCCAACATGCAGCGCCAGGCCGTGCCGCTGCTGCGCTCGGACTCGCCGCTGGTCGGCACCGGTATGGAGGGCTACACCGCGATCGACGCCGGTGACGTCGTCACCGCGCTCAAGGCCGGTGTGGTCAGCGAGGTCTCCGCAGACCGCGTCGTCGTCATGCTCGACGAGGGCGGCACGCAGGAGTACCACCTGCGCAAGTTCGACCGCTCGAACCAGGGCACGTCGTACAACCAGCGCGTGATCGTCAGCGCCGGTGAGCGCGTCGAGGTCGGCGAGGTCATCGCCGACGGTCCCGCCACCGAGAACGGCGAGCTCGCGCTCGGCAAGAACCTGCTCGTCGCGTTCATGCCGTGGGAGGGTCACAACTTCGAGGACGCCATCATCCTCAGCCAGGAGCTGGTGAAGGACGACACCCTCTCGTCGATCCACATCGAGGAGTACGAGGTCGACGCCCGCGACACCAAGCTGGGCAAGGAGGAGATCACCCGTGACCTCCCCAACGTCAGCCCCGAGCTGCTGAAGGACCTCGACGAGCGCGGCATCATCCGCATCGGCGCCGAGGTCCGCCCCGGCGACATCCTCGTCGGCAAGGTCACGCCCAAGGGCGAGACCGAGCTGTCGGCCGAGGAGCGCCTGCTGCGCGCCATCTTCAACGAGAAGAGCCGTGAGGTCCGCGACACCTCGCTGAAGGTGCCGCACGGTGAGCAGGGCACGATCATCGCCGTCAAGGAGTTCGACGCCGAGGAGGGCGACGACGAGCTGGGCTCGGGCGTCAACCGCCGCGTCGTGGTCTACATCGCCCAGAAGCGCAAGATCACCGAGGGTGACAAGCTCGCCGGCCGTCACGGCAACAAGGGCGTCATCGCGAAGATCCTGCCCGTCGAGGACATGCCGTTCATGTCAGACGGCACGCCGGTCGACGTCGTGCTGAACCCGCTCGGCATCCCCGGTCGAATGAACTTCGGCCAGGTTCTCGAGACCCACCTGGGCTGGATCGCCAAGACCGGATGGAAGGTGGAGGGTGAGCCCGAGTGGGCCGCCAAGCTGCCCGAGAACGGTCGCGACGTCGCCCCGAACACCAAGGTCGCGACCCCGGTGTTCGACGGTGCCAGCGAGTCGGAGATCTCGGGTCTGCTCGACTCGACCCTGCCCACCCGCGACGGCGTGCGCCTGATCGACTCGTCGGGCAAGACGCAGCTGTTCGACGGCCGCTCGGGTGAGCCGTTCCCGGCTCCCATCTCGGTCGGCTACATGTACATCCTGAAGCTGCACCACCTCGTCGACGACAAGATCCACGCTCGTTCGACCGGCCCCTACTCGATGATCACCCAGCAGCCGCTCGGCGGTAAGGCGCAGTTCGGTGGACAGCGCTTCGGTGAGATGGAGGTGTGGGCTCTCGAGGCTTACGGTGCCGCCTACGCACTGCAGGAGCTGCTCACGATCAAGTCCGACGACATCCTCGGCCGCGTCAAGGTGTACGAGGCCATCGTCAAGGGCGAGAACATCCAGGAGCCCGGCATCCCCGAGTCCTTCAAGGTGCTCATGAAGGAGATGCAGTCGCTCTGCCTGAACGTCGAGGTGCTCTCGGCCGACGGCACCGCCGTCAACCTGCGGGACACCGACGACGAGGCCTTCCGCGCAGCGGAGGAGCTCGGCATCAACATCTCCAGCCGTTTCGAAGCCGCGTCGATCGACGAGATCTGATCTCGGCCCTCGACAAGCGACAGATTTTTTCTACACAGGAGAACTAGTGCTCGAATCAACCACTTTCGATGAGCTTCGAATCGGCCTGGCCACCGCTGACGACATCCGCGGATGGTCCTTCGGTGAGGTCAAGAAGCCCGAGACGATCAACTACCGCACGCTGAAGCCCGAGAAGGACGGTCTCTTCGGCGAGCAGATCTTCGGCCCCTCCCGCGACTGGGAGTGCGCCTGCGGCAAGTACAAGCGTGTCCGCTTCAAGGGCATCGTCTGCGAGCGCTGCGGCGTGGAGGTCACCAAGAGCTCCGTCCGTCGTGAGCGCATGGGTCACATCGAGCTCGCCGCTCCCGTGACGCACATCTGGTACTTCAAGGGTGTCCCCTCGCGCCTCGGCTACCTGCTCGACATGGCGCCGAAGGACCTCGAGAAGGTCATCTACTTCGCCGCCTACATGGTGATCTCGGTCGACGAGGATGCTCGTCACCGCGACCTCGCCACGCAGGAGAACAACATCCGGCTCGAGCTGAAGACGCTCGGCGACCGCCGCGACGCGAAGATCGCGGAGCGGATGGCGAAGCTGGAGCAGGAGCTCGCCGCCCTCGAGGCGGAGGGCGCCAAGGCCGACGCCAAGAAGAAGGTCAAGGACGCCGCCGAGAAGGAGATGTCGCTCACCCGCAAGGGTGCCGACGAGGCGATCGCCAAGCTCGAGCGCGTGTGGGAGGACTTCCGCACGCTCGAGGTGGGCGCGCTGCGCCCCGAGGACGACGTGTTCCACGAGCTGCAGGACCGGTTCGGTCAGTACTTCGAGGCGCACATGGGCGCCGAGGCGATCAAGCGCCGCCTCGAGACCTTCGACCTGAAGGCGGAGGCCGACAGCCTGCACCTGCAGATCTCGGAGGGCAAGGGCCAGCGCAAGATCCGTGCGATCAAGCGCCTGACCGTCGTCAACTCGTTCCTCGAGACCGGCATGAGCCCGGCCGCGATGGTGCTCGACGTCGTCCCGGTGATCCCGCCGGAGCTGCGCCCGATGGTGCAGCTCGACGGTGGCCGCTTCGCGACCAGCGACCTGAACGACCTGTACCGCCGCGTCATCAACCGCAACAACCGTCTTCGTCGTCTGATCGACCTCGGCGCCCCCGAGATCATCGTCAACAACGAGAAGCGGATGCTGCAGGAGGCCGTCGACGCTCTGTTCGACAACGGCCGCCGCGGTCGTCCCGTCACCGGCACCGGCAACCGCGCCCTGAAGTCCCTCAGCGACATGCTGAAGGGAAAGCAGGGTCGCTTCCGCCAGAACCTGCTCGGCAAGCGCGTCGACTACTCGGGCCGTTCGGTCATCGTCGTCGGCCCGCAGCTGAAGCTGCACCAGTGCGGTCTGCCCAAGCAGATGGCTCTGGAGCTGTTCAAGCCGTTCGTGATCAAGCGCCTGATCGACCTCGGTCACTCGCAGAACATCAAGGCCGCCAAGCGCGCCGTCGAGCGCACCCGTCCCGAGGTCTGGGACGTGCTCGAGGAGATCATCCGCGAGCGTCCGGTGCTGCTGAACCGCGCACCCACGCTGCACCGTCTCGGCATCCAGGCGTTCGAGCCGCAGCTCGTCGAGGGCAAGGCCATCCAGCTGCACCCGCTCGTCTGCGCGGCGTTCAACGCCGACTTCGACGGTGACCAGATGGCTGTGCACCTGCCGCTGTCGGTCGAGGCTCAGGCCGAGGCCCGCGTGCTGATGCTCGCCTCGAACAACATCCTCAAGCCGTCGGACGGCCGTCCGGTCACCCTGCCCTCGCAGGACATGATCATCGGTCTGCACCACCTGACCACGGTCAAGGAGGGCGCAGCCGGTGAGGGTCGTGCGTTCGGCTCGGTCTCCGAGGCGATCCTGGCGAAGGACGAGGGCACCCTCGACCTGCAGGCGAAGGTCCGCATCCGCATCCCGGGTCTGACCTTCCTCGAGGGCGAGGCTCCCGAGGGCTACGAGCGTCACGGTCTCGTCGACGCCTCGCTCGGCCAGGCGATCTTCAACGGCGCGCTGCCGAAGGGCTACCCCTTCGTGCGCGGCCAGGCCGACAAGGGCAAGCTGTCGCAGATCGTGAACAAGCTGGCCGAGGAGTACCCCAAGGTCGAGACGGCCGCCACGCTGGACCGCATCAAAGATGCCGGTTTCCACTGGGCGACCCGCTCGGGCGTCACCGTCGCGCTCAGCGACATCCTCACCCCGCCGAACAAGGCCGAGATCGTCGCCGGCTACGAGAAGCAGGCCGCGAAGGTCCAGTCGCAGTACGACAAGGGTCTGACCACGGATCTCGAGCGTCGTCAGGAGCTCATCAAGATCTGGACCGAGGCGACCGACGAGGTGCAGGCCGCGATGCGCGAGCACTTCCCCGAGGACAACACCATCAACCGCATGGTGACCTCCGGTGCGCGTGGTAACTGGCTGCAGATCCGCAACATCGCGGGTATGCGCGGTCTGGTGAACAACCCCAAGGGTGAGATCATCCCCCGTCCGATCATCTCCTCGTACCGCGAGGGTCTGTCGGTGGCGGAGTACTTCATCGCGACGCACGGTACCCGCAAGGGTCTGGCCGACACCGCTCTGCGCACCGCCGACTCGGGTTACCTGACCCGTCGTCTGGTGGACGTGTCGCAGGACGTCATCATCCGCGAGCAGGACTGCGGCACGTCGAAGGGCCTCGAGCTCCCGATCGCCGCTCCCAACTCACAGGGTGTGCTGACGCGCGACGCGAACGTCGAGAACTCGGTGTTCGCCCGCACGCTGGCATCCGATGTCGTCACCGAGGCCGGCGAGGTCGTCGCGACCGCCGGTGACGACGTGGGCGACGTGCTGATCGACAAGCTGGTCGAGGCCGGCATCGAGACCATCAAGGTCCGCTCGGTGCTGACCTGCGACTCGGCCGTCGGTGTCTGCGCGCAGTGCTACGGCCGTTCGCTCGCGACCGGCAAGACCGTCGACATCGGCGAGGCCGTGGGCATCATCGCCGCCCAGTCGATCGGTGAGCCCGGCACCCAGCTGACGATGCGCACCTTCCACACCGGTGGTTCGGCCTCGGCCGACGACATCACCCAGGGTCTGCCGCGTGTGCAGGAGCTCTTCGAGGCACGTACCCCGAAGGGTGCCTCCCCGATCGCCGAGGCCGACGGCCGCATCACGATCGAGGAGACCGAGAAGGCCAAGAAGGTCATCCTCACGCCCGACAACGGCGACGAAGAGGTGGTCTACCCGGTGCTGAAGCGTGCGACGCTTCTCGTCGAGGACGGCCAGCACGTCACCGTCGGTCAGCCCCTGCAGGTCGGCACGCTCGACCCGAAGGAGGTCATGCGAGTCATGGGGGCCCGCGAGGTGCAGAAGTACCTCGTCGGCGGCGTGCAGGGCGTGTACCGCTCGCAGGGTGTGCCGATCCACGACAAGCACATCGAGGTCATCGTCCGCCAGATGCTGCGCAAGGTCACCGTGGTCGACCACGCTGACACCACGCTGCTGCCGGGTGAGATGGTCGACTCGAAGCGCTACCAGCAGATCAACCGCGAGGCCGTGGCACAGGGCAAGCGCCCCGCGTCGGGTCGCCCGGAGCTGATGGGTATCACCAAGGCGTCGCTCGCGACCGAGTCGTGGCTGTCGGCCGCGTCCTTCCAGGAGACGACCCGCGTGCTCACGCAGGCCGCCATGGAGGGCAAGCGCGACCCGCTGGTCGGTCTCAAGGAGAACGTCATCATCGGTAAGCTCATCCCGGCCGGAACCGGTCTGTCGAAGTACCGCAACATCACGGTCGAGGCGACGGAAGAGGCCAAGAGCGAGCGCTACCCGAACCGGATCTTCGCATCCGACGGTGCGTACGCCGACGGCGACTTCGGCTATGTCGACTTCGACGCGTTCTCGACGGACGACATCACCCCCGGCACCTACAACTGATAGGTCCTGAGTGATTCGCAAGGCCCCGGCCCCTCTTCGGAGGGCCGGGGCCTTTCCCGTCCCCCCCCGGATCACCGCGGGGTGGCGCGGGCGTCAGGGCCAGAGCGTGTTGACGATGCTCGAGGTGTACCCCGCCGGTGCGAGGTTCGAGTAGCGGGTGTCGATCAGGACGTCATCGCGCCAGAACAGGGTCCGCCCGTCGGTGACCGGGTACTGCTCGTTCGGCCAGGTCTTCTCGCACCGGGTGCCGCCGTCGGGCGTGTAGCAGCTGTAGCCCTCGTCGTCGGCGAGGGCGTTGAGCAGGTCGAGGGCGGGCCCGCGGCTCATCTGCGAGATCGTCGTGGTGAGGCCCGTCGTGTCGGCTGCCGGATCGCCCCAGTTGCACACGAGCGATCCGTCGTCGAGCATCCCGCTGTCGCCGAACGCGGGGTCGTTCAGCGGAACGTCCTCCAGCTGCGCCAGCACCTCCGCCGACAGCAGAGCACGGCAGTCGGTGGGGATGGTCACGGATGCCGCGGTCGGGGTGGCGCTCGAGGTCGGCGAGGGCGTCTGCGACGGCGCAGGGGAGCCGGATGCCGACTCTGCCGGCGGGGCTGCCTCCTTCGCGGCGGCGCAGCCCGCCAGGACGGTGACGGATGCCAGGATCAGCGCGACTGCCGCGCCGGCGCGGAGCTTCATGACCACACAGTACGACCACCCGGTGGGCCCGGCGTGCGCCGCGCCGTCACCCGCGCCGCGATCCGCCATCGGCCTGCTGCGCGACTGGTGCGCGCGGTATCCTCACGGGATGACTGCTGTGGTGATCGGGGATGCCCTGATCGATGAGATCCGGGATGCCTCCGGCGTGCGTGAACTGGTCGGCGGGGCCGCCTTGAACGTGGCGGTGGGCCTGCGCAGGCTCGATGTCGAGACGACGCTGATCGCGATGGTCGGCGACGACGAGGCGGGCGAGCACATCCGCCAGTACCTCCGTGACCACGGCGTGCGGCTGATCGAGAGCCCCTCACCACGAGGCTCGTCGCGGGCAGTGGTGACGTGGTCGCCGTCGGGCGAGCCGCAGTACGCCTTCAACGAGGCGGCCCGCGGGCGCAGCATCCGGTACGACGAGGCGGCGCGCGAGGCGATCGCGGCCGCCGACGTGGTCGCGATCAGCTGCTTCCCGTTCGACAGGCCGGACGAGGTCGACGCGCTGGTCGACGCGCTGGCGGATGCCAGGGTCGCAGTCGACCCGAATCCGCGCACCGGCATGATGAGCGATGTCGCGGAGTTCGTGCGCGGGTTCGAGCGCGTCGCCGCCCGCGCCTCGCTGGTGAAGGTCGGCGCCGACGACGCGACGCTGCTGTACGACGGCGATCTCGAGGCGCTGCGCGCGCGTCTGCGTGGTCTCGGGGCCGACGCCGTGCTCGCGACGGCCGGTGCCGAGGGTGCGGTGCTCGAGTCGGATGCGGGGGTGTTCCGCGCCCCGATCGCGAGCCTTCCCGGCCCGATGGTCGACACGGTGGGAGCGGGCGATGCGACCCTGGCCGCGGTCGCCGCTGGGCTGTCGCAGAGTCTGCCCCGGTCGGATGCTGAGTGGCAGCAGCTGCTCGACCGTGCCATGCTCATCGCGGCCGCGACCTGCCGCGCGGAGGGTGGTCTGCTGCGCACGCCGGAGTCGCTGCACGAGGGGGAGCGCGGCGTGTTCGGCAGCTGATCGCTCGATTTCTCGCGACCGGCCTCGGCGGGTATGCTTGATCTTCGCGCCCCCGGTTGGCTGAGAAAGCCGGACGGGTGTGCACTGGCAAGTTGCCCGAGCGGCCAAAGGGAGCTGACTGTAAATCAGCCGCGTAAGCTTCGGGGGTTCGAATCCCTCACTTGCCACACAAACTGACGAAGGCCCTCGCGTCGCGGGGGCCTTCGTCGTTTCCGGGCTCAGCCGGCGTTGCGCACCAGGATCCGCCAGCGCTCGGGGCCCTCGTCGAGGTAGCGGGTGTGGAACGTGTCGCCGTGCTTTCCGCGCAGCTGGGTCAGCAGCGGCACGGGATCGTGGGTGGCCGAGATCACCAGGCCCGCGCCGGGGCGCAGCGACTCGATCGCGCCGAAGATCGCCGCGTGACGCACCGCATGCGGAATGGCCTGCGCGTCGAGCTCGGGCAGCTCCTCGTCATGGCCGCCGCACGCGCAGCCGGTGCTTCCGGTCGTCTGCGACGTCGCTTCCGAACGTGACCGGTGGATCTCGATGCTTCCCATGATTTTCTCCGTCTCGCGAGGTGGGCGTACGCCGTCGATTTTATTACAATAAGTACCGTGGAAAATCAGGACGCGGCCGGAGAAGTGCCGGCTCGCCGCGGCGCCGACGGTCGCCGCTACTCGTCGACGCGGGAGCGGATCCTCCGCGAGGTCGAATCGCGCGTCACGGCATCCACCTCCGACATCGTCGCCGCCACCGGTCTGCACGAGAACACCGTGCGCGATCACCTCGAACGTCTCCGACACGATGGGCGGCTGCGCCGGGTGCGCGCCGAGGCGCAGGGCCGCGGCCGGCCCGCCTGGCGCTGGCAGGCGCCGCCAGCCGACACCGTGAACCCCTACGCCGGCCTCGCGCTCACCCTCGCCGACACGCTGTCCCGGGTCGCCGCCGATCCGGTCGCCGAGGCCCGCGCCTCGGGCGAGCAGTGGGGCGGCGAGATCGCGGCACAGCATCCGGATGCCGCGGCCGCGCCCCGCGCGATGGTGCTCGACGTCATGCGCGAGCAGGGGTTCGCCCCGGCCGACGATGGCGACGAGATCCTGTTGCACCGGTGCCCGCTGCTCGCCGCGGCCGCCCGCCGCGCCGACGTGGTCTGCGCGGTGCACGAGGGGATGATCGCGGGCATCCTGCGCTCCCGCGACGCGACGGCGGATGCCACGCTGCTGCCGTTCCACGCCGACGGCGCCTGCGCGCTGCACGTGCGGGCCGCATCGTGACCGGCGCGGCGCGTCCGGTCGCCTCCGGTGAGAAACCACTCCCTGCGCCGCAAACCACCCCGCGCATGGTTTCCCACGCGGGAAGTGGTTTCTCGCGGGGGTCGGGCGGGCGCCGACCCGGGCTCCGCCTGGTGTGGATGCTGCCGGCTGGCCTCGCGCTGCTCGCCGGCCTCGACGCGGGACTGCTGCTGCTCGGCCTGCCCGCCCCGGTGACGGCCGAGCGGCTGCCCGCCGTGCACGGGATGCTGCTGGTGCTCGGCTTCGTGGGCACGCTGATCAGCCTCGAGCGGGCGACCGCCCTCGCACGCCCGCTCGGCTACCTCGCGCCCGCGGTGCTCGGCCTCGGCGGGATCCTGCTCGTCGTGCCGGCGGTGCCGCTGGTCATCGCGAAGATCGTGCTCGCGGTGGGCGCGGCGTGCGTCGTCGTGCTCTACGTGCCGCTGTGGCGCCGGCAGTACGATCACGCGCTGCTGACTCAGCTGCTCGCCGCCGGGCTGGCGCTCGCCGGCGCGCTGATCTGGATCGGGCAGGATGCCCTGACCCGCGTCGTCCCCTGGTTGATCGGCTTCCTCGTGCTGACCATCGCCGCCGAGCGGGTGGAGCTCGCCCGCATCACGATGGGGCCGCGCGCGGGCATCCGCCTTCTCATCCACGCCTGGGCGGTGACCGCGGCGCTCGTCGTCGGACTGGTGCTCCCCGACGCGGGGGCGATCATGCTCGGCCTCGCCCTGCTCTCGCTCACCGGCTGGCTCGTCATGCACGACGTCGCGCGCCGCACGATCCGTGCGCGCGGGGTCACCCGGTACATGGCCGCGTGCATCCTCGCCGGGTACGTCTGGCTGACGGTCGCCGGTCTCGTGCTGCTGCTCGGGATGCCCGCGGCGCAGCCCGCCTACGACGCCGTGGTGCACGCCGTCTTCCTCGGGTACACGTTCTCGATGATCATGGCCCACGCGACGACGATCCTGCCCGCGGTGCTGCGCATCGCGCTGCCGTACCGACCCGCGTTCTGGGCGCCGATCGCGCTGCTGCAGGTGGCGCTGGTGGTGCGGGTGTGGATCGGCGACGGGCTCGGGATGCCGGTGGCCTGGCGCATCGGGGGAGTGCTCGGCGTCATCGCGCTCGTGCTCTTCGTGCTGACGGCGCTCTACAGTGCGCTGCGCGGGCCTGCCGCCGCGCCGATAGCAGAGGAGGGCTCCGCATGACGAAGAGCCGCGGATTCTGGCCCATGCGCGACATCCCGACGGTGCTGTGGCTGCTGCTCACCGTCGTCGCGGCCCTCGCACACCGGTCGCTGCCGATGCCCGGCTGGCTGATGATCCACCTGCTGCTGCTCGGCGCCGTCACGCACGCGATCCTGGTGTGGAGTCAGTACTTCTCGTTCGCACTGCTGCGCAGCGCCGCGACCGACCGTGATCGCCGGCGGCAGAGCATCCGGCTGATCCTGTCGAACTCCGCCGCGGCGCTGGTGATCGCCGGTGTGCTGAGCGGGGTCTGGGCGATCACCGTCACCGGAGCCGCCGCGCTGGTCGTCGCGGTCGGCTGGCACGGGGCGACCCTGCTCGCCCGGATGCGCGGGAGCATGCCGGGCCGCTTCGGACGCACGATCCGGTACTACATCGCCTCGGCCGCGCTGCTCACGCTCGGCGCCGCACTCGGCGCGTGGCTGGCCCGCGGAGACTCCGCACCGCACCTCGTCATCGCGCACGCGCTGATCAACGTGCTCGGCTGGATCGGGCTCACGGTCGCCGGCACCGTCGTGACCCTGTGGCCCACGATCCTGCGCACCCGCGCCGACGAGAACGCCGCGACCGGGGCATCCCGAGCCCTGCCCGTCCTCGCCGGGGGTGTCGTCGTCGCCGCGACCGGCGCCGCGCTGGCCCAGCTGCTCGTGGTCGCGGCGGGACTCGTCGCGTACCTCGCCGGGCTCGCGCTCATCTTCCTCTCACTGCTGCGCGCGGCGCGGCAGAAGGCTCCGCACAGCTTCGCCGCGCTGTCGGTGGGTGCGGCCCTGATCTGGTGGGCGGGGGCAGTCGGCATGGTTGCCGCCGGCGCGATCGTCGCCGCCGTCGACGGCTCCGGCTTCGCCGCCCTCGACGCTCTTTTCGGTCGGGCCGTGCCCTACCTCGCCGCCGGCTTCGCGGCGCAGGTGCTCGTCGGCGCGCTGAGCTACCTCATCCCCGTCGTGCTCGGCGGCGGCCCCGCTCCGGTGCGCGTCGGCACGGCGGCGTTCGATGCGGCCGGCATCCTGCGGGTGACCGTGGCCAACGTCGCGCTCGCCGTGTGCGCGCTGCCCGTCTCGAGCCTCATGCGGGTGGTCGCATCGATGATGTATCTCGTCGCGATGGCGTCGTTCCTCGTCGTGATGTGGCGCGCCATGCGCGCCCAGCGGCGTGCGAAGGGCCAAGGCGCGGGCTCCGGCGCGGAGGACGAGAGCGCGCGCCCGCGCCGCCGCGGTCCGATCGTCCCCGAGGGCGAGCAGCCGCCGGGGCGTCGCGCGGGGCAGGCGGTGGCCGGTCTGCTCGCCGTGGTGCTCGTCTCGGCCGGTCTCGCCGCGGTCGACCCGGCCGGTATGGGGTGGAGCGCCGCGCCCACGGGCGATGCCGACGCGCCGGTGCAGACCGTGCAGGTCGAGGCGGCGAACATGCGCTTCACCCCCAGCCGCATCGAGGTGCCGGCCGGCACGCGCCTGGTGATCGAGGTCACGAACACCGACGCCGAGCAGGTGCACGACCTCGTCTTCGCCAACGGCATCGCGGGCAGCCGGCTCGCCCCGGGCGAGAAGCAGACCATCGACGTCGGCGTGATCACCGCCGATCTCGACGGGTGGTGCTCGATCCTCGGTCACCGGCAGATGGGCATGACGATGCAGATCGTCGCCACCGGCGCCTCAGCAGAGTCCGGCTCGAGCGCGAAGCCGGATGCCGGTGGGCACGATATGGGTCACATGGGCGGCACGGCGTCCGGCGCCCCGTCCGATGCGGCCTCGGACGGGTCGTCGACCGCGCCGGACCTCGCGGCGGATCCCGGCCCGGAGTTCGAGCCCTACGACGCGGGGGTGCCGGCTCTCCCGGCATCCGACGGTCCGGTGACCCGCGAGCTGACCCTCACCGTCCGCGACGAGAAGCGCGAGGTGGCGCCCGGTGTCACGCAGACGCTGTGGACGTACAACGGCACCGCGCCCGGGCCGCTGCTGCACGGCCGAGTCGGCGACCGGTTCGTGATCACCCTCGAGAACAGGGGAACGATGGGGCATTCCATCGACTTCCACGCCGGCTCACTCGCCCCCGACCGGCCGATGCGCACCATCCCGCCGGGCGAGAGCCTCACCTACACCTTCACCGCGACGCGCGCCGGCATCTGGATGTACCACTGCTCGACCATGCCGATGACGGCGCACATCGCGAACGGCATGTACGGCGCGGTGATCATCGAGCCCGACGACCTTCCCGCCGTCGACCGCAGCTACGTGCTGGTGCAGGGCGAGTACTACCTCGGCGATCATGACGGCGGCGTGGTCGACCTCGACCGCATCGCGACGGGCGACCCCGATCTCGTCACGTTCAACGGATACGCGAACCAGTACGACCACGCGCCGCTTCCGGCGCGGGTGGGCGAGCGGGTGCGGGTGTGGGTGCTGGATGCCGGGATCGAACGACCGAGCAGCTTCCATGTCATCGGCGGCCAGTTCGACACGGTCTGGTCGGAGGGCGCTTACCTGCTGCGGCGGTCGGCCGACACGGGATCGCAGGCGCTCGGGCTGCAGCCCGCCCAGGGCGGCTTCGTCGAGCTCACCTTCCCCGAGAAGGGCAGCTACCCGTTCGTGTCGCATCTGATGATCGACGCGGAGCGCGGGGCGCACGGGCTCTTCGCCGTCGAATGAGTCCTGGTATACCATTTGGGTTTCCGGAGGAGGTTGCATGTCCGCGTTCCGCACAGCCCTGATGGCGGTCTCCGCCGTGCTCGCACTCGACGGTTTGAGCATGCGGCCTTCACCGCGCCGCAGTCTTCCTAGACTGGATCGATGCGACCACTGACCGAGGCCCAGGTCCGCGAGGCGATCAAGAACGCCGATGCGGAGGAGATCGCGCAGATCGGCATGCCGCACGACTTCATCCTCACCGACTGGGACTACATCGACTTCCTCGCCTGGCGCGACCCGGAGTCGAGCCGCCGCGCCGTCGTGGTCGTCGAGCATGAGGGCCGGCCGATGGGCATCGTGCTGCGCTCGACCGACCCCAGTCGCGTGCGCTCGGGCATGTGCAACATCTGCCGCACCATGCAGCCGGGCAATCAGGTGGCGCTGCTCACCGCGCGTCGCGGGGGAGCGAAGGGGCGCCGCGGCGACAGCGCGGGCACCTACATCTGCGCCGACCTGTCGTGTCACGACAACGTGCGTCTCGCGCATCCGCTCGCCCCCAGCGAGGTGCGCGCACCCGGCCAGGTCGACCAGCGACTCGACGGCACGAAGCACCGTATGGAGGACTTCGTCGTCCGCGTGCTCTCCGAGGATTGACCTGAGCGCGTCGCGGTAGGACTGAGTGCCGGTTAGTCTGGAACTCCGTCCTGCGCATCGAAGGAGAGCCATGACCGATCCGCTTCTGCTCACGATCGACGGGGGCCTCGCCCGGCTCACGCTCAACCGTCCGGCCAGCCTGAACGCATTCGACGCCGATCTGGCGCACGCGTGGCGTGACGCCACCGCCGAGGCGGTCGGCCGCGATGACGTCGGCGCGATCCTGATCGAGGGCAATGGCCGGGCGTTCTGCGCCGGCGGCGATGTGATCGCGATGTCGACCGGCATGGCCGGAGGGCACGAGATCACCGCGCTCGCGCACGTCATCAACGCCGGCATCCTGTCGCTCACCACCTCGGCCGTTCCGGTCGTCGCGGCCGCGCACGGCACCACGGCGGGCGGCGGCCTGGGCATCCTGATGTGCAGCGACTACGCGGTGGTCGGCGCGAGCTCGAAGATCGGCAGTCGGTACGCGAACATCGGCCTGACGCCCGACCTGTCGGTCTCGGCCCAGCTCGCGCGGGCTGTCGGTGAGCGCCGCGCGCTGCAGCTGCTGCTGCAGGACCGGATGCTCTCGGCCGACGAAGCCGTCGCCTGGGGCCTCGTCGCAGAGGCGGTCGCCGCCCCGGGCGCCGAGGCGGGAGCCGGCACCGAGGCGGGGCCCGATGCCGAGGCGGATGCCGTGCGGCGGCGCGCCGAGCAGATCGCGCGCTCGTGGCTCGACGGTGCGGCCGGCGCCTACGGGCAGGCGAAGCGCCTGGTGCGCTCGCAGCCGTCGCGATCGTTCGAGGAGCAGCTGAGCGTGGAGGCCGATTCGATCGGCGCCGCCTTCGACACCCCCGACGCGCAGGCCCGGATCGCGGGCTTCGCGGCGGCGTCGCGCACGCGCTGACGCTTATCCACAGCCTCCGTCGTCGCGAGCGGGTGCGTGCGAGGATGAGAGCACCGACCCGGGGAGGATCTCATCATGTCCGACGTGACATCGTCAGCAGAACATCCGACGACCGCAGACGAGCACAAGCCGATGTCGTCGAAGCTGCTGCGCGGCGCGATCTGGATCGCCATCGGCGCGCTGATCGCCGCTGCCCTGGTCTGCGTGGTCTGGGTACTGATCGGCGATCAGGACGGCATCATCGGGCGCGCGTTCCTGACGATCCTGCTGCTCGCGCTGTTCGCCGGCGTCGCGATCGCCGAGGCGCACCTGGCCGAGCGTCGCCCCGACTGGCTGGCGCTGGCGAGCATGGTCAGCTGGATCATCGTGCTGCTCGTCGGCGCGGTGAAGATCTGGCTGCCGCACCACATCGCCGAGTCGTTCGGGTGGGTGGGCGCCCGGTTCTTCCAGTTCCTGCTCGTGATCGCGATCCTGCAGCTCGCCCTCGTGCACCTGCGGCTGTTCGTGAAGGCGTCGCGCCGCTACGTCACGACCTTCACCCGCGTGATCGTGATCGTGACCTTCGCGATGCTCGCGGGCCTGATCGCCATGCTCGTGTTCCACCTGAGCTTCCCCGACCAGTTCGTCTACGACGACCTGTATTGGCGCATCGTGATCGCGCTCGCGATCCTCGCCGCCGTCGGCACCACGCTCATCCCGCTGCTGAACGCCCTGTTCGCGCCGCGCGGCCCGCGTCCCGCCCCGGCCGTCGCACCGCAGCAGCAGATGTGGCCCACCTACGCCGACGGTCGCACGCCGCTGCCGGTCCTGCCCGACGGCACCCCCGACTTCAACGCCTACTACACCGGTCGGCCGACCTACGCGCCGCAGCAGCAGGCGTCGAGCTTCCCGACCCTGGAAGCCGCCCAGTATCCGTACGGGCAGGGTGGGTCGCCGTCGGTGGCCCCGCGCGTCGAGACCACTCCGGATGCCGGTCAGCCGATCGCCCACATCGAGGGGCGTCACGGCGACGGTGTCGTTTCCGCCGTGCCGGCCGGCCCGACGGCGAACCCGCCTGCACCGCCCGCCGCTCCGGCTGCACCGCCCGCTGCCCCGCCTGCGCCGCCCGCTGCCCCGCCTGCGCCTCCGGCGCCTCCCGCTTCGCACGGGGACGCGAGTACGCCGGTGCCGCCGGCGGTGCCGCCGGCGCCGGCCACAGAGGGGGATGCTCCCGCCGCGCCCCCGGTTCCTCCCATGCCGCCGGCCCCGCAGCCGCCGCACGCTGCGGGTGGTCAGCAGTGACCGCGGCCGATCTCGGCGCCCTGGTCGCCGACATCGCGCAGGAGGCGGGTGAGCTCGCCCGGAGCCGCCGTGCCGAGGGCGTCGCGCTCGCCGCGACGAAGTCGACCATGGCCGACATCGTCACCGAGGCCGATCGCGAGGTCGAGCAGCTCATCCGCGACCGGCTGCGCTCCGAGCGCCCGGACGACGGGTTCCTCGGCGAGGAGACCGGGGCAGAGCGCGGCTCGAGCGGATACACGTGGGTCGTCGACCCCATCGACGGCACGGTGAACTACGCCTACGGCATCCCGGGCTACTCGGTGAGTGTCGCCGTGGTCGAAGGCGAGCCCGAGTTCGAGCGCTGGCGAGGCGTGGCCGCCGCCGTGTGCGCGCCCGCGCTCGGTGAGCTGTTCACCGCCGTCCGCGGCGAGGGCGCGTGGCACGACGGCACGCGCCTGGCCGTCACGACCGACACTCCGGCCGGTGCGCTGCTGGGCACGGGATTCGGCTACGACCCCGCCACCCACGACGGCGACCTCGCCACCGTGCGACGCGTGATGAGCATGGCCCGCGATGTGCGCCGGATGGGCTCGGCGGCCATCGACCTCGCGTACGTCGCCGCCGGGCGCCTCGACGGATTCTTCGAGCGCGGCCTGAACGCCTGGGACTTCGCCGCCGGCGCCCTGCTCGTGCAGGAGGCCGGCGGTGCGGTGTCGCGTCTCGACCTCGACGCGTCCCGGCCGATGCTCATCGCGGGCGGCCTCGATGTGCACGACAGGCTGCGCCGCCTGGTCACGCAGTCCGGCGCCTGACGGTATGTTCGGACTCATGGCTTTTTCAGCATGATCGCGCTATCGTTTATCTGATCGTTACTTTCGTCACCCGATAGGCGAGAGTGATCAAGCCGCCCCAGCTTGGCCCGACACCCGAGAGATTCTGTTTTGCCCCCTGAGCACACTGAGAACGCCGCTGCCCCCACGCGTCGTTCGAATCGACTTCGCGCCGCCTCGGCGAACCCCGCGAACTCGGCCGCTCCGCACGAGGAGCAGGTCGTCCCGTCTGCAGCATCCGCCGTCGCCGCCGCGGCAGCCGTGACCGCTGCCGCCGTCTCCGCCGCCGCGACCAGCCGTCGCGCCCGCCGGATGGCAGCCGGTGGCAGCCCCGAGGTGCAGCCGGTCGTCGAGCCCGAGTCGGTCGTCGCCGAGCCGGCCGCCGTGATCGCCGAGATCGTCGCCCTGGCATCCGCCGCGACCCCCGGCCCCGCGCCGGCCGTACGTGACGAGACCCCCGAGGCCGTGGCCCCGATCACCGAGCCCGCCATGTGCGACGCCGACGCGTTGGCCGCCGACGCGTGCGACGCCGACGCGTTCGCCGCGGCATCCGCGGCCTTCGGGTTCCAGCCCGTCGAGGATGACGCACCCGTCGCCGTTCCCGTCGCCCACGAGCCGGTCGCCGCCGGTGTGGTCGCGCACGTCGCTCCGCGCCGTCGGCGCGCGCCGCGCCGCGTCGTCGCCGCGGGCGCCAGCCTCGGCGTCATGGGCGTCGCCGGACTCATCGCCGTGTCGATGACGCTGCCCGTCTCCGCCGTCGCGGCCACGCAGGGCGGCGTGCCCGCCTCGCTGGTCGCCGATCAGACCGCCGCGCCCGCGTCGTCCAAGGCCGGCGAGGATGAGATCCAGGCGTTCGTCGCCCCCGCCGACGTGCAGGACGAGGCGCTGGTGCGCTCGGACTCGTTCTCGACGGTCTCGCTCGCCGAGGTCGCCGCCGACGAGGGCATCGCCTTCTCGCAGAGCCTGTACACGAACGACCCCGACGCGGCGATCCAGTGGCCGTTCAAGGTCGGTGTGGCGATGAGCTCCGGCTACGGCCAGCGCTGGGGCCGTCTGCACGCGGGCATCGACCTGGTTCCCGGCGCGGGTGCGCCCATCCAGTCCATCGCCGACGGCACGGTGCGCCTCGCGACCGAGTCGGGCGGCAACTACGGCGTCACGGCATACGTCGATCACGTGATCGACGGCCAGCTGGTGACCAGCCACTACTCGCACATGCAGTACGGTTCGCTGCAGGTGAAGAACGGCCAGAAGATCAAGGTCGGCGACATCATCGGCAAGGTCGGCAACACCGGCCGCTCGTACGGCGCGCACCTGCATTTCGAGATCATCATCAACGGCACGACGGTCGATCCGCTGCCCTGGCTGAAGCGAAACGCCGGGCGGTACGAGTACTGAGCTCCGATTTCGCACGAGACACCGTGAGGTGATAATCTCATCTGGTTGCCCGGAGACGGGCAGCACGCCCCGATAGCTCAGTGGCAGAGCACTTCCATGGTAAGGAAGGGGTCGTCAGTTCAATCCTGACTCGGGGCTCGCAGCATTCGCATTTCGATCGGATGCCCTGCGGCAGGGTAGCTCAGTTGGTGAGAGCGCACGACTCATAATCGTGAGGTCGCGGGTTCAAGCCCCGCTCCTGCTACAGAATGAAACCCCCGGTGAAGCCGGGGGTTTTGTCGTCTCAGTCCATCGGGTTGTTGTCCGCCTCGGCGGGCAGCTCCGACACGGGGATGACCACGACGTCCTGCACCTTCCAGTCGAGCGCGGCGATCATCTCCGACGCCGCGTCCACATCCGCCACCCGCACCCTGCGGCGATCGGGCACGACGAACGCCTCGACCTGGAAGACCTGGCCGAGGTCGCGCACGCGCACCGCGGCATCCGCCACCCAGCGCAGCGCACGCAGCTCCTGCACGATCCGCCCGGCCAGCGGATGCGGGCGGGTGTCGTCGTGCGTGGTGGCCCGCTGATCCATGAGGTCGAGCACGGCGCCCTTCGTGTTGCGCCAACCGTCCCACACGATGCCCAGCGAGATGAAGATGGCGGCCGCGCCGTCGAGCCACCACACGCCCATGCCGATGCCGAGCACGCCGACGATCGAGGCGACGTTCGTCTGCCAGTCGGCCTTCGCCATGTCGGCGTCGGCATAGAGCAGCTTGTTGTGCAGCACGGGCGCGAGCTTCGCCTTCGCCGGGCCGTAGATGAAGACCGGCCCGACCACGACCACGACCATCACGGCGACCATCAGCCAGCCGAGCCAGATCGTCTGCCCGAAGACCTGCACCGTGCCGATCGTGGGATGCTCACCCGAGACCAGTCCGATGATCGATTCGACCGCGAGGTTCGCGCCGATCACGAGAAGGGCCACACCGGCGACCAGATGGCCGACACCCATGGCGCGGTGCAGCCCGTAGGGATGCGTGCGGGTGGGTCGACGGCGCACGAAGATCAGCGCGACGAGGAACGCGATCTGAGGGGTGAGCGAGAGCATGTCCTCGATCCATGCCGTGCGCATGGCCTGCGAGTTGCCCACCACGAAGGCGACGACCGCGATCGTCACCGACGTGTAGCAGATGGTGAAGATCTCCCAGCGGACCGCGCTCTTCAGCGCCTTGTGCTGCTCGTCCGGCAGATCGGTGCGCCCGAACTGGTGGGACGCGAGCTGCCGGTCGCCGCTCACGACCCGACCTCCTTGTCGAGGAACCGTTCGAGGTCGGTGAGGAAGGCGTTCTCACCCAGCGGCACGAGCAGCACGATCTTGCGGCCGTCCGCGCCCTCGATGCCGCTGTACCCGCGTGTGATGCCCGCCTTGTCGATCCACGGCGTCTTCTCGGTGAAGCCGCCGACGACGAGGTCGAGGTCGCCGGCTTCGAGCATCCCGACCAGTGTCTCCTCGCTGCCGACCGTCCACTCGGGCTCCGCGTCGAGTGTCGCGGCGAACTTCTCGGCGAGGTCGGGCAGCGGACCGGTCGGCGTCGACGACTCGACGTCGACGAGTCCCGGGTCGGGCGAGGCGCCGATGCGCAGCTCGCCGCCGCTCACCCGGTCGAGTGTGCCGTCGGGGTCGGCGGGGAAGCTCATCCCGCAGCCGGCCATGGTCGCGGCGAGCATCGCCGTCGCGACCGCGGTCAGAAGACGTCTCATCCGGTGACGCATGGTTCGATCGTGTCGACCGGATGCCTCGGTCGGAACGTGGTTGACAAGAGGCGAGCGGATCGTCCGCCGCGGCACGACCGATAAACTGGAATGTGTGACTGGCGCGCGTGCCGAGGCGGCATACTCTCGCTCCCTCGCGGCGTTCCGGACGCCGACGCTGGGGCTGCTTCACGGTCGCCAGGCGCCCTTCGTCATCGCCGCGCTGACGATGCTCTTCTCGGCCGACCGGCCGTCGGTGCCGGTCGCGGATGCGCACGCGGAGGTGGCCGAAGCCCTCGACGAGCTGCGTGCGGCCGGGCACGACGACGACGACCGGCGGATCCCGTCCGGCGGCGGCCGCGAGGTGTGCCGCACCTGGGCCAAGCAGGGCTGGCTGGTGCAGCAGATCGACGACGACGTCGAGGTGTACCGGCTCTCGGCCCACGCCGTCGAGGCGCTCGAGATCACCGGCCGCACCGGAGGCGGTCGCACCCGCGTGTCGAACTCCCGGGTGCGCACCCTGCTCGAGGCCGTCGAACGGCTCGCCGACGACGCCGAGGCCGATCCGGTCAAGCGCATCGCCCGCCTCACCGCCGAGCGCGACGCCCTCGACGCCGAGATCCTGCGCGTGCAGGCCGAGGGCACGGTTCCCGTCGACGACGAGGAGCTGTACGAAGAGGCGGAGAACATCCTGCACCTGGCACGCGAGCTGCCCGCCGACTTCACCCGGGTGGCCGAGTCGCTGAAGGCCATGCAGCGCGATGTCGTGGCGCATCTGCGACGCGACGAGCGGCCGACCGGCGAGGTGCTGCGCGAGTACCTGCAGCGCGCTAAGGACGTCATGCAGGCCACCCCCGAGGGGCGCGCGTTCGCCGGCGCGCTGCGCCTGATCGGTGACCCCGAGCGGATCGACGCGCTCGCGGATCAGCTGCACGACCTGCTCGCGCATCCGTTCTCGCGCCATCTCGACCCGCGCCAGCGGGCGGAGTTCGACGCGATCGGCCGCCGCGTCGAGCTGGGTGTGGAGGAGGTGCTGGCCGCGCAGCGCCGCGCCTCGCACGTCATCACCGGGCAGGTCAAGACGCACGACCCGCTGCGCGACCGGCAGATCGACGACCTGCTGCGCGACGTGATCTCGGGTCTGCATCAGTGGGCTCAGACGGCGCCGTCGAACGCGACCGTCGACCCGGTGCGCAGCCTGCCGCTGATCGACCTGGGCCGGCTGCGTCAGACGGTGGGCGACGTGCGCCCGCCGGGGGCGCCCGCGCCGCTGACGGATGCCGACGACGTCGAATACCTCGAGGTCGACTCGCGCTCATGGGGCGGTCCTCGGTACGCCGAGCTCGAGGCGTACGTCGCGGGTCTTGGCGGCCCGTTCGATCTGGCGGATGCCTTCGCCGGCGCCCCCGATGACACGCGGCGCCCGGTCGACCTGGTGGGGCTGCTCGAGATCGCGCACCGCAACGGCATGAGTGAGACCGACGGTCTGTCGACCGTCGAGACGCTGCGCCCCGACGGCACGACGAGACGCTTCGCGTTCGTCTCGGCGACCGCTCGCGCAGCAGGGGAGGACCACGATGACTGACGAGACTGCTGCTTCGGGCCCGGCCGCGGGGCCGGCATCCGGATCGGGGATGGGAAACGCCGGTGCGGATGCTGTGGAACCGGCGTTCGGCATTCCTGAAGCGACGGCTGCGGGCCGGGCATCCGGGTCGGGGATGGGAAACGCCGGTGCGGATGCCGCGGAACCGGCGTTCGGCATCCCTGAACAGGCTGACGGCCCTGCGGACGCGCAGCCCGAGGCGCCGTTCATCGCGCCCGTCGCGATGGAGGACGACCCCGACGAGCTCTTCCCCGGCGACCGCGGCACGCTCGACCCCGAGGTGCGGCGCGTTCTCGTGCACGTGCTGCAGCGGCGCTTCCTCAGCGCCGACAGCCGCACCGAGTGGGCCCTGCTGCTCGAGCATCAGCAGCTCATCGAGTCGCGGATGCACGACATGTACCTGCGCCTGGTCGTCGACCTCGGCCGCGGGGTGGCGTACAAGCAGCAGGTCCGCTCCGACGAGTTCGAGGTGCCGATCCTGCTGAAGGATGCCCCGTACAACCGCACCGAGACGCTCGTGCTCGTGCATCTGCGGACGGTCTTCCAGCGCGAATCGGCGGCGGGTGAGCCGGCACCGCGCATCGACATCGAAGACATCGAGCAGACCGTGCTCAGCTACCTCACCGACGCCGACGGCAGCACCGCCCGCCAGCAGAAGGCGATCCGCGCGGCGCTCGACCGGCTCGATCGCGAGGGCGTCATCGACGAGGAGACCCTCGGCCGCTACCGAATCAGCCCGCTCGTCGAGGTGGTGCTCAGCGCCGAGAAGCTCGCCGAGCTGCGCACCTGGCTGCGCGAGCAGGCGGCGCAGCAGGCATCCCGTGCCGAGAAGGCGCAGAAGGAGGCAGCGCTGTGACGATGCTCGACACGCTCTTCGGACTCATCCCCGCCGAGTCCCGCGGGCAGCAGTGGGTCGCCGAAGACCTGCAGCTGGTCAAC
This sequence comes from Microbacterium sp. OR21, assembly GCF_047306785.1. NCBI lineage: Bacteria > Bacillati > Actinomycetota > Actinomycetes > Micrococcales > Microbacteriaceae > Microbacterium > Microbacterium sp. OR21. Next base: position 441,092 of record NZ_JAZEXJ010000002.1, on the reverse strand, counting down.
TGGGGCGGCTACGACGGCGGCCCGCACCGCGTGCGGTTCTCGCCGAACGCGACCATGCTGTGCGGCGGCTCCGGGTCGGGCAAGTCCACCCTGATGGATGCCTACATCGCGCTCATGATGCCGCATACGACGCCCTTCAACGGCGCCTCGAACGGCGGCATCACCGGGCGACCCCGCGGTGACGAGCAGCGCAACATCCTCTCCTACGGCCGCGGCAAGATCGACGAGTCGCGCACCGACGAGGGCACCAGGCTGCGTGTGCTGCGCGGTGACGGGGAAGACACCTGGACGGCCATCGCGATGACGTGGCTCGACCACGACGGCTCGCGCTTCACGGCGCTGCGCGCCTGGTACATCCCGGCGGGCGCTCGCATCCTCGAAGACACGGTGCGCGTGCGCGCGACCGCCGACGGGTTCTTCGATCTTGCCCGGCTCGAGGAGGCCGCCACGCCGCGGCTCGCCGACTCGGCGCTGCGCGCCCTGGGGCTCGAGACCCTGGCCACCGACCGCGAGTTCTCCGCGCGGCTGCACGCCGTGCTCGGCATCGGCGCCGCGGGGTCGGGCGCGAAGGCGATGAGCCTGCTCGCCCGCATCCAGGCCGGTCAGCAGATCACCACGGTCGACGACCTGTACAAGCGTCTCGTGCTGGAGGAGCCCGAGACGATGGCGACGGCGGATGCCGTGGTCGCGCACTTCGACGAGCTCGAGAGCACCCGCACGAGCATGATCACCGCGCGGCAGCAGGTCAGCGCGCTCGAGCCGATCCAGGGCATCCGGGAGCGGATCGCGGCCGCGGCCGAGCAGGTGCGCCTGATCGACGAGGTCGGCGACTTCGCCTCTCCCGACTCGCGGGCGACGCTGTGGCGGGCCGAACGCCGGCTCGATCTGCTGCGCGAGGTCGAGACCGAGCTGCGCGATCGCACTCGTGCGCTCGATCTCACCCTGCGCGAGAAGAAGGCGCTCGTCGACGCCGCCGAGGCCGAGCGCGACGGTCTGCTCGATCTGCTGCGGCAGTCGGGCGGCGACCGCCTCGAGACCGCGCAGCGCGAGCTGCGAGCGGCCGAGCGGCGTCTCGCCGACGTGCAGCGTGAGCGCGACCGGGTCGACGGCGTGCTGCGTGAGCTGGGGCTGTCGGCGTCGACGGCCAAGGAGTTCGCCGAGGTGCGGGCCGCGGCCGGTGCGGCGCAGTCCGAGGCATCCGTCCGCCGCGAGGCGCGGGCGACGTTCGCCGAGGCGGAGTCGGCGCGGCAGGCGCTCGCGAAGCGCCGTCGCGCGCTCGCCGAAGAGCGCGCCGAGGCCGATCGGCAGCGCGGCAGCATCCCCGCCGCCCTCGATCGTGCCCGCACGCTGCTGGCCGAGGCCGCGGGTCTCGACGCCGGCGACCTGCCGTTCGTCGGCGAGCTGATCGAGGTGCGCACCGAGTTCGAGCCCTGGCGCGAGGCGTTCAACCTCGCGCTCGGTGGGTTCGCCACGACGCTGCTCATCGACGCGGCGCACCTCGACCGATTCCGCGCCGCGATCGACGCCGAGCGCCTGCCGATCCGGCTGCGCTACGAAGGTGTGCAGACCGGGCTCGCCGAGTTGCCGAGCACCGACGGGCGCACTCTTCCGGGCCGCCTCGACTACCGCTCGACGCCGTTCACCGGATGGCTGCAGCAGCGTCTCGACGAGCGCTTCGGTTTCGTGTGCGTCGACTCGTCGGTGCAGCTGGGCGCGCACGCGATGGCGCTCACGATCTCGGGTCAGATGTCGCAGGGCAGTCGCGGCGCGCACGGCGGGCACGGGCGCGAGAACGTGCTGGGCTTCTCGAACGAACGGCGGCTGCGTGCGCTCGACGAGCAGACCGCGGCTCTCGAGGCCGAGGTCGCCGCGGCCACGGCGGCGGTGACCGAGGCGGAGGCCGCGATGGATGCCATCGAGCAGCGTTCGACGGCGTTCGCGATGATCCACGACCTGACCTGGGAGCAGATCGACGTCGCCTCCGTCGCGCAGGAGGTCGAGCGGTGGGCGGCCGTCGAGGCCGAGGTGACCACCGCGAGTCCCGAGATCGCCGACCTGCGCGAGCGGGCCGAGAGTCTCAAGGTGCGTGCGGCGGTGCTGCGCGACGAGATCGGCGCGGTCGGGGCGCAGCGCGCCGCGGCGCAGGAGCGCTGGGGCGCGGTGACCGACGACGTCGACGAGTGCCAGCGGATCGTCGACGACGCGTCGGAGATGTCGGTGGATGCCGCTCAGGCGGCGTTCCTCGATGAGCGATTCATGCTCTCCGGGTCTGGCGACGGCGAGGGGCTGTCGGCGAGCGACCGGCTGGCGCGGCTCGACCTCGCGCTGAAGTCTGCCGCGGCGCGCCTGGCATCCGACCGCCGCGCGGCCGAGGAGGCGCATGACGAGCAGCGCGAGCGGATGCGGCAGCTGATGACGTCGTTCCTCGAGCGCTGGCCGAACCTGAACCTGCTGCCGGATCCGGATGCCTCGGTGGCGGAGTTCGAGGGCATCCTCGAGGCGCTGCGCACGAACGGCCTGCACGAGCTGGAGGGGGAGTGGCGCGACAGTCTGCTGAAGCTGTCGGGCAACGACCTGACCAGCCTCGATTCGACGCTGAGCCGATCGGTGCGCGAGATCAAGGAGCGCATCGAGCCGATCAACAGCATCATGCGCGAGCTGCCGTTCTACGACGATCAGCATCGCCTGCAGATCTCGCCGCGCGAGAACCAGTCCGAGGCGCGCAAGCGCTTCCGCCGCGAGCTGCGCGAGGTGCGCGGGCTGATCGAGGCGGCGTCGACCGACGCCGAGCGCGAGCACGCGTACAAGCGGATGAGCCGGCTGATCGGGCGGATGCGCCGCAGCGCTCCCGACTTCGCCGAGCTGATCGACGTGCGCAATCACGTGCGGGTGTCTGCCGAGCGGGTGCTGGCGGCGACGGGCGAGCACGTCGCGCTGTACGACCACATCGGCGAGAAGTCGGGTGGCGAGTCGCAGGAGCTGGTCGCTTTCATCGTCGGCGCGGCTCTGCGGTATCAGCTGGGGGATGCCGGGGCGTCGCGCCCGCGGTACGCGCCGGTGTTCATGGACGAGGCCCTCATCAAGGCCGATGCCCACTTCACGAAGCGCGCGATCGGCGCGTGGCGTGGGCTCGGCTTCCAGCTGGTGATCGGCGCGCCGAACGACAAGTACAGCGCGATCGAGCCGCACGTGGATGTCGAGTACACGATCCTCAAGGACACTCGCGGCCGGTCGTGGGCGAAGCCGAAGGTCGCCGTCGACGCGTAGCTTTCTTTTCCGGGTCCCTTTCTCCGGGTCCTGAGCGAGGAGCGCCGGTTTCCTCCTCTGGGGTCCTGAGCGAGGAGCGCAGGTTTCCTCCTCTCGGGTCCTGAGCGAGGAGCGCAGCGACGAGACGAAGGGCGTGGGGGACGTCCTTCGTCTCGCTGCGCTCGCTCAGGATCCGGGGAGGGTCGGGCTGCGCTCGCTCAGGATCCGGGGAGGGTCGGGCTGCGCTCGCTCAGGATCCGGGGAGGGTCGGGCTGCGCTCGCTCAGGACCCGGAGGGGGCGGGCGGAAGGTCAGAGGCGGGTCCAGGCCTCGGTGAGCACGCCGCGCAGGATCTGCTCGATCTCGTCGAACTCGGGCTGGCCGATGGTCAGCGGCGGAGCGAGCTGGATGACGGGGTCGCCGCGGTCGTCGGCGCGGCAGTACAGCCCCGCGTCGAAGAGCGCCTTCGACAGGAACCCGCGCAGCAGCAGCTCGGACTCCTCCTCGTCGAAGGTCTCCTTCGTGTTCTTGTCCTTGACCAGCTCGATGCCGAAGAAGTAGCCGTCGCCGCGCACGTCGCCGACGATCGGCAGATCGGTGAGCCGCTCGAGCGTCGAGCGGAACGCGGGGGAGTTCTCGCGCACGTTCTGCAGCAGCCCCTCGTCCTCGTAGATGTCGAGGTTCTCGAGTGCCACGGCCGCCGAGACGGGATGCCCGCCGAAGGTGTAGCCGTGCGGGAACGACTCCTGCCCGTGCGCGAACGGCTCGTACACCCGGTCGCTGACGATCGTGCCGCCCAGCGGCGCGTACCCGCTGGTGGCCGCCTTGGCGAAGGTGATCATGTCGGGCTGGTAACCGTAGGCGTCGCAGGCGAAGTACTCGCCGATGCGCCCGAACGCGCAGATCACCTCGTCCGAGACCAGCAGCACGTCGTACTTGTCGCAGATCTCGCGCACCCGCTTGAAATATCCGGGCGGCGGCGGGAAGCATCCGCCCGAGTTCTGCACCGGCTCGAGGAACACGGCCGCGACCGTCTCGGGGCCCTCGAACTGGATCATCTCCTCGATGCGATTCGCGGCCCACAGGCCGAACTCCTCAGGCGTGCCCCCGGGGAAGCCCATCTCGCCGGCGCGGTAGTAGTTGGTGTTCGGCACGCGGAAGCCGCCGGGGGTGACGGGCTCGAACATCGACTTCATGCCCGGCAGGCCGGTGATCGCCAACGCACCCTGGGTGGTGCCGTGGTACGCGATGAACCGCGAGATGACCTTGTGCTTGGTGGGCTTGCCCTGCAGCTTCCAGTAGTGCTTGGCGAGCTTGAACGCCGTCTCGACCGCCTCACCGCCGCCGGTGGAGAAGAAGACGTGGTTCAGGTCGCCGGGGGCATGGTCGGCGAGCCGATCGGCCAGCTCGATCGCGGCCGGGTGCGCGTAAGACCAGATCGGGAAGAACGCCAGCTGCTCGGACTGGCGCGCCGCAGCCTCGGCGAGTCGGCGCCGGCCGTGCCCGGCGTTGACGACGAACAGACCTGAGAGGCCGTCGATGTACCGTCGGCCCTGCGAGTCCCAGATGTGGTGGCCTTCGCCCTTGACGATGATGGGCACGCCGGGGCCCTCGGTCATCACCGACTGCCTGGCGAAGTGCATCCAGAGGTGGTCGCGTGCCATCTGCTGCAGATCGGCGTCGCTGCGGATCGCAGCCGTGGTGGCGGGTGCGGAGTTCATCGTGTCCCCCAGTCGTAGAACTGTTTGTGGAGCTTGAGATAGACGAACGTCTCGGTCGAGACGACGCCGTCGAGGCCGCGGATGTCGTGGTTGAGGATGCCGATCAGCTCGTCGTCACTGGTGCAGACCACCTCGGCGAGCAGGTCGAAGGAGCCGGCGGTCATGACGACGTAGCTGACGCTGGGGAGTTCGGCGAGGGCGTCGGCGACGACGCTGACGTCTCCGGTGACCTTGATGCCGATCATGGCCTGGCGGGCGAATCCGAGTTGCATCGGGTCGGTGACGGCGACGATCTGCATCACGCCACTGTCGACGAGGCGCTGCACGCGCTGCCGGGTCGCGGCTTCGCTGAGTCCGACCGAGCGGCCGATGTCGGCGTAGGAGCGGCGGCCGTCGGCCTGCAGCTGCTCGATGATCGCCTTCGATGTCTCGTCGAGCGCGATCGCCGTGCGATTGGTTCCGGGCATCACTGCACCTCCTGTGCGAGACGATATCAGGGGTCAAAGTCTGCCTACAAGACGGATTCCGCACATAGGATCAGATGCAACAACGAAATCCGTAGAAGGAAGGTGGCGGATGCTCAACGGTGAGGTGTCCTTCTGGTGGCAGCAGATCGGCCGGCCCGCGGCGCGGCCGGCTCTGCCGGGCGATGTCGATGTCGATGTCGCCATCGTCGGTGCCGGGTACACCGGCCTGTGGGCCGCGTACTACCTGCGAAAGCTCGACCCGTCGGTACGGGTCGCGGTGATCGAGGCGCGGTTCGCCGGCTTCGGGGCATCCGGTCGCAACGGCGGCTGGCTCACCAACACCGTCACGGGCGGTCGCGACCGCTACGGCCGCGACGGCGGCATCCGGCAGCAGGCGGCGCTGAACGACGCGGTCGACGAGGTCATCCGGGTGGCGGATGCTGAGGGGATCGACGCCGACATCGCCAAGGGCGGCGAGCTGAACGTGGCCTACACGCCCGCCCAGCTCGCGCGGATGCGCCGGTTCGCGGCGGCGGAGGCCGACTGGCCCGGCGCCGACCTCATCGAACTGTCGCCCGATGAGACCCGCGAACGGGTCGGCGTCGCCCGCCCGCTGGGGGCCGTGTGGCATCCGCACTGCGCGCGCGTGCACCCCGCCAAGCTCGTGCGCGGACTCGCCGACGCCGTCGAACGCGCCGGCGCGGTGATCTACGAGAACACCCGGGCTCTGTCGATCGAACCGGGCCGGGTCGAAACCGACCGGGGCGTGGTGCGCGCGGGGCACGTGCTGCGGGCGACCGAGGGATTCACCGCGAACCTGCGCGGGGAGCACCGCACCTGGCTGCCGATGAACTCCTCGCTGATCGTCACCGACCCGCTGCCGGCGCAGGCCTGGGACGAGATCGGCTGGACGCACGCCGACACCCTCGGCGACATGGCCCACGTGTACACCTACGCGCAGCGCACGGCCGACGGCCGCATCGCCTTCGGCGGCCGCGGCGTGCCCTACCGCTACGGCTCGCGCGTCGACACCGATGGCCGCACCCAGGAGCGCACGGTCGCCGTGCTCACCGAACTGCTGCACCGGGCGTTCCCGGCGGCATCCGGCATCCCGCTCGCACACGCCTGGTCGGGCGTGCTCGGAGTGCCCCGCGACTGGGCGGCATCCGTCGGCCACGACCCCGCGACCGGCCTCGGCTGGGCGGGCGGCTACGTCGGCACCGGCGTGACCACCACCAACCTCGCCGGCCGCACCCTCGCCGATCTCGTGCTCGGCCGCGACACCGACCTCGTGCACCTGCCGTGGGTGGGGCACCGGGTGCGCCGCTGGGAGATCGAGCCGCTGCGCTGGCTGGCCGTCAACGCCATCTACACCGCCTACGGCATCGCCGACCGGCAGGAGGCCGGTGGGCGTGGGACGACGGCGCCGATCGCCCGGCTCGCCGGCCTCGTCTCGGGGCACTGACAGAGACAGCAGAAGGCCGCCGCGCATCATGGGCGCGGCGGTCTTCTGTGCTGATCGAGCCGGGTTACTCCAGGCTCGACATCACGTGCTTGAGGCGCGTGTAGTCCTCGAATCCGTAGATCGACAGATCCTTCCCGTAGCCGGACTGCTTGAACCCGCCGTGCGGCATGTCCGACACGAACGGGATGTGCGCGTTCACCCACACGCAGCCGAAGTCCAGCGCACGGGTCATCCGCATCGCGGTGGCGTGGTCGGTGGTCCAGGTCGAGGCCGCGAGGGCATAGGGCACGCCGTTGGCGAGTCGCACCGCCTCATCTTCACCGTCGAACGGCTGGACCGTGAGCACGGGGCCGAACACCTCGCTCTGCACGACCTCGTCGTCCTGGCGGACGCCGGTCACCACGGTCGGCTCGAAGAAGCATCCCTTCTCGCCCTGGCGCCGGCCGCCGGTCTCGACCCGGGCGTGCGCGGGCAGCCGCTCGACGAACCCGGCCACGCGCTCGAGCTGGCCGTCGTTGTTCAGCGGGCCGAAGAAGGCGCCCGAATCGGGGGCGCCGGTGCGGATCTCCGCCTCGACGTGCGCGACGAGCGCCTGCACGAACGCGTCGTGCACCGACGAATGCACGAGCACGCGGGTCGCCGCGGTGCAGTCCTGACCGGCGTTGAAGTACGCAGCCTCCGCGATGCCCCGTGCGGCGCGCGGCAGGTCGGCATCCGCGAAGACCACCGCCGGCGCCTTGCCGCCGAGCTCCAGGTGCACCCGCTTGAGCTGCTTCGAGGCCGACTCGGCCACCGCCTGACCCGCCCGCACCGAGCCGGTGATCGCCACCAGCTGGGGCGCCGGATGCTCGGTCAGCAGCGCCCCGGTGGTGCGGTCGCCGAGCACCACGTTGAACACCCCCGCCGGCAGGATCTCTGCGGCCAGCTCGGCGAGCCGCACCGTCGTCGACGGGGTGGTCTCGCTGGGCTTGAGCACGACCGTGTTGCCTGCGGCGAGCGCCGGGCCGATCTTCCAGATCGCCATGTTCAGCGGGTAGTTCCACGGCGTCACCTGCGCGACGACGCCGATCGGCTCGCGGCGCACGTACGAGGTGAAGCCCTCGGCGTACTCCGCCGCGGCGCGGCCGTTCAGCTCGCGCGCAGCGCCGGCGAAGAACCGAAGCTGGTCGACGGACTGCTCGATCTCGTCGGCGACGAGGGTCGCGCGCGGCTTGCCGGTGTCGCGGGATTCGAGGTCGGCGAACTCCTCGGAGTGCTCCGCCAGCGCATCGGCGAGGCGGAACAGTGCCAGCTGACGCTGCGCGGGGGTCGCGTCGCGCCAGGCCGGGAACGCGCGGGATGCCGCGGCGAACGCCGCGTCCACCTCGGTGGCCGTCGAGATCGGCGCGCGGCCGTACACCTCGCCAGTCGACGGGTCGATGAGGTCGAGCAGCTCCCCGGCGGATGCTGCCGGGCGGCCGTCGATGATGTTGTGCAGCACGCCCGTCATGATGCGTACTCGTCTGCCGCGTGCAGGGCGCTGTCGATGGCATCCAGCCCTCTCACGAGCTCGTCCTCGGCGATCACCAGAGGCGGGGCGACGTGCACGCGGTTGAAGTGCGTGAACGGCCAGACGCCGGCCTTCTTGCACGCCGTGGCGACCGCGGCGACCGGCGCCGCCTCGGCGCCGGAGGCGTTGAATGGCACCAGCGGCTCGCGGGTGTCGCGGTCGCGCACCAGCTCGATCGCCCAGAACAGGCCCATGCCGCGCACCTCGCCCACCGAGGGGTGTCGGCGGGCGATCTCGCGCAGACGCGGCTCGACGACGCGGCTGCCTAGGTCGCGCACACGCTCGAGGATGCCGTCGCGCTCGAAGACCTCGAAGGTCGCCACACCCGCAGCGCACGCCAGCGGATGCCCCGAATAGGTCAGCCCGCCCGGGAACGGCACGGTGTCGAAGTGCCCGGCGATGCGGTCGGAGATGACCACACCGCCCAGCGGCACGTACCCCGAGTTGACGCCCTTGGCGAAGGTGATCAGGTCGGGCGCCACGTCGAACGCCTGGAAGGCGAACCACTCGCCGACCCGGCCGAAACCGACCATCACCTCGTCGGCGATGTACACGATGCCGTACCGGTCGCACAGCTCGCGCACCCCGGTCAGGTAGCCGGGCGGCGGGACGAGCACGCCGTTGGTGCCCACGATCGACTCGATGATGATCGCGGCGATCGTCGACGCGCCCTCGAGCACGATCGTCTGCTCGAGGTGCTCGAGCGCACGCGCCGTCTCCTCCTCAAGAGAGGTGGAGTGGAACGGCGAGCGGTACGGGTACGGGCCGAAGAAGTGCGCCACCGAACCGTCGCCCGGCTCGTTCGCCCAGCGACGCGGGTCGCCGGTCAGCGTGATGGCGGTCGAGGTGCTGCCGTGATAGCTGCGGTACATCGAGAGCACCTTGCGGCGTCCGGTGTACGCGCGCGCCATGCGCACGGCGTTCTCGTTGGCATCCGCTCCGCCGTTCGTGAAGAACACCTTCGAGAACCCGTCGGGGGCGACCTCGCTGATGCGTCGGGCGAGCTCGCCGCGCACGTCGTTGGCCATGGCCGGCTGGATGGTGGCCAGGCGTCCCGCCTGGCGTTGGATGGCCTCGACGAGATCGGGATGCTGGTGCCCGAGGTTCAGGTTCACCAGCTGGCTCGAGAAGTCGAGGTAGCTGTTGCCGGCGTAGTCCCAGAACGTCGCGCCTTCGCCGCCTGCGATCGGCAGCGGGTCGATGAGCGCCTGCGCGCTCCACGAGTGGAAGACGTGTCCGCGATCGTCGGCGCGCACGGCGTCGTCGGCGGTGAGGTCGACGGCGGGGGAGGTGAGCGTGTCGGTCATGATGATCTCAATCGTTCTGCGGGAATCCGAGGTTGATCCCGCCGTGCGAGGCGGGGTCGAGCCAGCGCACGGTGACGGCCTTCTCGCGGGTGAAGAAGTCGAAGCCGTGCGTGCCGTAGGCCTTGGCGTCGCCGAACAGCGAGCTCTTCCACCCACCGAACGAGTGGTAGGCGACCGGCACGGGGATGGGCACGTTGATGCCGATCATGCCCACCTGCACTTCCGACTGGAAGCGGCGGGCGGCGCCGCCGTCGTTGGTGAAGATCGCGGTGCCGTTGCCGAACCGCCCGGAGTTGATCAGGTCGAGCCCCTCCTGGAAGGTGCTGATGCGCACGATCGAGAGCACCGGTCCGAAGATCTCCTCGGTGTAGGCGCGCGAGGCGGTCGGGATGCGGTCGATCAGCGTCGGCCCGAACCAGAAGCCGTCCTCGTGGCCGGCGACCGTGCAACCGCGGCCGTCGACTACGATCTCGGCGCCGTCGGTCTCGGCGATGTCGACATAGCCCGACACCTTGTCGCGGTGCGCCGACGAGATCAGCGGGCCCATGTCGGGCTCGCCCTCATCCGACCCTGCCCCGTTGCCGACCCGCAGCCGGGCGATGCGCTCCTGGATCTTCGCCGAGAGCGCGTCGGCGATGCTGTCGACGGCGAGCACGACCGAGACGGCCATGCAGCGCTCGCCGGCCGCACCGTAGCCGGCGTTGATGGCCTGGTCGGCGACGAGGTCGAGGTCGGCGTCGGGCAGCACGAGCATGTGGTTCTTCGCGCCGCCCAGGGCCTGCACCCGCTTGCCGGTGCGCGAGGCCTCTTCATAGATGTACTGGGCGATCGGGGTCGAGCCCACGAACGAGACCGACTGCACGGCCTCGGCCTGCAGCAGTCCGTCGACGGCGACCTTGTCGCCCTGCAGCACGGTGAACGCGCCGTCGGGCAGGCCGGCCTCCTGCCACAGCCGCGCCATCCACAGCGCCGCGGACGGGTCCTTCTCGCTGGGCTTGAGGATGACGGCGTTGCCGGCGGCCAGCGCCACGGGGAAGAACCACAGCGGCACCATCGCCGGGAAGTTGAAGGGGGAGATGATGGCGGTCACGCCCAGCGGCTGGCGGATCGTGTAGACGTCGATGTCGGTCGAGACGTTCTCGCTGAACCCGCCCTTCAGCATCGAGGGGAAGCCGCACGAGAGGTCGACGACCTCGAGGCCGCGGGCGATCTCACCCATCGCGTCGGAGAGCACCTTGCCGTGCTCGGCGGTGATGATGGCGGCGAGTTCGCCGCGGCGATTGTTCAGCAGCTCGCGGAAGGCGAAGAGCACCTGCTGGCGGCGGGCAATCGAGTAGCGGCTCCAGGTCTCGAAGCCGCGCTGGGCGGATGCGAGGGCTGCGGCGATGTCGGCCTCATCGGCGAGGGCGACATCGGCGGTGGTCTGGCCGGTGGCCGGGTTGAACACCGGTGCGGTGCGTCCACTCGCACCGGCACGGGGTGCGCCGTCGATCCAGTGTCCGATCAGGGTGCGGCGCTCGGCCGCCGAGTCGACGGACTCGGTCTGCGCGATGGTCATGGGCGTCCTTTCAGCGATTGCGGCGCTGTCGTCGATCGGACAGATCGACCGGGGCCGCCAGGTGTGAATGTTCCCCAGTTTTACAGGCCAGCGCGGCCGGCCGAAGGGGACGATCGTCGCGAACTTGCGGCCTGTTCGGACGCACTGTCCGGTTAGGATGAGGCAACCCGAGATCCGCACACCGAGAGGATGCCGATGATCAGCGCTGCTCGTGATGAGGCAGAGCGTGCCGACACCCACCTCGCCCTGCCCACGGTGCGGGAGGTGCTGCGACTGGATGCTGTGGCCGAGGGTGTGCCCGAGGTGCTCAGCGGCGCCGAGCACCTCGACGGCAGGGTGCGCTGGGTGCACGTGTCCGACAGCGCGGGCGTGGCCCGGCTGCTCAACGGCGGCGAGCTGCTGCTGTCGACCGGGTCGGGGTGGCCGCAGGATCCCGATGCGCTGCGCGCCTTCATCGCCGAGCTGGTCGAGGTCGGCATCGCCGGGCTGGTGCTCGAGCTGGGCACGCACTATCGCTGGGCGCCGGCGGTCATCGTCGAGGCCGCGCAAGCGCACGGGCTGGTCCTGGTCGCCCTGCACCGCGAGGTGAAGTACGTCACCCTCACCGAGGTCGTGCACCGACTGATCATCGACCGGCAGACGGCGGCGCTGCGTGCCCGCGACGAGGTGCGCGACCGTTTCACCGCGCTCATCCTGCGCGGATCGCCCGCCGATTACGTGGTGCAGCAGCTGTCGGTCACGCTCGCCGCTCCGGTCGTGCTCGAGAACCTCGCGCACGAGGTGGTGGCGGCCGAGGTGCCTCCGGCCCGGGAGGAGGAGCTGTTCGGCGACTGGGAGCGCCGGTCGCGGGCGGCGCACCAGGCGGCGGGAGCGCACGGCGTCACAGAGTCGGGCTGGCTGGTGGTGCCCGTCGAGGCGCGCGGCACCCGGTGGGGTCACCTGCTCGCACTGCCCGGCCCCGAGCATCCGGCCGGCCGGCTGGGAGTGCTGCAGCAGGGCGCGATCGCGCTGGCGCTGGGGCGGCTCGCCGACGGGCCTGACGACGAGTGGGAGCGTCAGGCTCGCCGCCGCCTGGTCGATCGGCTGCTGGCGGGACGGTTCGCGAGCGTCGCCGGCGCGGCGGCGCGGCTGGATGCCGCCGGCCTTCCGGTGCAGGGCCGGCGGCTGTTCGGGCTGGTGATCTCGCGCGCCGAGGTGACGGCGGCGAAGGCGGATGCCGCGGCGCGGGCGATCGGCGGACGGGCCATCGTCGGGGCAGCGCCCGCAGGGGCCGGCGGACTGGCTGCCACTCTCCTGCTGTCGCTGCCTGCCGAGGCGGTGTTCTCCGACGATGCCGCGATCGCCTTCGCGAATGCGGCGGCTGGTGATGGGGCGGCGGTGTCGGTGGGCTCGGCGGCCGGTGGGCTCGATGAGGCGCTGCGCTCGCTGCAGGAGGCGATCGGCCTCTCGCGTGGCGGACTGCGCGGCGATCGCCGCGGTGCGCAGCTGCGTCGTGCCGACTCCCGCCCGCTGGTGCGGCTGGTGACGAATCTGCGTGAGGATCATCGGCTGCTCGAGCATGGTGAGCGGATGCTGGCTCCGCTCATCGAGTACGACCTGGCCCGCGGCGGGGACCTGCTCGATGTGCTGGGGGCCGTGCTGTCGCATCCGGCCAACCGCACCGCGGCGGCAGCGGCCTCGCACCTGTCGCGCTCGGTGTTCTACCAGCGCATCACACTGATCGAGGAGCTGCTCGATCTCGATCTCGACGACGGCGAGACGCAGACGGCGCTGCATCTGGCCCTGCTCGTCCGCCGCAGCGGCGCCGCCCGCCGCTGAGCGTCCCTCATCCGTCCCACTCTCTCTTTCGCCGAGACCCCCACCTCCCGTCGAGACCCCAGCTGCAGACGTCCGCAGCTGGGGGTCTCGACGGGAAACAGGGGTCTCGGCGGATGGTGTGGGTGGGGAGGTGGGGATGGAGGGGGTCAGCGCAGGGCGGGGGTGGCTGACGGGGCGGCGGCGGTGCGGGTGGTCCAGAGACCGGGCACGAGGCGCATGAGCAGGTAGTAGCTCGCACCGGCGGTGATCGCGCAGGGGATGGATGCCGAGATGAAGCCGATCTCGAGCCCGGGCACGTACGTGAACGGGTCGAGCAGCACCAGGTAGGTCACCGCTCCGACCACGATCGAGACGAGTCCGGCGGGGTTGAACCCGGCGAAGTACCAGTAGCCGCCGCCCGGGCCGTCGCTGAACAGTCCGCGCACATCGAGGCGCTGGCGCCGGATCAGGAAGTAGTCGACGATCTGCATGCCGCAGATCGGGCCGAGCAGGATGCCGGCGAGTGTGATGAACGCCCCGTAATTCGCCATGAACAGCTCCGAGAGCACGGTCGCCACCAGGGCCACCGGAGCGAGCACGATCACCACGGCCCACGCCCACGGAATCCGCCGGTCGACGGCGGGCAGCTGCTTCAGCCCGAGCGCGGCCGAGTAGGCGCCGACCATCACCGTGCCGATGTTGGCGAACACCAGGAACAGCAGTGCGAACACCCCGAACACCGGCCCGCCCAGTTCGATCAGGAAGGCGGTCGGGTCACCGCCCGATGCGGGTACGGCGAGGGCGGCGATCATGCCGATCGCCAGCACGAGGCCCATCATCAGGCCGAGACCGGCGACCGAGGGGAAGGCGGACTGCCGCATCGACTTCGCGTTGCGGGTGAGGCTGCCCACGTACGGCCACCACGACAGGCCACCCGCGACGCCGAGTTCGACGACGAGCATGAAGTCGAGGTGGTTGTCGCCGAACGGTGCGAGCGCCTTGGCCGAGAGGATGTGGTCGAGACCGAACTCGGCGATCAGCGTCGCGCCGATCCAGATCGCCAGTGCCAGCACGGTGACGGCCACCACCGGACCCGCCCAGCGCAGCGTGCGGTTGCCCCGGCGCAGCAGCAGGAACACCGCCACGATGCCGAGCAGTGAGAAGACGGGTGCCCAGACTCCGGCATCCGCTTCTCCGATCACACCCAACTGGGCCAGCGCCGCCGACGATGCATCCGAGAGCGAGATCATCAGCACGGCGTTCCATCCGATCAGGATGGTGAGCGCGAGCACGACGGTGAGGTACGAGCCCCGCACTCCGAAGATCGTGCGGGTCGAGCGCACCGCCTCGATGCCGTATCGGCTGGCGGCGGGGAGAGCTGCGAGCAGCACGACGAAGACGCCGATCAGGGTTCCGGCGATGATGGCCAGCACACCCTGGGTCGCGCCGAGGTACGCGGCGACGAAGCCGCCGCTGATGAAGCACCAGGTCGCCACGGCGGCGGAGGAGGTGTTGCCGAAGACGGCGAGGCCGCCCCAGTTCTTCTCGGCGCGGGAGAGGGGGATGCTGCTCTCGAAACCTGCATCGGAGGTGGTCTGCCTGCTCATGCGCCCAGCCCCCACCCGATGACGATCAGCACGATCGGGAGGAAGAGCCCCAGCCAGGCGAGTGACAGGAAGTCTCGGGTGCTGAACGGGCGGTCGAGCTTGTCGGGACCCTCCAGGACCCGCAGCCGCTCTTCGATCTCAGCCTGCGTTGCCATCTCTTCTCCTCATCGAGTCGATGTGCGCGCGTCGTTGCGCCTGCGGTGCAGTCTAAGGTGGGCGCAACGCTGGTGTCAACGGTGGTGACTGCTGGTAGTGTCACAGCATCCGCATCGGCGCTGAGGAGACATTCGTGAAGGTCCGCACACCCCTCGATCGTGAAGCGCTGATGCAGGGCGCGCGTCAGCTCGCCGCCCGCCCCGGTGGCGGGAGCGTGTCGCTGCGCGACCTCGGCAAGCTGCTCGGCGTCGACCACACCGCGCTGTACCGGCACGTGCGCAACAAAGAGGAGCTGGTTCGGATGCTGCTCGACAGCATGCTGCAGCAGGCCGTCGACGCGGTCACCGCCCCCGAGGAGGACTGGCAGGAGCGCCTCATGCAGTTCGCCGCCGCGGTGCGCGACGTGTTCGTGCAGTATCCGGCGATAGGCAGCGAGGCCGTGGTGCTCAGTACCTATGGCGAGGGCGAGCTGAACGCCATGGAGCTGATGATGGCGGCCTTCCACACCGCAGGTCTGCGTGACGACGAGCTCGTGCGCCATTACGGCCTGTTCTCGAGCTTCACCCTCGCCCGGGCGGCCGGCATCGCCCGCTCGCGCGCTGCGCGTGGCGTGGCCCGCGAGGCGAGTGTGCCGTGGATGGACGCGCCCCTGCACGCCGGCGCCGCGCAGCCACTGGTCGGCCGCTGGCGCGAGCAGATCCTCGGCCTCGTCGACGATGACCTCTACGAGCAGGGCGCCCGCACGATCGTCGACTCCGCCGCCCGCGCCGCCCGCACCCATCCCGCCGAGACCCCTAGCTAGCGTCGAGACCCCTGGTTACCGACGTCCGCAGCTAGGGGTCTCGACGGGAAGTGGGGGTCTCGGCGAAGGAGGGCGCGCGGCGAAGGAGGCGCGGGGTGAGGGGCGCGAGGGAGAGGGTGCCAGGGTCAGGCCACGTAGACCTTGCGGAGGGTCTCGTGGATGGTCCAGACCGTGCGCATCCCGGCATCCAGACGCACGACCGTGCCCGGGCGCAGCTCTACCGGCGGCAGCGCCGGATGCTCGAACTCGAGCGTCGCCGAACCCGCCACCACGACGAACACCTCATCGGCCTCGACGTCGGTCGACACCCCCGGAGTGTGCTCCCACACCCCGATCGAGCGTCCGCCGGCCTCATCGAGCACGACGTGCCCGGCCCGCGGCGCACCGCCGCGCACCTGCGCCTCGTCGATCGGCTCGGAAGGCAGAGCGAGGGATGTCACAGGCACGGCGCTTCCGGCATCCATCCGGCTCATGAGTCGAACCCCAGACCCAGCGCGTCCAGCGTGCGCAGCAGCAGATCCCGCCGGCCCTCGTTGTGGTCGGCCTTGTCGAGCGAGCGGCGGGTCAGGTTGATGCCGATCGCGGCGGCGGGCTCGGGTGGGAACGGCAGCGGCCGGCGCCTGACCATCCGCAACCCGGTGCGCTCGTTCTCGACACCACCGAGCAGATCGAGCATCACCTCGGCGGCGAACCGGGTCGAGGCCACGCCCAGCCCGGTGAACCCGGCCGCGTACGCGACGCGCCCGCCGCGGGCGGTGCCGAAGAACGCGGTGAACTGGGTGCTGGTGTCGATCGCCCCGGCCCACTGGTGCGTGAACCGCAGCCCCTCCAGCTGGGGGAAGGTGGTGAAGAAGTGCTCGGCGAGGCGGCGCCAGCTCTGCGGGCGGTTCTCGTATTCGGTGCGCACCTTGCGCCCGTAGTGGTAGATCGCGTCGTAACCGCCGAAGAGGATGCGGTTGTCCTTGGTGAGCCGGTAGTAGTGGAACTGGTTCGCCATGTCGCCGATGCCCTGTCGGCCCTGCCAGCCGATCTCGGCCATCTGCGCGTCAGAGAGCGGCTCGGTCATCAGCACGTAGTCGTACACCGGCACCGTCATCAGGCGGTTGCGCTTGAGCAGCGAGGGGAACACGTTCGTGGCGAGCACCGCCTGACGTGCGCGCACCCGCCCGCCGTCGGTGACCACCTCCACCCCGTCCGATGAGGTGTCGAGCCCCGACACCCGGGAGCGCTCGAAGATCACCACGCCGCGCTCCTCGGCGACGCGCGCCAGTTCTGCGGCGAAGCGGGCGGGATGCAGCATCCCCTCCTTCTTGTCCCAGATGGCGCCGAGGTAGGTGGGCGAGTTCACCTGGGCGCGCGCGGCGTCCTGGTCGAGGAAGACGATGTGGTCGTCGCCGTCGGCGATCGCCTCGTCGCGCATCTCGTGCAGCCAGGTCAGCTCGTGCTGCTCGAGGGCGGGGGAGAGCACGCCGGTGCGCTCGAACTGGAAGTCCATGCCGTACTTCGCGCCGGCCGCTTCGATGGCATCCAGGTTCTCGTGCCCGAGCCGCTCGAGCAGCGGCATCTCGTCGGGCCAGCGCGACATGCCGTTCTGGTGCCCGTGGGTGAGGCTCGCCTCGCAGAATCCGCCGTTGCGGCCCGAGGCGGCCCAGCCCACCCGCTGCGCCTCGATCACCGCGATGCGTGCTCCTGGCATCCGCTCGGTGGCGAGCAGCGCCGTCCACAGCCCGCTGTACCCGCCGCCGACGACGACCAGGTCGGCGTCGTGCGCGCCGCGCAGCGGCGGCCGGTCGGGTGTGAGCGCGGCGGGCAGGTCGTCGCGCCAGAACACCGAGTGCGCGGTGCCCTGCAGGGCGTGCTCGACGACGGACTCGGCGGGGCGGTTCCGCTCGAAGACGGTGGATGCCACGGTGTATCAGCTCCGATCAGAGGGGTCGTTCTCATCCTCGCGGATGGGTGCGAGCGGCCGCAGCGGCGCGGTGTCGCGTTCTGGGGGTGCGGCCGGACGGACTGTCCCGAGCCGCCCGGCCGGGCTTCGCGGTCAGCCCGTCGCGTACACCCGCTCGCCCTCGACGAAGGTCTGCAGCACCCGCGTCGAGCCGATCTCGTCGATCGGGCCGCCGAAGGGGTCGCGGTCGAGCACGACCAGATCGGCGTACTTGCCGACCTCGATCGTCCCGGTGTTGCGGTCGAGGTGGTTCACCCAGGCCGAGCCCGCCGTGTAGGCGGTCAGCGAAGTCGCCAGGTCGATGGCCTGCTCGGGCAGGAAGCGCTCCTGCTCGGCATCGCCGACGTCGCGCCGGTTCACGGCGGTGTGGATCGCCGCCAGCGGGTCAGGACTCGACACCGACCAGTCGCTGCCGGCGGCCAGCACGGCGCCCGAGCGCTGCAGATCGCCGAACGGGTACTGCCAGCCCGCGCGGCGCTCGCCGAGGAACGGCAGGGTCAGCTCGACCATCTGCGGCTCCAGCGACGCCCACAGCGACTGCATGTTGGCCGCGACGCCGAGCTCGCGGAACCGCGGGATGTCTTCGGGGTGCACCACCTGCAGGTGCGCGATGTGATGCCGGTTGTCGCCGCGGCCGTTGCGCCGAACGGCGTGCTCGACCGCGTCGAGGCACTGCCGCACGGCGCGATCGCCGATCGCGTGGAAGTGCACCTGGAAGCCCAGCTCATCGAGCCGCGGCACTGCCTCATTCAGGATCTCGGGGTCGACGAACGAGATCCCCGAGTTGTCGGTGGGGTGCCCGTGCCCGTCGCAGTACGGCTCGAGCATGGCGGCGGTGAAGTTCTCGGCCACGCCGTCCTGCATGACCTTCACGCTCGTCGCTGCGAACCTCCCTGCCCGGTAGCGCTCACGGCGCTCGAGCAGCGACGGGATCTGCTCGAGCCCCGCCGAGCGGTCCCACCAGATGGCGCCGACGACGCGGGCGGTCAGCCGCCCGTCGTTCGCCGCCGTGACGTAGGCGGGGCCCGGGTCGCCGGCATCGCCGTACGCGCCGACGATGGCGTCCTGCCAGGCCGTGACGCCGTACGAGTGCAGGTAGCGCTGGCCCTCGAGCAGCGCGTCGACCAGACGCTCGGGCGGCTCGACCGGCAGCAGCCGGTTCACCAGCGTCATCGCGCCCTCGTGCAGGGTGCCGGTGGGGTTGCCGGCCGCGTCGCGCTCGATGCGCCCGTCGGCGGGGTCGGGAGTGTGCCGGTCGATGCCGGCCATGCGCAGCGCCGCCGAGTTGACCCACGCGCCGTGTCCGTCGCGGTTGGGCAGGAACACCGGCCGGTCGGGCACGACGGTGTCGAGGGCGGATGCCGTGGGCGTGCCACCCGGGAACGCCGACATCGCCCAGCCGCCGCCGAGCACCCACTCGTCATCGGGGTGCGCCGCGGCGTAGGCGGCGATGGTCTCGAGGTATTCCGGCTGCGTCGAGCACGCCGACAGGTCGCAGCGCAGGATGTCGAGTCCGCCCCACAGCGCGTGCACGTGCGCGTCCTGGAAGCCGGGTACCAGCATCCGCCCGCCGAGATCGACCACCTCGGTGGCCGGGCCGATGAGATCGTCGACGTCGCGGCCGACGGCGGCGATGCGTCCGCCGGCGACCGCGACCGCGCTCGCGCGGGAGCGCACGGCGTCGGCGGTGAAGACCGGCCCGCCGGTGAACACGAGGTCGGCGTACGGCATGATGACTCCTTTGCTGACGGCGCCGGTGGCGCGCGAGGGGCGTGCGTGTCGGTCCCGATGCCGGGACGGGGTCGGGGGAGGGATGCTGATTCGCGGCGGACTACCCGCCGGACATGGTGCGGGCGATGTCGGCCGCCGAGTCGCCGGCGCGGCGCAGCACGATCGCGACCACCGAGAGCGCGAGCAGCGTGACGATCAGCATGATCGTCGACACGCCGGCGATCTCGGGGCGCAGTCCGCTGCGCAGCGAGCTGAGCACGTACACCGGCCACGGGGTCGAACCCGACACCTGCACGAACGCCGAGACGATGGTGTTGTCGAGGCTGAACGTGAACGACAGCAGCAGGCCGGCCAGCACCGCGGGCATCGCCAGCGGCAGGGTGACCTTGAAGAAGGTGCGCAGCGGCGGGGCGTACAGGTCGGCTGAGGCCTCTTCGAGGTTCGCCGGCAGGCCGATCAGCCGTGCGCGGACGATGTAGGTCACCACGGCGACCGAGAACAGCGAGTGGCCGATCACCAGGCGGAAGGTGCCGTCGTTGAACAGCCACAGGCCCATGTCCTGCCCGAGGAAGACCAGCCACGGCAGCAGCGAGACCGCGTCGACGATCTCGGGCGTGACGGCCACCAGCAGCAGCATCCCGATGAACCAGCCCGTCCACTTGCCGGGGCGGCGGGCCAGCGCGATGCCGGCCAGGGTGCCCAGCAGCGACGCGAGCACGGCGGCGATCGCGCCGGTGCGCAGCGACACCATCACCGCATCGGCGATCGCCGGCTTGCGGAACAGCGCCAGATAGCCGTCGAAGCCGAAGCTGTCGAACGCGACCAGCAGACGCCCGTTGTTGAACGAGTAGACGACGATCACCAGGATCGGCATGAAGAGGAAGACGTACACCAGCACGCTCCACGCCTTCAGCAGCCGGTCGGTCAGCACGCGACGCTGCCGATGCTGACGCGGCTCGGTCTGCGCGTGCGGGCTGCCTGTACGGTGCGCTCCGCCGGCGCGGTTCGCGTCGCCGGTCCCGAGGTCGACGGCGGCGACGGGCAGGGTGCCCGTTCCGGGCTCGACGGACGTCATGATGCGAACTCCTCGAGGGTGATGCGGTTGCGCAGGCGGAACGGCAGGGCGATCAGCCACAGCATCCCGGCGATCACGACGACCGAGATGAGGATCACCACGATCAGCGTCACCGCCATCGCCGATCCCAGCGCCCAGTTCTGCGCGGTCTGGAACTGGGATGCCACGAGCTGGCCGACCATGTTGCCCTTCGCGCCGCCGAGCACGGTGGCGGTGATGTAGTCGCCCATCAGCGGGATGTACACCAGCAGTGCGCCGACGATGATGCCCGGCCGTGCCAGCGGGAAGGTGATCCGGGCAAAGGTGCGCCACTTGTCGGCGCCGAGGTCCTGCGAGGCCTCGCGCACCGGCAGCTCGACGCGGTCGAAAGCGACGAACAGCGGCAGGATCATCAGCGGCAGGTAGTTGTACACCACGCCGAACAGCACGGCGGGGCGGGTGTAGAGCACGTCGAGCGGCGAGAGGCCGATCGCCTGCATCGCGGTCGAGATCCAGCCCTCGGGCGAGAGCAGCACCATCCAGCCGATCGTGCGTACCAGGAAGTTCGTCCAGAACGGCACGAGCACGAGGGCCAGCAGCAGGCCGCGCCGGTGGGCGGGGGCCTTCAGCGCCATCCAGTACGCCACCGGCGCACCGATCACGAAGCACAGCAGGGTGCCCGAGATGCCGATCCAGAGAGTGTTCCAGAAGGTGTCGAAGAAGGTGGGGGTGAGCACCTCGGCGTAGCGGTCGAACGACAGCACGTCGTTCGCGTGGGTTCCGAACAGCCCCGGTTTGTAGCCGAAGCTGTACCAGAACACCACCAGCACCGGGGCGACGAAGAAGGCCAGCAGCCAGAGCCACGCCGGTACGGCGAGCAGGAAGCCGGGCAGGCGGGTCTTACGCACCCGCGGCCGCCTTGGCCTTGTTGTAGATCTCGACCGTGCGGGCCTGCGCGTCGTTGACCGCCTTGTCGCGCATGGTCGCCAGCTGCTCGGGGGTGAAGAAGACCAGCTCGAGCCGCTCGAGGCCGGCTTCGCGGGCCTTCTCCTCGATGTCCTTCGCGCCGGTGTGGTAGCCGATGTAGTCGACGTTGGCGAGCTGGTTCTCGGGGGTGAGCACGAAGTTGATGAAGGCGTGCGCGGCCTCGGGGTGCGGGGCGGATGCTGAGATCGCCCAGTTGTCCATCCAGAGTTCGGTCTCGGGCGAGCCGAGCACCCACTGCCACTTGTCGGGGTCGTCGGAGTTGTTCATGCCCTGGCGTGCATCGCCGTTCCACACCTCGATCAGGGCGTGCGAGCTCTGCGGGATCGCGCCGCTGCCGGGGTACGAGTCGAACGCGGCGATGTGCGGGGCGAGCTTGTTCACGATGAAGTCCTCGCAGGCGTCGATCTCGGCCTGGTCGGTGGTGTTCCAGTCGATGCCGTTGGCCCAGTAGTACATGCCGGTGATCTCGGCCGGGTCGTCGAGCACGCTGGTGGCGCCGCTGGCCTCGTTCTGCGCGCAGTCGAGGAAGTCGTTCCAGGTCTTCAGCTCACGGGTGATCTTGGTCTTGTCGTACACGAAGCCGGTCGTACCCCAGGCCTTGCAGATCGAGTAGTCGTTGTTCTTGTCCCAGTCGCGGCCGAGGAAGGCCGGGTCCATGTGCTCGAGGTTGGGGATCAGATCCTTGTTGAGCTTGAGCAGCAGGTCGTTCTCGACCATCTGCGGGATGTACGGGCCGGTGGGGACGATGATGTCGTAGCCGCCGGTGCCCTTGGCCGCGATGAGCTTGGCGATGAGCTCTTCGTTCGACCCGAACGAGTCGACGGTGAGCTTGGGGCCGAGGTCCTTGGTGAACGCGGCCAGCACGTCGGGGGAGTCGTAGTCGCCCCACGAGTAGATAGACAGCTTGCTCTCGAGCTCGCCGCCGGTGGCTGCCGGTGCGGGTTTGCCGCCGGGGCCGCCGCCGGGCGCGCAGGCGGTCATCAGTGCGGTGCCGCCGACGACGCCGACCAGCGAGAAGAAGCGGCGGCGGGTCATCTCGCCGACGATGCGGCGGGCGGTGCTGTTGTCGGCGAGGATGCGGACGGTGCTGTGTTCGGTCATGGCTCTTCCTCTCGCTGGGGGCGTCAGCGTGTGCGGATGGTTCGGGTGGTGGGGAGCTCGACGTACCCGCCGTGGGCGGCGGACTCGTCGACGGGGAAGACGCGCACGGACTCGGGGTGCCAGGCGCACCACACCGTCGTGCCGACCGCGGCGCGCGGGGCATCCGGGGTGGGGCGGCGGGAGATGATCGACATCTCGCGCCCGAACTGAACGAGGTACTGCATGGTCTCGCCCAGGTGCGAGACGCCGATCACCCGGGCCTCGGCGACGTTGACGTCGGAGGAGGGGCGCTCGGTGAGGATGTCGACGAACTCGGGGCGCACTGCGGCGCGCGCCGGGGTGCCGGGGGCGATGTCGCGGATGGGCTGCGCGGGGCGCAGCACGGTGTGCGCGGACTCGACCGCCAGGCCGTCGGCCGACACCGTGCCGTCGAAGAAGTTCTGCTGCCCGACGAAGGCGGCGACGTATGCCGAGGCTGGGGCGCTGTAGATCGTGTCGGAGTCGGCGAGCTGCTCGATGCGTCCGGCGCGCATCACGGCGATCCTGTCGCTCATCGACAGCGCCTCGCCCTGGTCATGGGTGACGAAGACGAAGGTGATACCCAACTGCGACTGGATGAGCTTCAGCTCGAGCTGCATCTCCTCGCGCAGCTGCCGGTCGAGGGCGCCCAGGGGCTCGTCGAGCAGCAGCACAGCGGGGCGGTTGACCAGGGCGCGGGCGAGCGCGATGCGCTGCTGCTGTCCGCCCGAGAGCTGGGTAGGCCGTCGGTCGGCGAACGAGCGCATCTGCACCATGTTCAGCGACTCGGTGACCCGCTCGCGGATCTCGGACTTCGGCACCCGGCGCTGTTGCAGTCCGTAGGCGACGTTCTCGGCGACCGTCATGTGGGGGAACAGCGCGTAGGCCTGGAAGACGGTGTTGACGTTGCGCTTGTACGGGGGCTGTCCCAGGACGGAGCGTCCGGAGATGTGGATGTCGCCGGCGTCGGGCGCCTCGAATCCGGCGATCATGCGCAGGGTCGTGGTCTTGCCGCAGCCGGATGGTCCGAGCAGCGAGAGGAACTCGCCGGCATGGATGTCGAGCGAGAGATCGTCCACCGCGACCTGATTGCCGTACCGCTTGGTGACGTGCTCGATCCGGATCGCTCCCGTGGCGGTCTCCTCGCGGGTCTGCTCGGGAATCAGGCTGGTGGTCGACACCTGTACCTCCATCTGGGCTGCTTCGCCCTGTGCGGGCTGCATCGCCCTGTTCGCGATTCAATCCTGGAGCACCGCGGCGGCGCAATGCGGCGGCAGGGAACCAGACGGATTCGCCTGCCGCCCCCGTCGTCCAGACAGATTGTCCGGTAGCGCGTTCCTGGCTTTCCGGGTCCTGAGCGAGGAGCGCAGCGACGTTCCTCTTTCTTTGGGTCCTGAGCGAGGAGCGCAGCGACGTTCCTCTTTCTTCGGGTCCTGAGCGAGGAGCGCAGCGACGAGACGAAGGGCGTCTCGTGTGTGGTTGGGGGGCGTCCTTCGTCTCGCTGCGCTCGCTCAGGATCCGGGAGGGGTGTGCTGCTCAGGAACCGGGAGAGGAGCCGGAGTGCGAGCGGGGATCGGACGCAGCCCTCTTGGCATCCCTCTGCCTCTTGCTCCACCCCTGCAGCTCGTCGTACTTTCCCGCGGTCAGCAGTTCCTTCTTCGCCCGCGACCAGCCGTGGATCCGTCGCTCCCACGAATACGCCTCGTCGATCCGCTCGAACTCGGAATGCCAGACGAGTTCGACCGGACGTCGCCTGCTCGTGTAATCGCCGCCCTCACCGAATTGATGCTGCGCCAGCCGGATCTCGAGATTGCGCGTGCTGCCGACGTAGTAACTGCCGTCGGAGCACCTGAGCATATACACATTCATCGGAAGCATGAGAAGACGGTAAGCCGGATGCTGAGGGGCGCGATCAAGTTATCCACAGGAGCCATCCCGGGGTAGGGCGGGGCGCCCTTCGTCTCGCTGCGCTCGCTCAGGACCCCTGCATAGCGCGGGAGGTGCGGCGAAGAAGGCGTCATCGATAGCAGTGGCTGAGTGGCGTGATGGTGGGGAGGACCGTCCAGCATAGGCTTGACCGGTGCGCATCCGCCTCGACATCGCCTACGACGGCACGCATTTCCGCGGCTGGGCGAAGCAGCCAGGCCTCCGCACGGTGCAGGGCACGATCGAGGCGGCGCTCGCGCGCATCCTCGGCTCCGAGGCGCAGCTGGTCGTCGCCGGACGCACGGATGCCGGGGTGCATGCCGCCGACCAGGTCGCGCATGTCGATCTCGACGACGCGCAGTGGGCCCGAGTGCAGACGCGCCACGGTCAGGCCGCCACGGATCCGGCGGGGTCTCTCGCCCGGCGCATCCGGGGAGTGCTCGGCAACTACCCCGACGTGACGGTCACCCGCACGAGCGTCGCGCCCGAGGGCTTCGACGCGCGCTTCTCGGCCGTGTGGCGCCGGTACAGCTACCGCCTGGCCGACGCGATCGTCGGCTACGACCCGATGCGCCGCAACGACACCACGACGATCCGCGCGGCGCTCGACGTCGAGCGGATGGATGCCGCGGCCCAGACCCTCATCGGCCTGCATGACTTCGCCGCGTACTGCAAGCCTCGGGAGGAGGCGACGACGATCCGCACCCTGCTCGAGTACCGCTGGACGCGCGACCGCGACGGCGTGCTCATCGCGACGGTGAAAGCCGACGCGTTCTGCCACAGCATGGTGCGCGCGCTGGTCGGAGCGTGCGCGGCGGTGGGGGAGGGCAAGCTCGAGGTCGCGGACGTCGCGCGGCTGCGCGACGAGCTCACCCGCACCAGCGCGTTCAAGGTGCTGCCGGCGCGCGGGCTCACCCTCGCGGAGGTCGGATATCCGGCCGACGAGCTGCTGGCATCCCGCGCCGAGCAGACCCGCGCCCGACGCGACCGCGACGACGGCTAGTGCGGTGCGGGCGTGCGGCGCAACCCCGTCGCGCGCTCGGATCCCGGCGGTAACGTGTCGGGCATGAGAGTCATCTCGTACAACCTTCGCAAGCACCGCGCCGCGACTGAGCTCATCGGGCTGGTGACCGAGCACGACCCGGACATCCTCTGCCTGCAGGAGTGCGACACGGAGGCGCTTCCGGATGCCATCGGCGGACTCTCCCTCGTGCACACCACCAGCGGCAACCGGCTGGGGCTCGCGATGTACCTGCGCAGCAACACGTTCCAGGTCGAGAAGGTGCGCACCATCGGGCTGAAGAAGTCGCTGCACGACCGGGTGCTCAAGCCCGCGCACGAGCGGGTGCTCGGAGCGCGGCTGCGCGACATCGACACCGGGCGGGGGCTGATCGTCGCCTCGTTCCACGCGGCGCCGCTGACCGCCCTGAACTCCCTGCGCCGTAACCAGATCAGGGCGGGGCTGGATGCCCTGCAGGCCCTCGGCCCCGGAATGCCCGTGCTCATGGTCGGCGACTACAACTACCCTGTTTTCAAAGAGAGCCTCGGCCAGTCGGTGCGCGATCACGGCTACACGCTCACGCTCAGCGACGACCGCACCTACACCCGCTACCGCGTGTTCAAGGGGCACTACGACTTCGCGACCTCGGTGGGCTTCGACATCTCGAAGATCACCACGCTGCCGCAGGCCACGAGCGATCACCGCCCGATCCTGATCACCGCCGAGGTCGAGTAGCGTCGGGTGACCCCGGTTCGTCCTCCGGCTCCGGATGCTGTAGTCTTGACCCTTGGTGTGTGATCAACTGCGGTCGCACCCGCGAACGTGAGCCCTCCACTGGCGCGTGTTCCCTCTCGGATCATCGAGGCGGAACCCACCCCGGAGTGGGATTCACGAACCTCTCCGTTCGAATCAAGAAAGCAGCACTATCGTGACGCGCACTTACACCCCGAAGGCCGGGCAGGTCCAGCGTGACTGGATCGTCATCGACGCCACCGACGTCGTTCTCGGCCGTCTGGCTTCGCACGCAGCAGCAATCCTGCGCGGCAAGCACAAGGCCACCTTCGCTCCCCACGTCGACACCGGTGACTTCGTCATCATCGTCAACGCCGAGAAGGTCGCCCTCACGGGTCAGAAGCTCCAGAAGAAGATGGCCTACCGTCACTCGGGTTACCCGGGCGGTCTGACGGCCACCTCGTACGCCGAGCTCCTCGAGAAGCACCCGGTTCGCGCCGTGGAGAAGGCCGTCCGCGGCATGCTCCCGAAGAACACCCTGGGTCGTCAGCAGCTGTCGAAGCTCAAGGTCTACGCAGGTGCCGAGCACCCGCACGCCGCTCAGCAGCCCACGCCGTACACCCTCGACCAGGTCGCCCAGTAAGCGCCATAAAGACTTAAGGACATACTCGTGGCTGAAATCCAGGACACCACCGAATTCCCGCAGAACTTCTCGACCTCGAGCCCTGAGGCCGAGGTTCAGGAGTCGGCTCCCCGCCCCGTGCTCTCCGTTCCCGGCGCCGCTGTCGGCCGTCGCAAGCAGGCCATCGCCCGCGTGCGTCTGGTTCCCGGCTCGGGCACCATCACGATCAACGGTCGCACGCTCGAGGACTACTTCCCGAACAAGCTGCACCAGCAGCTGATCAACGACCCCTTCACGGTGCTGAACCTGCAGGGTGCGTACGACGTCATCGCCCGCATCTCGGGTGGCGGCGACTCGGGCCAGGCCGGCGCGCTGCGTCTCGGCATCGCCCGTGCGCTGAACAACATCGACGCCGAGAACAACCGCCCGACCCTGAAGAAGGCCGGCTTCCTCTCGCGCGACGCCCGCGTCATCGAGCGCAAGAAGGCCGGTCTCAAGAAGGCCCGCAAGGCTCCTCAGTACTCGAAGCGCTGACCCGTACAGTTCCCTCTATGGCACTGTTCGGAACGGACGGCGTGCGGGGGCTGGCCAATGGTCAGCTCCTCACCGCCGAGCTTGCGCTCCACCTGGCCCAGGCGACTGCTGTCGTCCTGGGCCAGGGCCGTATCGCCGACGCGCGCCGCGCCGTCGGCAAGCGGCTCACGGCCGTCGTCGCGCGTGATCCGCGCATCTCGGGCCACTTCCTCAGCGCCGCCGTCGAGGCGGGTCTCGCCTCCTCCGGCGTCGACGTGCTGGATGCCGGGACGCTGCCCACGCCCGCTGCGGCCTTCCTCATCTCCGACATCGACGCCGACTTCGGCGTGATGATCTCGGCCTCGCACAACGCCGCGCCCGACAACGGCATCAAGATCTTCGCGCGCGGGGGAGTGAAGCTTCCTGACGTCGTCGAGCAGCGCATCGAAGAGCACATCGAGTCGGGCGTCAAGCTGCAGCCCACCGGTGGCGACGTCGGTCGCGTGATCCGCTTCTCGGATGCCGAGGATCGCTACGTCATGCACCTGCTGGCCTCGCTGCCGCACCGCCTCGACGGCATCCACGTCGTGCTCGACTGCGCCAACGGCGCGGCATCCGGCGCCTCGCCCGAGGTCTTCGCCGCCGCCGGCGCGAAGGTGACCGTGATCGGGGCGGACCCCGACGGCCTGAACATCAACGACGGCGTCGGATCGACCCACCTCGACAAGCTCGCGGCCGAGGTCATCCGGGTCGGAGCCGACGTGGGCATCGCGCACGACGGCGACGCCGACCGCTGTCTCGCGGTCGACGCCGACGGCAACATCGTCGACGGCGACCAGATCATGGCGATCCTCGCCGTGGCGATGAAGAGCCGCGGCAAGCTCGTCGACGACACCCTCGTCGCCACCGTGATGAGCAACCTCGGTCTGCACGTCGCCATGCGCGAGCAGGGCATCACCGTGCGCCAGACCGCGGTCGGCGACCGGTACGTGCTCGAAGACATGAACGCCGGCGGTTACTCTCTCGGCGGCGAGCAGTCGGGTCACGTGATCATGAGCGAGTTCGCCACCACCGGCGACGGCCTGCTCACCGGCCTGCACCTGGTCGCCGAGATGGCGCGGCAGAAGAAGTCGATCGCCGAGCTCGCGTCGATCATGACGGTGTACCCGCAGGTGATGATCAACGTGAAGGACGTCGACAAGGACGCCGTCTCGGATCACGCCGGCGTGCAGGACGCGATCAGGACCGTCGAGTCCGAGCTGGGTTCGACCGGTCGCGTGCTGCTGCGCAAGTCCGGTACCGAGCCGCTGGTGCGGGTGATGGTCGAGGCAGCGGATGCCGAGACCGCGAACGCCCACGCCGAGTCGCTCGCGGATGTCGTGCGCAAGCACCTCACGCTCTGACACACCCTGGCAGAAGAAGGCGGTCACCCCGAGGTGGCCGCCTTCTTCGTGTTCGGGGACAGGCCCGGGTCAGGACTCGACTGTCGCGCTCCTGCCCGGCCGGAACACGACACCGTGGTACAGCGCGAAGCGCACGAGCACGACGATCACGATGCTCGTGAGGTTGACGACGTTGACCGCGATCGGCCCCGCAGGCCGGTCGAGCACCGTGCTGACCATCTGCACGCCGAGCCAGAGCAGCAGCGCCCCGAGCCCGGTGCAGGCGGCGTTGACGAGCACGAACAGCACCAGCTCGTTCACCCGGCCGCGACGGTCGCGGTGCTTGAAGGTCCATTCGCGGTTGCCGATGTACGCGTTCACCAGCGCCACGAGCGAGGCGATGATCTTCGCCCAGACGACATCGACGCCCATCGCGTAGACGAGAAGATTGAAGACGCCGATCTCGATCAGGGTGCTGACGGCGCCGACGATGAGGAAGCGACTCCCGACAGAGGCGAGCCGACGCAGTCGGGGGTGGATCTTCATGGCTCCACTAGGCTACTAGGGAGTGCGACCGCCCGTGCTCGCTGAGCGTGTGAGGACCCGTGTGACCGTCGCCCATCTCGTGATCGTGATGCCCGCCTACAACGAAGAGGAGGGCATTCGCGGCTTCATCGACGAGATCCGCGAGCACGTCGCTCCGCTCGTCGAGCGGGTCACCTTCGCCGTCGCCGACGATCGCTCGACGGATGCCACGGTCGCGGCCCTCAATCGGATCGATGACGTGCACGTGCACCCGCAGCCCGTGAATCGCGGACACGGCCCGACGGCCTTGGCCGCCTACCGTGCGGGACTCGCGCTCGAGCCGGACCTGCTCGTGCACGTCGACGGCGACGGGCAGTTCATCGGGCCCGACTTCACCCGCTTGGTTCTCGCGGCCGAGAGCACCGGTGCCGACGTCGTGCACGGCGTGCGACGCAGCCGCACCGACCCGTGGTACCGGCGGGTGCTCACCGGTGCGGTCGGAGTGCTGATCGCCTCGGCCGCCGGACGACGCGTGCCCGACGTCAACACCCCACTGCGCGCCTACCGCCCTGGGGCGCTGCAGCGGCTGATCGACGCCGTGCCGGTCGAGGCGCTGGTGCCGCACGTGCACTTCTCGCTCGCCGAGGCCCGTGGCGGCTTCGTGGTGCGCTACCTCGCTGTGACCAGCATCCCGCGTCGGGGCGCATCGGAGAGCGGCACGATGTGGGGCGGGGGAGTCCGAGCCCTCGTGCCGCCGCCGCGGCTGCGGGCGTTCGTCGCCGGCGCGCTGCGCGAGGCGTGGACGCTGTCGCTGCGCCCGAACGCCCCGCTGCGCAGCATCCGGAAGCCGTGAGCATGAGGCGGCGGCTGCGCACCATCGCGTTCTGGCTTCTCGCGGCCGCGCTGCTGGTGTGTCACCTGATCGTGATCCAGCACAGCCTCACCGCGCGGTTCTGGGAGGACGAGGCGTTCAACCTCACGGTTCCGCTCAACCTGCTCGCCGGCCTCGGATACTCCAGCGACGGTGCGCTCTCGGGATCGACGATCACGCCGTTTGACGCGCGGATCTCGACCGGTCCCGTCGTGCTTCTGCCGGTCGCCGGGATGCTGCTCTTCGGCGGCGATCCGGTGATCAGCGCCCGTCTCGTGCCCGTGGCCTTCTGGGCACTGCTGATCGCCGGCCTCGCACTGCTCGGCTGGCGCGTCGCCGGCCGATGGGCGGCGCTCGCGGGCGCGGCCGCTCCGCTGGCGTTCAACGGACTCGGCAGCTACTCGCCCATCCAGGGCCCGGCCGACCTGCTCGGCGAGGTCGCCGCGGCGGCGCTTTTGGTCTGGGCGCTGATCACGTTGCGTCGGCGGCCCTGGCTCGCGGGTCTTCTCGTCGGACTCGCGGTGCAGTGCAAGCTGATCGCGCTGCTCGCCCTGCCCGCATTCGCCGTCGCGATCTGGGTGCGCTCTCCGGGTCGCGGATGGTCGCGGATCGGGCAGACCGTCCGGCGCGGCTGGCTGCCGCTGCTTCTCGCGGGCGTGCCGACGCTGCTGTTCGAGCTGTGGGCTCTGGTGTCTCTGGGGCCTGCGGGATTCGTCGAGCATCTGCGCGAGATGGTGCGCTTCGTGCGCAGCGGTGGTCAGCGAGGGCAGTCGACCACCGTCGCGCAGAAGCTCGACACGTTGACGAGCGCGTGGTTCGTGCCGGGCTGGGTGGCCTGGCTGACCGCCGCACTGGTGATCGTGCTGATCGTCGGCGGCTTCGTCGAGGTGCGCCGGCGCGGCCGGCTGAAGCGCCGATCCATGGCGCTGGCGCTCGCCGGAGGCGTCGGATCGGTGGCGTTCGTGGGGTGGTGGGCGACGGCCGCGCACACTCCGCTGTGGGTCAGGCATCCGGCGGTGGGTGTTCTCGCCTTCTTCCCCGTGCTCGTGATCGTGGCGTGCTGGGGAGCGCGTGAGCTCGCCTCCGCGCGCATCCTGCGCGACGCGCCGGTGAACGGCGCCGAGGAGCCGGTGAACCTGCGTCGCATCGCCGGCGGCGTCACGGCGGCCGCGCTGGCGGCATCGCTCGCATGGAGCGTCGCGGGGCATGTGCAGCAGACGACGCTTCCGCGAAACGAGACGCTCGCCACGCAGCGGGCGGATGTCGCGGTGATCGCCGACTGGGTCGAGAAGACCGGCACCGAGTGGCTGGCCGCCCAGCCGTGGGGCGCGGCAGTCGCGCCGATCGTGATGTCGGGAGCGCACGTCGGCCTGTTCGATGCGCCCGCCATGGGAGGTGTGCCGCGACTCACCGGCATGCCGTGCGACAGTGAGACCCTCGTCGAGGGTTCGCGCTACCGGGTCTGCGCCCCGCCCGCGCGCTGAACAGGCGCCGCGCTCTCGGCGCAACCGGCACGGAGAAGCCGCATGAAGGACACGCGGCCCCAGCGAGTGGGGACTCGGCTGAGGCCGCTGACCTGGAGCTCTGGGGAAGCTCCGAGCCTGACGCACAGGCACTGGGGATGCCGGGCGCGCCAGCGGCACGTGTGACGATGCCGCAGATCAAGTCTAGCCACGACGCGGTCGATGACGCGTCAGGTCGCCTTCCCCGTGCCGCATCTCTGCGCGTATGATCTGATCGTGCACGGCTCTGTGGGGGAGTCGCTGACTCGATGGGGGAGTCATGAACATTGCGCGGTATCTGCTGCAGACGGCGCCCGATGACGCGCCCGCGTTCGTCGACGGGGACACGACGCACAGCTATGGCGATCTTCGGGTCGCCGCCGCCACTCTCGCGGCACGCCTGCTCGAACTCGATCTTCCGCCGGGGGCTCCCATCGCTCTCCTCGGTCAGAACAGCTTCTTCTGGGCAGCCGGATACCTTGCGACCCTGGCCGCCGGGCTGGTGAGCGTGCCGATGTCGACGGCTCTGACAGCGGCCGAGTCACGCTCGAGGATGGAGTGGGTCGGATGCCGGGCAGTGCTGCTCGGTGCCCGTGGCGCACCCCGTGACGCCGTTCCAGCCGACATGCCGGTGATCGGCGAGCAGGCCCTCAGCGACGCGAGGCAGCAGCGGTTCGTGGCGCGCGACGTCGACGACGATCAGGATGCCGCCTATCTGTTCACGTCGGGCACCACGGCCGCTCCGCGTGTGGTGCGCATCACGCACGGCAACATCCGCGCCAACACCGAGTCGATCCTCGACTATGCGGACATCGCGTCGAGTGACCGGATGCTGGTAGTGCTGCCCTTCTTCTACGTCTTCGGCGCATCGCTGCTGCACACGCATCTGCGGGCGGGCGCCTGCCTGGTCAACCAGCCGACGTTCGTCTATCTCGAGACCGTGGTCAACAGGCTCGAAGCACAGCGCTGCACGGGCATCGCCGGCGTGCCGTCGACGTACCAGGCGCTCATGCGCAACAGCTCGTTCGCGTCGCGCAGGCTGCCCGATCTCCGATACATGCAGCAGGCGGGCGGCAAGCTGCCGCCCGCGATCATCGACGAGCTGCGAGCCGCGCATCCGGATGCCCGGCTGCTGATCATGTACGGCCAGACCGAGGCGACGGCACGGCTGTCGTACCTGCCGCCGGAGGAGATCGACGTGCGACCCGGGTCGATCGGCCGTGGGCTTCGCGGCGTGTCTCTGCGGGTCGTCGACGAGACAGGCTCCGGCGTGCGCCCGGGGGAGGTCGGTGAGATCTGGGCGAGCGGCGCGAACGTCTCGCCCGGGTACCTGCGAGATCCGCAGCGCACCGCCGAGAAGATGCCGGACGGAGTGCTGCACACCGGCGACCTGGCGACGGTCGACGCCGACGGCTTCATCTACGTCGTCGACCGCGCTGAGGACTTCATCAAGTCGTGGGGCCACCGCATCGCGAGCCAGGACGTCGAGGCGGTGGTGATGGAGCTGCCCGAGATCGTCTCGGTTGCGGCGGTCGGGGTCCCGCATCCTCTGGCGGGGGAGGTGGTGGCCTTGGCCGTCGTGACGAGATCCGGCACGACGCTCGATTCCGAGCAACTCATCGCGCACTGCCGAGCGCGGCTGCCGAAGCACATGGTGCCCGACCTCGTGCAGGCCGTCGATCGGCTGCCGCTGAACAGCAGCGGCAAGGTGCTCAAGCGCGACGTCCGCGAGCGCCTGTGCGACCTCGTGACCGCAGGGAGCGTGCCGGCATGAGATGGTCGGTCAAGCGCAGATGGCGATGGATCGTGACTTCGGCGGCGCTCGCGACGCTCGTCGGGATAGGAGTGTGGTTCGTGGCACCCAGACCGGTCGCGCAGGTGGCGGCTCCGACGGTGAGCGACGAGCAGCTCGACGCCCTCTCCGGCACCTCTCTGCTGTTCGGACACCAGTCGGTGGGCATGAACGTCCTCGACGGCATCGCCGGCGTGTACCACGACGCGTCGCGCCCGCCGCCGACCATCGTCGAGGCCGGCGCCACCGGAACCGAGGACGGCCCGTCGATCGTGCACGCCTTCGTCGGCGTGAACGGCGACCCGCTCGGCAAGTTCGACGCCTTCCGCGAGCTGGTCGACGCGACGGCGGGTGCGGCGCCCGACGTGGCCCTGGTGAAGCTCTGCTACACCGACATCACCTCGACGACCGACGCGCAGAAGGTGTTCGAGGAGTATCGTGCGCTCATGTCCGACCTCGAGATGCGGCATCCCGACATCACGTTCCTGTACGCGACGGTTCCGCTGACCACAGACCGCAGCTGGCGCGCCAATCTCAAGGCGCTCTTCGGGTCGGACGACCAGCGCGGCCCGGCCGACAACCTCGTGCGGGAGACCTACAACACGCTCATCCGCGACGAGTACGCATCGAGCGGCCGCCTCTTCGACATCGCGGCGGTGGAGGCCACCCTGTCAACCGACCCGATGACCCGGGAGCATCACGGGGAGCGGTATCACGTGCTCAACAACGCGCTCGGAGCCGATGCCGGTCACCTGAACGAGGTCGGCGCGGGTGGCCGCGGCGGAGCTGATGCGCGTCATCGCCGATCTCGATGAGTGAGCCGGCCCTGCACGGTGTCGGCATCGATGTCGTCGACGTGCCTCGGATGGCACGGATCATCGGGCGCGGCGATGCCGTCACCGCGCGCTGGTTCTCGGCATCCGAGCGGGACATGGCCGCGTCGGCTGCCGATCCCGGGCTCGCGTTCGCGGTGTGCTTCGCGGTGAAGGAGGCCGCGTGGAAGGCCATCGGTGTGGCCCGCCCCGGCGACCCGGTGCCCTGGCGGGAGATCACCGTGCGCGCCGATGCGCGGGCCGATCGCTGGCGTGTCGAGCTGCGCGGCTGGGTGGGTGCCCGCGCGCCGGAGGGCCTCCGGGTCGGTGCGCACTCCCGCACCCTCGGCGATGTCGCTCTGGCGATCGCGCACACGGCCGTCGTCCCGGATGCCGAGCACGTCACGCGCCCGGCATCCGGTCAGGGGTCAGCCGAGGTCGAGACGACCCCGCTCGGGGACGGGTTCGATCAGCACCGGCGCCTCGTGCAGGTAGGCCGTGCTGCGCCGCTTCTGCTCGATGTCGCGGAACACGCGCTCGACCTGATCGGCTCGCAGACCCGCCGCCTCTGCCACGGTCTCGGCATCGACGCCGTGGTTCATGCCGAAGAGGCATAGGTCCATCAGCGAATACGGCAGCGAGAAGTAGAACTCCTCCTGCGACTGCGGCATCGAGTACGTGTCGGTGGTGGGCTGACGTGAGCGGATCGACTCCGGCACGCCGAGGTAAGCGGCGAGGGCGTACACCTGCGTCTTGTACAGGTGCGCGATCGGCTTGATGTCGGCCGCGCCGTCGCCGAGCTTCACGAAGAAGCCCTGGTCGTACTCGAGGCGATTCGGGGTGCCCGCGACGGCGTAGTTCAGCCGATCGGCGTGGTAGTACTCGAGCATCTTGCGGGTTCGCTGCTTGAAGTTCGATGCTGCGACGATCTCGAGATACGCGGCGGCGCTCAGCCGGGCGGTCACCTGCTCGCCCTGCGGCGACTCGGCGACCACCGAGAACAGCCGCAGCGAATCGGAGTCGACGACGCTCGGCAGCACGATCTTCGACTTCCACCCCTCGCCGAACTGCGGGATCACCGAGCGGATCGCGTCATCGCGGCGGCGATAGCATCCGGCGGCCGTGAGGATCGGCGTGATGTTCTCGGTCACCGAGTCCACCCCCAGCCAGTCCGTGAGCTCGGTGCTGTACGACAGCGTCTGCGTCGACGACTCCTGCTCCGGCAGGTGCAGCGCGAACACGCGCTCGGGCCCCAGCGCACGCACGCTCAGCGCCGCCACCACGCTCGAGTCGATGCCTCCCGACACCGCCACCACGAGCCCGCGTCGCCTCGCCGCCGAGACGTATCGTCGCAGTCGCTCGCAGATGCGCTCCACCTCCGCCGCCTCGTCGATCGCGAGGCTCTGCGATGAGAAATCCGTCATGTCATCTCCCCTGATCAGCCGGCCCCATACCGGACATCCTGTGTTCGCCGGCTCGGGCGCCGGTGGTCGAGCGGTCGAAAGACGCAACCGGTGGGGGCGGCATCGGGTCGGGCGGATGCCAGTCCCGCACGAGCATCCGATGCAGCAGCTGCGAGGTCAGCACGGCCATCACGCGCATGTTGTCGGTGTTTCCCATGCCGCGCCCCTCGGTTCGGCGGGCCTTGTCCCACAGCAGCTGCACGGCCCGCGGATTCCAGATGCCGGCAGAGGCGACGTCTCCGGGCGACATGGCCTCTGCCACCCAGTCAGGGGCATCAGCGATGAAGATACTCGCTGCGTCCGGCGCGCGATAGGGCTGCTTGGGGCGATCGATGATCTCGCGTGGCACGAGGTCGGCGAAGGCTCGCTTGAGCAGATGCTTCTCGTCGAGCCCGCGCAGCTTGTGCTCGGCCGGCACCCGCGCCACCGCCTCGAACACCCGGTGGTCGAGGAACGGAAAGCGCCCCTCGACCGAAGCGGCCATGAGCATGCGGTCGCCCTGCGACGAGAGCAGGTAGCCGGGCAGCAGCGTGCGCATCTCCAGCCACTGCGCTCGCGAGAGCGGATCCCAGCCGGCGGCGCCCGCCGGCATCGAGCCGATCACGCGGTCTGCCGCCCCATCGGCGTTCGAACGACGTTCCGGTGCGAGCATGCTGCGGATCGCAGAGGTCGTCTGCCACCGCGGCCGGTGCGAGAGGGCGAGGTCGTCCGGGTCGAAAGGCCGGTTGAAGAACGACTGGGCGAAGGCGGGCACCTGCGCCGGCGACCGGCGCATCCACGGGTACAGCTGCTCGACGAGCCGGACGCGGGCGTCGGCATCCGGCTCGGCGGCCATCAGCGACCGCACCTTCGCCTCGCGGAAGATGTCGTAGCCGGCGAGCACCTCGTCGGCCCCTTCACCGGTGACCACGACCTTGTACCCCTCGGAGTGCACCAGCCGCGACAGCAGCATCATGGGGGCGGGCGCGGAGCGCAGCAGGGCGCTCTCGGCGTGCCACACAGCGTCGGGAAGCGCCTCGGCGATGTCGCGGCCGTGCACGACGAGCTCTCGATGCGTCGTGCCCAGCCGCTCGTGCATGAGCTGCTGATGGTGCCCCTCGTCGAACTCTGCATCCGCGAAGCGCAGCGAGAACGTGTGCACGTCCGTCTCTGCGAACTCGGCGATGACCGCCGCGGTGACTGCCGAGTCGATCCCACCCGAGAGATATGCTCCGACCGGCACATCGCTTCGCTGGAAGCGCAGCCGGGTCGCGTCGATCACGGCCGCGCGCAGTCGCTCGGCGTTCTCGTGGATGTCGCTATCGGGTTCCTCGCCCTCCGGCGGGAAGACGGGATTCCAGTACTCGTGTGCGGTGATCCCGTCGGCGTCGATCCTAAGCCAGGTTCCGGGCTGCACCTGCCGGATGCCCTCGAACAGGGTTCTCGGTGCGGTGGGCGACCACGTGGTCAGCAGGTCGTCGAGGCCGTCCGCATCCAGCTCGCGACGGACGCGCGGATCGCAGAACAGCGCCTTGATCTCGGAGGCGAAGGCGACGCGCCGGCCGGTCTGGGCGTAGAAGAGCGGGTGGATGCCGTAGCGGTCGCGCGAGAGCACCAGGCGCTGGGCGTCACGATCCCACAGGGCGAGCGCCCACTGCCCGTTGAACCGGCGGAAGCAGTCCGCCCCCCACTCCTCCCAGGCGTGCACGATGACCTCGGTGTCGCAGGCGGTCAGGAACCGGTGTCCGCGTGCCCTCAGCTCCCGCGCCAGTTCGACATGGTTGAAGATCTCGCCGTTGAAGACCACCCAGACGCGTTCATCCTCGCCGGCCATGGGCTGAGTGCCGCCGGCGAGGTCGACGATCGACAGCCGGGTGTGTCCGAGGGTCATCACGTCGTCGCGGTACCACCCGCTGCCGTCGGGTCCGCGATGGCTGAGCGCGGTGATCATACGCAGGATCAGATCATCCGGCGGAGGACCGCCTGGATCGTAGATGCCGCAGATGCCGCACATGGAGTATCCTTCTGGCTGAGCGAGGTCCGGCAACGCTGCCGTGCTAAGCACAATAGAGCACGCGGGTCTGGGGACAAGAGGCTGTTCTGAGGGGAGCAGCACTCACCGCGTCTGGGGAAAAGGGGAACGACCATGCTCACTGTCGACGCGCGCATCGAGGATTTCATCCTCAGCAGCTTCCTGTTCGGCGATGCCGAGAGGATGCCGTCGCGAACGGAGTCGCTGCTGGAGACCGGGGTGATCGACTCGACCGGTGTGCTCGAGCTGATCGAATTCCTGGAGACGGAGTTCGATCTGCAGGTGCTCGAAGACGAATCGGTGCCCGAGAACCTCGACTCGATCGAGAACCTCACACGCTTCGTCGCGTCCAAGACGCGCTCCTGATCTCGTCCGCCGAGATGTCGAACACCACCGCGAGGCGCCCGCAAGGCGCGCTCGCCGCTGACTTCACGCGCATGATCGCGTCCATCCTCGACGGCGATCGCACGCCGATGTGGCGCCGCATCGCGTTCGTGCTCTCGAACTCCGAACTGCACTGCGTGGCGTGCTATCGGTTCGGGCGCTTGGCCGACCGGATGCGGGCGAGCGCGCCGATCGCGGCTCTACCGCTGATCGTCATGCATCGTCTCTGGAATCGCTGGACGACGCACATCGACCACTGCGACATCTCGACGCATGCTGACATCGGTCCAGGTCTGCTGCTGATGCACCGCCACGGGGTGATCGTCGGCGGATCGCGGATCGGCCGGAACGTCGTGATCCACCAGAACGTCACGATCGGGCAGCGGGTGTCGCGCGGCGACCACGGCCTTCCCGAGATCGGCGACAACGTCTGGATCGGCCCGGGGGCGACGATCGTCGGTGGGATCCGGGTGGGCGAGGGTGCGACCATCTCGGCGGGCACCGTGCTCTCGCGCGATGTGCCTGCGCGCGCACTCGTCGCCGGCGTGCCCGGCCGCGTGGTGACGCAGGACTACGACAATCGCGAGATGCTCGGTCATGTCGTTGCGTGAGCGCGCGGGTCGGAGCACGGTGAGCGACGATCGCTCGCTGCGCACCAGGGCGGTCCGCGGGGCGGCCTGGAGCGGTGTGAGCTCGATCGTGCTACGAGCCGGCAGCCTGGTGGTGGGGATCATCCTCGCCCGCATCCTCACACCCGAGCAGTTCGGCGTCTTCGCGATCGCGCTGGCGGTGCAGTCGATCGTCATGACCGTGGCCGATCTGGGCCTGTCGTCGGATCTGGTGCGCAGCGAGGAGCCAGAGAGGATCGCGCCGACGATCGCGACGCTCGGGTTGATCACCGGGGTGGTGACCACCACTCTGACGATGGTGACCAGCACCGGGCTCGCGGAGCTGCTGGGCAGCGCGAAAGCCGCCCCGGCGCTGGCGATCCTCTCGCTGACACTGTTCTTGGCGGGGGTGAGCATCGTGCCCTACGCCATGATGCTGCGCGGCTTCCAGCAGCGGGAGCTGTTCTGGATCGGGGTCGTCGATTTCGTCGTCTACACCGGTGTGACTCTCACGCTGGTCGCCCTCGGGTTCGGGGTGGTCGGGCTCGCGATCGGGCGTGTCAGCGCTCAGCTGATCGCATCGATCCTGCAGTTCGTGGTCGCAGGGGTGCGGCCCCGCTTCGGGCTCGACCGCGAGCGGCTGCGCCCGATCCTGGCGTTCGGTCTGCCGATCGCCACCGCGAACCTCATCGCCTGGGCGCTGCTCAACGTCGACAACATCGTGCTCGCGCGCATGGCAGGCGTGACGGCGCTGGGCTTCTACACGCTGGCGTTCAACATAGCGAGCTGGCCGATGACCGCGCTCTCGCAGGTCGTGCGCTCGATCTCGCTGCCGTACTTCTCGCGCGCCGACGACGCCGGTCGCGCCGTCTCGAAGCTCATGGCGATCGGCTGGGCGCTCGCACTGCCCACCTGCGGACTTCTCGCGGCGCTGAGCGCACCGGTCATCAGAGTGCTCTACGGCGAACGATGGCTGCCGGCCGCGCCGGTGCTGGCAGCACTGGGCATCTACGGCGCGCTGCGCGTGGTGTTCGACATCGCCACGGGCTTTCTCTATGCGCAGGGCCGGTCACGGCCCGTGCTCTACATCCAGGTCGTCTGGATCGTGCTGCTCACCGCGGGGATGATCATGACGATCCCCGACTACGGCATCGAAGGAGCGGCCTGGGTGCACGTCGCGGTCTCGGTGATCGTCATCCTGCCGCTGCACCTGATCGTGCTGCGCGCATCCGGCGTGCGCATCCGCCAGGTGCTGCGTGACGCCCTCGCCCCCACGCTCGGTGCGGTGCCGGCGATCGCGGTCGCCGCCGTGACGAGGATGCTCATCGACGAGCCGATCGTCGCGCTGCTGGTCGGCGGCCTCGCCGCCGTGGCGGTCTACGGTGCCGCGATGTGGACATGGGGACGAAGGGAGCTTCGTTTTGTGCGCGGCGCGGCCTGAGCGTCGCCGGCCGGAGCGTCGTGAGACCCGGATGCGCGGAGGTGTGCCCGGTGTCGTGCTGCAGGCGCTGACGGTCATCACCGACGTCATCCCGCCCCGATACCGTTTCGGACACTGGCGACGCGCGATGGACATGCTGCGCCTCCCCGGCGGGCTGCCGAGCGTGCCACGGGACGGGCTGGCGGCCGAGCCTGCGGCCGGGCCGGCGGCCGGGGTCGCGCGGCCCGATGCGTCGGCGTGCCCCGAGGCGGACCCGCACGCGGCTGAGGCGTCCGATACGACCTGCATGATCGTGGCCGGCGCGTTGGACACGGGCGGCGTGGAGGCGGTCGTCGTCGCGCTCGCGCTCGGGCTCGCGTCGCAGGGGGTCGACGTGGAGGTCGTCTGCACGTCGGGCGGGCGCTGCGCCGACGACATCCGTGCTCGCGGTGGGCGCGTCGCGGTGGTGCCTGCCGAGATGCTGGCTGAGCACGTGCGAGGCCGCGACCCCGACGTGATCCAGCTGCACCGCCTCGAACCGGGCATGCTCGCCGCGCTCACTCCGTATGCGCACCGGAGCGTCGTCGTGTTCCACGCGATGGAGGCGTACCTGAACCGTCGGGCCTGGCGGGCGCTCGCAGAATTCACCGCGCACGCGGGGCCCAGCATCGCGGTGAGCGCCGCAGTGCGGGATTTCTTCGTCGCCCGTCTCGGCCCGCGCGACATCCACGTCGTCGTCAACGGCATTCCCGGCTCCGCTGCGCGCCCGCGGCCGGCCCGCGTCGAGGCACGCGCGAGGGTGTCGGCCGCCATCGGCACGCCGCTCGCCGACGACGACGTGCTCGTCGTCGGGCTGCAGCGCTACAGCGACCAGAAGAACGCGGCGGGGCTGGTCGACGCCCTTCTGCTCGCGGCACAGAGAGACCCGCGACTGCGTCTGGTCGTCGCCGGAGCTCCCGAGAGCTGGCTCGAGGTGCGCCGAGCGGATGCCGTGCGCCGCCGGCATCCGCTCGGGCATCGGGTGCACCTGCTCGCCGACTCCGATCCCGAGGCACTGCTGGCAGCGGCCGATCTCTTCGCGTTGGACTCGTTCGCCGAGGGCGGGCCGCTGGTGGCCCTGGAGGCGGTCGCGGCGGGCGTGCCCGTGGTGCTCTCCGACGTCGGCTTCGCAGGGCAGCTGATCGCGTCCGATCCGCGGGTGGGCGAAGTGGTGCCGCGCGCGAGTCGCGACGTCTCGCACCGAGCCGTCGCACGGGAGCGACGCCGTCATCATCAGAGCAATCGCGCCCTCCTCGCCGACGCTCTGAACCGTCAGGCGGCGCGCACGTCGAGACCACCCGCGGTGCTGCCGGAGGTGTTCGCGCTCGAGACGATGCTGTCTGCGCATGCGCGTGTGCTGCGTGACGTCGCGGGGCACGGGCTGTCCGACGTGCGAGCGGCAGCGTCGGTCGCACCGGCGGACGAAGGCGAGACAGCTCGTCGGCTCAGCCGCTGATCGCGGCGAGCCGGCGCAGGAACTCCTCCGCGGCCACCTCGGCGCCACGCTCGTTCAGGTGACCGCCGTCCCTCGTGTACTCGGGGCAGATCCGACGGTACGTCTCGCCGGCCTCGGTGATGTCGAGTCTCGCTTCGCCGTCCGAGCACGTCGAGATCGTCGCGGCGAGATCGAAGAGCCGCCCGTCGGCCCCGTACTCCCCGCGCATCAGCTGGTTGTACCGTTCGATCGCGGCGTTGTTCTCTGGAACCCAGTCGGTCACCGACACGGTCACGTGCAGGAACGCGAGTTCGGGGTACGCGCTCTCGAGCTCCTGCATCATCGAACGGTAGGC
This sequence comes from Microbacterium sp. OR21, assembly GCF_047306785.1. NCBI lineage: Bacteria > Bacillati > Actinomycetota > Actinomycetes > Micrococcales > Microbacteriaceae > Microbacterium > Microbacterium sp. OR21. The sequence continues at coordinate 399,187 of NZ_JAZEXJ010000002.1, read as the reverse complement.
GTCGAAGAGAGCCGGCACGTCGGTCTCGGCGGTCACATCGACATAGCCGAGCTTCATGACCGCGATGTCGGCATGCGCCGGCACACCCTCATCGCGGATCCACGCCTCGAAGTCGTCGAGCTTGGTGGCGGGATCGTCGGTCTGATCCAGCCAGTGGTCGCCCAGCGACCCCGCACCGTCGGGCAGACCGTCGACGACGCGCAGCGGTGCGACTCCGTAGCGGCTGAAGACCTGGGGCATGCCCATCGTCACGATGTCTTCGCCCACCGAGCGGTGGGCGAAGAAGATGCGCTGCTCGTCGACCCGCTCGAGGGCCTCGGGACTCAGCGGTGGCGCTTCGGCGGCGGCGGTCGGGGAGGCCGGAGCCGGCGACGCCGTGTCGGTGTGCGCAGGCGAGGAGGGCGCAGGCGGGGAGGGCGCGGGCGCGCCCGCCGATGCCGTGCAGCCGATCAGCATGGCACCGAACGCGGCGATGACGGCGCACAGAGCGTAGGGCTTGGCCACGATGATCACCCCCAGTGATAGGGAAAGGGTAGGCGACCGGCGCGGTCGTCGCCAGCATGGATCTCATTGTGCGCGAGAGGCGCTACGACTAGAGTCAGTGCCAGCAGTCATCTGGGGTGACTGTCTTATGGGGATCATCCGCTGTGAGGCGGATGTCGACACGCACTGGGGATCTGACGTGTTCAGAACAAGGGGAAGACTGGCGAGGGCGCTTTCGGCGGCCGTCGTCACCGTGATGGCCGCGACGCTCACGAGTCTGGCCGCGTTGCCTGCGCAGGCAGCCGACGCGTGTACGAGCAGAGCTCTGACGATCGTCGCCCATCAGGACGACGACCTGCTGTTCATGAATCCCGACCTGCAGCACGACTTCGACGCCGGTGCGTGCATCACCACCCTCTTCCTCACCGCAGGCGACGCGGGGATGTCCACCAGCTACTGGCAGGAACGCGAAGCGGGGCCGCGCGCCGCGTACGCGCACATGCTGGGGCTGGCCCCCGACACGGCGTGGCAGATGCAGAATCGCACCTACGCCGGCAGGTCGCTGCCCACAGCATCGCTCAGCAGCGGAAGAGCGACCTTCATCTACCTCCGGCTTCCCGACGGCGGGATACAGGGCAATGGCACGACCGGCACGGGCAATCAGTCGTTGATGAGGCTCTGGACGGGCGCGATCCCGTCGATCTCGGCGCTGGACGCGTCGCAGACGTACACGCTGCCGCAGCTCATCGACACGCTCGCGGCCGTCGTATCGCAGGTGCAGCCGCAGGTGATCCGCACGCAGGATGCCCGCCCCGGGCAGGACAACCACTCCGACCACACGGCGGGCAGCACGATCGCCCTGCAGGCGCTGTTCGGATTCACCGGAGAGGTGCGCTCGTACCAGGACTACGGGGTGGTCTCGCAGGCACCGAACGTGAGCGGCGCCGACCTGACGAGCAAGATCGAGACGCTGCAGAGCTACGCCGCGCACGATCCCGACCTCTGCAATTCCGGCGACGGATGCCCCAGTGGGGTCGTCGCGGACTGGACCGAGCGGCAGTACCGCGCGCCGCTCGTCGCCGACGTGCTGCCCGTCGCCGGTCCGGCGCCGTACTCCGGGCCCGACCTGGCGCGCAACGCCAAGGTGCAGGCCTCGACGCAGACCGCCGGCCAGGAGGCCGTCCGTGCCATCGATGGCGTCGTCGGGGGCTACCCGGGCAACGGCGGCGCGGAATGGGTGTCGCTCGGACAGCGCACCGGGGCATGGATCAGCGTCACCTGGTCGACCGGCCAGCTGATCGATCGGGTGCAGCTGTATGACCGTCCCAATTCCGCCGACCAGGTGACGGCGGGAACACTGCGCTTCTCCGACGGTTCGACGGTCGACGTGCCCGCACTGAACAACGCCGGCACCGCGACCGTGGTGACCTTCGCACCGCGCACCGTGACCTCGGTGAGGTTCACCGCGACGGCGGTGTCGTCGACCACGCAGAACGTCGGCCTCGCCGAGTTCGAGGTGTATCACGGTGATCCGGCTCAGGTGGAGGAGCCGGGGCCGACGCCCGTGGCGGGACCTGCTCCCTATGCCGGGCCGAACGTCGCCCGCAACGCCACCATCGCGGCATCGTCCGAGGCGGCGGGCCAGGGCGCGACCCGCGCGATCGACGCGGTCATCAGCGGCTGGCCGGCGAACGGTCTCGCGGAGTGGTCGTCTGACGGGCAGCGCACCGGCGCGTGGATCGAACTGCACTGGTCGGCCGGGCAGCCGATCGATCGCGTGCACCTGTACGACCGGCCCAATCCCTCCGACCACGTGCAGGGTGGGACGCTGCGGTTCTCCGACGGTTCGAACGTGACCGTGCCCGCGCTGAACAACGACGGCTCGGCGACCGTCGTGACGTTCCCGGCGCGCACCGTCACCTCGGTGCGCTTCATCGCGACCGCGGTGTCGTCGACCACGCAGAACGTCGGGCTCGCCGAGTTCGAAGCGTACGACGGCGATCCCGCCCAAGCACCCGATCCCGATCCCGAGCCTGCCCCCGAGCCGACTCCGGTTCCCGGCCCCGCGCCGTATTCAGGGCCGAACATCGCGCGCAACGCCGGTGTGGCGGCGTCCTCCCAGGCGCCAGGACAGGCGGCGACGGCGGCCATCGATGCCGTGATCTCGGGGTGGCCGGCGAACGGTGGTGCGGAATGGTCGTCGAACGGTCAGCGCGCCGGCGCCTGGATCGCACTGACGTGGGCGAGCGCACAGCAGGTCGACAGGGTGCGTCTGTACGACAGGCCCAACCCGGCCGACCACATCCAGGGCGGAACGCTGCGCTTCTCGGACGGGACGACGGTCGCCGTGCCCGCTCTGAACAACGACGGCTCGGCGACGGTCGTGACGTTCCCCGCGCGGTCGACCACGACCGTGCGCTTCACCGTCGGCTCGACGTCGGGGGCGACCGAGAACGCGGGTCTCGCCGAGTTCGAGGTCTACCACGGCGATCCCGCAGCGGTCCCGCAGCCGGGCACGGAGCCGGTGGCAGGGCCCGCTCCGTATGACGGACCCGACCTCGCACGCAACGCGCGCATCGCGGCGTCCACCCAGGCGACGGGGCAGCCGGTCACCGCCGCGATCGATGGCGTGATCTCGGGGTGGCCGGCCAACGCCGGTGCCGAGTGGTCGTCGAACGGACAGCGGGCGGGCGCGTGGGCCGAGCTGTCGTGGTCGAGCGCGCAGCAGATCGACCGGGTGCGCCTCTTCGACCGGCCGAACCCGGCCGATCACATCCAGGGCGGAACGCTGCTGTTCTCGGACGGGTCGACTGTCGATGTGCCGGCGCTGAACAACGACGGCTCGGCGACGGTCGTCACCTTCCCCGCGCGGTCCACCACGACGCTGCGCTTCACGGTGCGAACGACCTCGTCGGCCACCGAGAACGCGGGGCTGGCGGAGTTCGAGGCGTACGACGGCGATCCGACGCCGCCCCCGCCGCCACCGCCGCCGGCTCCCGAACCGACGCCGACGGCAGGGCCCGCGCCGTACTCCGGCCCGAATGTCGCCCGCAATGCGAACATCATGGCGTCGTCGCAGGCGGCCGGGCAGGGGGCCACCCGCGCCATCGACGCGGTGATCTCGGGATGGCCGGCCAACGGCACGGCGGAGTGGTCGTCGAACGGCGAACGCGCCGGCGCATGGTTGGATCTCTCATGGCCGGCAGCGGTGCAGATCGACCGCATCCACCTGTACGACCGTCCCAACCCGGCCGATCGGGTGACGGGAGGCACGCTGCGCTTCTCGGACGGCTCGACGGTGGCCGTGCCCGCGTTGAACAACGACGGCTCGGCGACCATCGTCACCTTCCCGGCACGGTCGGTCACCTCGGTGCGCTTCACCGTGGGCTCCACGTCGTCGGCGACCGAGAACGTCGGTCTGGCCGAACTGGAGGCCTACCTCGGCTCGCCCGGGTGACCGGCGACCGCGACAGCGGCGGGGTGGCGTCAGCGCTGGGAGTCCAGCTCGGCGGTGAGGATGCCGGCGAAGCGCGCACCCGTCTCGTTCCACGAGAGGGTGCTCACGCTGTGCGCGACCTGCTCGGCGTGAGCGTCGCGGTCGAGCCGTGACACCGCCGCCCCCAACGCACCGGCCAGCCCCGCCGGCGTGGCGGGCGCCCAGAGCGCGTGCGGGTTCGACAGGTCGGCCCGGGCGAGCGGTGAATCGTTGACGACCGGCACCGCTCCCGCTGCGAGCATCTCCTCGGCGACGAGTGAGATGTTCGTGAACGACAGTGCAAGGCCGGTCACCACGCTGTTGTACAGCTCGTTGAGCTCTGACGGACGCAGGCTGCCGTGGTCGATGACCGGCACGTCGAGGTCGCCCGCCATGTCGCCGTAGACGTGAATGGGCTCGTCGGGGTGCCGGCGGTGGAACTCGCGCAGGGCGAGGATCGCCAGGCGATACCCGCGTCGGTCGTTGCCGCGCTTGGCGTAGAACAGCACGCCCGACCTGCGGCGTGCGCCGGGCAGAGCGTGGTACACCTCACGGTCGACCCCGAACGGGATCATGGTCGATTCCACGCCGGTGTGCTCGCGGATGCTGTCGCGCACCATGGCGCCCAGCGAGACGATGCGCAGCCCCAGGCGGTAGCTGTCTTCAGCCATCGCGTACTCACCGCCGCGGGGATAGAAGAACGGCTCGAAATCCTGAGCGAAGTAGAGCCCCCGTGTGCCCGGCGCGGTGCGCGTGACGGCGACGTGCGCAGTCGACCAGGCCGAGGCGACCACCGCATCGAAGCCCTCGATCCGCTCGGGCACGAAGGCGATGTCGCACTGCAGCCATGGCCAGGCACGGCGCACGGTGGCGGCGCTCTCGGCGAGGTCATTGCCGTAGCGGTTGTACAGCAGCAGCGTGTTCTCGAACCCCGCAGCCCGGCACGCCTCCATCATCCGGAACAGGGTGGTGTGCCCTCCCGAGCCCGATTGCGGGGGATATGCCAGCCAGGCGACACGTCGCCCGTCGCCTCGCGGTGCGGTCGCAGCCGCGACGGGGCCGGGGAGATCCCGGTCGGCCGCGGGCCCGACCTGCGAGTCGGCGAGATCGCCGTCGAGCAGGGGGAAGGCGAGTTCGTCGACGTCGAGCCGACGTGCGACGCGTTGCACGGCGCGCTGCGCCACCTGTCGTGGGGACTTGCCGATGAGCTTTCGCCACATTGGTCGAAACCCTTTCCTGCGGACGGAATCGCCGTCGCGATCTTCAATCTAGAGGATGAGCAGCCGCCGCGAGCATGACGGCCGCAGAACCGGGTCAGAGCGCGATCCGGTAGATGTGGAAGCTGGATTCCGCGGCGAAGTCGTCGGTGAGGACCCCGCCGGTCACCGCGATCTCCCGATCCTCGCCGACGACCTCCGCACGTGCGCCGCCGACGCCCTCGGGCAGAGTGAGACTGCGCCGGCCGGTGCCGCCGTCGGTCATGGCGAACACGTAGGCGTGCCCGTCATGCGCCTTCAGCATCGTGTCGAGCCCCTCGCCGAAGTTCCACACGTACGACTGGGTGTTGATGATCGGCGCGAGGTCGTGGATGAGCTGGTTGACCTCTCCCATGGCCCGCACCTGTTCGACGCCGCAGAAGTCGTCGCCTTCGATCTGCGCCTGACGGACGACGCCAGAGCTCTCGCACTCGCCGGTGAAGGACTGGTTGAACCAGAGCAGCCCCCGCGCCTCGTTGATGATCGAGTTCATCGCGGCGCCCTGGAGCTGGGCCGGCGAGATGTAGCGGACGTGGTCTGCGCCGGACAGGCCGTTGAGGTTCTCGATCACTCCCCAGCGCGGGCGGAGCCGTCCGTCGGATTCGTCGCGCACGCTCAATCCGCTGAGGGTGCGGCCGTAGCTCGAGGCCGTGCGACAGGTCTGCTCTGGTACGGGGTCTACGTAGTAGTCGCCCCGGTAGGGCCGCCAGTCGCAGAACGGGATCGTGTACCAGTACATGTCTACCGAGACGACATCCGGGATGCTCACATACTGCTCCTGCACCGGCACGTCGAGGTCCTCGCCGATGACGAGCTGCGTGAAGTTGGCCCAGGTGAACTTGTCGGCCCCGCCGTGCTCGCTCTGCAGGCCCCGCAGCAGCGCCAGGCCTTCGGCGGGGGAGTAGCGCCCGTCGACCTCGTCATCGAGAAAGACTCCCGGCCAGTGCGGTGAATCCGCGTCGAAGGTGTCGTTGAGGCCCTCGCCGATCCAGTAGACGTCGTTGCGGGGGAACAGTGCGAAGTCGGTGCCCTCCCACATGCCGGCGTAGGTGTTGATGCCGTGCTGTTTGTCCCAGCGCACCTCGCCGTCGTTGCTGATCCCGTTGAACCAGAGCACGATGGGGAAGAACGACGGGTCGGTCCAGTCCACGGCATCCGCGAACTGCGACCAGTACTCAGGCCCTCCCTCCCACGGCACGCGCGGCAGGTCGAGCACCGGTGACGCCCCAGGCGGCGGCGCAGTCCCCGAGGCGACCGGGAGCTCGCGCTCGTGAGGCACCGGCGTGCACGCCGCCACCACCGTCCCGGCGGCGAGCGCAAGGATCGCCGCCGTGCATCTTCCGACGTCTCGTCGCCTCATTGCCCGATGCTCCCCAGATCGAACGGACACTCCCCGCCACCAGTGAAGCACGCCCGAGCACCGGCGTCGAGCGTCGGGGGTGTCGCCGCGGAGCGCGCGTTGATACGATCGTCGGACAGGGGAAGCTCGGCGACGAGCTGCTCTCAACTCAAAGCACCAGTGGGGACTGTCTGAGTTGGGGAAGGGGATCGCGTGGTCATGCGCGATATGCAGGGGACGCTGCGGCGACGATGGCTCATCGTCGCCCTCATCGCAGTGGCGACGATCGTCGCGGGCTGGCAGCTGCTGTCGTCGTCGGGTCTGTACACGACGCGCACGATGATCGCGTTCACGGTGCCCACCGGTGCCGCGCTCGACGAGGGCGGGTCGACCGAGCCCGGCATCATCACGTTCGCCGCGACCGTGGCCAGTGAGGTCGATCAGAACACCTCTCGCGTGCGCTACTCGGACGCGGATGCGCAGCCGTACGGAATCGGCGTGCGTCAGGGGGTGTTCGTGGGCGTGCCGGACGTCGGCGGGCAGTGGTCGGTGTCGTACCGCATCGCCGAGGTCGCGATCGACATCGTCGGACCCACCCGCGACTGGGTGCGTCAGCAGCAGCAGCTCACCGTCGAGCGAGTGTTCGCCGCCGCGGATGCCCAGCAGAAGGCGATCGGCATCGACACCGACGCCCGGGTGCAATACGAGGTCGAGCCGCTCTCACTGGACATCGAGCAGGTCGCCCCCAGCCGTGCCGCACAGCTGCTCGCCCTGCTCGCGCTCGGCGCCGCCGGAGCCATCCTGAGCGGTCTGGTGCTCACCTGGCGCACCGGCCGAGGCGGGATCCGCGGCAGCCTCGGCAGCACTCGCCGACGCCCCCGTGCGGAGCACGTGGGCACGAGACGTTCGACGGCGCGCACAGAACGCGCGATGGAAGGGGCAGCGAGAGCATGAACATCGCCGACATGATGGGCGCGCTGCGCAGGCGCTGGTACGTACTCGTCGCCGGTCTGCTGATCGCCGTGGCGGCTGCGTACGGGGCCTGGACCGTCGTCAAGGTCGACTACACGCGCACCGCCACGCAGCTCATGCTGCCCGGGCCGGGAACCATCCCCGAAGACGCGAATCCCTTCCTCTACGTGGGGGGTCTCTCGCAGGCGGCCGACGTGCTGACGCGCAAGATGGGATCGCCGGACGTGCTCGCCGATGTGACCGAGACGTATCCGGATGCCGAGATCACCGTCACCCGTGACCCGCTCAGTTCGGGTCCGGTGCTGCTGATCACCGCTGTCTCCGAGAGCGACGCGGACGCCGGGCGGGCAGTCGACGAGCTGGTGACGCTGACCGACACGACGCTGCGTGAGATCCAGAGCACCGAGGGCATTCCCGACGACGAGCGGATCACTCTGGTCACCCTCACCCAGGACGAGAAGGGCGTCGTCGGCATGAAGAACCGGATGGTCGCCGCGGGTGGAGCGGCGGTGGGTGTCGGCGTGCTGACTCTGCTGCTGGTCGCCCTCATCGACGGTCTCGCGCGGTCGCGCTCTCGTCGCCGCGGCCGCAGGCGCCGGGTGCCGCCGGCACTCGTGGTGGCCGAGGACGAGGCGGGTACGGCAGTGGAGGGCGTTCGGGAGGACGACGACCTCGACGATGATGACGAGCACTCCGCCGACACAGCTGAGGACGCGCAGGATGATCGTCTTCCCGAGCCGGCGGCGAGGGTGCCGTGAGCCGAGAGGCGCAGGCGGCGGTCCCGATCCCGATCTCGGCCAGCACGCACCGTGGCATGCGCAGCCGGCGCGGGGTGTCGGCGGTGACCATGCTGACCGTGTACCTCGTGCTGCTGGTCGCTCTGCCGTCTAACCTCGCCCTCAGCGCCCTCGGTGCGTATGGGCGACCCCAGTTCCTGTGGGGGATCTTCCTGTTCCTCTGGTGGGGTTTCACGCGGGTGCAGTCGCCGAGCATCGACCTCGATCCCGTGCGTCAGCCGGTGCGCATCGCGCTGGCGGTGCTGCTGGTCGTCGTGCTCGTCGGCTTCGCTGTCGCACTGCTGCGCGGGCAGCCCGCCGATCAGGTCAGCCCGGCGATCTCCGCCGTGCTGAGGCTGCTCTCATGGAGTGGCGTCGTGCTGGTGGCCATCGACGGCATCCGCTCGATGAACGAGCTGCTGGTGATGGTGCAGCGCATCGTGATCGCGTGTGCGCTTCTGGCCGCGCTCGGCATCGTGCAGTTCGTGACCGGCCAGAGCTTCCTCGAGCCGTTCACTGCGCTGCCCGGGTTCTCGGAGTCGGTGGGCGGGGTCGAGACGCGCGGCACGTTCCTGAGGTCATCCGGCACGGCGACGCACCCGCTGGAGTACGGCACGGCGCTGTCGATCGCCGTACCGCTGGCGCTGGCCGTGGCGACGCTGCGGGTGAGTCATCGGCAGGAGTCCCAGCGGCTGCGCTGGTGGCTCTTTCTAGGACTGCTCGCTGCCGCGTCGTTCCTCGCCGTGTCGCGGTCGACGCTGATCGGATTCGGCGTGGCGATCGTGCTGATGATTCCGGCGCTGCCCAAGCACTTCCGCATCGTGATCATCGGCGGCGGCGTGCTTCTGGGCGGCGCGGTGATGATGGTCACGCCGGGACTGTACGGCACGCTCGTGGGCATGTTCGCCGGTGTGGGTACCGACACGAGCACCCTGTCGCGCCAGGTGGGGCTGGAGATGGCGCCGGGCTTCCTCAGCGCCTCGCCACTGATCGGGGTGGGGGTGGGCACGCTGCTGCCGAGGTACTTCATCTTCGACAACCAGTGGCTGGGCATCCTGATAGAGACGGGCGTGATCGGCACCCTCGCCTTCGCCGCTCTGTTCGCCGCGGCGATCTGGAGCGGGACGACGGCCGGGCGCGGCGCCGCAGTCGACGACACCCGGCTGATGGGGCGCTCGCTCGCCGCATCCGTCGCCACGGCCGGGCTGCTGTTCGCGTTCTTCGACGGGCTGTCGTTCCCGATCGCCGCAGGGCTGCTCTTCCTCTGCATCGGCCTGTGCGGCGCGGTGCGCACCATCGGCCGCGCTGATGCGCAGCAGTTCCCCGCCTCCCCGCCTGCGCGTCGTCTGCGCGAGCGACTGCTCGGTCCGGCCGGCACGCCGCGCCGGGCGTCGGCAGCGGTGCGCTGAGCCTCCCGGCGTCCGTCAGCCGAGCCGGCGGACGACCTGCTTGACCCGGTCGAGCGACTGCTTGCCGCCGACGCGCAGGATCATGCGCTTGCCGATCGAGCGCCCGGAGTCACGCAGCTCGCGCAGCGGATGCATCACCGACCGGTCGAGCCACAGCCGACCCGCCTGAGCATCGGCGATGCCGTCGAGCTGCCCGGGGAACGCGTCCCGATGCTGCGCCGCATCGGTGCGCACCCCGCGCACCCGGTTGCTCACGTTCTGTCCGTGGATCACCTGCAGCCACGCCGGGGCGCCGGGCAGGCTCGCCACCGGCAGGTGATCGTGCAGCAGGTTGTGCCAGTCGCGCCAGGCGGTGATCGGCGCGTCCCACCGCTCGCTGACGCTGCAGAACGCGTTCTCGGGGTCGTCGCGCAGGTACAGCGCGTCGCCCTGCAGGATCAGTCCGGTGCGGAGGTAGATCGCGTGATCCGGATGCCGGCGGGCGGCCTGCTGCAGCCGCTCGATGAAGTCGATCGAGACGGCGTCGTCGTTGTCGAGGTTGGTGGTCAGCAACAGGTCGCCGTGCGTGTCGCCGAACGTGGCGCGAGCGTCGGCGACGACGTCGGTCCAGTCCACGCGCTCGCGGTAGATCGGCACGAAGAGCCCCTCGTCGACGAGCGGGCGCATGCGCTCGAGAAGCCAGTCGGGTGACTGCGGATCGAAGTAGATGATCCAGGTGAACGCGGTCTGCGACTGCGCACGCATGGTGGGCACCGTGTGCCGCTCGAACAGTGCGACGCGGTTCTGCAGCCAGCCCTCCTGGGCGCGCACCAGGCTTTCGGGCCCGGGCGTGGGCAGGTTGAACCTGGTCAGCACCAGGTGATCGACAGCGGTCATGATGCCCTCCTGAGCAGGTTCTCCACGCGCCGCACGCGCGGCGCCATCCACTGGCGCGCCGATTCGAACCGGCGAGACGACTGCCCCAGCAGTCCGTGCGAGAAGCGCTGCACGTCGACGCCGAAGGCTGTGGCGCGCATCCGGCCGGCGAGCATCCCGGCGACGACGGCGTCGCCGCGCTCGCGGTTGCTGCCGTGTTGAGGCGACGGCACCCGCAGCGCGAGGGGGTACAGCTGTCGGGTGCCGTGCCAGTCGAGGGCGACGGTGGCGGCGAGCCGGTGCTGCTGCGTCTGCTGCAGCGCCCATCCGTTCGGCCGTACACCGTCGTATTTCCGGTTCCACACCTCCATGCCGCTCAGGTGCTCCGACCATGCGGGGTCGAAGCGCTGCCACGCATCGCGGCGGAGGGGGTGGGCGAAGATCGCTGCCGCGCCGTCGGCACGGGCCTCGCGCACGAGGTCGTCGATGACAGGGGAGCGGCCGTAGAACGGCGCGCGGCCGAACACCGGCATGTGCACGACGTGATCGGGGTCCTGGTACTCGATCCCCGGCACGAGCAGAAAGCCGGTCCGGTCGCCGAGCCGGTCGCACTCGTGCTGCACGCGTGCCCAGAGGTCGGCATCCATCGTGCGGTCGTGATCGCAGACCAGGGCGCCGTCGTAGCCTGCCCTGACCAGCACCCGCACGAGTCGTGACAGCTCCCAGTCCGAGTCGTCCGAGAAGCACGAGTGCACGTGCGGTGCCAGGCGCAGCACGCTCATCCCGCCCTCCGTCGCCCGCTCACCAGATCGCGCAGTGTGTCGATCGTGTCGCCGACGAGCACCGAGGGTCGACGCGGGTTCCAGTTGTACAGCCGGTCGTCGCGTGAGATGTGCGCGAGCTGTCGCACGGTGCTCACGCGCCCCGGCCACGCGGTGACCGCCTGCGACTGCGGGCCGCGCAGCACGAAGAGCAGGTGCGCGATCTCGCGGCCGAGATGCCGGGCGGTGATCGAGGCGGGTGCCGTGGGCTGCGGTGGCGTCTGCGGCATGCCCAGGGCGTGCTGCGTGGCCCAGGCCGGGTACTCGAATCCACGACGCCTGGCCAGTGCGAGGCTGCCCCAGGCGCGGCCGTTGAACTCCATGAACCAGGGCACGCCGTCGTCGTCGCGCAGCAGCTCGACCATGAACAGCCCCCGCCACTGCAGGTCGGCGATCAGCTCGCGCACCGAGACGGCGAGGTCGGGGTCGACGTCGATCGACGTGCACGCCGACGACGCCGAGCCGTGCGGGTTGACCATCCGCACCCGTCGGTGCGCGCTGAGCGCCGAGACGCCGTGCTCGTTCACGTATCCGAACACGCCCTCGCCGACGCCGGTGATGTAGGGCTGAACCAGCAGCGGCCCGTCGCCGAGTCCGTCGCGCGCTGCGTCGAGCTCGGCACGATCGGCCGCGATCACGCCACGAGGGCGGGTGAGCCGGTCGCCTTCTGCGCGCACCGCCTCGGCGGGCTTGACGACGACCGGCCACTCGAGCTCCCCGAGCTCGCTCGCCGAGCGGACCAGCCGGGTGGGGGGTACGCGCATGCCGGCGAGCTGGGCGGCCTGCACCTGCGCGTGCTTGTCGAGGGCGAGCGCAGCGGCATCCGGAGAGGGCCCGATCAGCTCCGCCCGATCGTAGGTGAGGCAGGAGGTGAGCCACAGTGATGCGTCGTCGAGCGGCAGGATGCCGTCTGGCTGCACCTGCGCGACCAGATCGGCCAGATCGGCCAGGCACTGCTCGATGCTGACCTCGGGCGGGGTGACCTCGTGCACGATCACGTCGCGCATGCGGCTGAGCGCGCTGCGCTTGCCGCGCCGCGCGAAGGCGACCACCTGCATGCCTGCGTCCTGCAGCGACCACGCCGCCTCGATCGCGGCGAACGCCTGAGCGAAACCGAGCAGCACCACCGGCTTCCCGCTTCTCATCGCCATCTCTTCACCGCCTGTTTGATCGGCCGCATCGGCCAGCGGCCGGCGGTTCGGTTGGGGGAGTCGAGCAGTCTGCGGATGCTCTCTGCCGTATCGGTGCGGATGACCGAGTACCGGGTGCGCATCCACGACCCGGCGCGCGCCCATCCCTCGTCGACCGAGTACACCCGCAGGAAGTCGTGTGCGCGCAGCTCCGACAGCACGGCCCGGTCGTACAGCCCCTGCGGAAAGGCGGCATGGCGAGTGGGCCGGCCGACGATCTGCTGCAGGGCGCCGGTCGAGGTGAGCAGCTCGCAGCGCAGCTCGCCGATGCGAGCGAGCTCGGTCCACGGCCGGTGGCTCGCGCCGTGCGTGCCCAGGCCCATGCCCGCCTGGGCGAGCTCGAGGATCTGAGCGGAGCTGAGCGAGCCCGGGGTGTCGATGCGATCGGTGATGATGAAGAACCTGGCGTGTGCGCGCCGCTCGAGCAGGGCCGGCAGGCCGATGCTGTGATCGGACTCATTGCCGTCATCGAAGGTGAACTCGACGTACCGGCGGTGCGCCAGCGCCACGTCGAGGATGCGGTGGTAGTTCTCGGGCGTGATCCAGAACCGCTCCTCGCCCGGTTCGAGCTCGCGACCCGGTTCGCCGATGCCGTGGAAGTTGAGTGTGATCACGCGCGGCGCGGTGACGGCCTTCGCGGTCATGGTCCCTCCGCAGCGGTGAGAGGGGTGGAGCGGATGCTGGCGCCGGAGCGGGCTCGGAGAGCTGCGGGCGTCGCGTCGCCCGCAGGCAGACCAGTCCACCGCCGCCGGTTCAGCACGACCGGCAACGAGAAGCGGTGGCGCGGGTCGTGCGGACGGATGGCGTGCTGCACGGCGACCGCCATGCGGAACAGCTTGGTGCGCACCGGCCCGTGCAGCCGCTGGAAGTACCGGATGCGGTTGACCGAGATCAGCGCGACGAGCGGCGCGGGCTGGCCCGATCCCGACCCCTCGTGCCGGGCCACGGCCGCGGGCGCGTAGCGCACCACGAACCCTGCGTCCCGGGCGCGACGGGCGTAGTCGGTCTCCTCCGAGTAGAGGAAGTACGTCGCCGAGTCCCACGCCCCGACCGCGCGGTCGCAGGCGGCGGAGATCAGCAGCGCCGCGCCTCCGGCCCACGCGACGTCGCGCCCGCGCGCGTAGTCGTCGTCGGTTCGCAGCGTCTCGGCGAGCCAGGCGGGGCGCGAGCGCCAGCGGTTGCCGAACACCGAGTCGCCGAGCGCGCGCAGCACGGTGGGTTCGCGGCGCAGACTGTCGAACCGGTCGTCGTCGTGCAGACCGCGCAGCTGCGGCGCGGCGATGCCCACGGCGGGGTCGCCGTCGATCACCTCGAGCAGCACCTGCAGCGTGTCGGGGTCGACGACGAGGTCGGGGTTGAGAATGGCGATGTGCTCGCCCTGACGGACATGCTGCCGGCCGACGTTGATCCCACCCGAGTAGCCGAGGTTGGCGCCGGTCGCGACGACCAGGGCGCGCGGCTCGGTGGCGGCTACGGCGAGGGTGTCGTCGGCCGAGCCGTTGTCGACGATGATGACGCGCACGCCGACCGTGCTCGCGTTGAGTGAGGCGAGCAGAGCTCCGAGGGTGGCGGCGCTGTTGTAGGTGACGATGATGGCGGCGATGCGGGCCGAGGTGTCGTCAGCGGCGAGAAGTGTCATCGCGCTCCCATCGTCGGGCGCTGCTGCGCGTGAGTCGGACGCACAGGGCGACTCCGACGTAGACCAGGGCATCCACCGCGCTCAGCGGCGAGCGGACTGTGCCCGCGAGCTCACGCACGACGCGAGAAGGAGCATGCATCTGCCCGCTGTCGGGCCCGGGCTCGCGGGCTCCGGCCACGTTGCGCCGGCTGATCGCGATGAGCGCCCCGAGGGTGCGGGGCACCTGCACCGCCACCGGGGTGGTGCCGATCACCGTCTTCTCGGCGGGGGTGAAGAGCCGGTCGACCCAGAGGTCGTCGCCAGTCACGTCGGGAAACGACACCAGACGGCGATGCCCCTGCTCAGAGAGGGCGTACACGCCGGCCCCCCACATGGCGCTGTTCAGCGACGGCACCCGAGAGCGGGCTCGGTAGTACGCGCGCACGATCGGCCCGGCGCCGGTCGTCACGAATCGCGCCTGAGGTCGTGCCGCCAGCCACGCGCCCTCGGCGAGAGCCGCTGCCGTGTCGCCGATGCTCTCCGGCGCTGCGACGATGTCGGCGTCGAGGTAGATCCGCGGCCACGCCGTGGCGTGCGCGTCGCCGAGGTTCAGCGCGTGCGGCTTCGACGCGGTGCCGGTCTCGATCACCGTCACCCCGGCGAACCCCCGGGCCACGTCGGCCGAGCGGTCGGTGCACGCGTTGCACACGACGATCACCTCGAGCGCGCCTCGGGCGGCGTGAGCTGCGAGCGGGCCGAGGGTGCGGGCGAGCACCCGCTCCTCGTTGTGAGCGGGGATGATGACGGATGCCTGTGCGATCGCCGAGGGGCGCTCTGCCGGGGCTGTCCTCGTCGGAGAGGCCTGTGCCAGACTCGTCGCATGCCGCGGCCGACTCGTCGTCAGAAGTGGGCGCTGTGGGCGCTCGGTGCGTACGTCGCCGCGGCCGGCGTGCTGCTGCTGTCTCCGGTCGGTCCGGGCCGGATCCTCGAAGCGCTGGTGGCCTGGTTTCGCGAAGACCTCGGGTTTCACGACTTCCGCCAGGGCTGGATCGAGGGGCCGGCGAACGTGGCGCTGTTCATCCCGCTCGGTTTTCTGTTGACCGTGCTGTTCCGCCGGGCGTGGGTGGGCGTGCTGCTCGCCGTGCTGCTCTCGGTCTCGGTCGAGCTCGTGCAGTTCGTGCTGCCCGCGCGGCTGTCGAGTGCTCGAGACATCGCCGCGAACGCGCTCGGAGCCCTGGTCGGCGCGGCGCTGGCGTGGCTGGTGCTCGCGCTGCGACGGCGTCGGCTGCATGATCACTCCGATCTTCCGGGCTGAGGCGACTTCGAGGGCGCGGCTCATGCCGCCGACCGTCGCACGGCGAGGTAGGCGGGCGGGCCTTCGATGAGGTACCGCCGGGCGAGCCGCCTCGGTTCGAGCATCAGACGCCAGGCCCACTCCATGCCGGCGTCCGAGACCCATGACGGGGCGCGCGACACGCGCCCCGCCAAGAAGTCGACGACCGCGCCGAATGCCAGCAGCGCGCCGGCGCCGGTGGCGGCGCCCCACTGCGCGATCCACCTCTCCTGCCGCGGCTTGCCCAGGCACACCAGGAGGATGTCGACGCGGGCGGTGCGGATCTCCGCGGCGATCCGTGCGGCCGCATCGGGGTCGCCGAGCTCGTCGCGACCGGGGGTCCAGTGACCGGCGAAGCGGATGCCAGGCCAGTCGGCCGCGAACCGTGCGGTGAGCTCGGCGGTGACCTCGGGCATGCCACCGATCACCCCGACCGACATCGTCTGGTTCGCGGCGTCGTCGAGCACCGGTCCGATGAGGTCGCTGCCCGACAGCTTCGGGCACGGGATGCCGGTGACGCGCCGCACGTGCTGCGCGATGGGCGCGCCGTCGATGAGGTTCAGCCATTCCACGCTGTCGTCGACGGCCTGGGGCGGCGCGTGCCGAGCCCTGAGCTGCGACTGGCCGAAGTGGTGAACGTGGTCGAGGTTGATCGACACCACGGCGAGCGGGCGCGACGTGCTGTGCTCGGCCGCGTCGGCGATGAGGCCGCACGCGTCCTCACCGTCGACCAGGTGCACCGGTGTGCCGTCGATGTCGACCGACGGCAAGCCGGTGACCAGAGATCTCGAGACGCTTCCGCTCACGCGGTCGATGAGAGACATCAGTATGCTCCTGTCGGTGCGAACATCACCTTCGCCGTGCGCCACATGATCTGCAGGTCGTTCACGATCGACCAGTTCTCGACGTATCGCAGGTCGAGCCGCACGCTCTCGTCCCACGTCAGGTCGCTGCGTCCGGAGACCTGCCACAGTCCGGTGATGCCGGGCTTGATGTACAGTCGGCGGAACACGTTGCCGTCGTAGCCGGTGACCTCGCTGGGCAGCGGTGGCCGGGGGCCGACAACGCTCATGGCGCCGGTGAGAACGTTCCAGAACTGCGGCAGCTCGTCGAGCGAGAGCTTGCGCAGCACCCGACCGACCCGGGTCACGCGCGGGTCGTCCTTCATCTTGAACAGCACGCCCGCGCCCTCGTTCTGGGCGCGCAGCGCGGCCAGCTGCTGTTCGGCGTCGACATGCATCGAGCGGAACTTCACCATCCGGAAGGGCGTGCCGTCGCGCCCGATTCGCTCCTGGAAGAAGAAGATCGGGCCGGGCGAGTCGAGCTTGATCAGCAGCGCGATCACCGGGTAGGCCAGGGCGATCGGGATGAGCGCGCACGCGGCGACCGTCATATCGAGAGCGCGCTTGACGATGTGCTGCCCGCCCGAGTAGGTGGGGATCCGCATGCGGATCAGCGGCAGGCCGTCGAGCGCCTCGAACGACAGCCGGGGGCCGGCGACGTCGGTCAGCCGGCTCGAGAGCACCAGTTCGGCCGCCGTGCCTTCGAGCTGCCAGCTCAGACGGCGCACGAACTCGGCGTCGCCCTGCGGGCGGCTGGCCACGACGATGGTATCGGCGCCCAGATCGCGGGCGACGTCGCCGATCGAGGAGAGGTCGCCCAGCACCGGGTAGGCGCCGTCGCCGATGATCAGCTCGTGTTCGTCGGTGTCGAGCAGCGTGACGCCAACGACCCGAAGGCCGGCGGAGTTGTTGCGACCGAGGCTCTCGATCACGTATTCGACGTCGTCGGTGTCGCCGATGACCAGCGTGCGCGAGGAGAAGGCTCCCTCGGCGCGCTGCACGGTGAGCCAACGCCGCCACGACCACCGGCTCAGCATCAGCATGCCCAGCCCGAGGGGGGCGGCGATGAGCACGAGCAGCTGCATTCCATGCAGGCTCAGCACCACATCGCCCAAGGCGAGGATGCCGAATGCCAAGCCGGTGGCGTGCGCAACGCCTCGATACTCTGCCGCACTGGGGCGGAACAGAGCAGCGTCGCGCGTGTGGGTGCCGCTCAGCATCGCCAGCCACACCGCGCACAGCAGGGCTGCGTGCAGGAGGCTGTCGACGAGTGCGGCCCCAAGCTGAACCTCGACGCCAACGGTCAGACCGATCGCGAGCGCGATCGTGCCGACATCGGTGATGTGCAGAAGCGTGCGATAGCGCCGCTCCCACCGAAGACGCTGCTCCAGCGTGGATGTTGCGCGCGGTGCCACGACGACGTCGGACACCGCGCGCATGACTCGTGAAGCGGCTTGGGTGTGAAAGCCCGTTCCGCCTCGGGTCAGCTCCAGGACTTCCTCTACGGACGTCATTGCGAAGCTCCACGAGCCGATGATGTGCGCAAACCCCAGTGCGACATTGTTTCCCCAGTTTTCCCCAGTGTCACCGCCCACGGGCGGTGAGTGTTCGACAACGCACCGACCCCTCGGTGCTGTCTTCCGTGACCCCAGATCACGGTGCGGATGCGGCTCCCCAGCGGCATCCGCTGATGTTCAGTGCGGAATCTCGTGCGCGCGCCGGGGGAGCGCGGGATTGCGCTGGGCGTGGGCAGGGACGACGGCGCGGCGAACGCGACAGGCACCGTTCAGAATGGCACCGTTCAGAAGGTGCCGCGAGACGACCCCAGATGGGCCGAATGCTCGCTCGGCAGCGCTGATGACGCGTCACCATGATCTCCCCAGATCGTGTCCCCAGAACAGCGGATCCCCATCCGCTTCACGGCCCCCCATGAGCCGTTGGCGCGAGTCTATAGCGGTCTACGCGGGTAAGGCAATTGTTAGTTTGGCTATGTACTTCGTGAAAAGAAAACCGCCGATGAGAATGCGCAATCGCATCTCATCGGCGGTCGAGCGGCCATCGCGCTCACGCGTTCATCGTGCTCAGCCCGCTCTGACGCCGGCCTTCGCGGTCGATCGCCGGCGGGGCTTCGCCTGCTTCGCGCTCATCTCGGGGGCGGCCTGATCGACCACGTGCTTCGAGCCGTAGGTGTAGGCGCCGTAGCCGTAGCTGTCGGGTCCCTTGGTGGGCAGCATGGTCACGACCGTGCCGAGCAGGTTCACACCGGCGGTCGCGAGGCTGCGCACGGCGCCGGCGAGCTCCTGCTTCTTCGTCTTGCCGGATGCGGCGACGAGGATCACGCCGCGGGTCTTCTTGCCGAGCACGGCGGCGTCGGTCACGAGCAGCAGGGGAGGGGCGTCGATGAGCACGTAGTCGAAGTACTCGCCCAGCGGGCCGAGCACCTGGCTCATCGCGGCCGACCCGAGCAGCTCGCTCGGGTTCGGGGGCACGCGGCCGCTGGTGAGCACGAACAGCTCGTTCTGGCCCCACTTCTGCAGCGCGTCGGCGACATCGACGCGGCCGATCAGCACGTCGGTCAGGCCGACCCCGCCTTCGAGGCCCATGTAGTCGGCGACGCGCGGCAGACGCAGGTCGCCGTCGATCAGCGCGACGCGTGCGCCGGTCTCGGCCAGCGCGATCGCGAGGTTCGCCGTGGTGGTCGACTTGCCCTCACCGGGGCCGGCGCTCGAGACGACGAAGATGCGCGGCCCGCCCTCGACGTCGAGAAACTGCAGGTTGGTGCGCAGGGTGCGGAACGATTCGGCGCGTGGGCTGCGCGGGTCGGCGTGCACGATCAGCGGGCGCTTCTGCGCATCGGGGTCGAACGCGATGCCCCCGAGCATCGGGCGGTCGGTGATGTCTTCGAGGTCGTGCAGGGTGTGGATGCGAGTGTCGAGCACCGTGCGCAGCATGGCGAGACCGACGCCCAGAGCCAGGCCGAGCAGTCCGCCGAGCAGGATGAGCATGCGCACGTTCGGCGCGCTCGGCGCGTCGGGTGCGACGGCGGGCTCGGTCACGGTGACGGTGACCGGGCTGCTGGCGCCCTCGGCCGCCGGCTGCTCGAGGGTGCTCTGCACCACGCCGGCGAAGCTCTCGGCGACGGCGTTGGTGATCTCGGCCGCCTGCTTCGGGTCGCCGTCGGTGACCGAGATGTCAATCAGCACCGTGTTGAGGGGCGTGGTCGCCGCCACCCGGGAGGCGAGTCCGGCGACCGTGGTGTCGAGCCCGAGCTCGTCGATGACCGGCTCGAGCACGAGGGCGGTGTTCACCACATCGACGTAGCTGGTGACCATCTGCCGGGCGAACGTGGTGCCCTGCACGAGGTCTCCGGTGGCCGCCCCCTCGGTGCGCACCGACACGTACAGCTGAGTGGAGGCCACGTACTTCGGGGCCTGCAAGGCCGCGTAGCCGGCGCCGCCGGCGAGCCCGAGCACGAGCAGGATCAGCAGCAGGATCCAGTTCTTGTGCAGGATGCGTACGTAGTCGCGAAGCTCCACGCGGGTCTTCTCCTCAGTTCAGGCAACTTTTCGATTCTCACACACGCGGCGTCTCCCCGCGGGTCAGGCCTTGGCCAGTGCGCCGTAGCCGTAGGTGCCGTAGGCGGTCTTGTCGGCGCCGCGGATCGGCAGCATCGTCACGACGGTGCCGAGCACACTGCCCTCGGCGGCCTCGATGCGCGCCGCGGCGGCGGCCAGGTTGTCGGTGGTGGTGGCCTCTGCGGCGGCCACGAGCAGCACCCCGGTGGCGAGGCGAGAGAGCACCGCGGCGTCGGTGACCGGCAGCACTGGCGGCGCGTCGACGATCACCACGTCGAACGCGGCCTTCAGATCGTCGATCAGGGTGCTCATCGCATCCGAGCCGAGCAGCTCCGCCGGATTCGGCGGCACGGTTCCCGATGGCAGGACGAAGAACGTGCCGCGCCCCCAGCGCTGCATGACGTCGCTCACGGCCACACGGCCGATCAGCACGTCGGTGAGCCCGATCGCCCCTTCGATGCCGAACAGCCCCGCGACTCGAGGCTTGCGCAGATCGGCGTCGAGAAGCGCCACGCGGTACCCCGATTCGCCGAGAGCGAGCGCGAGGTTCGCCGCCGTGGTCGACTTGCCCTCGCTCGGCCCGGCACTCGTGACGACGAAGACAGCGGTCTGGTGCGGGGGGAAGAGAAAACGCACGTTCGTGCGCAGACTGCGAAACGCCTCGGCGCGCGGATCGAGCGGTGCGTTCGCGACGATCAGCGGGCGGGAAGATGCCTTCGGGTCGAACGCGACACCGCCGAGCACGGGGGCCGTGACCGCCTTCTCGACGTCGGCGAGAGTGCGGATGCGGCGGTCGAGCACCTCACGCAGCAGCGCTACGCCGATTCCCGCGGCGAGGCCGACCACCGCGCCCAGCGCGACGGAGAGCGGCAGGTTGGGTGCGGCCGGCTGCGTCGGCACGGTGGCGGGCTGCACGGGCACGATGCGGATCTGGTATGCGGTCGCCTGCTCGCGGCGCTCGAGTTGATCGGTGATCACCGTGGTGAAGCTGTCGCCGATGGCGTTCGCGATGCGAGCGGCCTGACCGGGGTTGGCGTCGCTGACGGTCGCGGTGATGATGACACCGGCAGTGGCGACGCTCGTGCTCACCTTGCCTGCCAGCTGGGCGACCGAGAGGTCGAGCCCGAGGTCGTCGATGACCGGCTGCAGCACGACCGAGCTGGTGAGCACGCTGCGATAGCTCTCGATGACCTGCTGGGCATAGCTGCCGCCCTGCGTCAGCTCGATGGCGGTGGAGTCCCCACCGGCATCGACGCTCACCATGAGCTGCGTCGATGCCTCATACCTCTGCGGCGTCACCAGCCCGACGATCGCGCCGCTGCAGAGGCCGATGACGATGGCGGCGACCACGACGACGAGGTGTCGTCGAAGCACGCGGATGAAGTCGCGCAGATCCATATGGCTCCCGTGGCATGACGCGGGGGACGTCCCCCCGGGTATCCTCTGAGGGTATCGGCTGCCCGCCGGCGACGACGGCTTCCGCTCGACAGGAACGGTGATGAGCACACTCGACGACCTCTTTCCCGATGGCAGACGGCAGACCGGTGCTGACGTGTCTGCCGACGAGCAACAGACCGTGCGCCGGCTCGACCAGCTTCTCGGCGATCGGCGCGCCGACATCGACCGCACCCACCGTGCATCGGCCCGTCCGGCGCTTGTCGCCATGGTCGACGGCGCCCTCGCCGACGCCCGACCGCTCGGCACGGTGCCGGCCACGTCTCACCCCGACAGTCGCCGGCCGCGCCGCCGATTCGACCTGCTCAATGTCTCTGTCGCCGCTCTCGCCGTCGTCGCCCTGGCGGCGGCGGGGCTGATCGGCGGGGTGCAGGCCGCGACGGCGAGCCCGGCGACCGATGCCCTGCGCGTGCTCGCGGCCGACGAGAAGACGATCGAGAGCGCGACCGCGGGGCTGGAATCGGCGCGAGGGCGTCTGATCGAGTCCGTCGCAGAAGCGGATGCTGCCGCGGCAGCGCTGCGCCCTGCGCTCGAGTCGGTGAGATCAGCCCCCGACCCGGCCGACATCCCCCCGGGCGAAACCGAGGCGCCCGCTGATGCGGGCACCATCCCGATCGCAGATCCGAAGGCGCTCGACACCGCTCTCGCGGCACTCGATTCCTATCGCACCGATCTGTCGGCGTTCGAATCTCCCGCGATGCCGAAGGAGTACACCCGGGGCACGGTCGACACCGATTCTCTCGTTGATGTCGCCGCGGCGATCGACGACGCGCAGCTGCAGCTCGCCGAGATCGATCGCCTGAGTGCCGACGTGCGTGATGCGCGAACCGCGCTGGATGCCAGGGTCGCGGCCTTCGCGGGTGAGCTCAAGAAGTTCACCGCCGGCTTTCCCGCCGTCGCGCGCAAGGTCATCGACGAGAATCCGGATGCAGCGCAGGATCTGGAGGATGCCGTGAGCGCCGCTGCTGAGGTCATCTCCGCGGGTAACCTGCTGAACGAACAGGGCCCGCAAGCGCTGAAGACGTACCGCGACGCTGTGATCGCGCTGGTCTCGGCGCAGGTCTACGCCGATCGCGTGAGGGAAGAAGCCGAGCGCGAAGAGGCTGAGCGAGCACGGCAGCGCGAGCGTGAGCGGCAGCGCCCACAGCCGCAGCCGACGCCCACCGAGCCGACTCCGACAGAGCCGACGACCCCGCCGGAGGACTCGGGCGACCCTGGCGAATCGACGGATTCTGGTTCGCCGATACCCCCAGTCGACGGCGTCTGAACGGATGCACGGACGGGAGCCGGCTGCTCGCTGTGAGAATATGGAGCGCGGGGGAACCCGGATCCGTGGGGGTAATCAGAGTATGAAGGCTGAAGAGGTGGGGCTTGTCGCGCCTGCGACCGGAGAGATCAGCATCGTGTCGAGCGTGTCGGTGATGCAGCGTCGTCGACGGTCCGCTGCTGCCGCCGTCGACGCGCTCGCCTGGGGAATCGGCGTGCTGCTCGCCGTCTCGCTGCGCTTCGAGTTCGCCATGCCGCTCGACGGCTGGCTGGCGACTGTCGCACTGGCAGTCATCGCTGCGGCCCTTCACGTCGCTGCCGGTTTCGCGACCAAGCTCTACCGCGGCCGCCATCCCTACGGCTCTTTCGACGAGGTGCGTCTACTCGCGTTGATCGTGATGAGCATCACCCTCGTGCTCGGCGTGATCGTGATCACGACGGGCACAGTGGTCAACATTCCCCGAGGGACGATGTTCCTCGCGGCTCCCATCGTGCTGCTCTTCATGTTCGGGGTGCGCTACATGGCGCGTCTGCTGCTCGACCGTTCTCGCAAGCCCGGTGAAGACGCCGAGCCCGCGCTGATCGTCGGCGCCGGGTACCTCGGCGACAAACTGCTGCACAACATGACCACCGATCCGACCTCGCCGATCCGCCCGGTGGGTCTGCTCGACGATGACCCTGCCAAGAAGAACCTCGTGCTGCGCGGGGTGCCTGTGGTCGGTCGCACATCACACATCGCCGACGCCGTCCGCCGCACCGGGGCCACCATGGTCATCGTGGCGATGGGGCAGGCCGACAGCGTGATGCTGCGCAAGATCAGCGACCGCGCCGCAGGTGCAGGGGCGCGAGTCGCCGTCACGCCGTCGCTGAACGCCCTCATGTCGGGTGAGCAGTCGCCCACCGACGTGCGCGACATCAGCATCGAAGACCTGATCGGGCGGCATCCGGTCGACACCAACGTCGAGCTGATCGCCGGCTACATCACCGGCAAACGCGTACTCGTCACCGGCGCGGGCGGCTCGATCGGCTCAGAGCTCTGCCGTCAGCTGTCGAAGTTCGGCCCCAGCGAGCTCATCATGCTCGACCGCGATGAGACCGGCCTGCAGATCGCGCAGCTGGGTACCGCAGGCCACGGTCTGCTCGACAGCAAAGATGTCGTTCTGGCGAACATCCGGGACGCCGACGTGCTGAACGCGATCTTCGATGAGCGCCGCCCCGAGGTGGTGTTCCATGCCGCCGCGCTCAAGCATCTGCCGATGCTCGAGCAGTACCCCGACGAAGCGTGGAAGACGAACGTGCTCGGTTCGCTCAACGTGCTTCAAGCGGCCATGCGTGTCGGGGCCGAGCACTTCGTCAACATCTCGACCGACAAGGCGGCCAACCCGACCAGCGTGCTGGGCCATTCGAAGCGCGTCGCCGAGAAGCTCACGGCGTGGGCTGCTGAGTCGACAGGTCTGAACTACGTCTCGGTTCGGTTCGGCAATGTGATCGGCAGCCGCGGATCGATGCTGCCGACCTTCCAGACGCTGATCCGCGAGGGCAAGCCACTCACCGTGACGCACCCCGAGGCGACGCGGTACTTCATGACCATTCCCGAGGCCTGCCAGCTGGTCATTCAGGCCGGTGGCATCGGCAGGCCCGGAGAGGTTCTCATTCTCGACATGGGCGAGCCTGTCTCGATTCTCGAAGTCGCCAAGCGCATGATCGCGATGTCGGGCAAGCAGATCGAGATCATCTTCACGGGTCTTCGTCACGGCGAGAAGCTGCATGAAGAACTGGTCGGTTCGCGCGAGAACCTCGAGCGGCCGTTCCATCCGCAGATCTCCCACACCACGGCCGACCCGATCACACCGCAGCGCCTTGACAAGGCCGGCTGGGAAGCACGGATGGCTGCCGAGCCGCGCCAGAACGACACCGCGATCATCGAGCCCATCTCGATCAGTGAAGGCAAGGTCAATGGCTGAGCGCATTTACATGTCGTCGCCCGACGTGACGCAGCTCGAAGAAGACGCCATCATCGCAGCCATGCGGTCGGGGTGGATCGCGCCGCTCGGGCCCGACGTCGACGCCTTCGAGCGTGAACTGGCCGACCGTGTGGGCGTCGCTCACGCGGTGGCGCTGAGCTCGGGAACAGCCGCACTGCACCTCGGTCTCCTGGCGCTGGGCGTCGGCCCGGGCGACATCGTGGTCACGTCCACCATGACCTTCGCCGCGACAACGAACGCGATCATGTACACGGGCGCCGAGCCGTTCTTCGTCGATGCCGACATCTCCACGGGCAACATGGATCCGCAGCTATTGCGGCAGACGCTTACTCAGCTGCGCGACGCCGGGGAGAAGGTGGCAGCGATCGTGCCTGTCGACCTGCTCGGCAAGGCCATCGACTACACCAGCATCCTCGCCATCGCCGACGAGTTCGGGGTGCCGGTCCTCGCCGACGCCGCCGAGTCTCTCGGCGCCACGCACAAGGGGAAGGCCGCGGGCAGCTTCGGCCGCGCGTCGATCGTGTCGTTCAACGGCAACAAGATCATGACCACATCGGGTGGTGGCATGCTGCTGACCGACGATGCCGAAACGGCCCAGCACGTGCGTTACCTCGCGACGCAGGCGCGGCAGCCGGTCGTGCACTACGAGCACACCGACGTCGGCTACAACTACCGCATGAGCAACCTGCTCGCCGCCCTGGGCCGTGCGCAGCTGTCTCGGCTCGATGCCATGATCACCAAGCGCCGTGAGATGAGGGAGCTGTACAAGCAGCTCTTCCGCAATGTGGAGGGCGTCGAGGTGTTCGGGGCAGATGGCGACGAAGATGACAATGTGTGGCTCACCTCGATCGTGGTCGATCCGGATGCTGCGGGCTGGGCGCCCTCTGAACTGGCCGCAGCGCTAGCAGAGGGCGACATCGAGAGTCGCCCGCTGTGGAAGCCGATGCATCGTCAGCCGGTGTTCGAGAGCTACCCCGGTGTGATCAGCGGAGCCTCCGAGCGGCTGTTCGAGCGCGGCCTGACCCTACCCAGCGGCTCTGCGCTGACCCAAGCGCAGCGCGAGCGCGTAGTGAACGCGATCACCGACTTTCTGGGTAGCCGCTGATATGGCGAAGTCTTCCCGTCATCCATATGACGTGCTCAAGCGCGTCCTCGACCTTGTGAGTGCCGCGACGGCTCTTGTGCTGCTGTCGCCGGTGATCGCCGCCGTCGCAGTGGCCGTGGCGGTCAGGCTGGGGCGGCCGGTGCTCTTCGCACAGAAGAGGCCCGGCCGCGACGGGAAGATCTTCACACTGTACAAGTTCCGCTCCATGCGCGACATCGACCCAGCCGAGGGATTGGTGACTGACGCAGACCGATTGACGCCCTTCGGCAAGCTGTTGCGATCGACCAGCCTCGACGAGCTGCCCTCCCTGTGGAACGTACTTCGCGGAGACATGAGCATTGTCGGTCCGCGACCGCTCCTCATCGAGTATCTCGAGTTGTACTCGCCCGAGCAGGCGCGCCGACACCACGTGCGCCCAGGCATCACCGGACTAGCGCAGGTCAGCGGGCGAAACGGCTTGCCTTGGGAGGACAGGTTCCGTCTCGACGTCGAATATGTCGAACGGCGCAGCCTTGCCCTTGATGTGCGGGTGCTCGTCGCCACCGTTCGCTCCGTCGTCCGGCGAGAGGGCATCTCGGCGGAAGGGCATGCGACCATGAGAAAGTTCGGAGACGTCGATGCCTGAAGACATCGTCGTCATCGGCGCGGGAGGTTTCGGACGCGAAACACTAGATGTGATCGAGGCAATCAACGAGGTCGCCGAGGATCCGATCTGGAGTGTGGTCGGTGTGATCGACGATTCGCCTAGGCCCATCGATGTAGATCGGCTCGGCGCGCGCGGTTACTATCACCTTGGAACGATCTCCGACAACGTTGAGGTGGTCTCAAGGGTTCGACATGTTATTGCCATTGGTTCGCCGGCGGTCCGTTCGTACGTCAGACTCGCGCTCGGTCAGGCGAAGGCAGTCCCCGCGCTTGTACACCCCAATGCCACGATAGGGTCGGAGGTGCAACTTGGCATGGGCGTCGTCGTCTGTGGCGGTGTTCAACTTTCGACAAATGTCAGTCTCGGCGAGCACGTACACGTGAACCCAGGGGCCATCATCGGCCATGACACGGTTGTCGGAGATTTCGTCTCCGTCAATCCCGGAGCCATCTTGTCTGGCTCTGCGAACGTGCGGCGGCGAGTGCTCATCGGTGCAGGCGCTGTCGTACTGCAGGGGCTGAACATAGGCGAGGGAGCGACCGTGGGCGCGGCGGCCTGTGTGACGCGCGATGTGTCTCCGGGCGTCGTTGTGAAGGGAGTGCCCGCGCGATGAGAACTGTCTGGATAGTCAACCACTACGCCACGGACCCCTCCGAGTCAGCTAGCGGATCAAGGCACTTCAGCCTGTCCAAGCATCTCGCTCAGGCCGGTTGGGCCCCGACGATCATCGCAGCGAGCACTGAGCACCCCTCGGGGAGGCAGCGCATTTCAACTCGCGCGCGCCAGATGGAACGCACTGTGGGGGATGTGCGATTTCGCTTCCTACGCGCACCGGCATACAGCGGCAACGGGATCGTCCGGCTCTTGAATATCTTGGTGTTCACGGTGCGCCTGCTCCTTCCGTCGGGAACTCGAGGCCTCCCTAGACCAGAAGTGGTAGTCGGGAGTACCGTTCACCCTCTCGCGGCGTGGGCCGCCTCAGTGCTCGCCGGCAGGCTGGGCGTTCCATTCGTATTCGAGATCAGAGATCTCTGGCCTCAAACCCTGATCGACATGAACAAGCTCCCTTCCTCCTCTGGCATCGCATGGCTCCTGCGGTTTATGGAGCGGGTGCTTTGCCGGAAAGCGTCCGTGATCGTTACGCTGCTGCCCTTCGCCTCTCATTATCTTGAGGAGCGAGGCGTGCCTCGCGAGAAGATCGTCTGGGTCTCGAACGGATGCGACGCGGCGGACTTCGACCACTCACCTCAAGAGGAAACGGTGGACGGCGATTTCGTTTTCATGTACTTCGGGTCGATTGGCCTGGCGAACGGCGTGGAAGAAATCGTTCGCGCTTTCGCGCCGCTCGCTGATGACACAAGATTGGTCTTGTACGGTGGCGGTCCCTCCCTTCCGAGGGTCCGCGATGTGGTGCAAGAACTGCGGATCGGCCACGCCGTGGACTTCCGGGGGGTGATCACCAAGGCGGAGGTTCCAGCGGTAGCAACGCTCGCTGACGCGTTGGTGATCAACGTCCTTGATTTGCCGGTTTACAGACATGGCATCAGTATGAACAAGCTGTTCGATTACCTAGCGGCAGCGCGACCCGTGGTCATCGCGACCAACGCGCCGAATAATCCAGTAGCTGAAGCGGCTGCCGGAGTAACAGCCCCAGCTGCCGATCCGGCGGCGTTCACCCGTGCGCTGCAGGCTGTCCGACGCAGTTCTCCGGTTCAGCGCGCGACTTGGGGAGCAAACGGCAGGCGACTCCTCGAAGATGAGTACGACTACGCGGTCCTCGGCCGCAGATTCGCCGACGCCCTCACCACCGCGGCGTCGCAGCAAGTGAATGCTCAGCTGTCAGACGGTCGGTCGCGACCATAGACCGTCAAGCTGAGACTCGCTCGGATAGGTGATCAGCACGGCTTTATGCCTTCCGAAGAAGACAAACTGGCTCCCAGCACTGGCCGCTGCCGCTCCATGCTCAACCGCGGACCGGAAGTCTTCGAGTGAGCCGGCGCCGCCATGAGCGACGACAGGCAGGTCAACGACCCCCGCCACGCTCGCCACGGTTTCAAGGTCGTAGCCTGCGCCACTCCCGTCTCGGTCGATCGAGCTGACGATGAGTTCACCCACACCCAAGCGGACCGCCTGCTCGGCAAACTCAACAGGCGAAAGTCCGCTGTCGATATGGCCATTCGCCACGTATGCGCGGGGCTTCCCCGTGGCGGCGCTGACGTCCACACTCGCGACGACGCTCTGACTGCCGAGCTCCGACGCAATCTGCGTGACGAGACCGGGGGCGCGGGCGATCGCAGTGTTGAGGATCACTTTCTCGATTCCGGCTCTTACGAGGAGAGTCGCCTCCCGGGCAGTTGAGATACCCCCGCCGTATGCAACAGGCATGAACGCCTCTGAAGCGATTGATCCGATGAGGCCGACATCCAGTGGCGTTTCCCCGCGGCTGGCGGAGATGTCACAGAGGACAAGCTCGTCCACCTCGAGTTCATTGAAGATGCGTACGGCGTTTACGGGGTCGCCGAGGTAAGGGTTCCCTCGGAATCTGCGGCTTTTCGTCAGCCACCCCTTGTGAAGCTGCAAAACAGGGATGATTCGAGGTCTCATAGTGCCGCCCACGCCTTCAGCATCCGCATGCCGAATCGATGGCTCTTTTCCGGATGGAACTGTGCACCGACCACCGACCCGCTTGAGATCATCGACGGGTAGCGTTCTCCGTACTCTGTAGTGGCTAGAACGGTCGATGCTGAGTCGCAAACTACCCGGTAACTGTGTACGAAATAGAACCGATGGTTCTCGGGAAGGTCGTCGACGAGCGGATGATTCCGCTCGGGGCGCACCTGAGACCAACTCATATGTGGCACCCGGATGTGGCTTGTTGCAGCAAACTTCCGGCTGGTTCCCGGTATAAGGCCGAAGCCCGGTAGCTGTCCTTCTTCGCTCGAGTCGAGAAGGAGTTGCATCCCTAGACAGATGCCAAGCAAGTGACGGCCTGCGTCCGCGTGTGAACGCACGGCATCGTCAAAGCCTGTCCGTTGAAGCTGGCTCATGGCGATATCGAAAGCACCGACCCCGGGTAGCAGGACATGCTCGTGGTTCCGGACCTCCGCAGGGCCCGTGATCACGGATGCCTCGATCTCTAGGCGGTAGAACATGTTAATCAAGGAGCCGATGTTGCCCACACCATAGTCGATGATGCCGACCGTCATGCGCGGCCCCCTCTCCGCGTTTTCGCCGCTATGAGTGTGCCGTAGACGTCGAGCATCTTTCCCGACTCTTCGCCCCACTTAGGGAGTCTAACCTCGCTGATTTCGGCTCGCCCAGCCGAGATGACCTGCTCTGAGAGCCCATCGAGCACGCGGCTCAGCTCCCCTTGCACATCCTTCACCAGAAAGCTCGTGAGTCCTTCTGCAAGCAATCGCCGTACGGACGGTAGGTCGTTGTGAATGAACGGCAACCCTGCGGAGGCGTACTCGATGGCCTTATTGGGAAGCGCGAGTTCGTATGACAAGCACGTCGGCTCGATCAGACAGATGCCCACATCAGCGGTGGATAGGGTCGCAGTGACCGAATCGCTATCTACGCTGGGATGATGATGGACGTTAGGGAGTGTGGCAGCCGCGTCATCAACCACGCGCCCGAGGTCTCCGTCGCCGAGGAACACAACATGATCACTTGGGCGGCCTGCGAACGCCTCGATAATCTCCACGATATAGCGCGCTCGGACGATGTTTCCGACGTGGACGAAAAGTCGATCTGTCGGCGGTATAGCAAAAACAGCTCGTAGGTCGTGTGCTGCTCCCGCGGCGCGTTGGTCGGGCGCGTTCACGATGCTGATCGTCCGAAGGCCCCGGTAGGTGGTTTCGTACCATTCCTTGATCATGTCGTTCACCACGAACACTGCCGAGCTCTTTCGAATCAGCAACCGCTCAGCGAGTCTGAACACCTGGCCCTGCAGCCCGTGGGACGTCGAGGTCTCGGTCTCGAGCTCGTGTGTGTCGTAGATCAGCTTCGCGCCAGTGCGTCGCGCAAGCATCGCGGCAACTGGAAGCACGGCGACGGAGTGGGCATTGACGATCCGTAGATCCGAAGACGCATACGTGCGATAGACATGGAAGGACCAAGCGACTTGATACCGAACCCGAGCGACTACCGAACCAGTTCGCTTCATGTCGGCGCCTATCCGGCGGATTGTGCGGCCTTCGGACAGAGGCTCGGTCTGCGGGAGACCGTGAGCCGGAGTTCCACATATCTCAATCTCGTCGAACAACGACGCCCGCGCGACGGCAAGAGTTTGACGGAAGATGCGACTCTCGGAGAGAATCGGGGCCGGGTAGATGTGTAGATTCAGACCTTTCGTTGGAGTCATCGCGGGTACAGCCCTGCTTTGCGAAGTGTATTCACGGAGCGCCGAAGCAGTTGAACGAAGCTGTAGGAGCTACGGAAGTCACGAAAGGACCGGCGAGGTTGCGCGAGAATTTCTTCGAGCTCCGCCTCCGAGAGGGACAGCTTCTTCCGCAAGAGTTGGGTGTCGATGCGGCGCAGGCTTGCGGGGTAGTCGTCAGATTCTAGAGCGGCCAGCGCCTCCTCCCGCGTGATCTGGCCGGAGTTGATGAGGTCAGATAGATGTCCTCGCCGCTTGTCAATCTTGAACTTCGTTGGCAAGTAAAAGCCCTGCACCCAACGCGTGTATATGGACTCGTAGTGCTTGCCCTCGTAGGGCACCCAGCCGAGCTTGTCCTGAAGCTCGTGCACGGCGGCGGTCTTGTCGTACTCGAGGTAGTTGAGGATCGAAACGATGCGCACGCGCTTCGCCACGGTCGTCCATCCGAGTTCCGCGAACCCGAAATGGGGGTACGTGCGAAGCGGCACTGATCCGTGTCGGCGATGGATGTCGGATATGTAGCGCCAATCAGAATGTCCATACGACCATGACGGGACGCTGATTGACTCCGTCGCGAAGTTCATCCCGGAGATGATGTAGCGGATGCCGTGACGTCGCGCTTCCTTCCAGAGCGTTGCCTGGATCGCGTGGTCGGAGGGAATGTCCGCATCAGGTGTGGACGCACGCAAGAAGGCTCGCTGAAGGTCGTAGAACTCGTCGAGACGAAGCACCGTGGTGGACAGATCGATGTCGAGCGTGCGGAGGACGTTCTCGACGTTCCGGGCAGCCAGTGAGGAGTTCCACCCGTTATCGACATGCACAGCCAGCGGCCGGAGGCCCAGCTCACGCACTTTCATCGCCACGTAAGAGCTGTCGACGCCGCCGCTCACCCCGATCAGGCAGTCGTACTCGTTACCTGCGCCGGCGGACTTAATTGCAGCGACAAGCTGTCTGAGCCGCGCAGGCCGCTCTGCAACGGGGACGATCCTCGAACCGAGTAATGCGTCGTATCGTCGACAGTGATTGCAGATGCCGTCCTCGATGGCAAGGTCGGGGTCGACCTCAGAATTCATCACGCAACGCGTGCAGGAAGTAGGGGTCGTCATGGGAGTGAAATTCATTCGTGAAGTCTTCGTGTCATGGTTGATAAGCGGGCGGAGAAGCGTTCAGGTTGATGTCGGAGTATTCCCGAGCTTGGACTGGCTGGGTAATCCAAACGATCGCGGTTAATGCGAGCCAGAAGATCGATGACGACACGGCGGTGCTCGTCATCATGGACCACACGGGCGTGAGCGAGGCGATTGCGATGATCGAGTTGAATGTCGCCCGTTTCCAGCCGTGTGACCAAAACGACTGAATCCAAGCTGAGCGGATGAGCGTGACGAAGAGCCAGATGAACGCCCCGAGAACTGCGACCCCGTACTGACTGATTAGTTCTGTGATCAAGCTGTGGGGGCTCTCGATGCCTGCTGTAAATCCGAGGCCGGGGACAGTGGTTAGAGCTGCGGCGAATCCACCGGGCCCGACGCCCATGAATGCCGTGCTCGCAGCGATTAGGAAACCGTTGCGCACCAGGGTTGCCCGCACGGATCCGGATCCCCCGTCAATAAAGAATTCCGACCAACTCTGAACGCTCGGGTCGATGAGTGTTGTCACTGTTGACTCGGCGAGAAACGCGACAACCAGCCCTGCGAGGATGAACGGAACCGCAATGATGGTTCCCGCGCGCTTGTGCAAGATCAGCATAATCGCAGCCACAAGGGCGATAGTGGCGAGACCGAACCTGCTTTCGGTTCGGAATATCATGATTGGCGTCAGAGCGAGAGCAAGCAAGATGGCCAGGCGCATTACGCGACCTTCAAAAGCTGTTAAGCCGGCTAAGAGGATCGGCGCACCAAGGACGAGCATGCTTGCGTAGTCGTTTGGATTGCCGAGTGTGCTGGCGGGCGCAGTTTCCGTCACGAGGTCGACCAGATTGCGCCCTGGCAGATAATTCGGCATCCGCTGGCCAGTCGTGATTTCCTGCCATGCGACGCATGCGGTAACCACAAAGGCAACAAGCCATCCCCCGGTGAGTGCCCTCAGTGTGGAACGCACAAGGGGAACACGGGTAAACGTGACTAGGAGGCCGAGGCCAATAGAAACGCTCAGTAGCTCACGCAGGCCGGGCGCCGAGAGCTGGTCTAGCAGAAGGAATAGAACGCTTGAAAGTGCAGTCGCCGTCAGTAGCAAAACGACCGCGCCTCGGACGTGATCTCGCGCGGGGTGTTTCACTCTTACTGCAAGCGATGCCGCCATAGCGATGAGCGCGACGAGACGAAACCCGAAGACCGGCCCAAAGCCAGGAATTAGCGGGCCAAGTGCCGCGAGCGTGGGTAATATGAACACTAGCACATTGAAGAACCGCCGACCTTTTTCGACGGGAGCCGGGGAGCCAGTCTGCTCCGGATCCTTTAGCGCGCCGGCTGGTTCGTTCATCACCCTCACGGAACTCACCTTTCCGAGACAATCATTCGCGCCATCCCCAGCGAATCGCGATAATTGGCGGCGAGCCAGGCGGCAGCCAAGATCAGCGCGACGCCGAGCGACAATAAGGCGGGAGGCTTTGCTGATATCGACGTCACACTGGTAATTAGAATCAGCGCGACCCCCGCGCTAGCCTTCAGAAAGACGGAGCCCAGAGTTAGTCGGAGAACGGTCGATGCATAAATCATCGGAAGTGCCGCGATTACCGCCACCCCCGTTGCGTAGGCAATAGGGATGGCGTTCGGGACACCGCTGAGCTTAAGCGCGGTCGCAGTTCCGATGGCCACGGCAAAGCCGCTCCAGCTGAATACCACCGAGAGCGTCATTCCGCGGGCGGATTCACTGGTCAGCGCATTCACTATGGGCACCGATATGCCGTTGAGGATGGCGGCGACAGCCAGGACCCCAACCATGCTTGCGGCCGGATAGAACTCGTCGCCCCATAGAGTAACCACGATCGCGGGTGCTGTTGGTGCGAGTAGCAGGCCGCCAGCGATGAGGCCGACCATGAGTCGGCGAGTTGCCAACTCTGCGACTCCGCGTAGCCGCGCAGCTTGATCTTGTGAATGCGCTCGAGCGAACGCTGGAAATAGGATCAGGCTCAGTGCGCTGGCGATCATGGCGAACGGTGTCGTGAGAGTCATCGCGGCGGAATAAGTGCCAACGTACTCGATGCCCTCGAGCAGCGTGGCGGCAAGTACAGCAGCCTGCGCGAGTCCCGAGCTGGCGAGGGTGCCAATCACACCGAGGCTGACATAGCGAAAGGCGTCGGCACGTACCGACGCGGCCAAGGTTGCTGAACGAGGCGGCAAGGCATATAAGAGGATGGAAAGGTTGCCGATCATTAATGGCAGGAGCAAGGCTGCTGTCCGTACGCCAAGAAGCAGCAGAATGCTCACTCCCAATACGCTCGCGATAGAGATCAGCGTGCTCCAGGTGCCGAGCCTTCCCATTTGACCAAGACCGGCGTGGATCCCTTCCGCAAGTGCTCTCGCCGCAAAGGCGATCGTCATCAAGGCGGACATCACGACGATGACTGCGTCGGCTTTAAGTCCAAGCCATTGGACGCCGACAACGAGCATAACCAGCACGCCAGCGGCGACTGACGTCACCTTCAAGAAAAATTGGGCTACACTCGCCGGCGGATGGGTGGACGATGGAAGAGCAGCGCGTGCAAGGAAGCGCGCCGCGATGCTTCCAGCTGGCGTCGGGAAAAGAAGATTAGCCATCATCGAAGTCGACAGGACTAACTGCACCTCGCCGAGCGTTTGCACTCCGCCGATACGGCCGACCAAGATGCTCATGGCGAATGTGGCAAGCCCCGGCATTATCCGTACGAGCAACGCTTGGGATGCACTACGCGTTGAGGGCGACACATCACGCTGATCATACGCAAGCGGTGCAAACGTCTCGGCTATCCTGGTCATCGTTGTCTTCTCCCGATCGGAACCGATCGGATTTCGTTGAGGTGCACCCGTTGGACGGACACCTTCTGTCACTTGGGGTTCGAAGGGCGGTCGTTGATGCTCGGGATTGGACCGTTGAACACCGCTTCTCAGGCTACCGCGTGGGCACGCGCTGTGCATCCGCAGCCCGCGTTCTCGATCGGTACTGGAGGTGCGCTATCGCGGGTGCTCCGTCGTGAACGCCTGGTACGGCCGAGTGACCGGCAGATCCCGCACTACCGTTTGAGCCCGCGCTGGGTACGGAATTTGGTGGTGACTCACCTAGGTGTGGACATGACCCACCTGCTGAATGAGTCGAACATTCCGCTCGGAGTGGATCCACGAGAAGGAACGTTTGTTGACCAGGTCGCGGCATGGTCTGCGCGCGGCGTTGCCTCAGCCGTTGTCTTTCACGGTAGCGACGCCCGGGACCCGATGTTGAGCATGGAAGCTTCACAGGACTCGTACTTCCACGACGTGCCACGTGCTTGGCGGGTTGCTCAGGGCGAGAAGGCGGCGCGAAACCGGGCGCAGGTGCTCGACAGCGGGCTCCCAGTCTTCGTCACAACACCAGACCTATTGTCACAGGTGAATGGTGCGAAGCTCTTGCCACTCACCGTGGACGTAGCCACTTGGGACGCCCCACTGCCGGAGACGCGCGGACGGAAGCTGCGCGTCTTGCATCAACCCAGCCAGCGCAATCCTGACATCAAGGGAACGCGCTTCATCGACCCCGTGCTCCGCGAACTAGACGCCGCAGGAGCGATCGAATATGTGCATGCGGGCATCGTCTCCCGAGAATCGATGCGTGCGCTTATCCGCAGCGTCGATGTAGTCGTCGATCAATTGCGGTCGGGTTCGTATGGCGTGACCGCCGTAGAGGCGATGGCGTCGGGGCGAATTGTGGTTGCGAACATCAGCGAGGCGACCATCGCTACGTACGGCGAGGACACACCAGTTGTGAACTGTGCACCCAGTGCCCTGCGTGATGCATTGCGAGACTTGAGCGGCTCATCTCCGGATGCGGTTGAATCCCGTGCGCGGGCGTCGCGCGAGTACGCGACGAGATGGCACGACGGTCGCGCCGCCGCGTCTGCGCTCGATGGGTTCTTGGCGGGGGATGCCGCAGTGACACACGGATAGTCTGGCCCTTCCACTGAGGCGCCGGAAGCTGGCGCGCTCGCCGGCGGCCAGAGGCGTGTCGGAGGGCGTCGGCACCCGGTACGCCTTCGCCAACCGCGAGCCGCTGCGTGTGGAGCAGGAAGCCTTTCGCGACGCCGTCCTCGGGCACCACACCGAGCTCACGACAATTGAGCAGGGCCAGGGGCCTTGACCCTTGATCGTGGACACGGTGTTGGTTCGGTTATGCCGCTTCTGAATCGGCCCGACTTTCGTCCCGTTCTTCAAGCAAGGATGGAACACGATGAACAGGAAGTACTCGCCGGAGATGAGTGAGCGGGCGTTGCGGATGCTCGCGGAGACGCGGCCGTCGCACCCGAACATGATGAGCGCGGTCCGTCACGTGGCCGGTTTGCTCGGGATGAGCTCATCTGCCGAGTCCTCCGACCGGCAGTGCAGGGCTTTCCTACCGCGCGCGGCTATCGCGCCGCCGTCGGCCGCGCGCCCTCAGCAGCTGTTGGAATGGGCGGTGAGTTTCGGGAAGATCATCGTGTTCGGGATTGAGGGAACCGGGTCCTACGGGGCCGGACTCATTTCGTTCGTCCGCCGCCACGGCCACAAGGTGATCGAGGTTTCACGTCCCGACCGGCGGCTGCGCAGGTTGAATGGGAAATCCGAAACCCTGGACGCGGAGAACGCCGCCCGGGCCGTACTCGCGGGGTTCGCGACCGCGGTCCCGAAGACCGCAGTCGGCGCCGTCGAGATGATCCGGCAGCTGAAAGTCACGCACGATACCGCGGTGAAAGACCGCACCGGCGCGATGATCACCCTCAAAGCGATGCTCGTCCACGCGTCCGAGGACCTCCGACGCGAGACCGCGAAGAAGACTCAGATGATGGTCGCGCGGCACTGCGCCGCGCTCCGACCGCGCGGCTTGGAGACGCCCGAGGACGCGAATCCTCACGCGCTCCGGTCGATCGCGAAACGCTGGATCGCGCTCAACGACGAGATCAAGGACCTCGAGGCGCAGATCGAGCAGCTCGTGCTCCAAAGCGCCCCGCACCTACTTGACGAGTTCGGGATCGGCGTCGATACCGCTGCGGAGATCCTCATCGTCGCAGGCGACAACCCCGAGCGCATCAAGAGCGAGGCGGCGTTCGCGAAGCTCGCCGGCATCAGCCCCATCCCTACAGGGTCCGGGATGACCAGCGGGAAGCACCGGATTAACCACGGAGGGCACCGTCAGCTCAACGCGGCGATCTACCGGACCGTGATCGTCAGGATGCGATTCCACGAACCGACAATCGCCTACGTCGCCCGCCGCACCGCCGAAGGCAAGAGCAAATGCGACATCATCCGATGCCTGAAACGCTACGTGATCCGCGAGGTCTACCACCTCATCAAGACAGACTCCTGAACCGACGAAATCATGAGTTGACAACTATAGGAGCATCAACGCGATGGCCGAAGCGCTGAACTCGTTGTTCAAGGTTGAGTGCATCCGCCAGCGCGGCCCCTGGCGGACCGTCGAGCAGGTCGAACTCGCGACCCTCGAATCGGTGTGGTGGTGGAACAACTCACGGCTCCACGGAGAGCTCGACATGCGCACCCCCATCGAGGTCGAGGACGCGTACTACGCTGGCCAAGAATCAGGCCAACCGGCACCTACCGGACAAGGCTCCCGATAGGAACGAAAGTCAGGCCGATTCATCCAAGGTGTGCCCCCGGCACCACAGATGAGGGACCCGCACGCCGTAGACTGGATCTATGCGTGTCGCCGTCGTCGCCCTGGGAAAGATCGGGCTTCCTCTTGCTGTTCAGTTCGCCTCTTCCGGTCATGATGTGGTCGGTGTCGATGTGAATCAGAAGGCTGTGGACTCGATCAACGCGGGGGTGGAGCCGTTCCCGGGTGAGGCGCATCTGCAGGAGCGTCTTGAGGAACTGATCCCTGCTGGTCGGTTGCGTGCGACGACGGATTACGCGGACGCGATTCCGGGGGCGGATGCGGTGGTGCTGGTGGCTCCGGTGTTCGTGGACGACGAGACCTGGGAGCCGGATTTCAGGTACATGGACGCTGCGACGCGATCGCTGGCGGAGCATCTGACTCCGGGGACTCTGGTCTCGTACGAGACGACATTGCCGGTGGGGACGACGCGGACGCGGTGGAAGCCGATGCTGGAAGAGAGGTCCGGGCTGACGGAAGGTGTCGACTTCCATGTGGTGTATTCGCCGGAGCGTGTGCTGACCGGTCGGGTGTTCGAGGACCTGCGCAAGTACCCGAAGCTGATCGGTGCGCTGTCCGCGGAGGGCAACCGTCGGGCGCGGGAGTTCTACGAGGCGGTGCTGCAGTTCGACGAGAGGCCCGATCTCGCGCAGCCGAACGGGGTGTGGGATCTCGGTTCCACGGAGGCGTCGGAGATGGCGAAGCTGGCCGAGACGACGTACCGGGACGTGAACATCGGCCTGGCGAACCAGTTCGGTCTGTTCGCGGCCTCGCACGGCATCGACGTGTACAAGGTGATCGATGCTTGTAACTCGCAGCCGTACAGCCACATCCACCGCCCGGGTATCGCGGTCGGCGGGCACTGCATCCCGGTGTACCCGCGCCTGTACCTGTCGACTGACCCGGATGCGGACATCGTGCGCGTCGCCCGTCAGCTGAACGCCTCCATGCCCGAGCGGCTGGTCGCGCAGGCCGAGGGCATCCTGGGTGATCTGAAGGGGCAGCGGGCGGTCGTGCTCGGCGCGGCCTACCGTGGTGGGGTGAAGGAGACAGCGTTCTCCGGCGTCTTCCCGACCGTGGACGCGCTGAAGGCCCGCGGCGCCCAGGTCGTCGTCCACGACCCGCTCTACAGCGACGACGAGCTGCGTCGCCTCGGCTTCGAGCCGTACGCGATCGGCGACGCCGCTGACCTCGCGATCCTGCAGACCGACCACGCCGACTACCGGGCCCTCGCACCCGCGAGCATCCCCGGCGTGAAGCTGCTCGTCGACGGACGCAACGCCTCCGACGCCACCCTCTGGGCCGGCACCCCGCGAATCGTCGTCGGCACCGCATCCTGACCGTGCGCCGATCACTACCGAACGCAGATCCCATCTTGAGGAGTCAATTACGTATGAGCGAGTTCATTCCCCCGGCGAAGCCGATCATCGGTGATGAGGAGCGCGAAGCTGTTGACCGTGTGATGCGCAGTGGGATGGTGGCGCAGGGGCCCGAGGTGGCGGCGTTCGAGGCGGAGTTCTCGGAGCATTTCGTGCCGGGGCGCCCCTCGGTCGCGGTGAACAGCGGCACCGCTGGTCTGCACCTGGGCCTGCTCGCGGCGGGTGTGGGTGCGGGCGATGAGGTGATCGTGCCGTCGTTCACGTTCGCAGCGACGGGTAACTCGGTGGCGC
This sequence comes from Microbacterium sp. OR21, assembly GCF_047306785.1. NCBI lineage: Bacteria > Bacillati > Actinomycetota > Actinomycetes > Micrococcales > Microbacteriaceae > Microbacterium > Microbacterium sp. OR21. The sequence continues at coordinate 359,922 of NZ_JAZEXJ010000002.1, read as the reverse complement.
TGACGGGTGGCACGCCGGTGTTCGTCGATATCGAGCCGGAGACGTTCACGCTGGACCCTGCGGCGGTGGCTGCGGCGATCACGCCGCAGACGAAGGGCATCCTCCCGGTGCATCTGTATGGTCACCCGGCGCGGATGCGCGAGCTGGAGAAGCTGGCCGCCGAGCGGGGTGTCGCGTTGTACGAGGATGCGGCGCAGGCGCACGGTGCGTCGCTGGACGGCCGCCCGGTGGGTTCGTTCGGCGAGTTCGCGATGTTCAGCCTGTATCCGACGAAGAACATGACCAGTGGTGAGGGCGGCATGGTCACCACGGCCACGGCGGAGATCGCCCGGCGGGTGAAGCTGCTGCGCAATCAGGGCATGGAGCGGCAGTACGAGAACGAGGTGATCGGGTTCAACGCCCGCATGACCGACATCCACGCCGCGATCGGGCGGGTGCAGCTGACGAAGGTCGACGCGTGGACGAAGACCCGTCAGGCGAACGCGGCGTTCCTGGACGCGAACCTGCGCGGTGTCGTGGTCCCGCCGGTCGCGGAGGGTGCGGTGCACGTGTATCACCAGTACACGATCCGCGTGCCGGAGGATCGGGACGGTTTCGTTCGGGCGTTGAAGGATGAGCACCAGGTGGGTTCCGGGGTGTACTACCCGATCCCGAATCACCGGCTGCCGTCGCTCGCGCCGTACGCGCCGGGCCTGGATCTGCCCGAGACCGAGCGGGCGGCACGCGAGGTCGTCTCGCTGCCGGTGCACCCGTCGTTGACGCAGGCGGACCTGGAGCGGATCGTCACCGCGGTGAACACCGTCGCCGGAGCGGGCGCCTGATGGCCGAGACGCTGCGGGCGGGACTGCTCGGCGTCGGCATGATGGGCCGGCACCACGCGCGGGTGCTGCGTGAACTGGACGGGGTCGACCTCGTCGCGATCGCCGACCCCGGCGGTGACCCGCACGGTGTGGCGGGCAAGCTGCAGGTGCTGCCCGACATCGACGCGCTCATCGACGCGGGGATCGACATCGCGGTGGTCGCGGTGCCGACCCGGTTCCACGAGGATGCCGCGTTGAAGCTCGCCGCCGCGGGCGTGCACACGCTGGTCGAGAAGCCCATCGCGCACTCCCTCGAGGCCGGCCAGCGCATGGTCGACGCGTTCAAGGATGCGGGTCTGATCGGCGCGGTGGGACACATCGAGCGGTTCAACCCGGCGCTGCAGGAGCTGCGCCGGCGGATCGAGGCGGGCGAGCTCGGTGCCGTCTACCAGGTCGTCACCCGCCGACAGGGCCCGTTCCCGGCCCGGATCGCGGATGTCGGAGTCGCGAAGGACCTCGCCTCGCACGATGTGGACCTGACCGCCTGGGTCGTGCAGTCCGACTACGACCGGGTCTTCGCGCAGACCGCGTTCAAGTCCGGACGTGAGCACGAGGACATGATCACCATCACCGGCCGCACGGCATCCGGTGTGATCGTGAACAACATCGTGAACTGGCTCAGCCCGATGAAGGAGCGCGTCACGGTCGTCACCGGCGAGAAGGGCGCATTCGTCGCCGACACCTCCACGGGCGACCTGACCTTCTACGCCAACGGCACGATTCCCCTCGAATGGGAGTCCGTCTCCTCGTTCCGCGGCGTGTCGGAGGGTGACGTCACCCGATACGCCTTCGCCAAGCGCGAGCCGCTGAGGGTCGAGCACGAGGCCTTCCGCGACGCCGTGCTCGGCGAGCAGACCGACGTCGTCACCATGGAGCAGGGGCAGCGCACCCTGGCGGTGGTGGAAGCCGCACTCGAATCCGCGCGCCACTTCTCTGTCCATGAGCTGTAGGTTTCTCGCTGAACGCTCGGTCAGTGTCTCGACTCATTCGCAACCAGGCGAGCTGAGCTCGACGGTGGCTGGGCGCACCATCGGCGTGTGCCGCACGTCCAGAGAGCCGTACTCGCCCTCCGCTCCCTGGAAGACAACTTCGACGACATGAGTCTGCCCGGGCTTGTTGATGATGGGCACCTTGATGGCAGGGCGCCCCAAGTGCCCCACCTGCGTGGCCTTGGTGATCTTTCCGTCGACGGTTATGCGCGTCGCTTTCGCCTCGACCGGCCCGTACACGACCAGGTCCGTGGCGATGTGCCCCTTCGGAAAGTACCTTGCGGGGTGAATGGCCGGCGCCAAGTCCTTTGCTTCGGCCGGGTCAACAGTGTTGTTCAGCGTGGAGGTTACGGTGAAGACCGGCGCCTCAGGTGAAGTGCACTGGGTCGACGTAGCGGCGAGATCGAACTGCATGTAGTAATCCAGCTTGGATTGCGTGAAGTCGTTGATGTAGGCGCCGACGATGGTCGACTCCTCATTTGAGGTCGGTAGCCTGCCCGAGAGCTTCGAGTCGGCTACCAGCTCCGCTTCGGCTTCGGTCGTCGGCGTATACATCAGTCGCCCCTCGTCGACAGCTCGCCCCAAACTCTCGAGCAGAGCTTTCGGCTGGGCGCTTCCCGAAGTAAGAGCAGAGAAGATCGAGCGCGCCGACGCTGCGAAGATGGCGTCCTGGTATTGGCCACCCTCGTATTCCACGTAGACCTGATTCAGCAGGAAGGGCACCGCATTGTCAGCAGTGAGCACAAGAGGCTCCGTCAACACCTGCACTTCTCGGCCCCCGCCGACCTCAAGCGGCTCCGCCGCGACCTCCACGGGGCCGGCGGCTTTCAGCAGATAACTCAGCGCGACGGGGTCGAACGAGATGACCGCGTCGACTGGCGTGTTGAACTCCTCCGCCCACCAAGCACGCACGATCGATGCTGTCTCGGGGAAGTCCGGAGACATAGTGGCATCTGAGATGTAGCGGCCGATCTTGTCTCCGTATAGGGCTACGGTCTCGGGGCTCAGCGGCATGACGGGCTTTTCGCGGCCGTTCTCAAAGTCAGCGCTCGACGCCTGCTGCCCGATGCTGATCTTGCCCTTGTCGACGTCGATCATCACGAGCGCCGCCGGGTTGCCGCCGGTACCGCGCGACTCGGCGTTGTTCTGGAAGATCATGAGGTAGTGCCGCGGCTTGTCGGCGCCGAGTGCCTCGGGCAGCACACCCAGGATCTCTGCCGCGGGCTTCAGCATCGGCTGGATCTCGTCGATCGCGCCGGTGAGCTTCCCGATCGCGCTGTCGACCGGGTCGATCAGCGCGTCGCGGTCGATTGCATCGAGGTCGTCAGCCGCTTTCTCGACGGCGTCAGCGGTCTGTGAAACGACCGTCTGCATCGTGGCGATGCCGTCGAGGTCGATCGCGCCGTCCATCGGCTTCAGGGCGTCGAGCGACAGCGCGGTTGCCGGCGTCAGCGCATCGGTGACGAGATCATCCGTCACAGCCGCAGCGGTGCGCACCGCGTGCAGGTTGGCGCCCGCGACCGGCACCCACTCCAGGCCCTTCCACAGATCGCCGCTGGTCTGCTCTCTGGCATCCGCTGTCAGCTTCGCGAGCTGCGCAGCTGTCGCCTTCGCCCCTTCGCTGTCGCCGGCGACGACCTGATCGGCGGCCTTCGAGGCGAGCGGCATCGCCTGCTCGAGCGAGCCCTTAGCCGACATGGCATGGTCGTACACCTGCTTGCCGATCACCGCGGCGATGCCGGCGACGACGAGAAGAACGAGCACAACCCCGGCGGGAATCCAGAAGCGATAGCTGCGAAACAGGGGTCGGCGCGTCAGGGCAGCACGGCGCTCGGCTCTTGTCAGCGTCATGCTCTCCATCGTATGAGGCCGTGGCCGTGCATCCGATGGAAGCGACGTCCGAACGCGCATCGCTTCGGCGGCGTCAGCGCGCTTGCTTGTCCGCGCGAGCGGGGACCGACAGAATGGCGAGGGGAAGGGGAGAGATGAAGGGGATCATTCTCGCCGGGGGATCGGGCACGCGGTTGCATCCGATCACGCTGGGCGTCTCGAAGCAGCTGGTTCCGGTGTACGACAAGCCGATGGTCTACTACCCGCTGTCGACACTGATGCTCGCCGGCATCGACGACATCCTGGTGATCACGACCCCGCATGACGCGGCGCACTTCCAACGTCTGCTGGGGGACGGATCGCAGTTCGGCATCCGGTTGTCGTTCGCCCAGCAGCCCTCGCCCGACGGGCTGGCGCAGGCGTTCACGATCGGCGCCGACTTCATCGGCGACGACAGCGTCGCCCTCGTTCTCGGTGACAACCTGCTCTACGGGCCGGGCCTGGGCACGCAGTTGAAGCGGTTCGCCGACATCGACGGCGGTGCGGTGTTCGCCTACTGGGTGGCCGAGCCGAGCGCGTACGGCGTGGTCGAGTTCGATGGCGATGGGCAGGCGGTGTCGCTGGAAGAGAAGCCGGCGCAGCCGAAGAGCAACTTCGCGGTGCCCGGTCTGTACTTCTACGACAACGACGTGGTCGAGATCGCGCGCAACCTCGCGCCCAGCGCGCGCGGCGAGTACGAGATCACCGACGTGAACAGCGAGTACCTGCGTCGCGGCAAGCTGCAGGTCGAGGTGCTGCCGCGCGGCACCGCATGGCTCGACACGGGCACGTTCGACCAGATGACGGATGCCTCTGACTACGTGCGCACCATGGAGCGACGCACCGGCATGAAGATCGGGGCTCCGGAAGAGGTCGCGTGGCGGCAGGGCTTTCTCGATGACGACGAGCTGCGCAGCTGCGCCGAGAAGCTGGTGAAGTCGGGCTACGGGTCGTATCTGCTGGAACTGCTCGAGAGGGGCGATCGATGAGACTGCTGGTCACCGGAGGCGCCGGATTCATCGGCTCGAACTTCGTTCACCACGTCATCGAGCACACCGATCACGACGTGACGGTGCTCGACAAGCTGACGTATGCCGGCAACCGCGCATCTCTTGACGGGTTGCCCGAAGAGCGGGTGCGGTTCGTGCAGGGCGACATCGCCGACGCCGCCGTCGTCCACGCGCTGGTGGCCGACGCGGATGCCGTGGTGCACTACGCGGCCGAATCGCACAACGACAACTCGCTGCACGACCCGCGGCCGTTTCTCGACACGAACATCATCGGCACATACACGCTGCTCGAGGCCGTGCGAAAGCACGATGTGCGCTTTCACCACATCTCCACCGACGAGGTCTACGGCGACCTCGAGCTCGACGACCCCGAGCGGTTCACCGAGACGACACCGTACAACCCGTCATCGCCCTACTCATCGACCAAAGCCGGCTCCGACCTGCTCGTGCGCGCCTGGGTGCGCTCGTTCGGGGTGCAGGCGACGATCTCGAACTGCTCGAACAACTACGGCCCATACCAGCACGTCGAGAAGTTCATCCCGCGGCAGATCACGAACGTAATCCGCGGCATCCGCCCGAAGCTGTACGGCGCGGGCCAGAACGTGCGCGACTGGATCCACGCCGACGATCACTCCTCGGCCGTGCTCACCATCCTCGAGAAGGGGCGTATCGGCGAGACGTACCTGATCGGTGCCGACGGCGAGAAGGACAACAAGACCGTCGTCGAGCTGATCCTCACCCTGATGGGCCAGCCGGCCGACGCATACGACCACGTCACCGACCGGGCCGGCCACGACCTCCGCTACGCGATCGATTCGACGCGTCTGCGCGAGGAGCTGGGCTGGATGCCCCAATACGGCGACTTCGAGGCGGGCCTGGCCGCCACAATCGACTGGTACCGCGAGAACGAGTCGTGGTGGGCGCCGTCGAAGGACGCGGTGGAGGCGTTCTACGCGGGGAAGGGCCAGTGAGCGTCGCGTTCGGCAAGACGCTGACGGTCATCGAGACGCCGATCCCCGGGCTGGTCGTTCTCGACCTGCCCGTGCACGGCGACAGCCGGGGCTGGTTCAAAGAGAACTGGCAGCGCGAGAAGATGACCGCCGCGGGCCTGCCCGACTTCGGCCCCGTGCAGAACAACATCTCGTTCAACGACGCGGTCGGCACCACCCGCGGCATCCACGCCGAGCCGTGGGACAAGTACGTCTCGGTCGCCACCGGCCGCATCTTCGGCGCCTGGGTCGACCTGCGCGAAGGCCCTACCTTCGGCACTGTCTTCACCACTGAACTCGACCCCTCGAAGGCGATCTTCGTGCCCCGCGGCGTCGGCAACTCGTACCAGACGCTCGAACCCGACACCGCCTACGTGTACCTGGTCAACGACCACTGGTCACCCGACGCCGAGTACGCGTTCCTCAATCTCGCCGATGAGACCGCGGCCGTCGACTGGCCGATTCCGCTCGCCGAGGTCGAGATCTCCGACAAAGACAAGAACCACCCGCGGCTCGCGCAGGTCACCCCGATCCCGCCCAAGAAGATCCTCGTCACGGGGGCCGACGGGCAGCTCGGTCGCGCGCTGCGACGCCAGCTCGGCGAGCACCCGCACGTCGAGTACGCCACCCGCGGCGCGCTCGACCTCACCTCCGCCGATCTGGGCACCGCCCGGCGCTGGCGCGAGTACGGCGCGATCGTCAACGCCGCCGCCTACACCGCCGTCGACGCGGCCGAGAGCCCCGACGGGCGTGCCGCGGCGTGGGCCGTGAACGCCACGGCCGTCGCGCGCCTCGCCGCAGTCGCCGCCGAGCATGGCATCACGCTCGTGCACATCTCGAGCGACTACGTCTTCGACGGTCGCGCCGACCGCCCCTACCTTGAAGACGACCCGCTGGCACCGTTGGGGGTGTACGGGCAGACGAAGGCCGCCGGCGATCTGGCCGCTGTCACCGCGCCGCGCCACTACGTGCTGCGCACCTCGTGGGTCATCGGAGAGGGCAAGAACTTCGTCAGCACGATGCGATCTCTGGCTGAGCGCGGGATCGATCCTTCCGTCGTCGACGACCAGACCGGGCGGCTCACGTTCACCGACGACCTCGCCGCCGCGGCCGTGCACCTTCTCGAGAGCCGCGCGGCGTACGGCGTCTACAACGTCACCGGCAGCGGAGAGCGCCAGTCGTGGGCCGACATCGCCCGCGAGGTCTTCCGCCTCACGGGCCACGACCCCGCCCGGGTGACCGGGGTCACCACCGCGCAGTACTTTGCGAACGCGACGGGCCCGGTGGCACCTCGACCTCGCAACAGCGTGCTCGACCTCGCGAAGATCACCGGCACCGGGTTCGCACCCCGCGACAGCGCACTCGCACTCGCCGAGTATTTGGCGGGCCAGGGCTGATCCTGCTGGGCTGCTGCGGCCCGGCTCATGGCTTCCTAGGCGGGCCCGGCCGGGTCAGCGGCGGCGGAACATCACCGACAGCGTCGCCACGAACAGGGCGCCGAGCGCCGTTCCCGCCGTGTTCGCGATCACGTCCGAGATCGTGGGGAAGCGCGAGGGCAGCAGCGTCTGCACCGACTCGATCGTCAGGGTCATCGCCAGTCCGATCAGGGTCGTGATCCACCACGGCATCCGCGGCCATCCCCAGCGCAGAAGCACGCCCAGCGGAACGAAGAGCGCCACGTTGGCGAGGAACTCGAGCAGGGCATACGACTCGACGTACGGCACACGCGCGTCGACCCACCGGGCGAGCAGGTCGACGATGCCCGTCACCCGGCCCGCCTGTGAGGCAGGCAGCAGCGTGATGAGGAAGACGCTGAGCGCATAGGGGGCCAGCAGCAGGTTCGGCAGCACGCGCAGCACGGGTCGCCGGCGCCGTGCCGTCATATCGGCAGTGCTCACGTGAGCGCGGCGCGGATCACCCGGGCAGCCTCGGTCACTGCAGGAGCCAGCTGCGAGCCCGACAGATCGTACGTCTTCTGCGAGCGGCGGTACGGGTCGATCACGTCGTCGTTGTCGGGATCGGCGGGCACCAGGCCGCGCTGGCCGCCGACCAGACGCGCCAGTGCCTGCAGCCGCGCGCCGCCGTCAGCCCCGGCCGCGGCGACACCGCGGCGCACCTCGTCGTCGGTGAGCGTGGCCCCCAGGCGCGCGAACTCGCGCACGGTGAAGGTGCGGCGCAGCAGCGCCGGCATCATCTGCACCACGTGCGAGCGGTGCTCTCGCGCCATGGTGAGCACGAGGTCGGTCTCGGTCAGCAGCGGCTCGGTGAGCAGGCGGGCGCGATGCTCGCCCGCGACGGTCGTGTCGGCCCCATGGGTGACGGCCAGCTGCAGGGCCTGCTCGGTCATCGCCTCGTCGACGAGCGCATGCGTGCCGGCGCTGTGCACGCGCACCCCGAGGTCGCTCAGCGCCGAGCGCAGCAGCACCTCGGCCATGGGCGAGCGGCAGATGTTGCCGGTGCACACCGTCATGATCGTGCCGCCGTGGGTGGCGGCGTTCGCCGAAGCAGGAACCGGCGCAGGCGCCGGCGCGGGCGTGGGTTCCGGTGTCGGCGTGACGGTCGCAGGCAGCGGAGCCTCGCCCTTCGTCAGCGCATCGCGCAGGCGCCGCAGATCCGCCCGTCGCAGGCGGGGGCGATTGAGGTCGTCACGCTCGGTCATGGCATCACCCTACGGCTCGCTGCCGAAAGCCGCGCTCACCCGACCGGTGCGAACCCGTTCGGGTTCTTGGTCTGCCATGCCCACGAGTCGCGGCACGCGTCGCCGAGCGTGCGGGTTGTGCGCCAGTCGAGATCCGCGTTGGCCTTGGCCGGGTCGGCGACGGAGGCGGCGAGATCGCCCGCGCGCGGGGCGACCACCTCGAACGGGATCTCGCGTCCGCTCGCCGCCTCATAGGCGCGAACCACCTCGAGCACGCTGTGGCCCTCGCCCGAGCCGAGGTTGTACGCCTCGACGCCGGGGGAGAGGTGGGTGAGGGCCGCGACGTGCCCCTCGGCCAGATCCATCACGTGGATGTAGTCGCGCACACCCGTGCCGTCGACGGTCGGGTACTGGTCGCCGAACACCGAGAGCTTCTCGCGGCGCCCCACCGCCACCTGGGCGACGAAGGGCATCAGGTTGTTCGGGATGCCGGCGGGGTCCTCGCCGATCTCTCCCGACGGGTGCGCGCCGACCGGGTTGAAGTAGCGCAGCAGCACGGCCTCGAGCTCGGGCCACGCCTGCTGCACGTCGGCGATGATCTGCTCGATGAACGCCTTGGTGCGACCGTACGGGTTGGTGATCCCGATCCCGATCGGCTGCGACTCGTCGAGACGGTCGACATCGGCATCCGGCGTGCCGTAGACCGTCGCCGACGAGCTGAAGACGAGCTTTCGCACGTCTTTCGCGCGCATGATGTCGAGCAGGTTCAGGGTCGAGTTGAGATTGGTGCGGAAGTACCGCGAGGGCTGAGCCACCGACTCGCCGACCGCCTTGAGGCCCGCGAGGTGGATCACCGCCTCGAAGTCGAGGTCGGCGAGCGCGGCCTCGGCAGCGGCACGGTCGGCGAGGTCGGCCTCGACCAGCTCGATCGACCCGCCCGTGAGCTTCTCGACCCGGCGCAGCCCCTCGGGGCTGCTGTTCGAGAAGTCATCGACGACGATCACGTCGTCGCCGCGCTCGAGAAGTACGAGAGCGACATGAGAGCCGATGTAGCCGGCACCGCCGGTGAGGAGTACGCGCACGGGTCCGATCGTATCGCGGCGTGCTGACGGGGCTACGGGCCCCTGCGAACGCCCGCACGGCCCGGCCGATCCGACCTTCCCTCAGGATCAGCGCAGGTAACCGCTTGTTCTTGCTGAACGGCTTCGCGGCCGTGACCGCCGTCGGTAGCGTGAGCCGTGCGTAGCGGAACACCCGAGCGCATCGGGCCTCTGCCAGACTGCGCGCGGCGCCCGAACGCCGTGCGAGTCGATGGGGAGGAGCAGAGGCCCGACCCTCACTGCGCGAGCGAACCGCCCGGTCTGCCGGTCAGGCCCCGGCCGCAGACGTCAGGCGGTAGCCGACCCCGCGGACGGTCTCGATGTAGCGGGGCTGCACCGCACTGTCGCCGAGCTTGCGGCGCAGATTCGTCATGTGCGCCTCGATCGAGCGCTTGTCGGCGTCGAGCAGCCCGACGCCGACGGAGTACTCTTCACCGCGCAGCACCTGCACGAGGTCGGCCTTGCTGAGCACCCGGCCCTTCTCGCGCAGCAGCGCCGCGAGCAGGTCGAACTCGGTGCGGGTGAGGTCGATCTGGTCGTCGCCGACGGTCACGGAGCGGTCATCAGGGTGCAAGCGCAGATCGTGATGGGCGACCCAGGCGGCCGGCGCACTGGCGCGCGGACGCCGCAGGAGCGCGTTGATCCGCGCGCGCAGCTCGCGCGGACGGAACGGCTTGCTGATGTACTCGTCGGCACCGGCGGTGAGCCCGAGCACCACGTCGGTCTCGCCGTCGAGCGCGGTCAGCATGATGATGTACGTCTCGCTCTCGGCGCGAATGCGCCGCGCCGCCTCGAAGCCGTCGATGCCCGGGATCGTGACATCCAGCGTCGTGATCAGCGGATGGTGCTCTCGCACGGCCCGCACGCCGTCCAGGCCGTTGTCGACGGCGATCGTGGTGAATCCCGCCGCCTCCAGCACCTCCGAGAGCAGGTGGCGCACATCCGGATCGTCTTCGACGATCACCGCCGTCTTGTGCCGCTCATTCGCGTCGAGCATCTCAGAGTCCCCCAACTCTGGAGGTCATGACGCCGAGCTCTCGGCAGTACTGGCACTTCCCCCACGCAGATGCTACCGTGACCGACCCTCGATGACCCCGCCGCGACGCTCGACTGCCGGAGCCGATCCGCGCGTCGCCGCGTCGCCGCGCCGGCGCTCCCAGCGGTCGCCGCCCGCAGAGTAGGCGTGACGGGCGGCGGCATCAGCGTGGGTGATCAGGGTCGAGAAGTCGTACCCGATCGCCGAGACGGGCGCCCAGCCGATGCTGGCGGTCAGCCGCACCGGCACCGAGTGGTGGGGCTCCATGGTCGACACCCTCTCGAGAAGCTGCGTGAGCAGCTCGCGCACCCCGCCCTGCGACCGCGGCACCAGGGCGACGAAGCGGGTCGAGGTGACCCTGTCGATGTCGGCATCCGCAGGCAGCACACTCTCGATGTCACGGGCGAACCTCTCGGTGACGGCGTGGAACGCGGCCGTGCTGGTCGCCGTGCGGATGTCATCGGGATCATCCAGGCGGATGTCGATCAGCGACCACCCGTCGTCGTCGGCGGCCTGCGCGCGCTCGAGCCGGTTGCGGGCGGTGCGCTCGAAGGCGTCTCGCGGCGTCACCGCCGCGTCGTCGCCGCAGATGGTCAGCAGCAGCGTGGTGATCAGCGCGCAGACGATGTACGCCGCCATGCCGACCTGGTTCAGGGTGCGGACCAGTTCGAGACTGTCGGAGCCCTCGGCGGCGCGAATCGCGCCGGTCATGACCATCACGCCGTTCACGTCGACGATGACGGCGAACACGATGAACCCGAACGAGACGCCCAGCAGCGGCAGGGCCTCGTCGCGCAGCCGCGGCCCGAGGCGCACCAGCTCGACGATGATCAGAGCCGCGAACACCGACATCGCGGTGAACACCACGCGCAGCGCCACCCCGTACACGTCGGCGAAGGTCGACAGCAGCAGCGTGACCGGCGCCAGCAGACCGAACAGGAAGGCGACCGCGAGATGCTGCCTGTCCAGGCCGCGGTAGGCCCGCAGACCCGCCCAGATCAACGGCATCGGAGTGATCACGAGACCCGAGCCGAGCGCGCGCAGCTGCTCGGGAGCGGTGTGCTCCTGTGCCAGCCAGACGTACGCGCCCACCATCGCGATCGCGAACGCCGTCGCCCAGAGCGCCGCCGACCGGGAGGGCCGGGGAAGGAATCCGAGACCGACGGAGATCACCGTCGCCAGCGTCGTCAGCACGACGACGGGCATCATCAGTGTGGAGGTGATCATGCGGGCATCCGCTCCCGATCCGCGTCGAAGGTGGGCAGCACGATGCTGACGCTGGTGCCCTGGCCGAGTTCGCTCGTCACCTCGAGCCGACCGCCCTCCGACATGACGATGTCGCGAGAGATGCTCAATCCGAGACCGGTGCCCGGGATGCCGCGCTGGCGCGCGAGCTGAGTGCGGAACTCCCGCTCGAAGATGCGCGGCAGATCTTCGCCCGAGATGCCGATCCCGTTGTCTGTCACGAGCAGCCGCACGTCTCCGCTCTCCTCCCGCTGGCCCTGTACGATCACCCGTCCGCCGCGCTGGGCGAACTTGATGGCATTGCCGACGACGTTGTCGACGACCTGACGCAGGCGGAACGCATCGCCGCGGATCGGCAGATCCTCGAACAGGCGCGCTTCCATGGCCACTCCGTTCGCCTCGGCCGCCGGCGCGAATCCCTCCACCGATGCGCCGGCGATGTCGGCCAGATCGAACGGCTCGTCGGCGTCATCGTCGCGGGCGCCGGGCACGCTCAGCGCGCGGTCGATGAGCTGCTCCATGCGGGCGCCGGCATGCTCGACCACGTCGAGCTGCCGTCGTGCGGCGGCATCGAGATCGTCGCGTTCCAGAAGCAGCTCGACGTGCCCCAGCACCGCGGTGAGCGGATTGCGCAGCTCGTGCGCGATCGAGCGGCGCACCGCATCTTCCCCGGCACGCGGGTCGATGCTCTCGGTGACGTCCTCGACGCGCAGCAGCAGCCCGTCGTCGGCGACGTCGGGATCGATCGCCTTGGTCGACGCCCGCAGCGCTCGCCAGCGTCCGTCGAGGCCGAACAACCACACCACCTCGTTCTGGAAGAGTTCGCCCCGCCCCGCGCGAGAGATCGTCGTCTCGCTCGCGGGCACGACGTCGCCGCGCCGCGTGCGGTACTCCACCGCTCGCGCGGGATGCAGGTCCACCGCTGACTCCAGCGCGTAGAGCCGACGGAACGCCGCGCTGGCGACCTCGACCACACCGCCCCGACCGACCCGCGCCACGCCGATGTCGAGCGCGTCGAGCACGCGCAGATTGCGCGCCTTCTGCAGCCGCACGCGCTCGAGAGCATGCACCAGACGGTCGGACTGGGCGCTGAGCAGCCGACGCGACGATCTGTTGCGCGTCGAGCCGACGCTCATGATGACACCCACGAAGCAGAGGGCCACGACCGAGATCAGCAGCTCCATCGTCGCCTGCACCGTGATGCCCGATGTCAGCAGGATCACCAGCTCGATCCCGGCGATCAGCGAGAGCATCCCGACCAGCGCCGCGGTGCGGAAATACGTCGCCACCCACGCGACCGGGAACACCCAGAGGAATGAGCCGGCCGGCGTCTGGCCGGAGACCATCAGGCCGATCATCAGGGCGTCGAACACGGGCAGGGCGAGAACAGCGGCCGAGCCGAGCCGGTGCCACGGGATCGAGAGCGTCGCCATCGTGATCGTGACGATCAGGATCACGCTGACGCTGAATCTCCAGTCGACGAAGCGCACCGGCGACAGGGCCGCCACGCCGACCGCGATCGCCACCGTGGTGAACGCGACGATCAGCTGCCACTGCCAGATCGAGCGGCATCGGCTGTCTCCGAAATAGCGGATCGTCGGGGGCTGCGACGCGGATGCCCTCGACATGAGCGTCAGTGTAGCGGGGCGCTCGCGAGCCGACGGGGCATGCGTCCGCACGCGCCCGCATCCGCACGCTCTCGCTACGATTGGCTGCGTGAGCGTCGCCCCGAACCAGCCGCTGTCTCCGTACCGTGAGATCGACCGCGCCGACTGGGCGCGCCTCGCCGCGGGGCTCGATCAGCCGCTCACCGAGACCGAGGTCGTCGGCATCCGGGGCATCGGCGACCGACTCGACATCACCGAGGTGCGTGAGGTCTACCTGCCGCTGAGCCGGCTGCTCAGCCTGTACGCCAGCTCGACGCGCGAGCTGGGCGCGGCGACCAGTGCGTTTCTGCAGGAGAGCGACACGACCACCCCGTTCGTCGTCGGTGTCGCAGGCTCCGTCGCGGTCGGCAAGTCGACCATCGCGCGCCTGCTGCGCGAGCTGATGAGCCGCTGGCCCGGCACCCCGCGGGTCGAGCTGGTCACCACCGACGGCTTCCTCTACCCGAACGCCGAGCTCGAGCGCCGGGGTCTGATGGACCGCAAGGGCTTTCCCGAGTCATACGACCGCCGCGCGCTGATCTCGTTCCTCACCGAGGTGAAGAGCGGCGCCGCCGAGGTGCGCGCCCCGTTCTACTCGCACATGCGCTACGACATCGTGCCCGACGCGCACGTCGTCGTCCGCCGCCCCGACGTGGTGATCGTCGAGGGACTGAACGTGCTGCAGCCGCCGCCCGCGCCGAACGACGTCGCGGTCAGCGACCTGTTCGACTTCTCGATCTTCGTCGACGCCGACACCGCGCACATCGAGCGCTGGTACATCGACCGCTTCCTCGCCCTGCGTCAGGGAGCCTTCAGCAACCCGTCGTCGTACTTCAACGTGTTCGCGCACCTCACCGACGACGAGGCGGTGACCACAGCGCTGGGCTACTGGAACGAGATCAACATGCCCAACCTCGTCGAGAACGTCATGCCCACCAAGCACCGCGCGACGCTCGTGCTGCGCAAGGGCGCCGAGCACGCCGTCGAGAGCGTGCAGCTGCGCAAGGTCTGACTACTGGCTCGGATGCTCGGCGGCGTACTGCGGCACCGTGTCGTTCTGCAGGGCATCCGACAGGGCGGCGAGGCCGTCCCAGTCGGGCTTCACGATCGACTGGTCGCCCACCATGCCGGTACCGAGCGTCGGTGAGGTGAGGAACAGGATCTCGCTCTTGTCGACATCGCGCAGGCTGATCCCGAGCGACGCTACGGTGCCGGCATCCAGACCCGCATCCACCGCCAGGTACGGCGCGAGCGCGTCGACCGACGCGGCGATGCGACCGGGATCGGTCAGCGTCTCACGGCTGAGAAGCTTGTCGACCATGCCCTTGATGAACGCCTGCTGGTTGCGCACACGCTGATAGTCGCCGTCTGAGAACGGGTACCGGGCGCGCACATAGGCCAGCGCCTCGTCGCCACGCAGGTCGATGCTGCCCTGCGGGAACGTGTAGCCGCCATTCTTGAACGCGATGCGGTTGTCGACGGTCACGCCGTCGAGCGCCTCGCTCAGACCCTTGAACCCCTCGAAGTCGGTGATCGCGACATGGTCGATGCGCACATCGATGATCTGCTCGAGCGTCTGCACGAGCAGCGGCGTGCCGCCGTAGGCGAGGGCGGCGTTCAGCTTCGCGTTGCCGTAACCGGGGATCTCGACCCAGTTGTCACGCATGAACGAGATCACCTGCACGCCAGACCGGTCGGCGGGGATGTGCACCAGCAGCATCGTGTCGGCGCGCTGCCCGCGGATGTCGCCCAGCGATCCGCCGAGGCCCTTCCGCGAATCCGAGCCGAGCAGCAGGATGTTCACCGCTTCGGCGTTCACATCGGCCGGGCGCGCCGTCGCCGTCGGGAAGACCTCTGACGACGGCAGCGTCTCGGCCTTGTCGTACGAGGCCGAGAGCCTGCCGAGGTAGCCGACGGCCACCACGGCGACGGCCACGAGCACACCGACGACGACGAAGACGATGCCCCAGATCCAGCGACGGGTTCGGCGGGAGCGGGCTCGACCGCGGGCATCCGCGACAGGGTCAGAAGTGGCCATGCACAGATCATGCTCGATCCCGCTGTGAACCGCCCGGTCGCCCCTCGCGGGGATTCGTTCGGAGCCCTCGCAAATCGGCTCACTTATTCTGGTGACCATGTGTGGAATCGTCGGATACGTGGGCCCGCGCCCCAGCCAGGACATCCTTCTCGCCGGGCTCGCCCGCCTCGAGTACCGCGGCTACGACTCGGCCGGCATCGCCGTGATCGATGAGCAGGGTTCCCTGGGCATGCGCAAGAAGGCCGGCAAGCTCGCAGTCCTGCGCGACTCGCTCGCCGACCACGCGCTGAATGAGGGCACCACCGGCATCGGCCACACCCGCTGGGCGACCCACGGCGGCCCGACCGACGTCAACGCGCACCCGCACCTCGCCGACGATGACAAGCTCGCCGTCATCCACAACGGCATCATCGAGAACTTCGCCGCCCTGCGCGACGAGCTGATCGCCGAGGGCGTGACGTTCCGCAGCGAGACCGACACCGAGGTCGCTGCAGCTCTGCTGGGGCGCGAGTACCGGGCATCCGGCGATCTGGCATCCGCCTTCCGCGCCGTCGTGAACCGCCTCGAGGGCGCCTTCACGCTGCTCGCCATGCACCAGGACCAGCCCGGCGTCGTCGTCGGCGCGCGTCGCAACTCGCCGCTGGTGATCGGCCTCGGCGAGGGCGAGAACTTCCTCGGCTCCGACGTCGCAGCCTTCGTCGAGCACACCCGCAAGGCGCTCGCCATCGGGCAGGACCAGATGGTCACCATCACCCCCTCGTCGGTCGAGGTGACCGACTTCGACGGCAACCCCGTCGAGGCGCAGCCGTTCGAGGTCTCGTGGGACGCCGCCGCCGCCGAGAAGGGCGGATGGTCGTCGTTCATGGCCAAGGAGGTCGCCGAGCAGCCCGAGGCCGTCGCGAACACGATCCGCGGGCGCGTGCAGGGTGACCAGGTCGTCATCCCCGAGCTCGACGGGCTCGACGAGCTGTTCGTCGGCATCGACCGCGTGATCATCACCGCCTGCGGCACCGCCTCGTACGCGGCGCTGGTCGGCAAGTACGCCATCGAGCAGTGGGCACGTGTGCCGGTCGACGTCGAGCTCGCCCACGAGTTCCGCTACCGCGACCCGGTGATCGGCGAGAACACCCTGGTCGTCTCGATCAGCCAGTCGGGCGAGACCATGGACACCCTGATGGCCGTGAAGTACGCGCGCGAGCGCGGCGCGCGCACGCTGTCGGTCTGCAACACGCAGGGCGCGACCATCCCGCGCGAGTCGGATGCCGTCGTCTACACCCACGCCGGCCCCGAGGTCGCCGTCGCATCGACCAAGGCGTTCTCGGCGCAGATCACCGCGCTGCTGCTGCTCGGCCTGCACATGGGCCGGGTGCGCGGCACCCTCTCTGCTTCTGCGGCCGCGGATGTCGCAGAGCTGCAGGAGCTGCCCGCCAAGATCGCCCAGGTGCTCGAGAACGAGAACGAGCACGTCACCCAGCTCGCCGGCTGGATGGCCGACACCCGCTCGGTGCTGTTCCTCGGCCGCCACGTCGGATACCCGATCGCGCTCGAGGGTGCGCTCAAGCTCAAGGAGATCTCGTACATCCACGCCGAGGGCTTCGCCGCCGGTGAGCTCAAGCACGGCCCGATCGCGTTGATCGAGCCCGGTCAGCCGGTGTTCGTGATCGTGCCGTCGCCGCGCCACTCGGCGCTGGTGCACTCGAAGGTCGTGTCGAACATCCAGGAGATCCGCGCGCGCGGCGCCCGTGTGATCGTCGTCGCGGAAGAGGGCGACGCCGCGGTGCTGCCCTTCGCCGACGAGGTCATCCACATCCCGCTCGCCGGCGCGATGTTCGAGCCCGTGCTGGCCGTCGTGCCGCTGCAGATCTTCGCCATGGCGCTTGCCACCGCGAAGGGTCTCGACGTCGACCAGCCGCGCAACCTCGCGAAGTCCGTCACCGTCGAGTGAGCTGGGGTGGCGGGCTCCCTGGCATCCGGGACCCTGCCACCGGCCACCCCGCACTCTGCCACCCGCCGCCCCGCACCCTGCCACCCGCCGTCCCGCACGGATGTCGGCAGGATTCACGGATGTCGGCAGAAATGGGCGGATGCTGCTGGCATCCGGTCTTTCTGCCGACATGTGTGCGAGGCGCGCAGGCAGCCGACCCGCAGGCCGAGGCTGCGTCAGTCGCCGATCCGCCCGATCGCGGCGATGATCGCCGGCACGACCTGGTCCCATTGGTGCACCACGAGCGAGTAGTCGAACCGCAGTGTCTCGTACCCCAGGGCGGATGACGCCGCGTCGCGCACGAGGTCGCTGTGGCGCCTCTCGGCGTCGTGGTGGTTCTCGCGGCCGTCGACTTCGAGGATGAGACGGCCCCCGACCACGAAATCCACCCGCCCGACCTGCCCGATCTGCACCTGGCACTCCAGCCGGATGCCGAGGAGGTGCAGCCGGAACCGAAGCAGCGACTCCAGCCCGCTCTGCGCGTCGGACCTGGCTAGCTGCAGCATCCACTGCGCCGCCTGCGGCAGCTCGGCAGCGATGCGCCGACGGTCGGATGCCGTGAGAAGCCGGCGGTTCCACGCCGACTCGTAGGCGGCGAAGAACTCCTCGGCCGGCAGGCATCGGTAAGCGTGGATCAGCGCCGTCGCGACCGAAGCGTGTCCGACGCGGGACGTGCCAGGGGAGTGGTGCACGACGCATTCGCAGGCAGGATGCGGATGCGGTCGGCCGGCGCGGCCCAACCACACGTGCACCACGTCGTCGGGGCTCGACAGCACCCACACGCGGTTCGCGCGGAGGGCATCCGCGCAGGTCAGCTCGCCGCCGTGCGCTGCCGCCGTGACGATCTTCCGGTCGGCGGTGGGCAGCGCGAAGACGCCGGGGCGGATGCGCCGGATGGTGCCGTGATTCACGGCATCCGCGAGCACGCGCCTGCTGCACCCGAACTGCTGCAGCAGAACGCCGCGCGCGACTCCGCCGAAGCGCGCGAGAAGTTCTGCGGGTGCCAACATCATTCGAGCATGTTCGGACGCCGGGTCGCGCGGGCCCCATTCCGGCGGATTGTGGATGGTCCAGCCGAATCAGGTTCCTGTGCAGGAGGAGTGCGCGTCGTGCCGGGCGCACGGATGACGGCGCGATGGACGGATGTCGGCGCAGATGGGCGTTTCCGAACTGCGCCCGTCTTCTGCGCCGACAAGTGTGCGGGAAGGGGAGGCCCGGGCCGTGGGGGCAGGGTGGTGTCGGCCGGATGCCGCCGGATGCCGCCGAGTAGGCTGGCATCGTGATCATGGGCACCGGCATCGACCTCGTCGACATCGCGCGGTTCGAGCGCTCAGTCACCCGCACCCCCGGTCTGCTGCCAAGGCTGTTCACCGAGGCCGAGCAGCGGATGAAGCTGCACTCGCTCGCCGCTCGATATGCGGCGAAGGAGGCGCTGATCAAGGCGCTCGGCGGCAGTGACGGCGTGTACTGGACTGAGATCGAGATCGGCGCCGAGCCGTCGGGCAAGCCCCGCTTCGAGCTGACCGGCTCGACAGCAGCGGTGGTCGCCGAGCGCGGCATCACCGCGCTGCACCTGAGCATGACGCACGACGCGGGCCTCGCCATCGCGTACGTGATCGCCGAGAGGACGGATGCCGGATGACCGCCCATTTCCCGTTCCGCGAGGCGACGATCGACCTCGGCGCGATCGCACACAACGTCCGGCGCCTGCGCACACTCACCGGCGTCGAGGTCATCGGCGTCGTGAAGGCGAACGCCTACGGCCACGGCGCCCCCGAGGTCGCCACCGCCGCGCTCGCCGGAGGCGCCACCCGCCTGGGCACCGCGACCCTCGAGGAGGCGCTCGCACTGCGCAAGGCCGGCATCACCGCGCCGCTGATGGCCTGGTTGCACGCTCACGACAGGCGCTTCGACGACGCCGTCGAGGCCGGCATCGAGATCGGAATCTCGTCGCACGAGCAGCTGCTCTCGGCATCCGAGACGGCGACGCCGCCGGCATCCGTCCACCTCAAGGTCGACACCGGCCTCTCACGCAACGGCATCGCGCCCGCCGACCTCGACCGCGTTTTCGCCGAAGCCGCCCGCCTGGAGCGGATCGGCCGCATCCGGGTGCTCAGCATCTTCAGCCACCTGTCCGGCGCGAGCGGTGCCGATGACCGCGCCCAGCTCGCCCGGTACGAGCAGATCGTCGCGCAGGCCGAGGCTCACGGCATCCGCCCCGAGTTCCGGCATCTCGCCGCCACCGCCGGCGCGATCGACATCCCCGAGGCGCGGCTCGATGCGGTGCGCATCGGCATCGGGATGTACGGGCTCTCACCGTTCGCCGACCGCACCTCCGCCGACCTCGGGCTGCGCCCGGCCATGACGCTGCGCGGGGCGGTCGCGGCGGTGCGCCGCGTGCCGGCCGGCACCGGGGTCTCATACGACTACGCGTACCGCTGCGAGAACGAGACGACCCTCGCGCTCGTGCCGCTGGGCTATGCCGACGGGGTTCCGCGCCAGGCATCCGACCGCGGCCCGGTGTCGATCAACGGCCGCCGCTACACCGTCTCGGGCCGCATCGCCATGGACCAGTTCGTCGTCGATGTCGGCGACGACCCGGTGCGCCCCGGCGACGAGGTGGTGCTTTTCGGCGACCCGGCGGATGCCCTGCCCAGCGCCACCGACTGGGCGGATGCCGCGGGCACCATCAACTACGAGATCGTCACGCGCATCGGCGCACGGGTGCCCCGGAGGTCGCACTCGTGAGCCTCGATCCCGCCCTGCTCGGTCGCCGCGAGATCCGCACCGCGGATGCCATGGAAGACCTCGGCCGACGCATCGGCGAGCAGCTGCGGCCGGGTGACCTGCTGATCCTCACCGGGCCCCTCGGCGCCGGCAAGACCACCTTCACGCGGGGTCTGGCCGAAGGCCTCGGGGTGCGCGGACCCGTGCAGAGCCCGACCTTCGTCATCGCCCGCACGCACCCTTCGCTGGTCGGGGGAGCGCCGCTCGTGCACGTCGACGCATACCGGCTCGGGTCGGCGGCCGAGCTCGACGACCTCGACATCGACTTCACCCGCTCGGTCGTGGTCATCGAGTGGGGCCGGCCGATGGCATCCGCCGTCGCCGATGCGTGGTGGGACATCGAGTTCGAGCGTCCGGTGGGCGGCGACCACGACCTCGACGACGAGGATCTGGATGCCGATGCCCCGCGCATCGTGACGATCGAGCGCGTCGACGGCTGACCCGGGCTATGCGCGCTCGGCGGCCCGCTTCAGTTGCAGCGCTCCGATGAAGCCCAGGGCGAGGAACACCACGGCCACCAGCAGGGCTCCGCGAGTGGCATCCGCGAAGCCGCCGGTGAGTGCGTCGATCACGGTCGGGGTCTGATCGCCGTACGCCGATCCCGCGCCCTGCGCACGCAGCTGCGCGATCGTCGTCCCGGCCGACAGGCGCGTCGACTCGGCCAGCCGATCGGCGCTCGCGCCGGTGATGCCCGCATCGTCGAGCGCGGCCGGCAGCGAGACGGCGAGCCACACCGACAGGGCGGTGCCGGCCAGCGCGGTGCCGAGGGCCGATCCGACCTGGCGCACGGTGCTCTGGGTGGCTGAGCCCTGGCCCGACACGGCGACGGGGATGTCGCGCAGCACGGTGCCGGTCAGCTGCGCCGACGCGAGCCCGAGGCCCAGCCCGTACACGATCAGCGGCAGGGCGATCAGCCAGCCGGGGCTGTCGGCGCGCAGCAGCAGGGCGAGCGCCAGGGCACCGACGATCTCGAGTCCGAGGCCGAGCAGCACGGTGCCCGCGGCGCCGAACCGGGCGGCGAGGTGACGGGCGGCGGCCCCCGACAGGAAGGCGCCCACCGCCATCGCGGCAAGCACGAGACCGGCGCCCATCACGTCGAGCCCGAGGGCGTTGATGAGATACAGCGGCAGCACGAAGATCAGCGCGAACTCGCCGATGGCGACCATCGCCGCGGTCAGGTTGCCCCACGAGAAGGTCGAGAACGCGAACAGCCCGAGATCGAGCAGCGCCTCACGCTGCACTTTCTCGCGATGTCGCTCCCACACGACGAACAGCACGAGCGCGATGATCGCGACGGCCAGGGCCACCGGAACGGCCGAGATCGGGGCATCCGCTGACCACCTCCAGCCGAGCAGCGTGAGATCGCCCTTCGGCGTCCACCACCCGAGGTCGGGGCCCTCGACGACGGCGAAGACAAGCGCGCCGAACCCGATGGCGCTGAGCAGCGCGCCGTCGACGTCGACGCCCGGCCGCGTCTTGCGGCCGCGGGTCTCGGGCACGACGATCGCCGCGGCGACGAGCAGCAGCACGCCCACCGGCAGGTTCACGAGAAAGATCCAGTGCCATGACGCCCACTGCGTCAGCGCACCCCCGGCCAGCGGACCGACCGCGGCGGCGCCCGAGATCACCGCACCCCATACCCCGAAGGCCGCCGCGCGGAACCGCCCGCGGAAGATCGCGTTCACGGTCGACAGGGTCGAGGGCATGATCAGCGCGGCGCCGACGGCCTGCACCGCGCGGGCGCCGATGAGCGCTCCAGCACTCGCCGAGACGGCGGCGAGCAGGCTGCCGCCCATGAACACGACGAGCCCGGCGAGGAAGAGGCGCTTGCGCCCCCAGCGGTCGGCAAGGCTGCCCGTCGAGAGCAGCAGCGCCGCGAGCACGACGGCGTAGAGGCTGTTCACCCACTGCGCGTCGGTGAGGTCGAGGCGCAGATCGCTGATGATCGCCGGCAACGCGACCCCGACGATGGTGCCGTCGAGCACGATGAGACCGAGCCCGATCGAGAGCACCGCCAGCGCGATCCACTCGCGTCGGGTGGGCGCGCGGTCGGCCGCGGTGTCGGCGGATGCCTCGCGTGCGCCCGCCGCGTCCTCTGCGGCGGTCACAGCAGGCCGACCTGCTGGGCGACGTGGATCGCCCGGGAGCGGCTGTCGACGTCGAGCTTGGTGAAGATGTGCGCGATGTGGCTCTTCACGGTCGCCTCGGTGACGAAGAGCGCCTTCGCGATCTCGCGGTTCGCCGCGCCCGTGGCCATCAGTCGCAGCACCTCGACCTCACGGTCGGTGAGCTTCGGCAGCGGGTTGCGCATGCCCTTCAGCACACGGGCGGCGAGATCGGGGGAGAGGATCGTCTCGCCGGCATGCGCGCGACGGATGCCGTCGATGATGACCTCGGGAGCGACGTCCTTGAGCAGGTAGCCGGCGGCTCCCGCCTCGATCGCGCCGAGGATCTCGGCATCGCGGTCGAAGGTGGTCAGGATCAGCACCGCCGGGGCGGGATCGAGGGCGCGCAGCGCGGCGGTGGTGCGGATGCCGTCGATGCCGGCTCCGAGGCGCAGATCGCACAGCACGACATCGGGCCGCAGGTGGCCCGCCAGGGCGATGGCCTCCTCGCCGGTCGCCGCCTCACCGACCACACGCACGGTGTCGGTGTCGAGCACGCTGCGCAGACCGCTGCGCACCACGGGGTGGTCGTCGACGAGCAGAACGGTCGTGCTCACGGGGTCTCCTTCGTGCCGGACGGGGCGGGTCGAGCGGATGCCGGTGCCGCCTGCTCGGAATGGATCGGCACCGACACCGAGATCGCGGTGCCCTCACCGGGCGCGCTCTCGATGTCAAGGGTGCCGCCCAGCTCGCGCAGTCGCGCGCGGATGAAGCGAAGCCCATAGCTCGACGACCCGGACTCGAGATCGCTCTCCCAGGAGTGGATGTCGAACCCGGTGCCGTCGTCGATGATGTCGAGCCGCACCGAGCCGTCGTCGTCGATGAGGCTGACCACCACACGCGATGCTCGCGCGTGCAGCCGCACATTGGCCAAAGCCGACTGCGCCGTGCGCAGCAGCGCCACCTCGACGGCCGTGGAGAGCTGCGGCAGCGACTCGTCGACGTGCAGCTCGCAGCGCACCCCCGCCTCGCGCTTCGCGCGCTCGAGCATCCGCTCCAGCGCCTCGGCGAGCACGTCCTCCTCCAGCTCGGCCGGCGCGAGGGCGGCGATGATGCGCCGCACATCCCCGAGGCTGTCGCCGGCGAGGTCTTCCAGCTGCGCCAGGGTGCGCGCGGCTTCGGCGTCGGCGCTGCGCGCGGCACCGGCGTGCGCGAGCAGCCGGATCGAGGAGAGGGCTTGAGCGACGGTGTCGTGGATGTCCCGTGAGATGCGGGTGCGCTCGGCGATCGCGCCGGCCTCACGCTGGGCGAGGGCCAGCTCGTCCTGCAGCTCGGCCATCTCGCGCTGGGCGACAGTGAGCGAGCTCACCAGGCGCTCGCGCTCGGCGGCGTCACGCAGCAGCTGCAGGTAGCCGCGGGAGATCCCGAAGGCGAAGACCCCGCCGATCAGCGGTCCGAAGATGTTCGCATAGCTCGTGGTGCCGTGGTGGGCGATCGGCCCGAGCACGACGACCGCGAAGACGACGCCCGAGAACACCAGGCCCCACCGCAGCGGCAGCAGGTGCCCGGCGAGCAGCCACAGCAGGAAGGCCACCCAGACGAACTCGGGCGAGACGGCGACCGCCGCGACCCACACCAGGGCGAACCCCATCAGCCACGAGATCGCCGCGCGGTGCGAACGCCCGCGCAGCGGCAGCAGCGCCCCCGCGGTGTGCCAGGCGGCGAGCGCGACCCCCGCGATGATGGCGGCGGCGACCGGGGTGCCGGCGGCGATCGCGCGGATCACCCCGATCAAGGCCAGCCCCGCGGCGATGACATGCTGACCGATCTCCATCGCGCGCACGGTCGGGGCGGCGGATGCCGGCCCCATCCGCTCGCCGTGCCCCGCGCCGCCGGCCGGCTCGTCACCGGGCGACAGCGGCATGCTCACGAGACTCATGGGTCGATTCTTCCTCCGAAGTGCCCGTGCGCGAAGAGCCGGGGCGGCTCGGCCACCAGATGCGCTCGCCGACGAGGGCGAAGATCGCCGGCACGATCACCGTGCGCACCACCAGCGTGTCGACGATCACGCCGACGCCGACGATGAGCCCCAGCTGGCCCAGGGTGACCAGCGGCAGCACGCCCAGCGCGGCGAACACCGCGGCGAGCACGATTCCGGCGCTGGTGATCACGCCGCCGGTGTGCGTGACCGCCTCCACGATCCCGGTGCGGGTGCCGTGCCGCGCCGCCTCGCCGCGCGCACGGTGCACGAGGAAGATCGTGTAGTCGATGCCGAGCGCCACGAGGAAGAGGAACGCGAGCAGCGGCACCTGCAGGTCGAGGGCGTGCTGACCGAGCAGCACCCGGCTCAGCCACGCGCCCGCTCCGATCGCCGCGACCGCGCTGGCCAGGTTGACCACCAGCAGCAGCACGGGCGCGACGATCGAGCGCAGCAGCACGAGCAGCACGATGAAGCTCACGGCCAGCACGAGCGGGGCGATCAGCATCAGGTCCTGCTCGTTTCCGGTGCGCGCATCGAGGTCGGTCGCGACGGCACCGCCCACCAGCGCATCCGCATCGGCGACGTCGTGCACCGCGTCACGCAGCGAGCTGATCTGCTCGAGGCTCTCGGGCGTGCTCGGGGCGTATTCGCTGGTCACCATGAGCTTCGTCAGCGACCCGTCGGCGCTCTCACCGGCCGGATGGGCGCGGACCACGCCGTCGACGTCGTCGATCGCGGTGAGCACGGCGTCGGCGTGGTCGCTGTCGGCGACGATGAGGATGGGCTGCGCCTCGCCGGCGGGGAAGTGCTGCGAGAGCACCTCGAGACCCGTGGCCGACTCGGACTGCACGCGGAACTTCTCGATCTGGTCGAGGCCGACTGAGGTGCCGAGCAGGCCGGTCGCCATGACGGCCAGCAGCGCGGCGCCGCCGATCAGGCTCAGCACGGGTCGGCGCACCATTCGAGTGGCGAGCGCTCGCCAGGCGCGACCCTGCGCGCGGGTCTGACCGGGCCGCGGCACGAAGGGCCAGAACACGCCCCGGCCGCACACCGCCAGCAGCGGCGGCAGCAGGAACAGCACCGCGGTCAGTGCGATCAGCAGTCCGATGGCGCTGGAGACACCGAGTCCGTGTGTGCCGGGGATGACCGCGAGCACGAGGGTGAGCAGAGCGAGGACGACGGTCACGTTCGAGGCGAGGATGGCGGGGGCTGTGCGCCGCCAAGCGATGCTCAGCGCGCGGCGGTGATTCTCGGTCTCGAGCAGCTCTTCGCGGTAGCGCGAGATCAGCAGCAGCGCGTAGTTCGTGCCCGCGCCGAAGACGAGCACGCTGATGATGCCGGCGTCGAACTGCAGGTCCCACGCGGCGCCCGCGGCAGCCGTCATCCGCCCCGCGAGTCCGTCGGCGAGTGCCACCACGACGAGCGGGATGAGCCAGAGCACGGGCGAGCGGTAGGTGACGATCAGCAGCACGGCGACGATGAGGATCGTCACCAGAAGCAGGGTGAAGTCGGCTCCCTCGAACGCCGAGGCGACGTCGGCGCCGAACGCCGGACCGCCGGTGACCTGCGAGCTGAGCCCGTCGAGCGGGTGGTCTGCGAGATCGGCGCGGATCGCACCGACCACCTCTGCGGTCTCGGTGTTGGTGTCGCCGACGGCGATGGGCGCGACGAGCAGCGCAGCTTTGCCGTCTTCGCTCACGAGAGGACCGGTGGTGTCGGTATCCGTCCGCGCGTCGAGCACCGGCAGCAGCTCCTCGAGCCCGGTCAGGTCGCTGTCGGTGAGCTTCGCACCGTCATCGCGCGTGGTCACCACGAGCACGGACTGGCGGTCGGCGTTCGGGAACTCGTCGAGCAGCGCGCTCACTCGTGCCGACTCCGAGTCCGTCGGGGCTGCGGCATTGCCCTCGGGGGCCTTCGCCGAGCCGAAGGCGCCGAACAGCAGCACCATGACGAACAGGACGAGGCCGAGCGACACCCACGCGCCGCGTCGTGAGGTGAGCCGGTCGGAGAGGGAGGGGCGAACAGCAGAATCTGGCATGACATCCACTCCACCAGCGCGGCGGCGGCGGCACATCGCGAGGAGGAGTGAAGTCCGGCTCAGTCGAAAGTATGAGACTGGGCCCCGAAGGCGCGGATGGCGCGGGGTGGCACGTCGTCCACCCCGACTAATCTGGAGGGGTGATCCTCGCCGTCGACACGTCTCTGGGAACGGCCGTCGCCGTCATCGACGCCGACGGGCGCACCGTCGCCGAGGTCGGCACCCCCGACCCGCTCGGCCACGCCGAAGTGATCGGCGACCTGCTCGCCCAGGTGGCTCGCCCCGAGATCACGCACGTCGTGGCCGGCATGGGCCCCGGCCCGTTCACCGGACTGCGCATCGGGATCGCCGCCGCGCGCGCGTTCGCTCTCGGCCGCGGCATCCCGCTCATCCCGGTTCCCAGCCACTTCGCGATCGCCCTCGACGCGGGTATCGACGGGCCGTTCGCGGTCGTCACCGACGCGCGTCGGCGCGAGATCGCCGTGAGCGTGTTCGACGGGACGGATGCCGATGGCATCCCGAACCTGCTCCAGCCGACGCGCCTCGAGAAGCAGGGCACCGAGCTCGCGCAGCCCGAGCACGAGGCGACCGGGCTGTCGGCCGCCGCCCTCGCACGCGTCGGCGCCCGCGCGATCGCGAGCGGGCGGACGCTCGCCGACGCCGAGCCGCTGTACCTGCGCTCACCGGACGTCGTGCAGCCCGGCGCGCCCAAGCGGGTGGGCTCATGACCCTCCGACCCGCGACCCTCGACGACCTGCCCGCGATCATGGACCTCGAGCGGCGCGGCTTCCCCACCGATGCGTGGAGCGAGCAGACCATGGGCACCGAGATCTCGAGCCGGCACAACGCGTATCTCGTCGACGTCGACGGCGACCGCATCGTGGGCTACGGCGGGGTGCGCGCCCTGCAGGGGTCGGCGGACTCCGACATCCAGACCATCGCGCTCGATCCGGCGTTCCGCGGCCGGGGGAGAGGGCGGGCGCTGCTGCGCGCGCTGATCGCCATCGCCGTCGAGCGTGGCGCGCGTGAGCTGTTCCTCGACGTGCGCGACGACAACGCCGTTGCCCAGGCGCTGTACGCGTCGGAGGGCTTCAGGGAACTCGGCCGGAGGCCCGGGTACTACCAGCCGGAAGGTGTCGACGCGGTCGTCATGCGCCTCGACCTGCGCGCGTGGGTGGATGCGCCCGCACAGGAAACGCAGGAGAACGCACGAAACACAGGAGCGGATGCCGGATCTGCTCCTGCGATTCGCGAGAAGTCCGGCGTTTCGGATGCGCGGGACGCCGCCGCGGGCCCGGATGCCGCAGAGGAGACGAACGCATGACCGGCCCCCTGGTGCTCGGAATCGAGACGAGCTGCGACGAGACCGGCATCGGCATCGTGCGCGGGCGGCAGCTGCTGTCGAACACCATCGCCTCGAGCATGGACGAGCACTCCCGCTACGGCGGTGTCGTGCCCGAGGTCGCCGCGCGAGCGCACCTCGAGGCGCTGCAGCCCTCCATCGAGCGGGCGCTCGCCGAGGCGCAGGTGAGCCTCGACGAGCTCGACGCGATCGCCGTGACGAGCGGCCCCGGCCTCGCCGGAGCCCTCATGGTCGGCGTCGGCGCCGCGAAGGGACTGGCGGTGAGCCTCGGCAAGCCGCTGTACGCGGTGAACCACCTCGTCGGGCACATCGCCGCCGACATCCTCACCTCCGACGACCGCGCCACCGCGCCGCTCGAGTACCCGACCATCGCGCTGCTCGTCTCGGGCGGGCACACCTCGCTGCTGCACGTCCGCGACCTCACCACCGACGTCGAGCTGCTGGGCGAGACCGTCGACGACGCGGCCGGCGAGGCGTTCGACAAGGTCGCGCGCCTGCTCGGACTGCCGTACCCCGGCGGACCGCAGATCGACAGGGCGGCGGCCGACGGCGACCCGAAGGCGATCCGCTTCCCGCGCGGGCTGTCGAAGGCATCCGACATGGCCAAGCACCGCTACGACTTCTCGTTCTCGGGCCTGAAGACCGCCGTCGCGCGCTGGGTCGAGCGCGCCGAGGAGGCGGGCGACGAGGTGCCGGTGGCCGATGTCGCCGCGAGCTTCCGCGAGGCGGTCATCGACGTGCTCGTGACCAAGGCGCTCGCCGCCTGCCAGGATCGCGGCGTTCCGCGGCTGCTGCTCGGCGGCGGCGTGATCGCCAACCGGCGGCTGCGTGAGGTCGCTCTCGAGCGGGCGGCCGCGGCGGGTGTCGCCGTGCGCATTCCTCCGCTGTCGCTGTGCACCGACAACGGGGCGATGATCGCCGGCCTCGCCGCCGAGCTGATCGCGAGTGGCCGCGGCCCGTCGACCCTCGCCTTCGGGGCGGATTCGACGCTGCCGGTCACCGAGATCCAGGTGAGCCCGGCATGAGCGATCCGCGCATCGAGCATCCCACCCCCGAGGTCGCGAAGCCCGGCGGCGACGCGGCCCTGCCCGGAGCGGCGAAGGGGTACGGCAAGCTGCCGACCGCGCCGGTGCCCGTGGATCAGACGGCGGCGGCGCATCCGGATGCCGATGCGCAGCCGGAATGGGAGCCCTCGACGGGCGCGCAGCCGGTTGACGATGCGCGGCTCGCGCCCTGGGCGCTCGTCGCGGCGATCGTCGCGCTGGCGACGTCGATGTTCGTCGGCTGGGGGATCCCGGTCGCGATCATCGCGGTGATCGCTGCGATCATGTCGCTGCGCCGGCCGATCGAGAACCGCGAGGTGGCGATCTGGGCGCTGGTGCTCGGTTTGTGTGCGACGCTGTTCAGCGCGGGGTGGCTGCTGTGGGCCGTGATGCAGCTCGAGAGTCTGGGGTGACGGATGCTGAACGAGGCGGAGAGCTCACGACGACGTGAGCTGCAGCGCCGGGCCTTCGCTGCGGGCGGGGGAGTGGACGAGGCGGAGCTCGCCGAGCTGCGGGAACTGGATGCCCGTGCCGCCGCCCGACCGGTGACGCCCCCGCCGCCGGCTGCCGAACCGGAGAGCGCCGTGCAGTCGCCGCTCGCCGCTGCCGCGCTGATCGACTCCGTCCCGGAGACCGAGCCCAGCGGGGCGAAGCGCGCCGCGTCGGAGAGCGTCGCGTCCGACCAGCGCGACCCCGCGCCTGCGGACGCCGGACTCGACGACCCTCCCGCTCCCTCCGGCCAGACCGCCCGGCGCCGCCCGAGCATTCCGGTTCTTGTGCTGTCTGCGATCGTCGCCGTGCTGCTCGGCGTGGGCATCGGCTGGCTCGGTTTCGGTCGCGCCGCCGGCGGGCACGCGATGACCGACGCGCAGCGCGCGACCCTGGTGCAGCTCGACTCCTCGAACGAGTTCGACCCGGGCTCGATCGAATTCGTGGGCGCCAAGCACGGCGTCGAGGCGTGGTACGCCACGAAAGACCTCGAAGAGAACGAGTGCCTGGTGCTCGTCGCCGACGACAAGACGGAGGCAGCCGACGAGGATCGCCGGGTCAGCTGTCAGAAGAAGGAGGCCCCTGAGGCGTTCGGCCTGCAAGCGAATCTCGAGCTGCTGGTCGATGACGAGCGGGTGATGGTCTGGGCGGTGCTGCTCGATGATGCCGACGGCGAGCGGGTGAGCGTCATCCAGCGCGAGCTGCTCGCCGACGACGGCGCCTACGACTGGCGTGCGCAGTACTCGGGGCTCGAGCTCGAGATCGCCGAGTTCCTCGACGCGTCAGGCTACGACGGAGACTCCCTGCAGCTGATCGGCTGGGACGACAAGACTCCGGTGTGGATGACCTTCGACGGCTCGGAGGTCTGCATGCTCGTCGCCGAGCCCACCGCGCTGATCGGCGAGGCGTGCGCCGAGTTCGATTCGGCGGTGGGCAGCCGGATCGAGATGAGCACCGACGCGGGCGTCTACCAGCTGAATCTGACGCAGAACGTCGATCCGAGGCTCACGATCATCCGAACGCCCGACTCGATCATCTGCGACACCGACTCCGGCTACTGCGGCGTCGACGACAAGACCGGGGGAACCGGCGGCTGATCCCATGCGGCCGCGCGGTCAGACCCGGTCGGCGAGGATCGCCATCCGGCCGGCTGCCGTGCGGGTGAGGATCAGGGTGGCCGCCTTCGACCCCTTCAGGCTCAGCTTCTTCCGGAACGACGCCGGGTCGATGTCCATGCCGCGCTTCTTGATCTCCAGGCGCCCGATGTCGTTGGCTCGCAGCGCCTGATTGATCGTCTTCACGTGTGCCGGCATGCTCTCGCGCACCCGGAACGACTGCACGAACGGCGACGTCAGCGCCGCGTCGCCCGTGAGATACGCGATCTGCTCGTCGAGCATGCCGGCCTCGAGCATCCGGGCGGCGTCGCCGATCAGCCGGGCGCGGATCACCGCGCCGTCGGGCTCGTGCACGAAGGCGCCGAGCTCGCGCACCGGCTCGTCGCCGGCATCCGCCGCCGCCGTGAGCTCGTGCGTCTCGCCCGACTGCATCACCAGCGCCGATCGGCGGATGCCCGGGCGCGCCAGCTCGCCACTCCACAGCACCAGCTCGACGACGCTGCCGTCGGCGCTGACCCACTGCGCCTCGACGTCGTCGGGGATGAGATCTCTGTCGAGACCGGGGCCGAGCTTGATGCCGGTCGGGTGCTCGCGGGCGACCTCGAAGCACCAGTCCAGCGACGGCGACCAGTCGGCGGCCGAGGTTCGGGTGGTCTCGCTGTGTCCGGCGGTGCGGCGGGCGGGGTCGAGCCACACGGCGCCTTCGGCGGGCAGAGAGGACTCGGCCGTGCCCTGCCGCACGCTCGCGTCGGGGAAAGGCGCGAGGTTGTACGCCGCGATCGCCGAGGTCACCTCGTCGGCATCCACGGCGTCGACCGCGAGCCCGGCGCCGGCGAAGGCGAGGCTGTCGCCGCCGATGCCGCAGCCGAGGTCGGCGACGCGGGTGATGCCGGCACGCCGCATCCGCACGGCGTGCATGGTGGCCACGCTCAGGCGGGTCGCCTGCTCGAGTCCGGCGCGGGTGAACAGCATCCGGTCGGCGAACTCGCCGAACTTCGCCCGGGCCCGCATCCGCAGATGCGCCTGCCCGACGACGGCCGAGACGAGGTCGGGCGAGTGCCCGGCGGCACGCAGCCGCGACACCGATCGTGCGACGTCGGCCGACGACTCGACCGCGCCGACCTCGTCGAGCAGCGCGAGCCCCTCGCGCGTCATCAGTGCGGTGAGTTCGGACATCTCCACAGTGAAGAGCCTACGGGCTGGCACTCGCATTGCATGAGTGCCAGCGCTCGGCATACACTGGAGTTAGCACCCTCACCTCGAGAGTGCTAACAGTCTTCTGATCTCAGTCACGAAAGAAGAGGTACACCGTGTCGGTTTCCATCAAGCCGCTCGAGGACCGCATCGTCATCCAGCAGGTCGAGGCAGAGCAGACCACCGCAAGCGGTCTGGTCATCCCCGACACCGCGAAGGAGAAGCCCCAGGAGGGGCAGGTCGTGGCAGTCGGCCCCGGCCGCATCGACGACAACGGCAACCGCGTTCCGCTCGACGTCGCCGTGGGTGACCGCGTGCTTTACAGCAAGTACGGCGGCACCGAGGTGAAGTTCGGCGCCGACGAGTATCTCGTGCTCTCGGCTCGCGACGTGCTCGCCGTCGTCGTCCGCTGACGCGGTTCGACACCAGCTCTCAGAGGGCCCGGATGCCACGGCATCCGGGCCCTCTGCCGTGCCACCCCTATTCCGCCCGCCCACCACCCCGCATTCCCCCCGCCGCGTGCCCGAGGTCCCCGGGCACGGCCCCGATGCCCTGCTCGCCCCGTCGTCGCACACTCGGAGCAAGCGCAATGCGGCGCTCACACGAACAGGGGACATTGATCATGGCATTGGACGACAACGTCAACCTTCTCGGCACGCAGGTCAACACCGGGATGGACAACGTGGGCAACGACGACTCCGACAACTCCGTCAGGGACAACTCGACGAACGACTCGTACAACGACAACTCCGACAACTCGGTCAGGGACGACTCGACGAACGACTCGAACAACGACAACTCCGACAACTCGGTCAGGGACGACTCGACGAACGACTCGTACAACGACAACTCCGACAACTCGGACAACTCCGACAACTCGGACAACTCCGACAATTCGGTCGACGACAGCTCGACGAACGACTCGTACAACGACAACTCCGACAACTCGGACAACTCGGACAATTCGGACAACTCGGACAACTCGGACAATTCGGACAACTCCGACAACTCGGACAACTCCGACAACTCGGACAACTCGACGAACGACTCGTACAACGACAACTCCGACAATTCGGACAATTCGGACAACTCGGACAACTCCGACAACTCGGACAACTCGACGAACGACTCGTACAACGACAACTCGGACAACTCGGATCACTCGGACAACTCGACGAACGACTCGTACAACGACAACTCCGACAATTCGGATCACTCGTGGCGTGACAACTCCGACCACTCGGTGACCGACTCGTACAACACGCTGTACGACAACTCGGTGACCACGGGCGTGCGGCAGTACAACTCCGGCTTCGGCGACGTGAGCATCGGCGCCGGCGGCGGAACCATGGGCGCAGTCGCGGGCCTGAGCGGTGGCACGTTCAGCATCGACGCGCGCACCACGCTCAACGACCAGTCGGTCAACCAGAGCATCTCCACGGCATCCGCGGGGGGCGCTGCGGGAGCCGGCGGCGGCGAGTCCTTCGCAGATCGCATGCCCGGCGGCGGCGGCTCCGGATCCGGGGGCGACTCCTCGGGCGGCAACGTCACGCAGACGTTCAACCAGAACAGCGTGATCGCCTCGGGCGACGGATCGCAGGCTGCCGGCGGTGACGCCACGATTCACAACATCACCACGAACACCACGATGGGCGATGTCTGGACCGGGAACACGTGGACGACCGACTCCTTCAACGAGGACTTCTCCGAGAACTGGTCGATCAACGACTCCTTCCAGGACCACTCGATCACCGACAACTCGACGAACTGGACGGCCAGCGACTCGTTCCAGGACAACTCGATGACCGACAACTCGCAGGACTGGGACGTCACCGAGTCGTTCGAGGACAACTCGATGAGCGCGGACATGGATGTCGACATCACGAACAGCAACGTCGACAGCCCGTTCGGTGACGGGAACGCCCTGAGCTTCTGAGTACACTCAGGGCCACGACCGCCCGGCCGTCGCCCCTTCGGTGGCGGCGGCTGGGCGCACCAGATGACCACTCCGATTCGGAGGATACGTGATGCCGGGTGAAGGCGCGTACGCAGATGACCCACTGGGGGCGGGGGAGGGGATCGACGGCGCAGTCGACCCGTTCGGCGACGACATCTTCACCCGGGAGATCGTGAACATCTCCGAATCGGACTGGGACCTGGACACGAACGAGCTCTGGGGGGATGCTGTGGATACCACGGATCCGGGTGCTGATGCACTCGGCGGGGAGCTCTTCGGCTGATCCGCGACGGTCCGACGAGGAACTGGGGAGACTCGTGCAGGAGGAGAACGCGAACGGAACACAGCAGATCGCCGGCGTCATCCGAGACGCCGGCGATCTCGCCGTGTCCGCGGGCAGGGGGGACCTGGCCGTCCGACTCGCTCAGGCGAGGGACCGACTCGTCGACCCGGCGATCCGGGTGATCGTCGTCGGCGAGTTCAAACAGGGCAAGAGCAAGCTCATCAACGCCCTCGTCAATGCGCCCGCCTGTCCGGTCGACGACGATGTCGCCACGACCGTGCCGACCACGGTCGGCTACGCCCCGCAGCCCTCGGCCTGGGTGACCGAGAAGCCGGTCTCACCCGGCGCGGCACCGACGCGTCGGCGCATCGATCTCGACGAGCTGTCGGAGTGGGTCTCCGAGCGCGGCAACCCCGGAAACGAACGCCAGATCCTCTCGGCCGACGTGCTGCTGCCGCGCGAGATCCTGCGCGGCGGTCTGCAGCTGGTCGACTCACCGGGGGTGGGCGGTCTGGAGTCGGCGAACTTCCTCGCCACCCTCTCGGCGCTCAGTTCGGCCCATGCGGTGCTGCTCGTCTCGGACGCCTCGCAGGAGTACACCGAACCCGAGCTGCAGTTCCTGCGCCACGCGATGCGCATCTCGCCCAATGTCGCGGCGGTGCTCGCGAAGACCGACCTGTACCCCGAGTGGCGGCGGATCGAAGAGATCGACCGCGCGCACCTCGTCGACGACGGCGACGTGCCGCTGTTCTCGGTCTCGAGTGATCTGCGCCTGCTCGCCGCCGAGCTGCAGGATCGCGAGCTCAACGACGAGTCGGGGTTCCCCGCGCTCGTGGCCCATCTGCGCCGGGAGGTGCTGGGCCGTGCCGAGAGCATCCACCAGCGCAGCGCGGTGCACGACCTCATCTCGGTGGTCGACCAGCTGGGCATCTCGCTGCACGCCGAGCTGAACGCACTGCAGCACCCGGAGGACACCCCGCGGATGATCGCCGAGCTCGAGGCCGCCAAGGCCAGAGCCGACGAGTTCCGGGGCCGGTCGGCACGCTGGCAGGTCACGCTGTCGGACGGCATCGCCGACCTCGTCGCCGACATGGAGCACGACGTGCGCGACCGCCTGCGCAAGGTGCAGCGCGAGGCCGAGCAGGCCATCGACGAGGGAGACCCGGGCCCGATCTGGGATCAGATCCGGGAATGGCTCGAGCAGCGGGTCACCGCAGCGGTGTCGGAGACCTTCGTCTGGACCGACGAGCGCTCCCGCTGGCTCGCCGAGGAGGTCGCCGAGCTGTTCAGCAAGGATGAATCGGAGATCCCGATCGTCGACGTGTCGGACATCGGCGGCGTGCTCGACCCGATCGACGACATCGCAGGGCTCGATGCCGGGCAGCTCAGCGCCGGCGAGAAGATCTACATCGGCGTCCGCGGGTCGTACGGCGGCGTGCTGATGGTGGGCCTGGCGACGGGCCTGATCGGCATGGCACTCATCAACCCGCTCTCGCTGCTGGCCGGGGTGCTGGTGGGCCGGCGCGCATATCGCGAGGACATGGGCAACCGGCTCTCGCGTCGTCAGCAGGAGGCGAAGATGATCGTGCGGCGCTACATCGACGAGGTGACCTTCCAGGTCGGCAAGCAGCTGAAGGACCGGCTGCGGCTGGTGCAGCGCGGGGCCCGCGATCACTTCGGGTCGCTCGCTGAAGAGCTGCACAGCTCGCTCTCGGATGCCCTGCTCAAGGCGCGGCAGGCGGCATCCGGATTCACCGCCAGCCGAGACCAGCGCGTGCAGCAGCTGCAGAAGCGCATCGAGGACCTCGAGCGGGTACGTCGAGCGATCCCGGCGCTGCCCGAGCACGCGGCCGTCTCGGCACGGACCGCGCCCCGTGCGGTCACCGTCGGCTCCGCCGGTGTCGCGGGCGCAGCCGACTCGGCCACCGAAGGCCGACGATGACCGCCACCGAAGGCCGACGATGACCGCCGCGGTGATCGACGAGACCCGCGATCTGCTCCGCGTGGCACGCGAGGTGTACGCCGGCGATCGCGCGGCCGTCGCGCTGATCGACCGGCTCGAGGTGCGGCTGGACGAGCCGCTGCGGCTCGCGATCGCCGGCATGGTCAAGGCGGGGAAGTCGACGCTGCTCAACGCCCTGCTGGGCGAGCGGATCGCCGCCACCGACACGGAGGAGTGCACCCGCATCGTCACCTGGTACCGCCACTCGGCGACGCCGACGATCACGATGCACCTCGCAGACGGCTCGACGACGCGGATGCCGATCCGTCGCTCCGGGGGGCTGCTGGCGTTCGACCTGGGTGGGCGCGGCGCCGACGAGATCGACTGGATCGACGTCGGCTGGCCGTTGGACGGCCTGTCGTCGGCCATCCTCATCGACACCCCCGGCATCGCCTCGCTCTCGACGGAGGTGGCAGCGCGCACCGAGCGCTTCCTCACCTCGGACGACGCGGCGTCGTCCGCGGACGCGGTGATCTATCTGCTGCGCCACCTGCACGGCGCCGACGTGAAGTTCCTGCAGGCCTTCCGCGACACCGCCGCCGGCGCCGCGCAGAGCGTGTGCGCGGTGGCCGTGCTCTCGCGGGCCGACGAGGTGGGTTCGGGGCGGATCGACTCCCTGCTGTCGGCCCGCCGTGTGGCGCTGCGCTACGAGCGCGACGGCAGCCTCGCCGCGCTGGCGCTGCGCGTCATCCCGGTCGCCGGGCTGCTCGCCGAGGGCGCCCGCACTCTGCGCGAGAGCGAGTTCATCGCGCTGCGCGAGCTCGCCGGACTCGACCGCGCCGACCGTGAGGCGCTGCTGGTCTCAGCCGACCGCTTCACCCGACCCAGCTCTGCGACCGGGCTCAGCGAGAGCGTGCGCCGCGATCTGCTGGCACGCTTCGGCATCTTCGGTGTGCGGCTCGCCACGGCCCTGATCCGTGCCGGCGCGCACACGTCCTCGGCGCTCTCGGAGGGACTCGTCGAGCAGAGCGGAGTGCACGAGCTGCAGGAGTTCGTGCGCACACAGCTGCACCCCCGGGCCGCCGTGCTCAAAGCGCGCGGGGTCATCCTGCAGGTGCAGGCGCTGCTGCGCCGCTCGCCGCGGCCGGGCGCGGAGCGGATCGAGGCGTGCGTCGAGCGGTTCACCGCCTCGGCGCACACCCTGCGCGAGCTCGAGCTGCTGGCCCAGGCACGATCGCAGGGCCTGCCCCTGCCGCCCGAGCACCGCAGCACGGCGGAGCGCCTCCTCGGTGCGGAGGGGCTGGACGCGCGCACCCGCCTGGGGCTCGCGGCCACGGCGACGGATGCCGAGGTCGCGGCGGCCGCGTCGTCGCTGGTCGACCGGTGGCGGGTGCTGGCGGCGGCGCCGCTGGCTCCGCGCGAGAGCGTCGCGGTGTGCGAGGCGGTGCTGCGCAGCCTCGCCGAGATCCTCGCCGCGGACGAGGTCAGCTCACAAGTCGCCGCCGCTCGCCCCCTGCGGCCCGCGCCGGACATCCACGTGACGGGCGGACCAGGCGATGGCGCGGGGCAGGGTGGCCGCGAGCAGGGCGAGCAGGACCAGCGCCGCCTGCGCCGTGAGAAGCGGCTGCAGCACCGCGCCCTCGGCGCCCAGCGCCACCCATTCCGGTGAGAGCAGCACCAGCAGAGCCAGCACCACCAGCGTCGCCAGCTGCCACCAGCGCACGTTGCCCCGGCGGCCCATGAACGACACGAGCAGCGTGATCTGCACCGCCAGCACCGTGACCGCGGCACCGAAGAACACCCAGAAGACGATGTCGGCCGCCGACTCGTAGGTCGCCGCGCTGCGGCCCGAGGTCACGCCCTCGGCCACGTCGGCGATGAGCGGCAGCAGATCCTTGCGGATGATGAACAGATACACGGCGGCGAAGGCGCCCACGGTGAAGCTGAGCACCCAGAGCAGCAGGCTCAACCGCACCGAGAACGGCGGCGGCACCTTCACGACGACCGGGGGCGCGTAGGGACTGGCGAGCGTGGGCCGTTCGGGCCGGCGCTTCGCGCTGAACGGCTCCACGGTGCCGGCGCCCTCCACGGTGCCGGTGCGCTCCGTGGCGGAGTGCGCCGGCACCGCCGACCGGGCCTGCTCAGTCATCGTCGAGAGGCAGATCGGCCGGCTGGTCGTCGAGGGTCGCCGCGGCGGCATCCGTCTCGTACGAGTCGCTGGCGCCCGCCGTCATGTCGCTCTCGAGCACGTCGGCGGGCTCGGGAACGTCGGCCGGCGCAGCGGTCGGTGCGGCGTCGGCGACCGGGGCGCTCTGCGCAGCAGCCGGCACAGGGTCGGCTGCGGCAGGGGCGGCCGCTGCGGCATCCGCGGGCGCCGCCACGGCGACCGGTGCGTTCGGTTCGTCCGCGGTGTCCTCCGGCACGGCGGGCGGCGCGTCGTCGGCGTCGCCGCCGACCTGGTTGAAGCTGCCGTCGTACTCTTCGTTGCCGACCGACACATCGCCCATCGTCACGTCGACGTCGGAGTCGACGACCGCGACGTCGTCGCCGGCGGCGACCGAGTGGTCGCCCGAGGCGATCACGGCCTCCTGGTCGAACAGCTGGGTGACATCCCCGCCCTCGGTCCAGATGTTCTGATTCACCGACTGATCCACCAGCGTCGAGCGGGCATCGATCGCCGTGTTCTGCTCGATCGTCGTGGTGTACTGCTGGATCATCCGCACGATCTCGCGGATGGGTCCGGCATCTTCGTCGTCACCGGGCGGCGGCCAGTTCGGCGGACGCACGTAGTGGATCACGTCCGGACGATCGACGATGACCGGGCGCACCGCAGCCACGTCCGCCATGCAGACGCCGCTGAGACCGTGCTCGTTCAGAGCCGACTGCGGGTCGGCGGTGAACTCCGCGGCGGCTTCGGGATCGTTCAGCAGACTCAGGATGAATGCGATCAGCGCGTCCGCGATGGTCTCGATCGGTGAAGTCATCAGCTGTCCCCTTCAACGCGTGCGAATTCGCCGTCCCCCGGGTCTTCGGGGTGCGAAGCCGAGGAGCCTGAAGGCGATGCTATGACGGCGTCGTACCCGTGGCATCGGGGGATCCCCCGATTGTGCGGCGCCGATCTACGGGGGTTGCTTGCGGGGTTGCGGCGGCGCCTTCGTCCGATCCCAGCAGCGTCCGCAGACGCGTCAGCATCTCGGATCGCGTCTGCACTCCGAGCCGACGTCGGATGTGCGCGATGTGGTGCTCGGCCGTGCGGGGGGAGATGAAGATCTTCGCTCCGATCTCGGCGTAGGTCTTGCCCTGCATCACCAGCCGAGCCACCTCGATCTCGCGATCGCTGAGCACGGCGAGCTGAGCGGCGGCGTCGTCGGCGTGATCCGCCGCGGCGTCGGGTTCCGTGCGCGGAGCCGTGCTGGGGTGCAGATCGCGAGCGCACGCGAGCAGCTGGGCGGCCACGCGGCGGTCGGAGCTGCGAGCGGCGCCATGGCCGGCGAGCCGCGCGGCATCCCAGAGCAGGCCCACCGCCGCCAGCGACTTGGCCGCCGAGATCACCGCCGACGCGTCGACCGTGCCGGCGAGCACCTCCGTCCAGACCCGACCCGCCCTCGCCATGCCCGTTGCGACGCGGCTGTGCGGCGCCTCGGCGACGAGAGCTTTCGCGTGCGGGGCGAGCAGCGCGGGACTGCTGGTGAGGATGCCCTGCTGGACGCCTGCCCAGTGCACATGCGCCGACCACAGCGGCGGTTCGCCCAGGCTGCCCACCAGATCCAGGGCGCGGTCGCGATGCAGCGACACCCGGGCCGCATCGCCGAGCTGGGTGCCGGCGATGATCAGCTCGCCGAGCGGATGCAGCAGGTAGACGTCGGGATCGACGCGCAGCAGGGCGGGCCGCGCACGCTCCCATGCCGCCCTCAGGGCCGCGGCGTCGTCCTGCCGGCGCGCGACGGCCACGTGCACGGCATGCCGCAGCAGCGCGTCGCGCGGGGTCCAGGCGCGACCGTCGTCGGCCTGCGCGAGCAGCTGCAGCGCCCGAGCGGGCTGGGCGCGCTGCACGCAGACCCACGCGGCCCACAGCAGCAGCCGGCGTCGCGCCCAGCGCCCGCCGTGACGGCGCTCGGCGGCGTCGATGAGCACCTGCGCCGCGGCGACGGGGCGCCCGAGGTTTAGGGCGACGATCGCGGCGATGACGGCGGGCGGCTCGCACAGCGGGCCGTCACCACCGGTCGCGGTGTACAGCTCAGCGGCTCGCGCGAGATCCGCAAGGCTCGCCTCGTCGACCTCCTCGGCGAGCGTGCGTCGCAGGCCGTCGCGCAGCAGCTGGGCGGCCGCGCTCATGGTCGTCGCGGCGTCCGGATCCGCGACGGTCGGGGCTGCCGAGGGCGTCTGCGACGCCTCGCGCTGCGGTTCGGCCCGACGACCCGCACCGAGCGCGGCGACCGCGGCATCCGCGCGGGTGAGATCCTCCCCGGATGTCGGCGCGTGCCCGGCGTCCCGCGTCACCGCCGGGGCGGCGCCGCCCGGCGAGCGTCGATACGCGGCATCCGCCCGCGCCAGCATTCCCCGCGCCGACCACACCGCGGCGGACAGGCGCAGGGCCTCGCCGTGCAGGAACCCGGGGTCGTCGTCGACGGCGGTGTCGAGGATCGCCGCGCACGCGTCGATCCGGCCCTCCGCCCAGGCGGCGCGCGCCCGGCGCTCGGCCGAGTGCGCCGCAGAAGCGCCGCACTCGATGGCCGCGTCGTAGAGGGCGCTCGCGCGGTCGGGGGATGACGCCAGCAGGCGGTCGGCGCGCGCCTCCAGCGCCGCGGCGACGCGGGCGCTGTGCACCCGGCGCAGCTCCACCGGCTGGTCGACCGTGTCGGGCAGCGCCGCGCTGAGCGTCACGAGCCGGTGGGTGGGCAGGAAGCGCCGCACCGCCGTGCGGACGATCGGGGCCGCGTCGCCGCCGCGCAGCAGCAGGCCCTCGGCGTGTCCGCGCAGCAGCAGCTCGTCGTGAGCACCGTCGTCGGCGGGCGTGCTGCCGCTCTCGCCGAGGATGTCGGGCAGCGGTCCCGCCAGCGGGCCGGCGACGCAGATCCGCTCGACCGCGCGCTGCAGGGAGAGATCGGCGGTGTCGAAGCGGTGCATGACGAGTTCGGCCAGTGCCCGCTCGAGCTCACGGTGCCCCGGATCATCGGCGCAATCGCGGGGATCGTGATGCTGCAGCGCCGCGACCACGAGCCACGCCACGCCCGCGGTCTCGCGCAGGATGTGGTCGACGCACG
This sequence comes from Microbacterium sp. OR21, assembly GCF_047306785.1. Lineage (NCBI taxonomy): Bacteria > Bacillati > Actinomycetota > Actinomycetes > Micrococcales > Microbacteriaceae > Microbacterium > Microbacterium sp. OR21. The sequence goes on along the minus strand of NZ_JAZEXJ010000002.1, from coordinate 318,957 downwards.
GCGACGGCATCGGCCGCTGCAGCGCGTCGAGGTGATCGAGCAGGTCGGAGCGCGAGACGTGACCCAGCACGATCGGCGGGGTTCCCCGCTCGAGCAGCCGGACGACGGCCTGCGCCGTCGGCGACAGCGGCCCCGGGCGCGTGGCCGCGATCAGCGCCGCGCGCGGATCGGCGGCACGCTCGCGCAGCGCGGTCAGGGTCTGCTCATCCAGCAGATGCAGGTCGTCGACGAGCAGCACGTCCTCTGCCGGTACGCCGCCGAGATCGTCGGCGGCGGTGGTGAGCAGCGTGCGCCGCGGCGAGCTGTCGACGAGGGCGCGCAGGCGATTCAGGGCGCGGGACTTGCCCGCACCCGCAGAGCCGACCACGACGACCCGCGGCGTCTGAGTCGGCAGCGTCTCGAGTGCCGGGCGGGCGTGCCGCTCCCACGACAGGAACGGCGCCGGCATGGCCGACGAGCGCTCTGCAGATGCCGTGGACATGGGTCACGCGGGCTCGGCGAGCGGTTCTGCGCTGAGCGTGGGCTCGGGCGTCGGGCCGCCGGGGTCGGGGGTGGGCTGCGGCTCAGGCTCGGATCCTGACGCCGGATCGGTCACGGGATCCGGCGTGGGCTCGGGTTCCGGCGTGGGCTCGGGAGCGGGGGCAGGCTCCGGGTCCTGCGTGGGCTCGGGTTCCGGCGCGGGAGCGGGGGCGGGCCCTGGTTCCGGCTCGGGTGCGGGCTGCGGCGTGGGCCCCGCCGTCGGCTCTGTCACAGGCTGAGGCGCCGGCTCTGTCGTCGGCTGTGGTGCGGATCCGGACCCGGTGGACGTGCCCGTGCCACCTGCCGCCTGCGGAGCCGAACTCGAACCCGTGGCGCCGGACGGCACAGGGTCCGCATCGGCAGCGGGGTCGTCGGCCGGCGCCACCCGGAAGCCACCGCCTGCCGGGGTGGACTCCGGCTCGTCATCCGTCGCCTGCGCGGCGGGATCCTCGGCGTCCGGCTCCGCGCGGACGGCGCCGTCCGTCTCCTCCGCCGCATCATCAGCCGGCTCGGAGTCGGCAGCGCTGAACCCCGACGTGGCGCGGCGGACTCCGACGTCGTCCTCGGCATCCGCCCCGGCCGCACCGGCTGCGGTGCTGATCGACTCGTTCATCGGCGTGCCGGCGCCGAACACCATGCCTGCGGCGATGATGACGCCCGCGGCGACCAGCGCCGTGGCCGCACCGTAGGGCACCCGCACGCCGCGGATCCCTGCGAGCAGAGCGGCCAGCAGCGGGGTGCGCTCGGGCGGAGCGGCCTCCGGCGGGGCGATCGCGGCGCGCTCACGACGACGGTCGGCGGTGTGCTCCCACGCGATGAGCCCGGCACCCAGCGCCGCGGCGAACTGCGGATCATCCGGTGCGGTGAGAGGACGATCCATCCGACGCGACAGGGTCTGCGCCACCAGAGGCAGTCGCGAGCCTCCGCCGACGAGCACGATCTCATCGAGCTGATCCGCGCGCACACCGGCGTCGTCGAGGGCGCGATCGAGCGCATCGACCGTGCGCTCGATCATCGGCTCGGCGGCATCCTCCAGCTCGGCCCGGGTCAGCCGAACCTGCGTCTCGGTGCCGCGCAGTCGCAGCGCGACCGCGGCATCCGAACGGTGCGAGAGCTCCTCCTTCGCACCGGACACAGAGGCGCGTGAGGCCACCAGCTCTCCGGCGGTCCCCGGGCGGCGTGTGCCCGCGCCGCCAGCCACAGCGACGACGTGCTCCAGCAGCGACAGATCCAGATCCGTCGTGCCGAGCGCCAGCGTGCTCGGAGGGCCGGCCAGCTCCGCGCCGTCGAGCACACTCGCCTCGAACGTCTCGCCGCCGAGGTCGTACACCGCGATCACCCGCGCGCGTCCGCTCGCCGCCGCATGCCGGGCCGCGGCGTAGCCCGCCGGCACGAGAAGCACATCGCCGACATCGGCTGCCTGCAGCGCGGCGCGCAGCGCGCCGATGCGGTGTCCCCGCCATCCGGTGGGGTGGGTCACGGCGATGCAGCTCGGTGCCGCGCCGTGCGCGGCGACGAGGGCGGCCACGGCCCACCGCACCATCCGGGCGACCAGCTCCTCGGCGGGCACGGCGAAGCCGCCCACGACGAGCGGCACCGGATCGCCCACGTGGGAGACGACGTCGCGCACCCACCATTCGGGCTGCGCGAGAGCTCGCTGCTGCGCCTCGTCACCGAAGAGCACCTCGCCGTCTTCGGTGATGAACGCGCCGGCGCTCACCTCATCGCGATCCGCGCCGAGTCGCAGCCGACGCGTGATCGCCTCGTCATCCGCCCCCGCCGACACCACCATCGCGTGCAGACGGGTATGCCCTGCGTCCAGGGCGAGCAGCAGCTCTGCTGTCCCCATCGTGAATCGCCGTCTTCCCCAGAATTCAGCCTTGAGTATCGACCCATGGTAGATGCAAGGGTGCACGGATGGAAGAGGCAGTGATCGCTAAGCTTGATCGGTGAGCACGAAGAGCGGCGGGGTCGCGTACACGATCGGCGCGTACCTGCTCTGGGGGGTGCTGCCGCTGTACTTCCTCGCGCTGGTTCCCACGGGCCCGTGGGAGGTCGTCGCGTGGCGCGTGCTGCTCTCGTTCGTCTTCTGCTGCATCCTGCTCACGGTCATGCGCGGCTGGCCCGCGCTCATCGCGATCATCCGTCAGCCCCGGCTGCTGGGCTGGACGGCGCTCGCCGGAGTGCTGATCTACGTCAACTGGCAGACGTTCCTGATCGGCACCCTCACCGGGCACGTGATCGAGACCAGCCTCGGCTACTTCATCAACCCGATCTTCACAGTGCTGCTGGGGGTCTTCGTGCTGCGCGAGCGGGTTCGGCCGCTGCAGTGGGTCGCGATCGGCGTCGCGGCGCTCGCCGTCGTCGTGATCGTCATCGCCTACGGCACGTTCCCGTGGATCGCACTGACCCTCACCGCCTCGTTCGGCGTCTACGGGCTCGTCAAGAAGCAGATCGGGGCGGCGGTGGATGCCACGAGCGGGCTCACCCTCGAATCGTTCTGGCTCATCCCGATCGCGGTGGTCACGCTCATCATCGTCGGGCAGACCGACGGTCTCACGTTCGGCCAGATCTCGCCGCTGCACACCGCGCTCGTCGCCGGAGCCGGCATCGCCACCGCCGTACCGCTGCTGCTGTTCGCCGCGGGCACCAGGCGGATCGACCTAAGCCTGGTCGGGATGCTGCAGTTCATCACCCCCGTGATGCAGTTCGTCGTCGGGTGGGCGCTGCTCGGGGAGCCCATGCCGCTGGAGCGCTGGATCGGCTTCACCATCGTCTGGATCGCGATCGTGGTGTTCGTCGCAGACCTGCTGCTGAACAGCCGCCGAACGCACACGGGGTCGCCCGTCACGGCTCCCGTCGACCTCGTCTGAACACCGTCCCGCCCGGCGTGCGGATCGTTAGGCGACCGAGATCGAAGCGGCGGGCCCCTGCGCACACGAACCAATAGGGTGAGAGTCACCCGAAGTGGAATTCCACGTTCAGTTACGCAAGGGAGCAACATGAACGCAATGAAGGGCTCGCGTCCGGCGAGGATCTTCGCGGCGGCTGCGATGGTCAGCGCCTCCGCACTCATCATCGCGGGCTGCAGCAGCACGCCCGCGGAGAACCCCAGTGACAAGCCCGCAGGCGAGAAGCCCGCAGCGGCCGACCTCACGCTCAAGCTCGGCTCGCTGCTGCCGGTCTCCGGCCAGCTCGCGTTCCTCGGCGCCCCGATGGAGGCCGGTGTCGCGCTCGCCGTCTCGCAGATCAACGAGGCCGACGCCGGCGTGCAGGTCGAGCTCACCAGCGCCGACGAGGGCGACCTCGACAATAAGGCGTACGAGACGTCGATCACCAAGCTGCAGAGCGCGGGCATCACCGCCATGATCGGTGCCGCCTCGTCGTCGGTGTCGAAGCTCATCCTCGACAGCAACGTCGGCGCGGGCATCGTCACCGTCTCGCCGTCGAACACCTCGGCGGACTTCACCGGTCTGAGCCCGATGTACTTCCGCACCGCTCCGAGCGACAACCTGCAGGGCGAGGTGCTCGGCAACCAGATCGCCGAGGACGGCAACACCACCCTCGGCATCATCTACCAGAACGACCCGTACGGCACGGGCCTGGCAGAGGCCATCAAGAACACGTTCGAGTCGGCCGGCGGCAAGGTCGTCGCCGAGGCTTCGTACAACCAGGGCGACGGCCAGTACAACGCGCAGGTGCAGACGGTCTCGGCCGCCAAGCCCGACGCCGTCGCCATCGTCTCGTACGAGCAGTTCAAGACGATCGCACCGCTGCTCGGCAACGCGGGCGTCGACACCGGCAAGCTGTACATGGTCGACGGAAACCTCTCGAACTACGGCAAGGACAACCTGCCGATCAAGCTCGAGGGCTCCAAGGGCACCCGTGCCGGCGCCGAGCTGCCCGACGACTTCCTCGAGCAGCTGAACGAGGTCTGGACCGCGGCAGGCAACGACAAGATCAACGACGTCACCTACTCGGCTGAGGCCTACGACGCCACGATCCTCGTCGCGCTGGCCGCGCTCGAGGCCCGCTCGGTCGAGGGCAAGGACATCGCCTCGAAGATGCGCGAGGTGTCCGGCGGCGAGGGCGACGGTGAGAAGTGCACCACGTTCGAGGAGTGCGCCAAGATCATCAACGACGGCGGAACCGCCGACTACGAGGGCCTGTCCGGCTCGGTCACGTTCGACGAGAACAACGACCCGAAGGGCGCGGCCATCGGCGTCTACGAGTACGGCGCCGACAACAACAACACCCGCATCAAGTAAGTCGCGGGGAAAGGCCCCGGATGCCACTCGGCATCCGGGGCCTTCTGCATGTCCGGGCTCGTGCGGGGAGCTGGATGCCGGTTATGCGGCGCCGATGACCGACATTCGGCTCCCGGCGGGCGGCTCGGCGGGTGCGAGTGCGTCCGGGAGTCGGATGCCGGTTATCAGGCGCCGGTGGGCGTCACTTAGCTCCCGGCGGGGGGGCTCAGCGGGTGCGAGTGCGTCCGGGAGCCGGATTCCGGTTATCAGGCGCCCGCGGTCGACGTTTGGCTCCCGGCCGGCGGGGGCGCGGCGGTCGCGGGAGCGTGGCGGGCGCGAGTGCGCGCGAGGAGCCGGATGCCGGTTATGCGGCGCGTATGACCGACATGTGGCTCCCGGCGACGAGGCGCGCGCTCGACGACGGCCGGGGGTCAGGCGGCGTCCTGGCCGAGCGTGCCGAGGTACAGGCCGATCACCTTCGGGTCGTTCAGCAGGTCTCGGCCGGTGCCCTCGTACGCGTCGCGGCCCTGGTCGAGCACGTAGCCGCGGTCGCAGATCTGCAGGCAGCGGCGGGCGTTCTGCTCGACCATGATCGTCGTCACGCCCGCCTTGTTGATGTCGGAGACGCGGATGAACGCGTCGTCCTGCCGCACGGGGGAGAGGCCGGCCGAGGGCTCGTCGAGCAGCAGCACCGACGGGTCCATCATCAGCGCTCGCGACATCGCCACCATCTGGCGCTCGCCGCCCGACAGCGAGCCGGCGCGCTGGTTCAGACGCTTGCCCAGCTCGGCGAAGATCTCGGTGACGAACTCGAGGCGCTCGCCGTAGACCTTCGGGTTCTGGTACAGCCCCATCTGCAGGTTCTCGGCGATGGTCAGCGAGGGGAACACGTTGTTCGTCTGCGGCACGAAGCCGACGCCCCGCGAGACGAGCTTGTCGGCCTTCAGTCCGACGATGCTCGAGCCGTTCAGCGTGATGTCACCTTCGCGCACCTGCACCATGCCGAAGATCGCCTTCAGCAGGGTCGACTTGCCCGCGCCGTTCGGCCCGATGATGCCGATCAGCTCGCCCTTGCGGGCGACGAGGTTGGCTCCGTTGAGGATGTTCACCCCTGGCAGGTAGCCCGCGTGCACGTTCGTGAGTTCGACAACGACCTCTTCGGAGGCATCCATCACTTCTTCTCCTCTTCGGCCTCTGCTTCGGCCTCGGCCTCGATCCGCTCGCGAAGACGCGTGGCGGCTGCTGTCGAGCCGCTGTCGGGGATCACGATCCGGCCGGTGACGGCCCCGAGATCCACGTCCTGGTGGGCTCCGAGGTACGCGTCGACGACAGCCGGGTCCTCCATGACCGTCTCGGGCGGGCCCTCGGCGACCACGCGGCCCTCGGCCATCACGACGACCCAGTCGGCGATGTGGCGCACCATGTGCATGTCGTGCTCGACGAAGAGCACTGTCATGCCGCGGTCCTTCAGCCCCAGGATGTGATCGAGCAGCGACTGCGTGAGCGCGGGGTTCACCCCGGCCATCGGCTCGTCGAGCATCACCAGCTGCGGATCGCTCATCAGCGCCCTGGCCATCTCGAGCAGCTTGCGCTGACCGCCCGAGAGCGCAGCGGCGAAGTCCTTCTCCTTGGCATCCAGCTTGAACAGCGTCAGCAGCTCCCGAGCCTTCTGCTCGATCTCGACTTCCTTCTTCTTCCAGATGCCGGGGATCAGGCTCTGCCAGAAGCGCTCGCCGGGCTGGTCCGGCGAGCCCAGCTTCATGTTCTCGAGCACGGTCAGCAGCGAGAGCGCCTTGGTCAGCTGGAAGGTGCGCACCTGCCCCATCCGGGCGACCTTGAACGAGGGGATGCCCGCGAGGTTATTCCCGTCGTACTGCCAGGTGCCGCTGTTGGGCTTGTCGAACCCGCACAGCAGGTTGAACAGCGTGGTCTTGCCGGCGCCGTTGGGGCCGATGAGGGCGGTGATCGCCCCGCGGGGGATCTCGAGATGCTCGACGTTGACGGCGGTCAAGCCGCCGAAGTGGCGCTCGACTCCGTCGACGACGAGGATCGGGTCGACCTTCGCGACCCCGGGAGCGGCCGGCCCCTTGGCGAGGCCGGTCGACTTCTGACGCTTCGCCGGTGTGGGGGCTGCGCCCGCAGCATCCACCGGCTGGTTCTCACTTGACAAAGGTCATCTCCCTCTTGTCTCCGAGGATGCCCTGCGGGCGGTAGATCACGATGAGCATCAGCGCCACGCCCGCGAGGATCCAGCGCACGATCTCGGCCTGCGACGACGACATCGGCAGGTAGCCCGCGGTCGCCATCTGCGGCAGCAGGTTGCCGAGGAAGGCGAACAGCACCCAGAACAGCACGGCGCCGAGCGTCGGACCGAACACCGTGGCCGCGCCGCCGAGCAGCAGCACCGTCCACAGGAAGAAGGTCAGCGAGGTCGAGTAGCTGCCGGGCACGACGGCCGAGGGCAGCACGAACACGATGCCACCAGCGGCGCCGATCACGCCGCCGACGACGAGCGCCTGCATCTTGTACGCGAAGACGTTCTTGCCGAGCGAGCGCACGGCGTCCTCGTCCTCCCGGATGCCCTTGAGCACGCGGCCCCACGGGCTGCGCATCAGCGCCCACACCAGCAGGATCGACAGCGCCAGCAGGATGAGCCCGAAGACGATGTTCCACAGCTCGGTGGCGTTGTACGTCCACGGTCCGAAGCCGTACGTGCCCTCCGGGATCGGGTTCGCCGCGCGGAAGCCGGCGTGATAGCCGGTGCGGCCGCCCGCGGCGCCCGTCACATCCTCGAAGAGGCGGGTGAGGAAGAGCAGGCGCACCACCTCGGCGGTCGCGATGGTCGCGATGGCGAGATAGTCGGCTCGCAGCCGGAGGGTCGGGATGCCGAGCAGCAGCGCGAACAGCGCACCGCCGGCCAGGCCGATGAGCATGCCGAGCCACCACGGGGCGCCGAAGGTGAGCACGGGGATGGCGTAGCCGTAGGCGCCGACGGCCATGAACGCCGCCATGCCGAAGTTGAGCAGACCCGCGTAGCCGAAGTGCACGGCGAGACCGGTCGCGGCCAGCGCGTAGGCGATGGTGACCGGGCTGAACAGATAGGCGGCGGTGTTGCCGAAGATCGATCCGAAGTCCATGCGTCAGCCCAGCCTTTCCTTGCGGCCGAACAGGCCCTGGGGCCTGACCAGCAGGATGACGACCAGCGCGACCAAAGCGGTGGCGTACTTGAGGTCGGAGGGGACACCCAGCAGCGTCGAGACCTCGACCGCGATGCCCACGATCAGCGAGCCGACCAGGGCGCCGATGGCCGAGCCGAGGCCGCCGAGCGTGATCGCCGTGAAGATCAGCAGCAGCATCTGCATGCCCATGTCCCACTTCACGCCGGGGCGGAAGTAGGCCCAAAGGATGCCGGACAGCGCCGCCAGCGAGCCGGAGATGATCCACACGTAGCGGATCACGCGGTCGACGTCGATGCCGGAGGCGGCCGCCAGCTGCGGGTTGTCGGAGATCGCGCGGGTCGCCTTGCCGATCCGGGTGCGGGTGAGGAAGTACGCCATGCCGAGGATCGCGGCCAGGCTGATCGCCATGCCGATCAGGTCGATGTACGACAGCGAGATCGGGCCGAGCTGCATCGGGGCGGGGCTCGCGCCCGGCAGCTGCGCGGTGTCGCCGCCGATCATGAACTGCAGCACGTAGCGCAGGGCGAGCGAGAGTCCGATGCTGACGATCATGAGCTGCACGATGCCGAGACCGCGTCGGCGCAGGGGGCGCCAGATCCCGGCATCCATCGCCCAGCCCAGCGCTCCGCCGCCGATCACGGCGGCGATGATGCCGGCCCACAGCGGCAGGTTCCAGAACGAGGTGAACAGCACGACCACGACACCGCCCCAGGTCACCATCTCGCCGTGCGCGAAGTTCGACAGGCGGGTGGTGCCGTAGATGAGCGCGGCGCCCATCGAGGCCAGGCCGAGCAGCAGGCCGAAGTTGATGCCGCCGATCGTGCGCGAGATGAGCTGATCGGCGAACGAGACGGTGATCCGCTCACCCTGACCGAGGAAGAGGTTGACGATCTTCGTGCCCGTGAGACCGAACTCGGCCTCGAACGACCCGCTCGTGCCCTCGACGGGAGTGACGCCCTCGGGCAGCTGCGACGCGTCGACGATCACGCCCTCGGGGAGGGTGTCCTCGTCGACGGCGATCGTGTACTTCTCCTTCTCGGGGACGTAGAGCCTCCACTTGCCGTCGGCACCCGTCTCGGTCTCGGCCTTGAAGCCGTTGCCGTCGACCGACATCTTCACGCCCTCGATCGGCTCGCCCTTGTAGGTGATGTTGCCGCCGAAGTAGAAGTCGGTGATCTCCTGCCCGTCGGGCGTCGTCTCGGCGTGGGCCGATCCGGCGGGAGCGCCGAAGATGAGGAAAGCGGCGAGCAGAGCCGCGAGCACCGCGATCACGCCGTTTCGGGGGCGCTGAAGCGCCACAGTTCTGAGTCCCACGCATCCTCCACATCGAGTGCCTCGGACGACTTCGGGTCGTCGTCCGGCTTGGGCGTCGGAATGAGCGTATCCCGTCGCCGACGCCGATCGCACCATCCGCGGCCGGATCGGAATATCGGGAGTGTCCCGCCCGGTCGCCGTGCCCTGTCGGGGCTCTCGGCGTTCTCGGAATAACCGCAGCCGCGGCGCGCTTAGAATCTATACACCGCGGGTCAGCCCCCTCCGGTCGCCGACGTCCCGCGCATTCGTCATTCGATCGCGCCTCCGGCGCAGAGGAGCCAGCTTCCATGCAGCAGCACGACCCGTTCGGTTTCGTCGGACTCACCTACGATGACGTGCTCCTGCTTCCCGGGCACACCGACGTCATCCCCAGTGAGGCCGACACCTCCTCGCGGATCACCCGGCGCATCTCCGTGGCCACCCCGCTGCTCTCCAGCGCGATGGACACCGTGACCGAGGCGCGCATGGCGATCGCCATGGCGCGTGAGGGCGGCATCGGCATTCTGCACCGCAACCTCTCGATCGCCGACCAGGCGTCGCAGGTCGACCGCGTCAAGCGCAGCGAATCGGGCATGATCACCGACCCGATCACCACCACCGCCGACGCCACCGTCGAAGAGGTCGACAACCTGTGCGCCCGGTACCGCATCTCGGGCCTTCCCGTCGTCGATGACGACGGCAAGCTCGTCGGCATCGTCACCAACCGCGACATGCGCTTCGTGTCGGGCTTCGAGCGCCAGACGACGCTGGTGAAGGACGTCATGACCAGCGAGAACCTGGTGACCGCCAAGGTCGGTGTCGCCGCCGGCGAGGTCATCGCCCTGTTCGCCAAGCACCGCGTCGAGAAGCTGCCGCTCATCGATGAGGACGGCAAGCTCGCCGGCCTCATCACGATCAAGGACTTCGACAAGAGCGAGAAGTACCCCCTCGCCACCAAGGACGACCAGGGTCGGCTGCGCGTCGGCGCGGCGATCGGCTTCTTCGGTGACGCGTGGGAGCGCGCCGAGGCGCTGCGGGATGCCGGCGTCGACATCCTCGTCGTCGACACCGCCAACGGCCAGTCGCAGGGCGTCATCGAGCTCGTCAAGCGGCTCAAGGCCGACCCCACCTTCGAGCACATCGACGTCATCGGCGGCAACGTCGCGACGCGCGAGGGCGCACAGGCCCTGGTTGATGCCGGCGTCGACGCCGTCAAGGTCGGCGTGGGCCCCGGCTCGATCTGCACCACCCGCGTGGTCGCCGGCGTCGGCGTGCCGCAGGTGACCGCCGTGTACGAGGCATCGCTCGCGGCCGGCCCGGCCGGCGTGCCGGTGATCGCCGACGGCGGCCTGCAGTACTCCGGCGACATCGCCAAGGCGCTGGTCGCCGGTGCCGACGCCGTCATGCTGGGCTCGCTGCTCGCCGGCACCGACGAGTCGCCGGGCGAGATCGTCTTCCAGTCGGGCAAGCAGTTCAAGCAGTACCGCGGCATGGGGTCGCTGGGCGCCATGCAGACGCGGGGCAAGCAGACCTCGTACTCGAAGGACCGCTACTTCCAGGCCGACGTGCCCAGCGACGACAAGCTGATCCCCGAGGGCATCGAAGGGCAGGTGCCGTACCGCGGGCCGCTCTCGGCCGTCGCGTACCAGCTGATCGGCGGGCTGCGTCAGTCGATGTTCTACGTCGGCGCGCGCACCATCGAAGAGCTCAAGGCCCGCGGCCGCTTCGCGCGCATCACCGCCGCCGGGCTCAAGGAGTCGCACCCGCACGACGTGCAGATCGTCGTCGAGGCGCCGAACTACAAGAAGTGAGCCGACCTCGGGTCACGGCCTGACGGAGGGGGCGGATGCCGGGCATCCGCCCCCGCCGCATGTCCGAGGCCCACGCGTCCGACCCGCCGGACGCGGGCCGCGGCGCCAGCACTAGAGTGAGCCGCATGCGCTCAGCGTCGAATCCGCTCACTCGGGGACAGATCGCCCGCTATGCGACCGGGTCACTCGGCACCGGCGGGTTCGCGACGCTGCCGGGGCTCGTGCTGGTCTACTACCTCACCGACTCGCTCGGGGTGACCGCGCTCGCCGCGGGCGCGATCGTCACCGGCGCGAAGGTGTGGGACGTGCTGATCGACCCGGTCATCGGCGGGATCAGCGACACCGCGCTCGCCCGCGCCGGGTCGCGGCGCGGACTCATGCTCATCGGGGCCATCGGGCTTCCCATCGCGTTCACCCTCACCTTCGCGGTGCCGGCCGGGATCGGCCCGTTCGCCTCCGCGACCTGGGTGCTCATCGCCTTCATGCTCGCAGCGACATGCTTCAGTCTCTTCCAGGTGCCGTACATCGCGCTGCCCGCCGAGCTGACCGACGACTATCGCGAGCGCACCCGCCTGCTCACCTGGCGCGTGGTGATGCTGACCGTGGCGATCCTGCTGTTCGGTGCCGGCGGGCCGGAGATCCGCGGCATGTTCCCCGACGATCCGCTGCTCGGCTACCTCGTGATGGCTGCCGTCGCGGCAGTGCTTCTCGGCGCGGGGCTGTTCGTCGCGTCGACCGTCGCCCCCGACCGTCCGCCGCTGCCCGTGCGCCCCGGCGCGTCGATCGCGACGCACTACCGCGATGGCGTGGTCGCGCTGCGCGAGAGTCAGCCCTTCCGTGTGCTGCTCGGAACCTTCATGCTGCAGGGCCTCGCGACCGGACTCATGCTCGCCGCCGCGCAGTTCGTCGCCCGCTGGGTGCTCGGCGACGAGGGCGCGGTGACCCCGCTGTTCCTCGCGCTGATCGCTCCCGCGCTGCTGATGGCGCCGGTGTGGAAGATCGTCGCGGACCGCGTCGGCAAGGAGCGCGCCTTCCGGCTCGCGAGCGCGGTCTTCCTCGTCGCGACCGTCGTTCTCGGTCTGATGGTGTGGATGCCCGGATGGTGGATCCTCGCGCCGGTCGCTCTCGCCGGTGCGGCGTACGCCGGAATGCAGACGCTGCCCATGGCGATGCTGCCCGACGTCATCGCCCACGATCGCACGGCCGGTGGCGGCGACAACCGCTCGGGGGTCTTCAGCGGAGTGTGGACGGCGGGGGAGACGACGGGGATGGCGCTCGGTGCGACCGTGCTGTCGATCGTGCTCGCCGCGACCGGGTACATCGAGACCACCGCCGAGGTCGAGGTCGCCCAGCCTGCCGCCGCGATCTCGGGCATCGCCGTGGCCTTCAGCCTGCTTCCCGCGGCCCTCATGCTGGCCAGCCTCGTGGTGCTGGCTCGCTACCGGCTGCGCGAGCACGACATCGTCGGGACCTCGGCGTGAGCGACATCCTCGAGCGTCTGCGGCGGATGCGCGCCGCCGACGCGCCCACCCACGGCGGCCGCGTGCTGTCGTACGTCTACGACTCGGGTCTCGACGAGCTGGAGGAGCTGGCCGACGCCGCCGCTCGTCTCGCGCGGCCGCTGAACGGGCTCGATCCGACCGTGTTCCCGTCGATCGCGGCGATGGAGCGCGATGTGATCGGATTCACCCGCCGGATGCTGTACGGCGGCCGCACGGTCGTCGGCTCCGTCACCAGCGGCGGAACGGAGAGCTGCCTGCTCGCGGTGAAGACGACGCGCGACCGGTGGCGGCAGGCGAACCCCGCGCTCACCGGGCGGCGCCCCCGGCTGGTCGCCCCGACCAGCGCGCACGCCGCGTTCACCAAGGCCGCGCAGCTGTTCGACCTCGATCTCGACCTGGTGCCATGCTCGCCGGACGGCGTCGTCACCGCGAGCGACGTGACGGACCGGCTCGACGACGACGTCGCGCTCGTCGTCGTCTCCGCGCCGTCGTATCCCACCGGCATGCTCGATCCGATCGCCGAGGTCGCGGCCGCGGCATCCGCCCGGGGGATCTCCTGCCATGTCGATGCCTGCTTCGGCGGATTCGTGCTGCCGTGGTGGCCGGATCTGCCCGCATGGGACTTCCGGGTGCGCGGCGTGACCAGCATCTCGGCCGATCTGCACAAGTTCGGATACGCGCCGAAGGGCGCCTCGGTGCTGCTGCAGCGCGGACGCCGCCGCCACCGCGCGCAGTTCTTCGCCACGACCGGCTGGGCGGGCTACCCGGTCGTGAACGCGACCCTGCTCGGGTCGCGCTCGGCGTCGCCGCTCGCCGCCGCGTGGGCGATCACGCAGCATCTCGGAGATGACGGGTACCGCAGGCTCACCGGGTCGATCCACCGGGTCGCCCTCGCCGTCAGGGCGGCCGTCGACGGCATCCCTGGTCTGCGGGTGATCGGCGACCCCACCGGACCCGCGATCGCGCTCGGCTCGGACGACAGCCTGGCCGCGCCGGACCGCGTCGACCCGCACCGGCTGGCCGACGCGATGCTCACGCACGGCTGGAAGATCCAGCCGCAGCCCGGTCTCGTGCAGCGTGACGGCGTGCGCATCCCGCACAGCGCCCACCTGACGCTCACCCCCGTTCTCGAGCGGGGCTCGGAGGACTTCATCCGCGCGCTCGTCGCGGCCGCCGACGAGGTGCGCGGCCGGCCGCCGGCCGACCCGCGGATGCTGCTGACGGTGCTGCGCGTGCTCGGGTACGGCGAGGGCGGGCGCGTTCCCGGCCCCGCCGCCGCGTGGCGACTGCTGCGGCTCGCCGGCGCCGGGTCGGTGCCGGCCGACAAGCCGACGGCCATGCTGATGGCGCTGATCGAGCGGCTGCCGCGACCCGTCGCCGAGGCGCTGCTCATCGAGCTGCTCGCCCGCATGTCGGAGCCGTGACGCCGCGGGCGTGCTCCGGGTCCTTCATCCGGCGTAGGCGAACAGGCGGAGGTAGGACGGATGCCGGATGCGTCGTCCTACGTTCGCGTGATCCCCTACGTCCGCGAACCGCTCAGCGGCGGGATGCCAGATGGAGGCCCTGCGCGATGGCGTTCATCAGTGTCTCCATCACGTAGCGCGCATCGAACATGACCTGCTGGTAGTCGAAACGGAGCACGGTGTAGCCGAGCAGGGTGAGGCGGGCATCCTGACGCAGATCGCGGCGGCGATCCTTCGCGGTGCCGTGGAACTCGAAGCCGTCCAGCTGCACGACGAGGCGCTCGCCGATGAGCGCATCGACGCGATGTCCGTCGATCATGACCTGCTGCCGAACCTCGACTCCGCACGCCCGCGCGATCCAGACGAAGGTCGTCTCGACACCGGAGTCCGACAGTGCGCCGACGATCTCGAGCACCTGCGCCGGTCGCAGTGCGCCCCACTGGGTGCGCCTCAGCTGGATGAGACTCACGGATCCCTTCCGCAGCGCCGATTCCCAGACGGCGGCGGCTTCGCTCGGATCGAGGCAGCGCGCCACGTGGAACAGCACGTTCAGCAGCGGCTCGTCGGTGCTGAATCGTGGCACCGCGAGCGGCCCCTGCGCCCAGTGCACATTCAGTCCCGCGCCGCCGTTGCGGGATGCCGTCGGTGCGACGGCCACATGGATCTTCTCGGCATCCGGAGTCCACAGACCCTTCTCGCGTGCGGCGGTGACGCACGTGATCCGCCCGCTGACGTGTGCCGCCGCCCGGCGCTCGGGCGAGCAGTCGGCGCTCACCAACCATGACCGGTGCACCCGCTCGATGTTCCCCGCCTCGATCGCCGTGCGCACTGTCCATGCTGAATAGCCGGCCGCACGCACCTCGGAGGTGTGTGCGACGCCGCGTCGCTCGCGCATCCACTTCACCAGAGGTATCGTCATGGCCTACGAGCGTGCCTGTCCGGGGCATCCGACGCGCCGCGAAGACCGCGAATGTGGATGGAATCCGCCGCAGAGGGCGTCGTGCAGAACGAGTCGCGCCGCCTGGCCGACTCACCCGAGGTAGGCGAACGCTCCGGCGTAGGACGACGGCAGCACGATGCGACCTACGCCCGCGCGTTCGCCTACCTCGGAGGAGAACCGACCCGGGCGGCCGAACTGAACCGAGGCGGTGAGCGCACGATCGGGGCCACGCGAGCACCACGGGTAGGCTGGAAGGGTGAGCATGGACATCGAGATCGGCCGAGGCAAGCGCGCGCGCCGCGCGTACACGTTCGACGACATCGCGGTGGTCCCATCGCGACGCACCCGCAACCCGTCCGACGTCTCGACGGCGTGGACGATCGATGCGTTCTCGTTCGACATCCCGGTGCTCGGCGCGCCGATGGACTCCGTCGTCAGCCCCGCCACCGCCATCACCCTGGGCAGGCTCGGCGGACTGGGCGTGCTCGACCTCGAGGGCCTGTGGACGCGCTACGACGACCCGCAGCCCCTGCTCGACGAGATCGCCGCGCTCCCGGCTGAGAACGCGACCGTGCGCATGCAGCAGCTGTACTCCGAGCCGATCAAGCCCGAGCTGGTGAAGCAGCGCCTCGCCGAGATCCGCGAGGCGGGCGTGACGGTGGCGGGCTCCCTCACACCGCAGCGCACTCAGGAGCTGTACGAGACGGTCGTCGCGGCGGGCGTCGACCTGTTCGTCATCCGCGGCACCACCGTGTCGGCCGAGCACGTCTCCAGCGCCGTCGAGCCGCTGAACCTGAAGAAGTTCATCTACGACCTCGACGTCCCCGTCATCGTCGGCGGTGCCTCCACGTACACCGCGGCGCTGCACCTCATGCGCACCGGTGCCGCGGGTGTGCTGGTCGGCTTCGGCGGGGGAGCGGCGTCGACGACGCGCGTGACCCTGGGCATCCACGCGCCGATGGCGACCGCCGTCTCCGATGTCGCCGCGGCGCGACGCGACTACCTCGACGAGTCGGGCGGCCGCTATGTGCACGTCATCGCCGACGGTGGCGTGGGCACGTCGGGTGACATGGTGAAGGCTCTCGCGATGGGCGCGGATGCCGTGATGCTGGGCGTGGCGCTGTCGCGCGCGACGGATGCCCCCGGCCAGGGCTTCCACTGGGGCGCCGAGGCGCACCACCCCGAGCTGCCCCGCGGGCGCCGCGTCGAGGTCGACCGCGTCGCCGACCTCGAGCGGATCCTGTTCGGACCGGCCCCCGTCGCAGACGGGACCGCGAACCTCATCGGCGCTCTGCGCAAGTCGATGGCGACCACCGGCTACTCCGACCTGAAGGAGTTCCAGCGGGTCGAGGTCGTGCTCGCGCCGTACGAGCTGGGATGACCGAGCAGCGGCCCACCGCGGACGCGCAGGAGTTCCCGCCGACCCTGCGCGAGGTGATGCTGCGCGGCCGTTGGATCGGCGTGCTCCTGCTGTGCCTCGTCGTCGCCGGGGTGTTCGCCTGGCTCGGTCAGTGGCAGCTGGCGCGCGCGATCGACACCGACCCGCCGCCGCCCGGCGCGACCGAGCAGGTGCGTCCGCTGACAGAGGTGATCGAGCCCGGGCAGTACCTGCCCGAGCCGCTCGGCGGACAGAAGGTCAGCACCGGCGGCGAGTGGGTCGCCGAGGACTTCATCGTGGTCTCGTCGCGGTTCAACGACGGCGAGGAGGGCTACTGGGTGACCGGCCAGCTGCGGGTCGCGGAGCGCACAGCACTCGCCGTCGCGCTCGGCTGGGCGCCGACGCGCGAGAAGGCGGATGCCGCTGCCGAGGCGCTCACCGAGCAGGGTGCCGTCGACGTGGAGCTCACCGGCCGCCTCATCGACGACGAGGGCGTCGAGCTGCCCCCGGCTGACGATGTCTTCGCCCTGACCCGGATGTCTCCCGCTGCGCTGCTCGGCCAGTGGCACGACATCGAGCAGCTCGACGTGTACCGGCCCTATCTGGCGTCCCTCACCGCCCCGACCGGCCTCATCGACATCCACTCGCCCGCCCCCGTCGAGAAGTCGCCGGTCAACTGGCTGAACATCTTCTACGCCGCAGAATGGGCGATCTTCGCCGGATTCGCGTTCTATCTCTGGTACCGCCTCGCGCGTGACGCGTGGGAGCGCGAGGTCGAGGACTTCGAGGACGCCCGTGCCTGAAGCGTCCACCCGGTGACCATCCGGTGACCGGTGGGCGAATGCTCTTGCCGCATGTCGGAGGTCAGGCCTATGGTCACTTTCATGCGCGTGCGCGTCTTCGCGCTCGCGAAGGCGGATTCACGAGATCCGCCGACCATTCTGAACGAGGAGACCGCATTCATGATGCCCCGCCCCGCTGACCCGAACCGCTCGGTTCCGGTCGCCGACCAGAGGAAGCGGGGGCGCATCGCGGCGCTCGCGCTGACCACGGCGTTCACGATGAGCATGGGAACGCTCATCGCCGCACCCGCCTTCGCGAACGTCGCCGGAACCGGCGTCGTCATCAACGAGGCCTACCTCTCCGGCGGCAGCTCCGGCGCCGCCTTCAAGAACAAGTTCATCGAGCTGTACAACCCGACCGACAAGGACGTCGTGCTCGACGGGATGTCGCTGCAGTACCGCTCGGCGACCGGCACCGGCGCGTCGAACAGCGTCGTCGCACTCACGGGCACCATCAAGGCCGGCGGCTACTTCCTGGTGCAGGCGCCCGGCAACGGCACGACCCCGGCCGGGGCTGCGCTGCCGACCCCCGACCAGAGCACCACATCGCTGAACCCGAGCGGAACCACGGGCACGATCGCCCTGGTGCAGGGCGCAACCGCCGTCACCCTGCCCGCCGGCGACGCGGCCGGCGCCGACGGCATCGTCGACCTGCTCGGCTACGGCACCTCGAACACGTTCGAGGGCGCTGTCGCCGGCGCACCGGCGAGCAACACCGACGTGAAGTCGCTGAACCGCACCGACGGCAAGGACACCGACGTCAACAAGGCCGACTTCACACTGTCGGCGACGATCACCCCCACCAACTCCGGCAGCACCGGCGGGGGCGGCACCGATCCCGACCCCGAGCCCGAGCCGACCGTGAAGGCGACGATCGCCGAGGTGCAGGGCACCGGCGACGTCTCGCCGCTCAAGGGCAAGACCGTCACCGTGCAGGGCGTCATCACCGCCGACTACCGCACGGGCGGCTACAAGGGCATCGTCATCCAGACCGCCGGGTCCGGCGGAGCAGACGACAAGACGCCCGACGCATCCGACGGCATCTTCGTCTTCCTCGACGGCAAGACCGTTCCCGGCGCGATCGGCGACCTGGTCTCGGTGACCGGCGTCGTCGACGAGTACTTCGGCCAGACGCAGATCGCCCCGGCATCGGCATCCGGTGTCTCGGTCGTCACCGCAGCGGTCGGCGTACCCGCCCTCACCCCGCTGCCGACGAGCGTCGTCGGCTCGGCACGCGAGGCGTACGAGAACATGCTCGTGCTGCCCACCGGAGACTACCTGGTGGCCTCCAGCCACCAGCTGTTCAACTTCGGCACGCTGTGGCTGAACCCCGGCGAGCTCAACGTCAAGGGCACCGAGCTCAAGCGCCCCGGCGCCGAGGCGGATGCCATCGCCGCGGCGAACCGCGCCGATCGCATCCTGCTCGATGACGGCTACAACATCCAGGTGACCAACAAGGACCACCTGAACGACCAGCCCTACTTCACCAAGGACGCGGTCGTGCGCAACGGCGACGCGGTCGACTTCGGCGGCAAGGGCCTGGTGCTGCAGTACGGCTTCGACGACTGGCGTCTGCAGCCGGTGACGCCGCTCGACAGCGCATCGCCGGCGGCCGAGAAGTTCAGCTTCACGACGAAGAACCCGCGACCCGAGGTGCCCTCGGTGGGCGGCGACGTGAAGATCGCGTCGTTCAACGTGTACAACTACTTCACGACGCTGGTGAGCGAGAACGCCGACGCCCGCGGAGCGAAGACCGCGGCGGAGTTCGCCATCCAGAAGTCGAAGATCGTCTCGGCGATCAACAAGCTGGATGCCGATGTCGTCTCGCTCATGGAGATCGAGAACTCCGTGAAGCTGGGCGAGCCCGCCGACACCGCCCTCGCCGACCTCGTCGACGGGCTGAACGCCGAAGCGGGCAGCGGGGTCTGGGCGTACGTGCCCACACCGACGTCGCTGCAGAACGCGGCGACCACCGACTTCATCACGAACGCGATCATCTACAAGGCGAAGGAGGTGAAGCCGGTCGGCGACGCGCAGACCATCGACGACGAGACGGTGTGGGGCAACGCGCGCGAGCCGATCGCTCAGGCCTTCGACGCGGACGGGCGCACGGTCACCGTGATCGCCAACCACTTCAAGTCGAAGTCGGGCAGCGGCACGCAGCCGGCCGACGGACAGGGGTTCTTCAACGCCGATCGGGTGAAGCAGGCGCAGTCGCTGCTCGCCTTCACCGACCGGCTGAAGGCCGCCAACGGCGACGACATGCTGCTGATCGGAGACTTCAACGCCTACGGTCATGAGGACCCGATCGACGTGTTCACGTCGAAGGGCTGGGTCGACACGGTGCCCGCGCACTCGCCGGGCAGCTACACCTACACGTTCGACGGAGAACTGGGATCGCTCGACCATGTGATCGCCTCGCCGTCACTGGCGAGGTCCATCACCGGTGCGGATGCGTGGACGATCAACTCGCCGGAGTGGAGCGACCGCGGCTACGCGTACGGTGCCACGGAGACGGGCACCCCGTTCCGCTCGAGCGACCACGATCCGATCCTCGTCGGCGTCTCGGCCACCGAGCCTCCCGTGAGCATCGACATCGCCACGATCAACGACTTCCACGGTCGCATCGAGGCGGACGGCAAGGCGGCCGGTGCGGCAGTGCTTGCCGGTGCGGTGAAGTCGGTGCGCGAGGCGAACCCGAACACGATCTTCGCCGCCGCCGGCGACCTGATCGGCGCATCGACGTTCACCTCGTTCATCCAGGACGACAACCCTACGATCGACGCGCTCAACGCCGCCGGTCTCGAGGTGAGCGCCGCCGGCAACCACGAGTTCGACCAGGGCTGGGCCGACCTGCGCGACCGCGTGCAGGAGCGCGCGGACTGGGAGTACATCTCGTCGAACGTCTTCCTGAAGGGCACCGATGAGACCGCGCTCGCCCCGTCGTGGGTGAAGGAGGTCGACGGGGTCCGGGTCGGCTTCGTCGGCGCGGTGACGGAAGAGCTCGACTCGCTCGTGTCGCCGGCCGGGATCGCCGACCTCGAGGTGCGCGACATCGTCGACTCGGTGAACACGGCAGCCGCGAACCTCCGCGACGGCGACGACGCCAACGGCGAAGCCGACGTGATCATCCTGCTGGTCCACGAGGGCGCGACGACGGTCTCCGTCGACAGCATCACCCCGGAGTCGGCGCTCGGACAGATCGTCTACGGCGTCGGCGACGACGTGAGCGCGATCGTCTCGGCGCACACCCACCTCGCCTACAACCACGTCATCGACGGCCGCCCGGTCGTGTCGGCGGGTCAGTACGGCGAGAACATGGGCGTGATGAACCTGCAGGTCGACCCGGAGAGCAACGAGCTGATCTCGATCACCAACGAGATCCGTCCGCTGGCGGGCAACTACCAGCCGGTCGCCGAGGTGCAGGCCATCGTCGACGCCGCCAAGAAGGAGGCCGACGTGCTCGGCGCCGTCAAGGTCGGCGACATCACGGCGAACTTCAACCGTGCTCGCCAGGCCGACGGCACCGAGAACCGCGGTGGCGAGTCGACGATCGGCAACTTCGTCGCCGATGTGCAGAAGTGGGCCACCGGCGCGGACATCGCGCTGATGAACCCCGGTGGCATCCGGGCCAACCTCACCTACGCCTCGTCGAACGCGAACGACCCCGACGGCAACGTCACCTACCGTGAGGCGGCGACGGTGCAGCCGTTCGCCAACACTCTGGTCACCACGCAGCTCACCGGTGCACAGCTGAAGGCCGTGCTCGAAGAGCAGTGGCAGCCGGCGGGTGCCAGCCGTCCGTTCCTCAAGCTCGGCGTCTCGGAGGGGCTGTCGTACACGTACGATCCCGCCGCGGCTCAGGGCGAGCGGATCACGTCGATCACCCTGAACGGCGCGGCGCTCGACCCGTCGGCTTCGTACACTGTGGCCGCGAACTCCTTCCTGGCAGCCGGTGGAGACAACTTCTTCACACTGGCGAAGGGCACGAGCGCGAAGGACACCGGCAAGATCGACCTGCAGTCGATGGTCGACTGGTTCGACGCCAACAAGACGGCGAGCCCCGACCTCGACCAGCGAGCCGTGGGAGCCACCATCACCCCGGGGCCGGGTGCGGACGGATACCAGGCCGGTGACGTGGTGACGGTGTCGCTGTCGTCGCTCGCGTTCAGTGCGGGCGAGCAGGTGCCGACGACGGTCGAGCTGTCGCTGGGCGGCGTCTCCGTCGGCTCGGCCGCGGTCGACCCCGCCGTCGTGAGCACGACCGACGAGGTCGGCCGGGCGAGCATCCAGTTCACGGTTCCGGCCGGATCCGCGGGCCAGCCGCTTGTCGCGACGCCGAACGTCGGCGCCGCGGTGACGCTGCCGTTCACCGTCGCTGCGGACGAGCCGGAGCCCGGTCCGTTCGAGGGCACCATTCAGACCGGTTCCTCGAAGGTCAGCGCCGGTGGCACCCTCGCGGTGAGCGGTGAGCGCTTCACTCCGGGCGAGACCGTGACCGTCGAGCTGCGCCCCAAGAAGGGGCAGGCCGTGCAGGTCGGCACCGTGCAGGTCGCAGACGACGGAACGTTCTCGACCACGGTGCGCGTGCCGAAGAGCACTCAGCCGGGCAAGTACACCCTGGCCGTGGTGCAGGCCGACGGCGACGCGGCCACCGCGACAGTGCACGTCAACCGCGCCGGTGGCGTGGCCGGCATCATCCAGCAGATCGTCGACTGGATCTGGGACCTGATCTCCCGCTGGTGATCACACCCTGATCGCGGAGGCCGCCGGGCACGTGTCCGGCGGCCTTCGCCGTATCAGCGCGGCGGGTAGAATGGAGGGCATGCCCGAGCCCAGAGTCGCCAGCTTTCCGGCGATCCGCGGAGCGCTGAAGTTCTACCAGATCGCCTCGATCATCACCGGCGTCATGCTGCTGCTGCTCGTCACCGAGATGGTGCTGAAGTACACGCCGATCCACCTCGAACTCTTCCTCGGCGGCTCCGGCGGGCCGCTCTGGTTCGCCGAGGTCGTCGAGACCGCCGACGGTCTCGAATCGACCGGCGATGGATTCAACGTCTCGCAGGGCATCCTCGTCGCCCACGGCTGGTTCTACGTCGTATACCTGTTCGCCTGCTTCCGGATGTGGAGCATGATGCGCTGGCCGTTCGTGCGGTTCATCCTCCTCGCCCTCGGCGGCGTCATCCCTCTGCTGTCCTTCTTCATGGAGACGCGCGTCGCGCGTGACGTGAAGGCCTACCTCGCCCACCGCGAGGCCGCGGAGCAGTCCGCAGCCCCCGCGACCACCACCCCGGAAGGTGCCCGTTGACCGAGCAGACCGAGACTCAGCAGCGCCCTGCGCTGGTCGTCGACTTCGGAGCGCAGTACGCGCAGCTGATCGCCCGCCGCGTCCGCGAAGCAGGCGTGTACAGCGAGATCGTGCCGCACACCGCGACCGCTGAGGAGATCGCCGCGAAGAACCCCGTGGCGCTGATCCTCTCCGGCGGCCCGTCGTCGGTGTACGAGGAGGGTGCACCCCAGCTCGACCCGGCCGTGTTCGAGCTCGGCGTGCCCACGCTCGGCATCTGCTACGGCTTCCAGTACATGGCGCAGGCCCTCGGGGGCGAGGTCGCCCACACCGGGCTGCGCGAGTACGGGGCGACCGATGCGCACATCCCTGAGACCACCAGCCCGCTGCTCGCCGGACAGCCGGCCGAGCAGAACGTCTGGATGAGCCACGGCGACCAGGTGTCACGCGCTCCCGAAGGATTCGACGTGCTCGCCACCACCGACGCCACCAAGGTCGCCGCCTTCGCGAACGAGGAGCGTCGCCTGTACGGCGTGCAGTGGCACCCGGAGGTCAAGCACTCCGACCACGGCCAGGCCATCATCGAGAACTTCCTGCACCGCGGTGCGGGCCTGCCGGCCGACTGGAACAGCGACAACGTCATCGCCGAGCAGATCGAGCGCATCCGTGAGCAGGTCGGCGACGCTCGCGTCATCTCGGCTCTCTCCGGCGGCGTCGACTCCGCCGTCTCGACCGCCCTGGTGCACAAGGCGATCGGCGATCAGCTGACCGCCGTCTTCGTCGACCACGGGCTGCTTCGCAAGGGCGAGCGCGAGCAGGTCGAGAAGGACTACGTCGAGTCCACCGGCGTGCGCCTCATCACCGTCGACGCCGTCGACACCTTCCTCGGTCACCTCGCGGGCGTCACCGACCCCGAGACGAAGCGCAAGATCATCGGGCGCGAGTTCATCCGCGCGTTCGAGCAGGTGCAGCGCGATCTGGTCGAAGAGGCCAAGGCCACCGGCGGCGCTCCGGTGAAGTTCCTCGTGCAGGGCACCCTGTACCCTGACGTCGTCGAATCGGGCGGGGGAGCGGGCACCGCCAACATCAAGTCGCACCACAACGTGGGCGGCCTGCCCGACGACCTCGACTTCGAGCTCGTCGAGCCGCTGCGCGCCCTGTTCAAGGACGAGGTCCGCGCAATCGGCCGCGAGCTCGGCATCCCCGAGGCGATCGTCGGCCGTCAGCCCTTCCCCGGCCCCGGCCTGGGCATCCGGATCATCGGCGAGGTGACCCGCGAACGCCTCGAGATCCTGCGCGAGGCCGACGCCATCGCCCGTGAGGAGCTCACCAAGGCGGGCCTCGACCAGACCATCTGGCAGTGCCCGGTCGTGCTGCTGGCCGACGTCCGCTCTGTGGGTGTGCAGGGCGATGGGCGCACGTACGGGCATCCCATCGTGCTGCGTCCCGTGTCGAGCGAAGACGCCATGACGGCCGACTGGACCCGCCTGCCGTACGACGTGCTCGCGAAGATCTCGAACCGCATCACGAACGAGGTGCGCGAGATCAACCGCGTCGTGCTCGACGTCACCTCGAAGCCGCCGGCGACCATCGAGTGGGAGTGAGAGAAGGGGTCGCGAGAGCGGCCCCTTCTTCGTCTCAGGGCGCGTCTGGCGTCCGCGCCGACACAGAAGTGCGGCCGCTGCCAGGGGCAGCGGCCGCACTTCTCCGGCCTGGGGCGGGCCGGTGGGGGAGTCAGGCGCGACGGCTGCCGCGGCCGACCACGAGGCCGTAGATCAGCAGCACGATGATCGAGCCGCCGATGGCGAGCAGCCAGGTCTGCAGGCTCCAGAACTCTTCCAGAGGCGCGTTGAAGAGGACGCTGCCCAGCCAGCCGCCGAGCAGGGCGCCCACCACGCCGAGCAGAAGGGTGACGATCCAGCCGCCGCCCTGCTTGCCGGGAAGGATCAGCTTCGCGATGGCGCCGGCGATGAGTCCGAGGAGGAGAAAGGCGAGGAAGCCCATGATTGTCTCCGATCTGTGAGTGATACCGGGGTTTTCCGGCTGCATCAACCCTGCCTGAACCTGATGAATCCGCGGCATACCCTTGTGCTCGCGTTCGGGATGCGGTACAAGCTGGTCCGGAACGCGGAACGGGCCGCCCTCCGGAGATAGCGGCCCGTTCAGGAATCAGTTCTGATCAGTCGTTTCCGCGCAGGATCGCGAGGATGCGGAGGATCTCGACGTACAGCCAGACGACGGTCACCATGATGCCGAAGGCGCCGAGCCAGCCGTACTTGCGGGGAGCGCCGTTGCGCACGCCCTGCTGGATCTGGTCGAAGTCCATGACCAGCGAGTACGCGGCCATGAACACCACCAGGATGCCGATGATGACACCGAGCGGGATGCCCGCGACCTTCGCGCTGTACAGACCGAACGTCAGCTCGGGGTCGAGCACGCCGGTCCACATGAGCACCAGGTTCAGCAGCTGGAACACGAGGTAGCCGACCATCGCGATCATGACGATCTTCGTCATCTTGCCGCTGGCGCGCACCTTGCCGCTGGCGAAGAGGGCGAGCGTCACACCGACCACGGCGAGGGTCGCGAGCGTGGCCTGCACGACGACACCGGGCCAGACGATCTCGAAGAACGCCGAGATGCCGCCGACGAAGAGCCCCTCGAACGCGGCGTAGGCCCAGATCAGCGCGGGACGCACCTTCTTGCGAGAGGTGAACGTGATGACCATGGCGAGCACGAACCCGCCCAGGGCGCCGACGATCCACGGCAGCATGTTCGCCTGGCCGGTGTTCATGAAGCTCGAAGCCGTCCACACCCAGCCGGCGACGGCGGTGACGAGGAGGATGCCGAACAGGCCGGCCGTCTTCCAGACGGTGTCCTCGACGGTCATCCGGTCGGTCTCGAGAGCGCCGGCCGAGGGGGAGGTGTACATGCCCTCGAGCTGGGCGTTGGCGGCGGCATCCATCCCCGCGTGCTGGAACGACGCGCTGCCGGCGGCACCCGGCGCGGGCGGCGGGGCGTACGTGCCCTGCGGCGAGCCGGGATAGGACGCGACATTTCGCGGATCCTGCTGCTGGAACGCCGGGTTGTTGAATGCGAAATTGCTCATGGTGGCCTCTGCTCCCGAGGGATCGGTCAACTCTTTCCTCAAAGATACTCGCGAGAACCTATGGAACGGGTGCTTTACGCTGTGAGCGTGCCCAGGAGAACACCGCTCGTTATCGGCCACCGCGGCGCACCCGGATACCGCCCCGAGCACAGTCGGTCGTCGTACGAGCTCGCGCTCGCGATGGGCGTCGATGCGGTCGAGCCGGACGTCGTCGCGACGAAGGACGGCGTTCTCGTTCTGCGGCACGAGAACGAGATCTCGGGCACGACCGACGTCGCCGCGCACCCCGAGTTCGCTGATCGCCGCACCACCAAGCGCATCGACGGCGTCTCGCTGACGGGCTGGTTCACCGAGGACTTCACCTGGGCCGAGCTGTCGACCCTGCGCACCCGCGAACGGCTGCCGAAGATCCGCCGCTCCAGCGCCTCGTTCGACGACGGCCAGCCGATCCTGCGCCTGCCCGACCTGCTCGATCTGGTGCGCACCGGATCCCAGGAGCACGGCCGCGAGATCGGCATCGTGCTCGAGATCAAGCACGCCACCTACTTCCAGAGCATCGGCCTCGACCTCGCGCCGCTCATCGAGCGGGACCTGCGCGCCGGCGGCTGGGCTGACGGCGGTCTGCCGCTGATCATCGAGTCGTTCGAATCGACGATCCTGCACCGGCTGCAGAAGACCGGCATCGCGGCATCGTTCGTCTATCTCATCGAGTCGAGCGGCAAGCCGTACGATCTCGTCGCCTCTCTCGGCCGAGACGCCCCCGACTACGCCTCGGCGGTCACGCCGGCAGGACTCGATCGGCTGGCGGGCACCGTCGACGGCATCAGCGTGAGCAAGCGGATGCTGCTGGCGCCGGGCAGCACGATCGTCGATGACGCGCATGCGCGGGGCCTTCGGGTGTTCACGTGGACCTGCCGGCCCGAGAACACGTTCCTCGACTCGCGCTTCCGTGCCGGCGGAGGGAAAGCCGCGTTCGGCGACTACGAGGGCGAGTGGCGCGAGATCGCCGACTCCGGTGTCGACGGAGTCTTCGTCGACCACCCCGATCTCGGGGTCGGCTTCTTCCGCTGAGCGCGCCGCGATCTCAGGCCCGGAAGGCCCCGCCGCGGCTCGGCACGATCTCCT
The DNA here is from genome assembly GCF_047306785.1 of Microbacterium sp. OR21. Taxonomy (NCBI): domain Bacteria; kingdom Bacillati; phylum Actinomycetota; class Actinomycetes; order Micrococcales; family Microbacteriaceae; genus Microbacterium; species Microbacterium sp. OR21. The sequence goes on along the minus strand of NZ_JAZEXJ010000002.1, from coordinate 292,265 downwards.
TGCCCAGAGGCATGAGCGAGACGGGCACCAGCTTGAAGTCGGCGATGCCCATCGGGATGCCGATGATCGTGATGCACAGGGCGATGCCCGAGAAGATGTGGCCGAGGGCGAGCCACCATCCGGCGAGGATCACCCACACGACGTTGCCGATAGCCGATCCCAGTCCTGCGGTGGGCCGGTCGACGACCTGGCGTCCGAACGGCCACAGCGAGTAGCCGGCGATGCGGAACGACGCGACAGCCCAGGGGATGGTGATGATCGGGATGCACAGCACGACTCCCGCGATGATGTATCCGAGCCAGAGCCAGAATCCGGCGAAGATGACCCAGATGATGTTGAGGATCGTGCGCATGGGCTGATTCTGTCACCTCTGCCCTAGGCTCGGGCCATGAGCGGAGTGGTCGCGCAGGGGGTCAGGCGGTCGTTCGGGTCGGTGGATGCGGTGGTCGACGCCACGTTCCACGCGATGCCCGGGCGGATCACGGGTCTGGTGGGGCCGAACGGGGCCGGGAAGACGACGCTGCTGCTGATGCTGGCGTCGCTGCTCGCGCCGGATGCCGGACGCATCAGCATCGAGGGCGTCGACCCCGTCGACGACCCCGGGGCCGTGCGCGGAATGCTCGGCTGGATGCCCGACACCCTCGGAGCGTGGCCGTCGCTGACGGCACGGGAGAGCATCGTGACCACGGCGCGGCTGCATGACATGCCGGTCGCGGACGCCGGGACGCGGGCGGACGAGCTGCTGGACCTCGTGGGTCTCACCGAGCACGCCGGCTCTCCCGCGCGCGTGCTCTCGCGCGGGCAGAAGCAGAAGCTGGGCCTCGCGCGGGCTCTCGTGCACCGTCCGCGGGTGCTGCTGCTCGACGAGCCGGCATCCGGGCTCGACCCCGAGGCGCGAGTCCAGCTTCGGCTCCTGCTGCGCGACCTCGCAGCGCAGGGCACCACCATCCTGATCTCCAGTCACGTGCTCGCCGAGCTCGAGGAGGTCATCGACGACACGGTCTTCCTCGTCGCGGGCTCGGTGGTGGCCGCGGCGGAGGCGCCGACCACGCGCACGTACCGGGTGCGTCTGGCAGGGCCCGACGCAGCGGCCGCGGTGGCGGATGCCCTGGGCATGTCGCGCGATCTCGTTGGCGCCGACCGCGGCGACGCACTGCTCGTCGTCGCCGACGAGGCCGCCGCGATCACGGCGCTGCGCACTCTCGTGAGCGCCGGACTGCCGGTGCTGGAGTACGCTCCGGCGCAGAGCGCGCTGGAGGCGTCGTTCCTCGCACTCAGGCATCCGGGGTCTCGCGCCGATTCCCCGCAGCAGACGCCTCACGAAGGAGGTGCGTCATGAGCGTCGCCCGCATCCTCACCATCGCCCGGCTCGAACTGACGCAGCGGCTGCGCAGCGTGGGCTGGTACGTGCTGCTCGGCATCTTCGCCGTGCTGCTGCTGGGCATCACGGCACTGTCGTTCCTGGTCTACTCCGGCAGCGACCTGCCCGGAGCGGGCGTCTTCTCGATCATCGTGAACTTCGTGCTGCTGCTGGTCGTGCTGGTCTCGCCGACGCTCAGCGGCAACGCCATCAACGGCGACCGCGAGGCGGCGACCCTCGCCCCGGTGCAGGTGACCGCCGCGACGACCGGCGACATCATGCTCGGCAAGCTGCTGGCCGCTGTGGTCACCGGCTGCGCGTTCCTGCTGATCGCCGTGCCCTTCCTCGTGGCGGGGATCTTCGGCGGCGGGATGACGCCGGGGATGTTCTTCGTCTCGCTGCTCGTGCTGCTGCTCGAGATCGTCGTGGTTGCCGCGATGGGAGTCGGGCTCAGCGGGCTCATCGCCCGGCCGCTGTTCTCGATCGCCGCCACCTACCTCGTCGTGGCGGCGCTCGTGGTCGGCACGCTCATCGCGTTTGGCCTCGGCGGATCGGCGATCCGCACCGAGGTGACCCATTACGAACGCGGCTGGGACGAGTCCGGCGAGCCGATCTGCGACGAGTGGCAGGAGTACACCTACGAGCAGCCGCGGTTCGACTACGTATGGGGCTTCCTCGCCGCCAACCCGTTCGTCGTCATGGCCGACGGTGTTCGACGACGGCTACCCGCAGGACATGTTCGGCCAGATCAGGTACGGCGTGCGCATGGCGCAGCTGCCGCCGGACGCGCAGCGGTGGGACGTCTGCGACGGCGGATACGATGCGCAGCCGACGCCGGAGGAGCAGATCCGCGGCACGGTGCCGAGCTGGTTCGTGGGTCTCGGCATCCAGCTGGTGATCGCCGGAGGGCTGTTCGCCGGCGCGTGGTCGCGCACCCGCACGCCGGCGCGTCGGCTGCCACCGGGAACCCGCATCGCCTGATCGTGATCGCCGGGCCGCCGCGGCTCAGCGGGCTCGGTGCACCCGCCGTCCTGAGATCGACTCGGGGGTGAGGCGCAGCACCAGAGACCGGTCGCCCTCAGCCCACGGCAGCCGCGTCGACGAGCCGGGAATCGACTCCAGCTGCTGCTCCGACATCGTCGACACGCGTCCGTTCAGCAGCACGCTCCAGCCCGTCGCCGCGAGAGCCTCGTGATGGTCGACCTCGAACGCCACGAGAACCGGGCTGGACGGCAGCGTGCTCAGCGGCCCGTCAGACGCGGTGCGGACGACGACGTCGCGCCCGTCGAGGAGGAAGTTGACCGGGATGATCTGCACGCGGTCGTCCACCAGGAAGCCGATCCTTCCCACGGTCGTCGTCGCGAGCATCTCGAGACACTCCTGCTCGCTCAGCTCGGTCATCATCACGGCACCGTCCTTCCCAGCTCGCTTCGAGCGTACCCCGGTGTCAGAGGCCCCGAATAGACTCGAAGGGCCATGACCGACGCCCCTCTCATCGTTCCCGCCTCCGCGACCTCCCGCCCCTCCGACGGGCGCGACGACCTGCTGGCGGGGCTCAACCCGCAGCAGCTCGAAGCCGTCACCCACCGCGGCAGCGCGCTGCTCATCGTCGCTGGCGCCGGCTCCGGCAAGACCAGCGTGCTCACCCGGCGCATCGCCCTTCTGCTGCGCCAGCGCGAGGCGTGGCCCAGCCAGATCCTCGCGATCACATTCACGAACAAGGCGGCGGCCGAGATGCGCGAGCGGGTCACCGGACTCGTCGGCGACGTCGCCCGCGGCATGTGGATCTCGACCTTCCACTCGGCGTGCGTGCGCATCCTGCGGCGCGAGGCCGAGCAGTTCGGGTTCACCAAGTCGTTCACGATCTACGACTCCGGCGACTCGCGAGCCCTGCTGAAGCGTCTGGTGAAGGAGCACGATGCCGACGCCTTCGGCCACACGCCCGGGTCGGTGCAGTCGCGCATCTCGAAGCTGAAGAACGAGCTGACGGATGCCGAGGGCTTCGCTCGTCAGGCGAACCTCAGCGACCCTGCCGAGCGGAAGTTCGCCGACATCTTCGCCGATTACCAGCGGGCGCTGCAGAAGGCGAACGCGTTCGACTTCGACGATCTCATCGGCCAGACGGTCTACCTGTTCCGCGCCTTCCCGCATGTCGCCGACGTCTACCGCCGCCGGTTCCGGCACATCCTCGTCGACGAATACCAGGACACCAACCACGCCCAGTACGCGCTGATCCACGAGCTCACGCGTCCCGTCTCCGGGCAGGGCGCCGAGCCCGAGCCGTATGCCATGAACGGCATGATGATCTTCGAGCCCGAGCCTCAGGCGCCGTCCGGCGCCGACGCAGAGGGCGCGTCGCTGACCGTGGTCGGCGACTCAGATCAGTCCATCTACGCGTTCCGCGGTGCCGACATCCGCAACATCAGCGAGTTCGAGCGCGACTTCCCCGGGGCGAAGGTCGTGCTGCTCGAGCAGAACTACCGGTCGACCCAGAACATCCTCTCGGCCGCGAACGCCGTGATCGGCAACAACTTCGACCGCAAGGCGAAGAATCTGTGGAGCGACCGCGGCGCCGGCGAGAAGATCGTCGGCTTCACCGGGTACTCGCAGCACGACGAGGCGCAGTTCGTCGCCGATGAGGTCGAGGCGCTGCGGCGCACCGGCATCCCGTACTCCGAGATGGCGGTCTTCTATCGCACCAACTCGCAGTCGCGTGCGCTGGAGGAGATCTTCATCCGCGCGGCGGTGCCCTACAAGATCATGGGCGGCACCAAGTTCTACGAGCGCGCCGAGATCAAGGACGCGCTCGCGTACCTCGTGGCCGTGGCGAACCCGGCCGACGAGATGGCCGTCCGGCGCATCCTGAACCGTCCGCGCCGGGGCATCGGCGACGTCACCGAGACGTCGATCGCCCGGTTCGCGGAGGAGAACGGCCTCAGCTTCCGCGATGCGCTGCGCAACGCGCCGCTGCTGGGGGTCGGGCCGAAGATCCAGGCCGCGATCACGCAGCTCGACGCGGTGCTGAACGAGGCGGCCGAGATCCTCACCCCCTCATCCGGCGAGGTGCCGCCGGCGACCTCGGTCGCCGAGGGGCTGACGGTGCTGCTGAACAAGAGCGGCTACTTCGACATGCTGCGCGCCAGCCGCGATCCGCAGGACGAGGCGCGTCTGGAGAACCTCGACGAGTTCGTCGCCGTGGCGCGCGACTTCGCACGCAACAATCCCGACGGCGCGATCGCCGACTTCCTCACCGAGGTGGCGCTGGTCTCCGACGCCGACGACCTGGACGACGAGTCGGGCACCGTCTCGCTGATGACGATGCACACCGCGAAGGGGCTCGAGTACGACGCGGTGTTCGTCACCGGGGTCGAGGAGGATCTCATCCCGCATCGCATCTCGGCCGGAGAGCCCGGCGGGCCGCAGGAGGAGCGGCGCCTGTTCTACGTCGGCCTCACCCGCGCGCGCAAGCGCCTGCACCTCTCGCTCGCCATGACCCGTGCCCAGTTCGGCGAGGTGTCCGTCGCGATGCCCAGCCGGTTCCTGCAGGAGATCCCCGGCGACCTCATCGACTGGCGGCAGTCGCCTGGCGACGTGAACTCGCGCGGCGGCACCCAGTCCCGTGCTCTGAACGCCCGACGCGCGGGCGGCTGGGGTGGGGGCTCGCAGGGCCGGGACCGCTTCAGCCCGCAGCCGCTCGGACGCAGCGAGTCGCTCAAGCCGCTGTCGACCGCGATGGACCGCTTCCCGAACAAGGTCACCGGCAAGGTGCGCGACAACGGGGAGCTCGAGCTCGCCGCCGGCGACCGCATCCGCCACGACGACTTCGGTGAGGGGCGCGTGGAGGCCGTCACCGGCGAGGGGGCGAAGCGCATCGCGCACGTGCGCTTCGACTCGGCGGGGCAGAAGAAGCTGCTCATCAAGATCGCCCCGATCACCAAGCTCTGACGACCGGGCCACTGCGCCGGCGTCGTCGTCTCCCGCCCGCCGCGTGCGGTTAGGCTGACTGATATGGCCCTCTTCTCACGCCGTAAGAAGTCCGACGATCAGCCGGCCGCCGACACGGCATCCGCCGCCGAGTCCGAGACCGACGCCGAGACGGTCGACGAGGCCGCGTCCGAGGCGCCGACGGAGTCCGTCCCCGATGTCAGCATCTCGGTGCAGGCGTTCCGCGGCGTGGGCGCGGAAGCCGGCCCCGAGGTGAGCCTGCCGACGGAGGGTGCCGCGCCGACGGCAGGGGCTCCGGCGCCGAGCCGCCCGCTCTCGCCGTCCGCACAGGTCGTTCCGGATGCGCAGGTCGCTCCGGATGCACAGGCCGCACCCGCCGCGCAGGCGGTGCCCCGTCTGCCGCTGGCTCCCGCGATGCCGCCGGAGCAGACGCACACGGTCGACGGTCTCACCGACAACGTCCTGCTGCGCGAGGCGCTCGCCGAACTGGCGGAGGGCGCCACCAACGAGCAGCTGCTGGGGGTCATGCGCCAGTCGCTGCAGGGCCACCTGTACCTGCGCGTGCACGGCGACGCGCGCGAGCAGATCAGTGCGGGCAAGCCGCTCTCGGTCGGCGTGGTGCGCGACGGCGACCGCTCGTTCATGCTGGCGTACAGCTCCGGCCGGGCTCTGCAGCGGTCCCTGCAGGGGGCTGAGGATGCCGCGGCGATGTCCGCCATCGCCCAGCCCACCACGGCGGTGTACCAGCAGGTGATCGCCGGCGGCTTCAACGGCATCATCCTCGACAACGGCTCGGCGCCGAACCGGGCGGTGTTCCCCACCGAGCTGCTGCAGAAGGCCATGGAGCAGGCCGACGAGCGCATGGCGATCAAGACGGCTCTGGCCGCGCCCCGCGACGATCAGAGTGCGGTGCGCGTCGCCGAGGCACTCGCGAGCACGCGCTGCTGGGTGGCCGTCAACGACGGCTCCAACGGGCAGCCGGTCGGGATCGCCGAAGCGCACGCGACCGACGGTCGTCGGTTCCTGCAGGTGTTCTCGCACCCGCTCGAGGTGGTGGCACTCGGCCGCAAGGACTCGCCGATGCCGTTCCAGCCCGAGCAGCTCGCGAAGATCCTCGGTGAGCACTCCGAGATCGCGGGCGTCCTGGTCGACATCGCCGGCCCGTCCATCGCCATCGAGCGCGACTCGCTGAGTGCGGTGATGGTGCTCGGGGTCGAGATCGGCGACGACTGACGCCTGCGCTGATGGGCGGGTCGCCGGCAGACATGTCGCGTGCCGTCCGCACGGTCTGAGGCCTCCGACGGCGGCGGTCGCAAGCCCCTGTGCTCGGCTCGACGCACGGCCTAGTGTCAGAGCATGGCCTCTGAACGAGTGAAGCTGACCGTGCAGGACCCCGACGGCGAACGCGTCGTCGATCTGTCGAGCCCGAACAAGGTGGTCTGGCCGACGGACGACGGCGCCGGGATCACCAAGGCCGAGTACGCCGACTACGTGCAGCAGGTCTCGACGGCGTTCCTGACGTCCACCGGTCATCGCCCGGTCTCGCTCGAGCGCTTCCGCGACGGGATCTCCGGTGAGCAGTTCTTCTCGAAGAACCCGCCCAAGGGCACCCCCGACTATGTCGAATCGGTGATGTGCACGTACAACAGCGGGCGGCGGCATCCGCAGATCGTGCTCACCCGGCCCAGCGCGATCGTGTGGGCGGTGCAGATGAACACCGTCGTGTTCCACCCCTGGGCGTCTCTGGCGTCGAACACCGACAACCCCGTCGAGCTGCGCATCGACCTCGATCCGCAGCCGGGCACCGGTATCGAGCAGGCCATCCCGGCGGCCCTCGAGCTGCGCGCGGTGCTGCGCGAGGCGGGACTCGATCCGTTCATCAAGACCAGCGGCAACCGCGGCCTGCACGTGTTCAGCCCGATCGTGCCCGAGTGGGAGTTCCTCACCGTGCGGCACGCGGTGATCGCCGCGGGACGCGAGCTGGAGCGGCGAATGCCGGACCGGGTCACCACCAGCTGGTGGAAGGAGGAGCGCGGCGAGCGGATCTTCGTCGACTTCAACCAGGCGAACCGCGATCGCACGATCGCCGGCGCCTACAGCCCACGGGCGCGGCCCAATGCCCCGGTGTCGACGCCTATCCACTGGGACGAGCTGGACGATCTGGACCCTGCGAGGTTCACCGTGCGCACGGTCCCCGCCCGGCTGGCTGAGATCGGCGACCCGTGGGCGGGCATGCAGGACTCGCCCGCGCGCATCGACACGCTGCTCGAGTGGTGGAACCGCGATGTCGAGAACGGGCTCGGCGAGCTGCCGTTCCCACCCGAGTTCCCGAAGATGCCGGGTGAGCCGCCGCGCGTGCAGCCGAGCAAGAAGGTCGCCGAGAACTGGGACGAGAACGGCGAGCGGGTCGACGACTGAGCGGTCTACTCCAGCACGTCGGCCAGGTCGTAGCCGGCCACGGTGTCGAGCTGGTCGTACGTGCATGACCGGGCGTCGCGATCCGGACGCCAGCGCTCGAACTGCACGGTGTGGCGGAACCTGTCGCCCTCGAGCTGGTCGTAGCGCACCTCGAGCACACGCTCCGGGCGCAGTCGCACGAACGTCATGTCCTTCGCGCCGGTGAACCGCGAGCGCTCGCTCTCACCCGTCACCGCGTCGCCCGCCTCGTCGCGCTCGACGAGGGGTGCGAGGTCGTCGACGAGCTGCCGGCGCATGGCATCCGTCCAGGCGGCGACGCCGCCCACCTGCCGCAGCACGCCCGCGTCGTCGTAGAGCCCGACCAGCAGCGACCCGACGCCCGATCCGCTCTTGTGCACGCGATACCCGAGCGCGACGACGTCGGCGCTGCGGGCGTGCTTGATCTTGATCAGGGTGCGCTTGCCCGGCGCGTACGCATCATCGAGCGGTTTCGCGACGATGCCGTCGAGGCCCGCGCCCTCGAACTCGGCCAGCCAGCTGCGCGCGAGGTCGGGGTCGTCGGTGGTGCGGGTCAGGTGCAGCGGATGCCGGGCATCCGCCAGCAGGTGCTCGAGCCGCGCCCTGCGCTTCCGAAACGGATGCTGCTGCAGATCCTCATCGCCGTCGGCGAGCAGGTCGAAGGCGATGAACATCGCCGGGGTCTCGGCCGCGAGCTTCGCCACCCGCGACGCGGCGGGATGGATGCGCTGGCTCAGCGCCTCCCAGTCCAGACGCTGCGAGCCCGATGCTCCGGTCGCGACGACGATCTCGCCGTCGAGCAGGCACGGGCCGGGCAGGATCTCGGCCAGCTGCTCGACGAGCTCGGGGAAGTACCTGGTGAGCGGCTTCGCCCCGCGCGATCCGATCTCGAGGCTCTCGCCGTCCCAGGCGATGAGCCCGCGGAAGCCGTCCCACTTCGGCTCGTACAGCATCGGCCGCTTCGCCGGATCGGGGATCGACGGCGCGGCCTTCGCGAGCATGGGAGCCGGGATGTCGTACATGGGCGGTCCTGTCCGATCAGAAGAGGTCGTTGAGGGTGTGCGGCAGGCCTGCGTCGCGGAGCGCGGTGCGCGCCGCGTGCCATCCGGCCATGCCGTTGACGCCCGGGCCGGGCGGAGTGGCGGCGGATGCCAGGTAGACACCGTGCATGGGGGTGCGCCACGGCGTGGGCGAGAGCACGGGACGCTTGACCGCCTGCAGCATCGTGAACGCTCCGCCGAACACGTCACCGCCGATCTCGCTGGCGTTGAGCATCTCGCGGGCCGACGCGGGCACGGCGTGACTGGCGAGCACGAGGTCGCGGAACCCCGGCGCGAAGCGCTCGACCTGGCGGGTGATCAGCTCGGTGGCGTCGAGCTCGGAGCCCGCCGGCACGTGGATGTACGTCCACAGCACCGCCTTGCCCGCCGGCGCCCGCGTGTCGTCGAGCACCGACGGCTGCACAGCCAGCACGTAGGGGTGCTCGCTCACCGTGCCGCGGGCGACCGCGTTCTCGCTCGCCCAGACCTCGTCGCGGGTGCCGCCGATGTGCACGGTCGGCGACTGCGCGACCATCGGGTTCGTCCAGGGGATCGGCCCGTCCAGGGCGAAGTCCACCTTCGCGGCCGCGGCGCCGTAGCGGTAGCACCGCAGCGCCCGCGCGTAGTCCGCCGGGATGTCGGGGTGGGTCAGGGCGAGACGGGGCGCGGTGTTGAGCACGAGCAGGTCGCCGCGCGCCGGGTCGCCCCAGTCGAGGGTGCTCAGATCGTGCACCTTCTCGTCCGCGCGGACGGCGCCGCCGTGCGCCTCGAGGTCTGCGATCATCGCGTCGGCGATGCGCTGCGCGCCCCCGCGCGGGTACATCCAGCCGCCCGCATGACCGTGGGCGACGAGCAGCAGACCCGCTGCCGCGGAGCTCAGCGAGGGCATCCGGCTGTTCGCGTGCGCCAGCACGCCGGCCAGCAGCGCCGCCCCCTCCTCGGTGCGCAGGGTCGCGCGGGCGAACGGCGTGCCCTGCTCGAGCATCCGCAGGGCGTATCGCGCCGCGGTGACCGGATGCTGCGGCAGCCGGAACAGCTCGTTGCCGGTGAAGTCCACCACTCCGTCGATGCCCTCGGCCAGCGGACGCGCGAGCGCCAGCCACGCGCGCTCGTCAGCGCCCAGCTCGCGGGCCGTGCGCTCGACGTCGCGCCACGCGATCGCGGCACGGCCGTCGTCGAGCGGGTGCGCGTAAGAGATCTCCGGCGTGATCCAGTCGACCTTCTCGGCGAGGCCGAACGCGCGGAAGAACGGCGAGCTGAGCGCGGCGGGATGCACGGCCGAGCAGACGTCCATGACGAAACCCGGCAGCGGGCCGGGCACCGTGCGCACTCCGCCGCCGATCGAGTCGGCCCCTTCGAGCACCTCGACCCGGTAGCCCGCGCGGGCCAGCGACACGGCCGCGACGAGTCCGTTCGGTCCGCTGCCGATCACCGTCGCCCGTGCCATGCGCCTCAGTCTGGCACGCGATGACGGGTGGGGCAGGGGCCTTGCGGATGAGAGAATGGATGTGATGAACGAAGTACAGGGTCCCACCCCCGCAGGAACCTCCCGACCGTACCGATCTCTCGCGGAGGCGCTGCGCGCGCACCGGATCCCCGTCGAGAACCATGAGTTCATCGGCGCCGTGACCGACGCCGTCGGCATCAGCAGCTACATCGACCGCGGGCGGTACATCGAGGCGATCCGCCGCACCCCCGGTGCGCCGCTGCACATCGGTCGCACCTACATCAACGGGTTCACCGACGGCGAGGAGATCACCGTCAGCGGCCGCGTGCTGCCGCTGCTGCCTAGCGAGGGACGCGCGCCGTACCTCTACGTGGACCAGCCGAGCGGGCTGCCGAACGTGCCGGCGGCGAAGCGCCCGGCATCCGGTGCCCGCAGGACGACGGCACCCCGACCGGCTCCCGAACCCCGCGCGCCCAAGGCGACCAACCTCGCCGAGCGCGACTACGGCGTGTGCGACGTGTGCTTCATGGTGAAGAACGCATCGGGCAGGTGCGGCTGCGACGAGTGATCGGCGTGCCGCCTCAGGAGAGCTGAGCCTGCACCCGGCGCGAGATCTCGGCAATCGGCATCGACCGGGGGAACACCGCCACCACCACGTCGTCGTCGGCGGGCTGGACCGTCTCGGGCAGCACGCCGTAGCGTCGCCGCACATCGTCGAGCGCCTCCTGCAGCGCGCTCACCGGCACGCGCCGGCCCCGCAGCAGCTGTCGGAGGACGTGATTGTGCACGGCGGTGATGAGTGCGGCGAACCCCACGGCGTCGATCGGCGCGATGCCGGGCAGCGAATCGCGCAGGTACTCGTCGAACAGGCGCTCGTAGCGGAAGACGGTGACGATCTCGCGATCGCGCAGCACCGGCACCTCGCGCACGATCTCGTAACGCCGGCGCGCGAGCTCCGGGTCGCGAGCGAAATGCGTGAACACCCGCTCCGACGCGGCGCACACCGCCGCCCACGGGTCGTCGTGCGGCTCGGACAGGAACGCGCGCAGCTCGTCGAGCAATGCCTCGTGGTCGGTGAAGACGACGTCCTCCTTGCCGCCGAACTGACGGAAGAAGGTCGATCGGGAGACCCCGGCCGCCTTCGCGATCTGCTCCACCGAGGTCGCCTCGAACCCCTGCGAGGCGAACAGGTCGATCGCCGCGGCGACGACGCCGGTGCGGAGCTCAGTCGGGTGCTGCATAGGGAAGAGCCTAGACCCGCGGTGCGGGGCGGGTCCCCGGCGGTAGTAGGCTTGCCAATCGGGTCGAATGATAATCGACACCCGACAGAACTGTCGCGTCCCACCCGCCGCAACCAGCGAAGGACTGCACTGTGGATCTCTACGAGTACCAGGCACGAGACCTTTTCGAATCCTACGGAGTGCCGGTTCTCGCCGGCATCGTCGCCGACACCCCTGAGGAGGTGAAGGCAGCGGCCGAGAAGCTCGGTGGAGTGGTGGTCGTCAAGGCCCAGGTCAAGACCGGCGGTCGCGGCAAGGCCGGCGGCGTCAAGGTCGCCAAGACCCCCGACGAGGCGTACGAGGCAGCCAAGGCGATCCTCGGGCTCGACATCAAGGGCCACATCGTCAAGCGCGTGATGGTCGCCGCGGGCGCCCGCATCGCCGAGGAGTTCTACTTCTCGGTGCTGCTCGACCGCGCCAACCGCTCGTACCTCTCGCTGTGCAGCGTCGAGGGCGGCATGGAGATCGAGCAGCTCGCGGTCGAGAAGCCCGAGGCGCTGGCCCGCGTCGAGGTCAACCCGCTGACCGGCATCGACAAGGCGAAGGCCGTCGAGATCGCCAAGGCCGCGAACTTCCCCGAGGATCTCATCGAGAAGGTCTCCGACGTCTTCGTCAAGCTCTACGAGGTCTACAAGGGCGAGGACGCCACGCTCGTTGAGGTCAACCCGCTGGTGCGCACGGAGGACGGCGAGATCATCGCCCTCGACGGCAAGGTCACCCTCGACGAGAACGCCTCCGAGATCCGCCACCCCGAGCACGAGGCACTCGCCGACAAGGACTCCGAGAACCCCCTCGAGGCGAAGGCCAAGGCATCCGGCCTGAACTACGTCAAGCTCGACGGTCAGGTCGGCATCATCGGCAACGGCGCGGGACTGGTCATGTCGACCCTCGACGTCGTCGCCTACGCCGGCGAGAAGCACGGCGGCGTGAAGCCGGCCAACTTCCTCGACATCGGCGGCGGCGCATCGGCCACCGTCATGGCGGCAGGCCTCGACGTCATCCTCGGCGACGAGCAGGTCAAGAGCGTGTTCGTGAACGTCTTCGGCGGCATCACCTCCTGCGTCGCCGTCGCCGACGGCATCGTGAAGGCCCTCGAGATCCTCGGCGACGCGGCCACCAAGCCGCTCGTCGTGCGCCTCGACGGCAACCAGGTCGAAGAGGGTCGCGAGATCCTCGCCGCCGCCAACCACCCGCTCGTCACCCTCGCCGCCACCATGGACGAGGGCGCCGACAAGGCCGCCGAGCTGGCGAACGCCTGACGCGAAGGAATCAACGACATGTCGATCTTCATCAACAAGGACTCCAAGGTCATCGTCCAGGGCATCACCGGCGGTGAGGGCACCAAGCACACCGCCCTGATGCTCAAGGCGGGCACCAACATCGTCGGCGGCGTCAACGCACGCAAGGCCGGCACCACCGTCGCGCACACCGACAAGGACGGCAACGCCGTCGAGCTCCCCGTCTTCGGCTCGGTCGCCGAGGCCATGGAGAAGACCGGTGCCGACGTCTCGATCGCCTTCGTGCCCGGTGCGTTCACCAAGGACGCCATGGTCGAGGCCATCGACGCCGAGATCCCGCTGCTCGTCGTCATCACCGAGGGCGTGCCCGTCGGCGACAGCGCCGAGGCGTGGGCGTACGCCACCGAGAAGGGCAACAAGACCCGCATCATCGGTCCGAACTGCCCCGGCATCATCACCCCCGGTGAGTCGCTGGTCGGCATCACCCCGGCGAACATCACCGGCAAGGGGCCGATCGGGCTCGTGTCGAAGTCGGGCACCCTGACCTACCAGATGATGTTCGAGCTGCGTGACCTCGGCTTCTCGACCGCCATCGGCATCGGAGGCGACCCGGTCATCGGCACCACGCACATCGACGCGCTCGCCGCGTTCGAGGCAGACCCCGAGACCAAGGCCATCGTCATGATCGGCGAGATCGGCGGCGACGCCGAAGAGCGCGCGGCCGACTACATCAAGGCGAACGTCACCAAGCCCGTCGTGGGCTACGTGGCGGGCTTCACGGCTCCCGAGGGCAAGACCATGGGCCACGCCGGCGCCATCGTCTCGGGCTCGGCGGGCACCGCGCAGGCGAAGAAGGAGGCCCTCGAGGCCGCCGGTGTCAAGGTCGGCAAGACGCCGTCCGAGACCGCCGAGCTGATGCGCGCCATCATCGAATCGCTCTGATCTGAGCTAGACTCGTACACGAAGGCCCCGGGCTCCACCCCGGGGCCTTCGTCATGCCCGGCTCATGGTGAGCCGACGGTCAGCTCAGCAGCATCTCCACCGGTCCACGGGCGAAGTAGATCAGGAAGCCGACGGTCACGACCCACAGCAGAGGGCTGATCTCCTTCACCTTGCCGGAGAACGCCCGCGCGGCGACCCAGCCGACGAACCCGGCGCCGATGCCGTTCGCGATCGAGTAGGTCATCGGCATGACCGACACGGTGAGGAAGACGCCGAACAGAGCCGAGAAGTCCGTCAGGTCGATGAAGCGGATCTGGCTCATCATCAGCGCGCCGACGATCACCAGCGCTGCCGCGGCGACCTCGGTGGGCACGATCGAGACGAGCGGCGTGAAGAACATCGCGATGAGGAACAGGCCTCCCGTGACGAGGTTGGCGAAGCCCGTGCGAGCGCCCTCGCCGATTCCCGCGCCGGACTCGATGAACACGGTGTTCGACGACCCCGAGGTCGCGCCTCCCACGACGGCGCCGACGCCCTCGACGATCAGGGCCGACTTCAGGCGCGGGAAGTTGCCGCGCTCGTCGGCGAGGTCGGCCTCCTTGGCGAGGCCGGTCATGGTGCCCATCGCGTCGAAGAAGTTGGTGAACACGAGGGTGAAGACGAGCATCAGCGCGGCGAGGGCGCCGATGCGCCCGAACGCGCCGAACAGGTCGACCTGGCCGACGAGTGACAGGTCGGGCAGGCTGACCAGCTGCGCCGGCAGGGCCGGCACCGACAGGCCCCAGCCGCCGAGGTTGTCATCACCCTTCGCGCCGATGTGCCAGATCGCCTCGGCGAGGACGGCGAGCACCGTGCCCGAGACGAGTCCGATGAGGATGCCGCCCTTCACCTTCCGCGCCACGAGCACGCCTGTCAGCAGCAGGGTGACCACGAAGATCAGGGTGGGAACCGTGGCGACCGAGCCGCCCACGCCCAGGGCGACCGGCGGCGACATGCTGGCGGTGACGAAGCCGGCGTTGACGAAGCCGATGAACGCGATGAACAGGCCGATGCCGACCGTGATCGCGATCTTCAGCTGCATCGGCACGGCGTCGAAGATCATGCGCCGCAGCCCGGTCGCGCTGAGCAGCACGATGATCAGACCGTTGATGACCACCAGCCCCATCGCCTCGGGCCAGGTCACCTCGCCCACCACCGAGAAGGCGAGGAAGGCGTTGATGCCCAAGCCCGCCGCGAAGCCGAACGGCAGGCGGGCGACGAGTCCGAACAGGATCGTCATGACCGCGGCGGTGAGACCGGTCACCGCGCTCAGCTGCAGGAAGTCGAGCTGCGACCCGTCGATGTCGGCGCCGCTGGAGAGGATGATCGGGTTCAGGATGACGATGTACGCCATCGTCACGAAGGTGACGACGCCGCCGCGGATCTCGGCCGCGAAGGTCGATCCTCGCTTCGTGATCTCGAAGAAGCGGTCGACCGCATTGCGCGGCTCGGTGTGCGTGTGCTCAGGGGCAGCAGTAGTCATCGGGTGGACCTCCGAAGAGAATCTACCGGAGAGCGCGCGTGCCCCGAGGCTGTCGTGACGGGGCACGACGTAGGCTCGATCCGACATGCAACGCCTCCTCGTCGCGCTTCTCGCCGCCCTCGACGCCGCCATCGCGGCGGCCGTCGGGCTCGCCGTCGTGCTCGCGCCCTTCACTCTGCTGTGGACGCTCGCGTTCGGGCTGGACGCCGACTGGGGCGCGCTGTGGCCGGTGAGCGGCACGCTGTGGCAGTTCGGTCACGGAGTGCCGCTCGAGGTCGTGCTGCCGGATGCCCTGCTGTCGGGCCTCGGCATATCGAAGGACGCCGCTCGCTTCGCGCTCTCGGTGCCGCCGCTGGCACTGCTCGTGTTCACCCTGCTCTTCGCCGCGCGCTCCGGCCGCCGCGCCGCGGTCGCCGGCCGCTGGATTTCGGGTGTCGTCGGCGGGACCGCGGCCTTCGCCGTGCTCGCCGCCGCGGTGGCCGTGAGCTGCCGCTCCGACGTGCTGCGGGCGCCGTTCGCTGCGGCGATCGTCATCCCCGTCGCGGTGTACGCCGTCGGCGCGCTGGCAGGTGCAGTCGTGCACGCCTGGTCGGAGGGCGACGACGGGCCGATCGACCTGCTCCGCGACCGAGTCGACGGCTGGGGGGAGTGGGCGGCTGTGCCCGGCGAGGCGGTGCGCGGTGCCGTGGTCGTCACGATCGCGCTGACCGGGGCGTCCGCGCTGGGCATCGCCGCCATGACTCTGCTGCGCGGCGGTGAGGTGGTCGCGCTGTTCGAGGCGGCGCACGTCGATGCACTCGGCGCCCTCATGCTCACCATCGGACACCTGGCCTATCTGCCAACCCTGATCGTCTGGGCGGCGAGCTGGTTCGCCGGCCCGGGGTTCTCGGTCGGTGTCGGCACGGGCGTCTCGCCCGCGGGCACCGAGCTGGGCGTCATCCCCGGCATCCCCGTGCTCGGTCTGCTGCCGGAGCACTCGTCGATCTGGATGCTGGTGAGCGTGCTCGTGCCCATCGCGTGCGGGGCGCTCGCCGGCTGGATGGTGCGCTCTCGCCTGGTCTGGGAGGACACCGCGCACGGATACGGACCCCGCGCGGCGATCGCCCTGAGCATCGCGGCCCTGTCGGCGGGCATCGCCGCGCTCGCCGCCGTGCTGGCATCCGGCTCGATCGGCCCCGGCCGGCTCGCCGAGGCGGGGCCGGCGGTCGGGCCCTTCGCGCTGGCCGTCGGCGTCGAGGTGCTCATCGGCGCGGCCATCCTGCTGCTCGCGCCGCGGCACCCAGACGAGCTCGCCGAGGAGCGCACCGACCGATGGAACACGGAGATGGCCCGGTACACCACCCCGGTAGACTGAGCGGGTGCTGACGCTCGCCGTTCTCATCTCCGGTACCGGCTCGAACCTCCGAGCCCTGCTCGAGGCGACGAGCCACCCCGACTTCCCCGCGCGGGTCATCGCCGTCGGCGCCGACCGCGACGCGGCGGGTCTCGCCCACGCCGAGGCGTTCGGCATTCCCACGTTCACCGTGCCGTACACCGCGTACGCCAGTCGCGAGGAGTGGGGACAGGAGCTGGCGGCGCAGCTGGATGCCTGGCAGCCCGACCTCATCGTGCTCAGCGGCCTGATGCGGCTGCTGCCGCCCGCCGTGGTCGAGCGCTACGCGCCGAACATCATCAACACCCACCCGGCCTACCTGCCCGAGTTCCCCGGCGCGCACGGCGTTCGCGATGCGCTCGCCGCCGGCGTGACCGAGACGGGTGCGAGCATCATCGTCATCGACGACGGCATCGACAGCGGCCCGATCCTCGCGCAGGAGCGCGTGCCGGTGCTGCCCGGTGACACCGAATCCACGCTGCACGACCGCATCAAGCCCGTCGAGCGGCGTCTGCTCATCGACGCGGTGCAGCGCATCGCCACCGGCGAGCTGCCCCTCTCCCGCTGATCCGCTGACCCCCACGACCTCGCCCGAACGAAGGAGCATCCTCATGGCCGGCCCCCGTCTCGACCCCTCGCTGTACCGCGACCGCGACCTGGTGCGGGTGAAGCGCGCGCTCGTCTCGGTGAGCGACAAGTCCGGTCTGCTCGAGCTCGCCGAGGCGCTGACGGCGGCGGGCATCGAGATCGTCTCGACCGGATCGACCGCGCAGACCATCCGCGATGCCGGTCATCAGGTCACCGACGTCGCCGCGGTCACCGGGGTCGCCGAGATGCTCGACGGCCGCGTGAAGACCCTGCACCCGAAGGTGCACGGCGGCCTGCTGGCCGACCTGCGCCTCGAGGACCATGAGCGTCAGCTCGCCGATCTGGGCATCGAGCCGTTCGAGCTCGTAGTGGTCAACCTCTATCCGTTCGTCGAGACCGTGGCATCCGGAGCCGAGCCCGACGCCATCGTCGAGCAGATCGACATCGGCGGCCCCGCGATGGTGCGCGCCGCTGCGAAGAACCACGCGAACGTCGCCATCGTGGTCTCGCCCGAGTCGTACCCCGCCATCATCGAGGCGATCGAAGAGGGCGGCACGACGCTCGCGCACCGTCGTGAGCTCGCGGCGCGTGCGTTCGCGCACACCGCGAACTACGACTCCGCGGTTGCGCAGTGGTTCTCGGAGGGCACTCTCGCCGAAACCGGCGACCTGCCGGCGCACCTCACCGTCAAGGCCGAGCGCCTGGCGACGCTGCGCTACGGCGAGAACTCGCACCAGCGCGGCGCCATCTACACCCGCGTCGGCGGCCACGGCATCGCCCAGGCCACGCAGCTGCAGGGCAAGGAGATGTCGTACAACAACTACGTCGACGCGGATGCCGCGCTGCGCGCCGCGTACGACATGGTGCTGCCCGCCGTCGCGATCATCAAGCACGCCAACCCGTGCGGCATCGCGACCACCGCGCCGAGCGCGCTCGACCCGATCGCGAGCGCCCACCTGCGCGCCCACGAGTGCGATCCGGTGTCGGCATACGGCGGAGTGATCGCCGCGAACGGCACCGTCACGCTCAAGATGGCCGAGAACCTGAAGGACATCTTCACCGAGGTGATCGTCGCCCCGGCGTTCGAGCCGGCCGCGCTCGAGGTGTTCAAGGCGAAGAAGAACCTGCGTCTGCTTCAGCTGCCCGCCGACTGGCGCCAGGAGCGCATGGACGTGCGCCTCGTCTCGGGCGGACTGCTGCTGCAGGACGCCGACCGCTTCCCCGACGACATCGTCTCGGTCGCGAAGAACTGGGAGCTGGTGTCGGGCGAGCGCCCGGACGACCGCGAGATGGAGAACCTCATCTTCGCGTGGAAGGCGTGCCGTGCGGTCAAGTCGAACGCGATCGTCCTCGCCAAGGACAACGCGACCGTCGGCGTCGGCATGGGCCAGGTGAACCGCGTCGACTCCTGCCGCCTCGCGGTGGAGCGCGCGGGTGACCGCGCCGCAGGCTCCGTCGCCGCATCCGACGCGTTCTTCCCGTTCGCCGACGGGGCGCAGGTGCTCATCGACGCGGGGATCAACGCAATCGTGCAGCCCGGTGGATCGGTGCGAGACGACGAGGTGGTGGACGCGGCCCGCAAGGCCGGCGTGACGATGTTCTTCACCGGAGAGCGGCACTTCTTCCACTGACCGATGCGGGGGCAGCGTGACTGCCGTGTCCGATTTCCGCCAGCCGTGCGTCCGTGCGCGTGACAGCATGGAGGCATGAGCAGCACCGAGCACGACGAGCGCTATCGCGCGATCAGCGCGAAGGACACCCGCTTCGACGGGCAGTTCGTCACCGCAGTGCGCTCGACGGGAATCTACTGCCGGCCCAGCTGCCCGGCCCGCACGCCGAAACCCGAGAACGTCACGTTCTATCCGACCAGCGCGGCGGCGCACGAGGCGGGCTATCGGGCGTGCAAGCGCTGCCTGCCGGAGGCGGCGCCCGGATCGCCCGCGTGGAACGTGCGCGGCGACGCCGCGGCGCGGGCGATGCGTCTGATCGCCGCGGGCGTCGTCGAGCAGGAGGGCGTGCCGGGTCTCGCCCGACGACTCGGCTACTCGCCGCGGCACCTCACCCGGCTGCTGACCGGAGAGTTGGGCGCGGGCCCGCTCGCCCTGGCCAGAGCGCATCGTGCGCACACCGCCCGGATGCTGCTCGTGGGCACCGACCTGCCGATCTCGGAGGTGGCATTCTCGGCAGGCTTCGCGAGCATCCGGCAGTGCAACGACACCATCCGCGAGGTCTTCGAGATGACACCGGGCGAGCTGCGCGCGAAGCGGCGTCGCTCGCCGGGCACGCCCTCGTCCGGCGGCTCGCAGGGCGCGATCGACCTGCTGCTGCCGCACCGCACACCGATGGACGCCGACGGCGTGTTCGCCTGGATGGCCGCCCGAGCGCTGCCGGGAGTCGAGTCGGCGACCGCCACCTCGTTCGCCCGGCATCTGCGGATGCCCGGCGGCCCGGCGCACTTCGAGATCCGACAGACGGCCGAGGGGCAGCTCCGGCTGCGGGCGACGGTGACCCGGCTCGCCGACCTCGCCCCGCTCGTGTCGACGGCCCGTCGGCTGTTCGACCTCGACGCCGATCCGGCAGCGGTCGACGAGGCGCTGTCGGGGCACCCCGAGCTGGCTGCACTGGTGACCGCGCTGCCGGGCATCCGGGTGCCTGGGGCCGCCGACCCGCACGAGATGCTCATCCGCGCGATGGTCGGCCAGCAGATCACCGTCGCCGCGGCCCGCACCGCGCTGACCGCGCTCGCCGAGCAGCTCGGCGAGCGCACCCCCGACGGGGGACTCCTGTTCCCCACGATGGCGGCGATCGCCGAGCACGGCGCCGAGGTGCTCCGTGGGCCGGCCGCGCGCATCCGCGCCATCACCGGCGCCGCGGCCGCGCTCGCCGACGGATCCCTCACCCTTACCGTCGGCGACGATGCCGTCGCGCAGCGCGCCGCGCTGCTGGCCATGCCCGGCATCGGACCGTGGACCGCCGACTACGTGCGAATGCGGGTGCTCGGCGACCCCGATGTGTTCCTGCCGGGCGATGTGGCCGTCCGCGCCGGCGCGGCGGCATCCGGACTCCCCGCCGATCCGGCGCCCCTCACCGCCTGGGCAGCGCGCGTCGCGCCCTGGCGCAGCTACCTCACCGCACATCTCTGGCGCGCCGCGCCGGTGCGACCGCCACGCCGCCGCTCGACCGCGAAGGAACCGTCATGACCGCACTCATCCAGACCATCGCGACCCCCGACGGTCCGCTCACGATCCTCGTCGACGACGCGCAGCAGGTGCTCGCGTCGGGTTGGAGCGACGACCACGACGCGATCGTCGCTCGGGTGCACCCGGCGCTGCGCCCCGCGTCGATCGCGGAGGGGGAGACGGATGCCGCGGATGCCGCGGACGCGTACTACCGGGGCGACCTGCGGGCCATCGAGTCGGTGCGCGTGCGCCAGCGCGGCACGGCGCTGCAGGCCGCGGGATGGGACGCCCTCCGACGCATCGAGCCGGGCCGCCCGCTCAGCTACAGCGAGTTCGCCGTCGCGCTCGGCAGCCCGCGAGCGGTGCGGGCGGCGGCGTCGATCTGTGCGCGCAACGCGCCCGCGCTGTTCGTGCCGTGTCACCGTGTGCTTCGCTCGGACGGATCGCTCGGCGGCTTCGCGTGGGGCCTCCCGGTGAAGCAGAGCCTGCTGGCCCGCGAGCGGGGAGAGCTCTGAGCGTCTGCGACACGGCGCGGACTCTTGCGCAGAAAGCGTCTTCCGCAATAGGCTCATAGGCTGTCGCGTCGACCGGCCGATGAAGCCGAGCTCCAGGAGGACACCATGATCACGACGACTGTCACGACGTCCCTCCGCTCGCGCGCACTCCGCCCGCGGGATTGAACCGCGGCCTCGCGACCTCTGATCGCGCCGCGCCGCACCCGCACCGGATGCCATCGGCATCCGCACCCGTCTTCGTCTTCCGCTCGCCACGCAACTGAGAGTCATGTCTGTCACCTCGTCTTCGTCGTCCCTGTCCACCGTCGCGGCGCTCTGGCGCCTGAAGCCGTTCGTCCGGCCCATCGTCGGCCGCCTCATCGGCGGTGCGCTCAGCGCGCTCGCGGCCGCCGTGATCGCCCTGATGATCCCGATCGTGCTCGAGCAGGTCGTGAAGAACTTCGATCTCGGCGGGGGCGTGGAGGGCTCGCTCGGGTTCGTCGTCGCCGGTGCGTTCGGGGTGCTGGCCCTGGCGTTCGGCGAGGCCGCCATGGTGTGGCTGCGTCGGTGGTTCGTGCTGACCCCGGCCACCGAGGTCGAGTACCAGATGCGTGCCGAGCTGTACTCGCGGCTGCAGGGGCTGCCCGTCGCCTTCCACGACCGCTGGCAGTCCGGACAGCTGCTCAGCCGCATGATGCAGGACATCAACATCATCCGGCGCTGGCTGGCCTTCGGCCTGATCCTGCTCGTCGTCAACGTGCTGACCATCATCATCGGCGCCGCGCTGCTGTTCCGCTGGCACTGGCTGCTCGGCGTGATCTTCCTCGTCACCGGCGTGCCGATGTGGATCCAGGGATTCCTGTTCGAGAAGCGCTACGGCGCGCTCGCGCGTCGCAGCCAGGACCAGGCGGGAGATCTGGCCACCAGCGTCGAGGAGAGCGTGCACGGCATCCGCGTGCTGAAGGCGTTCGGGCGCGGCAAGCACGCCCTGCTGCGCTTCAGCCGCCAGGCCGAGACGCTGCGCCAGACCGAGCTGAGCAAAGCGCGGGCAATCGCCGAGATCTGGTTCTGGCTCGACCTCATGCCGCAGATCGCGTTCGGCCTCAGCCTCATCTCGGGCATCTGGCTGATCGCCCAGGGGCAGATCGACGTGCCGCAGCTGTTCGCGTTCTTCGCGATGGCCGCCGTGCTGCGCTGGCCCATCGAGTCGATCGGCTTCCTCTTCTCGTTCATGCTCGACGCGCGCACCGCGACCGACCGGGTGTTCGAGATCTATCAGGAGACGAACACCATCACCGACCCCGAGAACCCGGTGCGCCTCGGCGAGGCGCGCGGTGAGCTCGCGTTCGAGGGCGCCCGATTCCGCTATCAGGACGCCGGCGCCAACGAGCGGGATCTGCTCGACGGCATCGACCTCGTGCTGCGGCCGGGGGAGACCATGGCGCTGGTCGGCCTGACCGGCTCGGGGAAGACGACGCTGACGACGCTGCCGGCGCGCCTGTACGACGTGACCGGCGGGCGCGTCACGCTCGACGGCGTCGACGTGCGCGATCTGGAGCTGTCCGAGCTGCGCCGCCACGTGGCGATGGCGTTCGAGGACGCGACGCTCTTCTCGGCATCCGTACGCGAGAACGTCCTGCTGGGCCGCGCAGACCTCGACATCCGCAGTGACGAGGCCGAGCGGGTGCTGCGCGAGGCGCTCGATGTCGCCCAGGCCGGGTTCGTCGACACGCTGCCCGACGGCGTCGAGACGATCATCGGCGAGGAGGGCCTGAGCCTCTCCGGCGGCCAGCGTCAGCGCCTGGCGCTGGCGCGCGCGGTCGCCGCCGACCCGAAGGTGCTCGTGCTGGACGACCCGCTCTCGGCCCTCGACGTCGACACCGAGGCGCTCGTCGAAGAGGCTCTGCGACACGTGCTCGCCGACACGACCGCGCTGGTCGTCGCGCACCGGCCGTCGACGGTCGCACTCGCCGATCGCGTCGCTCTGCTCGAACGCGGACGCATCACCGCGGTGGGCACCCACTCCGAGCTGCTGCGCACCAGCTCGCACTACCGCCACGTCATCTCGAGTCTCGAGGCGGAGGAGGCGGCGCGCACCGGCGCGATCGACATCATCACCGATGCGTCGATCGACGCATCCGCGAATGAAGAGGAGGTGCAGGCGTGAGCATCGCAGGCACCCAGGGCGAAGACCGCTCGAACTACACCAAGGCTGAGAGCCGGGCCATCAGACAGCGCTCCCTGCGGCTGCTCGGCTCGCTCGTCGGGCCGCTCCGAGTGCGGATCGTCATCACCGCGCTGGTGCTCGTCGTCTCGACGGCGCTGCAGGTGGCCGGCCCCATCCTCATCGGCATCGCACTGGACCGGGCGCTGCCGCACCTGCTCGAGACCGCCGATTGGATGCCCGCGATCATCGTCACGATCGTGTACCTGCTCGCCGGGATCGTCGGCTCCGCGCTGATCGGGCTCTATGTGGTGCTAGCCGCCCGCATCACGCAGGCGGTGCTGCTCGACCTGCGCAAGCGGATCTTCCTGCACACCCAGCGCCTCAGCCTGGAGTTCCACGAGTCGTACACGTCGGGGCGCATCATCTCGCGCCAGACCAGCGATCTCGACTCGATCCGCGAGCTGCTCGAGGGCGGCCTGAACAACCTCGTCTCGGGTGTGCTGTTCGGCCTGTTCACGTTCATCGCGCTGGTGATCGCCGACTGGCAGTCCGGCGTGATCCTGCTCGTCGCGGGCATCCCGCTGGTGCTGCTGATGCGCTGGTTCTACACCCGCTCCCAGCGGGTGTATCGCGAGTCGCGCGTGATCAGCGCCACGGTGATCGTGCAGTTCGTCGAGACCATGACCGGCATCCGGGCCGTCAAGTCCTTCCGGAAGGAGCCGCGCAACGACGCGACGTTCCGCAAGGTGGCCGGCGACTACCGCGACGTCAACCGCCGCTCGATGGTGCTGTACGGCACCTTCGAGCCCGGTCTGATGGGCGTCGCCGCGCTCACCCTCGCCGGCGTGGTGCTGTGGGGCGGCCTGCGTGTCGCCGACGGCGCGCTGGGTGTCGGCGTGCTGCTGGCGGCCGTGCTGTACGTGCGCAACTTCTTCGCGCCCATGCAGGAGATCGCGATGTTCCTCAACTCGTACCAGTCGGCGACCGCCGCACTCGAGAAGGTGTCGGGTGTGCTCGAGGAGCAGCCGACCGTTCCCGATCCCGACCAGCCCGTCGACCTGTGGGAGTCGCGCGGCGCGCTGCGCTTCGAGGGGGTCACGTTCGCGTACAACGCAGACAGGACGATCCTGCCGGACTTCACCCTCGACATCCCCGCCGGGCAGACGATCGCGCTGGTCGGCACGACGGGTGCGGGCAAGTCGACGCTCGCCAAGCTCGTCTCGCGGTTCTACGACCCGACCGAGGGCCGGGTCACCCTCGACGGCGTCGATCTGCGGATGCTGCACCCGAAGGACCTGCGCCGCGCCATCGTCATGGTGACGCAGGAGGCCTATCTGTTCAGCGGCACGGTCGCCGACAACATCGCGCTGGGCAAGCCCGACGCGACGCTCGACGAGATCCGCGCGGCGGCGCGCGCGGTGGGCGCCGACGAGTTCATCTCGGCCCTGCCCGACGGCTACGGCACCGACGTCAACAAGCGGGGCGGACGTGTGTCGGCGGGGCAGCGCCAGCTGATCTCGTTCGCACGCGCGTTCCTCGCCGATCCCGCGGTGCTCATCCTCGACGAGGCGACGGCGTCGCTCGACATCCCGTCCGAGCGGCTGATCCAGGAGGCGCTGCAGACGCTGCTCGCCGACCGCACGGCCATCATCATCGCGCACCGCCTGTCGACCGTGGCGATCGCCGACCGCGTGCTGGTGATGGAGCACGGCCGGATCATCGAGGATGACACCCCCGCCGCGCTGATCGGCGGCACCGGCAGGTTCGCCCAGCTGCACGCGGCCTGGCAGGAGACGCTCGTCTGAGATTAGGTTGGGATGGTGGATCCGATCCTGCTGCTCGCCACCGAACTGTGGTGGGTCGCGCCGACGGCGGCCGGCGCGGGAGCGGCCGGGTACGCGATGGTGCGAAGGCGAGGGACGGTGAACGGCAGGCGACTGGGCTATGACGCGGCGCGGCTCGAGCTGCGCCGCGCCCAGCTCGACGCGCGCGCGGCGGCGGATGCTGCCCGTGTCGCCCGGGCGGATGCCGCGCGGGTCATCGCCGAGAAGGCGGCCGCCCGCGCGGACGCCGAGGCGGTGGCATCCGCCCGCCGGGCCCTCCGGGAGGCGCAGCTGGCGTCGCGTGCCGCGGTCGCGCGGGTCAGGGTGAGCCGGGTGCGGGTCTCGACGGAGCGGTCGGCCATGGCGGCAGGCGGCATGCTGCCGCTGGAGCGGCTGCGGGCCCGGCATGATGCCCTGCTCGCGCGGTGGATGGAGTACGAGACCGACCCCGCGCGCGCGATCGCCTTCCCCGCGATGAGCGATGGGCGGCAGCCCGCCACCGCGCTGTTCCTGGCTGCGTTGGAGCGTGCCAGAGACGCCAGGCCCCGACCGGACACCAGGGTGACTGCGGAGGATTTCGCCGCGTACCGGGTCGCCGTCGACGAGCTCGAGCGCACCTTCGACGTCGCCGAGCGCACGGCGCGCGGTGAGCAGGTGCGGCCAGAGCTGCCGGATGCCCTGTGGGACGCCGCGCGCACCTTCGCGGTGCGCACCTCGGACTCGGTGATCGCCTGGACCACGCGCAAGCGCCGCCCCTGACCGCGTCGCACGCAGGGAGCGCTCCCAGACGAGCGGCGACGGGGTCTCGATGGGGGAGGGGATTCGGGGCCCCGCCGCCGGCTTCAGTCCGTGACGCGGATCTGCGCGACGACCTCGCCGTATTCGGTCTCGCCGACCGGCTCGAAGCCCACGCGGCGGAAGAACGCCTCGGGCCCGGCCTCACCGGCTTCGTAGATCACGTTCACGTGGTCGACGCCGCGCGCACGCGCCTCGTCGATCAGAGCTTCTACAGCGAAGCGGCCCACGCCGCGCCGCTGCTCGTCGGCGTCGACGTTGATGCGCCACAGCACGCTCTTGAAGTGCTCTTCGGGGGTGTCGGCGTCGAAGCTGGCGCTGACGAACCCGACCACCTCGTCGCCGTCGAGCACGACGCGCTGCCACGAGGTCTGCGGATTCACGACGGTCGCCGCGATGCCGTACGACACGGGGGCGAGGAACTGCTCCTGTCCAGGGCGCAGGGACAGATTGTTCACGGCGACGATGGTCGCAGCGGATAGTTCTTCCACGCGCAGTTCCGACATGACCCCAGGCTAGCGCGTCCCCGCCGCGCGTGTTGTAACAGTCGTGCATGCTGCGGCGGGGCCCGTCGAGGAGACTCGGGTATCTTGGTATCGAGATAAATCTGCCCTCGCGAACGGAGATCCCGGTGACCGACGACGCCATCATCTACACCTACACAGACGAGGCGCCGGCTCTGGCCACCGCTTCCTTCCTGCCGATCATCAAGGCCTACACCGGTCAGGCGGGCATCGAGGTGGAGACCCGCGACATCTCGCTGGCCGGTCGCATCCTCGCCGCCTTCCCGCAGAAGCTGACCCCCGAGCAGCAGGTCGGCGACGCGCTCGCCGAGCTCGGCGGGCTCGCCACGCTGCCGGAGGCGAACATCATCAAGCTGCCGAACATCTCGGCATCCATCCCGCAGCTCAAGGCGGCCATCGCCGAACTGCAGCAGAACGGCTTCGATGTTCCGGACTACCCCGACGAGCCGCAGTCGCTCGAGGAGAAGGACATCCGCGCGCGCTACGACCGGATCAAGGGCTCGGCCGTCAACCCGGTGCTGCGCGAGGGCAACAGCGACCGCCGCGCCCCGCTCGCGGTGAAGAACTACGCGAAGAAGCACCCGCACCGCAACAAGCCGTTCGCCGAGGGGTCGAAGACCCGCGTGGCGACCATGGGCCACGACGACTTCAAGAGCAACGAGCGCTCGTGGGTCGCCGCCCACGACGATGTGCTGAGCTTCCAGCACATCGCAGCCGACGGCACCATCACCGTGCTCAAGGAGGGCCTGAAGGTCCTGCCGCGCGAGATCATCGACGCCACCTTCCTCTCGGCCGCGCATCTCGACGCCTTCCTCGCCGAGACCCTCGAGCAGGCGAAGGCCGATGACGTGCTCTATTCCGTGCACCTGAAGGCGACGATGATGAAGGTCAGCGACCCGATCATCTTCGGCCATGTGGTGAAGGCATTCTTCGCCGACGTCTTCGCGCAGTACGGCGACAAGCTCGCCGAGGCCGGCCTGAGTCCCCGCGACGGGCTCGGCTCGATCCTGTCGGGTCTGACGACGGTCGCCGGCGGCGACGAGATCGCCGCGGCCTTCGAGCGGGCGATCGACGCCGGTCCCCGCCTGTCGTACGTCAACTCCGACAAGGGCATCACCAACCTGCACGTCCCGAGCGACGTGATCGTCGACGCGTCGATGCCTGCGCTGGTGCGCAACGGCGGCAAGCTGTGGGGCAAGGACGGCGGTGAGGCCGACACCATCGCGGTCATCCCCGATTCGTCGTACGCCGGCGTCTACCAGGCCGTCATTGACGACGTCATCGCCAACGGCCCGCTCGACCCGGCGACCATCGGCACCGTGCCGAACGTCGGCCTGATGGCGCAGGCCGCCGAGGAGTACGGCAGCCACGACAAGACGTTCGAGATCGCGTCGGACGGCATCGTGCAGGTGCTCGACAGCGAGGGCACCGTGCTCATCGAGCACACCGTCGGCGCCGGCGACATCTGGCGTGCGACCCAGACCAAGCACATCCCCGTGATGGACTGGGTCAAGCTCGCGGTGACCCGCGCTCGCGCGACCGGAGCGCCTGCCGTGTTCTGGCTGGACGCGAACCGCTCGCACGACGCGCAGATCATCGCCAAGGTGCACCAGGGCCTCGCGACGCTCGACACCAAGGGCCTCACCATCACGATCCTGGCGCCCGAGGAGGCCACCCGCTACACCCTCGCGCGCATGCGCCACGGCCTCGACACCATCTCGGTCACCGGCAACGTGCTGCGCGACTACCTGACCGACCTCTTCCCGATCCTCGAGGTCGGCACGAGCGCGAAGATGCTCAGCATCGTCCCGCTGCTCGCCGGCGGCGGTCTGTTCGAGACCGGTGCGGGCGGCTCGGCCCCGAAGCACGTGCAGCAGCTGGTCGGCGAGAACTACCTGCGCTGGGACTCGCTGGGCGAGTTCTTCGCCCTGGCCGCGTCGCTCGAGCACTTCGCCGACCGCACCGGAAACGAGAAGGCCCGCGTGCTCGCCGAGACGCTCGATGCCGCCACCGGCACCTTCCTCGAAGAGGACCGCTCGCCCGGCCGTGCACTCGGCACGATCGACAACCGGGGCAGCCACTTCTACCTCGCGCTGTACTGGGCGCAGGAGCTGGCGACGCAGACGAAGGACGCGGCGCTCGCCGCCGCGTTCGCGCCGATCGCCGAGCAGCTGGCCGCGAACGAGCAGAAGATCGTCGCGGAGCTGAACGCGGTGCAGGGGCATCCTGTCGACATCGGCGGCTACTACCGTCCGGATGCAGACAAGGTGGATGCCGCGATGCGTCCGTCGGCGACGTTGAACGGTGTCATCGACGGCATGTGATGACAGACGCAGAAGAGGCCGGATGCTCAGCATCCGGCCTCTTCCATGTCTGCGGCGCGCGTGTGGCGCCGGGATCAGTCGTGCACCCACACCTCGGTGCCCTTGGTCGCCCACTCCCATACGAAGCGGGCGGCGTCGACCGTCATGTTCACGCAGCCGTGGCTCATCGGCGTGCCGAAGTTCGAGTGCCAGTAGGTGCCGTGCAGCGCCTCGTCGCCGTTGTAGTACGTGATGTACGGGACGTTCGGCGTGTAGTAGAACGGCTTGACCGTGGTGTCCTCGCGGCCCATGTTCTGCGTGCGCAGCTGGGCGTACACGCGGAAGCGCCCCTTGTCGGTGGGGGTGCCGGCCTTGCCCGTCGAGACCGCCCACGACTTCACGAGCTTCTCGTTCTCATACAGGTAGGTGCGCTGCTCGCTCAGGTCGACCTCGACCCGGCGGAACAGGTTCGTGGACTCGAACGGCGTCGAGGTCACCGGCAGGGCGAAGGCGGCGTCGCCGCTGCCCAGCTTCTCGGCGAAGTCAGCGGCGGTGGTGGAGGTGTCGCCGAGCACGCGACCGTCCTTGCCCTCGGTCAGGGCCTTGAGCACCTTGCCGTCGGAGTCGACGATGTTGCGCGCGTTGACGACCTCGCGGTCGACCTTCGACGCGAGCGTGTCGACCACGGACTGGATCTTCGCCGCATCGGCGGTGATCTGCAGCTCCCCGTCGACGGGCGCGACCGTGAGCCACGACGCGGCGACCTCGGGCGCGACCGGGACGGTGCGCTCGTCACCCACGTAGAAGCCGACCTTGGCCAGCATGCCGTTCAGCTTCTCGACGGCCGCCGCCGCCTTCTCATCCGTGATCAGCGGGGCCACCTCGGTCGGCTCACCCGAGAACGCGAACGAGGTCTCGCCGGCGGTCAGCGCCGCGGTGAACTCGTCCGTCAGGTCGTCGAGCGAGAACCCGACCCCGGGCTCCGCGGGCGTCGCGGTGTACGTGGCGGCCTTCGCGTCGAAGACGACGGTGGCGTCGGTGGCGGGGGTGTAGGCGGCTGGCGCGGCGGCGCGCAGGGCGCTGTCGGCCACCGCGGTGTCGAGGGTCAGGTCGGCCGCGATCGGCTCGCCCATCCAGGCGCCCAGGTTCCACATCGGGCGGTCGGCGAAGGCCTGGTCAGCGAGAGCGGTCGCGTCGACGCCGGCGCCGAGGTCGGCTCCGTCGACGCTCGCGCCGCCGTCGACGCCGGTGAGCTGCACCTCGGTGGATGCCACGCGCGAGCTCACCGCCTCCGCAGCGGCGCCCGGGGTCATGAAGCCGACGGGGACGCCGGCGATGGTCGTGCCTGGAGCGATCAGGAACAGCGAGGCCGCGGCGGCGGCGACGGCGACGGCCCCCGCACCCAGGCCGATCCACAATCCGAGCCGCCGCTTCTTCGGTGCCGGTTCCATCGGGGCCCACTGCATCGGCTGCGTCCCGTCGATCGGCGGCTGCGCGACGGTCTCCGCGTGAGACGAGACGGCGTTCGACTGGCCGGTGCCGGGTCCGGAGATCAGATCGGTCACGGACTCACCCCCCTAGATGCTGCGTGACATATGTTTTCATGGTACGGGACGGGTGGTCACGGAGAGGCAACGTCTGACGCCGCTGCGGGTGACACGGGTAACGTTTCGGTAAAGCGAGTCGTCCGGCCTCCTCGCGATGTTGCGGTGGGTCGGTTCGTAAGGTGTACTAACAAACATGAGTATCCCTCTCGACCGCCGGCCCTCCGCGCCGGCGCACGCCCTGGTCAGCGGCTCGTTCGGTGGCGGCCGCGGGCTGCGTGCGACCGGGAAGGTGCTGCCCGAGCAGGCCAGGGCGCACAACCGGTCGCTCGTGCTGCAGACGCTCTACCACCGCGGCGAGATGAGCCGCGCCGACCTCTCGCGCGAGACCGGGTTGACCCGGGTGACCATCTCGGACCTCGTCGCGGAATGCATCTCCGACGGCGTCGTCCGCGAGATCGGCGTGCGCGAGGCCGCGGGCCCCGGCAAGCCTCCGATCGTGATCGACATCGACCGCCAGGGGCACCAGATCATCGGCGTCGACCTCTCGGGCGCGGACGCGTTCCAGGGTGCCGTGCTCGACCTCGACGGGCACATGCTGCACCGGCGAAGGGTGTCGCTGTCGGCCGAGGCCGACCCCGAGCAGGCCTATACGGCCGCGGTCGAGCTGATCCGCGCACTCGTCGGCGCAGCCGATCGTCCGGTGCTCGGCATCGGCGTCGGCAGCCCCGGGATCGTCCGGCCCGACGGCACGGTGCTCAGCGCACCGAACCTGAGCTGGGTCGACCTGCCCCTCGAGCAGCTGCTGCATGACGAGTTCGACCTGCCTGTGCTCGTGCGCAACGACGCGAACGCCGCGGTGCTCGCGGAGTACACCTTCGGCGCCGCTCGCTCCGACATCATGCTCGTGCGCATCGGACGAGGCGTCGGCGCGGGGCTCATCGCGGGCGGGCAGGCGGTCATCGGCGGTCGCTTCGCCGCCGGCGAGATCGGGCACGTCGTCACCGGCACCGACGAGGGCCCCCTCTGCGCGTGCGGCAACCGCGGATGCCTCGAGGCGTGGGTCAACGTGCCGCACCTGCTCGAGCTGATCGCGCTCGAGCCGGACCGCCGTGCCGACATCCTCGCCCAGGCGGGCACCCGGCTGGGCATCGCAATCGCCCCCATCGTCGCGGCCCTCGACCTCTCGCAGGTCGTGCTCGCCGGCTCCGCCGAGCTGCTCGGCGACGAGTTCGTCGACGCCGCCACGCGCACGCTGCACGCCCGCACGCTCGACGGGGTCTTC
This sequence comes from Microbacterium sp. OR21, assembly GCF_047306785.1. Lineage (NCBI taxonomy): Bacteria > Bacillati > Actinomycetota > Actinomycetes > Micrococcales > Microbacteriaceae > Microbacterium > Microbacterium sp. OR21. The sequence continues at coordinate 260,981 of NZ_JAZEXJ010000002.1, read as the reverse complement.
GCCGACGTCGAGATCCGGCTCACGCAGCAGCGCGACATCGTCCTCCGGGGAGCCGCGGTCATGGTGCTCTCGGCGCAGCTGGGCGTCTCGTGACGGGGCCCTTCGACTCCGGCATCCGGATCGGCCTCGACATCGGCGGCACGAAGATCGCGGGCATCGCCCTCGCCGACGACGGCACGGTTCTGGGTCGGGTCCGGCGACCCAGCGGCTGGGGCGACGCCGCCGTGCTCGACGGCGCGGCGGCCTCGGTCATCGAGCTGATCGACCAGCTCGACGTGAGCCGGGAGCGCATCCGGTCGATCGGGATCGGCATCCCGGGCCTGGTCGACGCAGCCTCCGGAGTCGTGCTGCACGCGGTGAACCTCGGCGTCGCCTCGCTCGGCCTCGCGGCGCACGTGCGCGAGGCGCTCGGCGTCGCGTGCGTCGTCGAGAACGATGTGAAGGCTGCGGCGCTCGGCGCCGCCGCGCTGCGTCGGGACACCGCGCCGATCGCCTACCTGAATCCCGGCACAGGGGTCGCTGCCGGCGTGGTCATCGACGGCCGCATCTGGCGCGGAGCGCGCGGCACCGCCGGCGAGGTCGGTCATCTGGTCGTCGACCCGCAGGGGCGGGTGTGCGGATGCGGGCAGCGCGGCTGCATCGAGACGCTCTGCGGCGGTGGGGCGCTCGCCCGCGCGTGGGGCCGCGGCGGGGAGCTGCCGGTGAGGGACATCCTCGATGCGGCGGACGCCGCGGACGAGACCGCTGTCGCGCTGCGCGACGACCTGTTCCGCGGTGCGGCCGCGGCGGTGCGCGCCCTCGTGCTCGCCGCCGATGTCGAGACCGTGGTCATCGGGGGAGGACTCACCGCGCTCGCACCTCGCATCGAGCCGGGCATCCGGGCGCGACTGCGCCGCGATGCCGTCCCGTCACCGTTTCTGCAGTCGCTGCACCTCGATGAGAGAATCGAGCTGCTGCCCGCCGACTCCGCCGTCGCCGCCATCGGCGCCGCGCTGCTGAGCGCTGCGAACGCACCGACCCATCCCCTCGAGAAGGAGATCCCCGTTCATGGCTGAAGTCGTCATCCTCGACAGCAGAGCCGCCGCCGGCGCGCTCGTCGCAGACGAGATCGTCCGACTGGTCGACGAGGTGAGGAACCCGGTGCTGGGACTGGCCACGGGATCGACGCCGCTGCCGGTGTACGATGCGCTGCGCGAGCGGCTCGCCGGACACGACGTCTCGCATGTGCGCGGCTTCGCGCTCGACGAGTACGTCGGCCTCGACGTCACGCACCCCGAGAGCTACCGCTCGGTCATCACCCGTGAGGTCATCGAGCCGCTGGGCCTGGACCCCGAACTGATCCGCGTGCCCAACGGCGCCCTCGAAACCGTCCGTCACGCGGGCGACGACTACGAGCGCGAGATCATCGACGCGGGCGGCGTCGACCTGCAGATCCTCGGCATCGGCACCGACGGGCACATCGGCTTCAACGAGCCCGGATCGTCGTTCGCGTCGACCACCCGCCTGAAGACGCTCACCGAGCAGACCAGGGCGGACAACGCCCGCTTCTTCGACTCCCTCGACGAAGTGCCCAGGCACTGCATCACCCAGGGGCTGGGAACGATCCTCCGCGCCCGTCACCTCGTGCTGCTGGCGTTCGGCGATGCCAAGGCCGAGGCCGTCGCCGCCGCTCTCGAGGGGCCGGTCAGTGCGATGATCCCCGCCTCGGCCGTGCAGCTGCACCCGCATGTCACCGTGGTGCTAGACGAGGCAGCGGCCTCCCGACTCGAGCTCGCCGACTACTACCGCTACAGCTACGAGAACAAGCCGTCCTGGCAGGGCATCTGACGCCCGGTCGATCCCGACCGTGCGGCTCCGGGCGGGCAGTCGGGAGCGGCGGGCGATGCCGCCGCGCGGTCCGACCGGTCAGGCCCAGGCGATCGGCAGCAGGTGCTCGGTGCTCAGCGGCGCGAGCGGCACACTCGTCCAGTCGCCGCGCTCGAGCCAGCGCAGCTCGGCGAGCTCGGCCTGCACGATGACATCACCGGGCTGAGCGCGCAGCGCGAACGCGTCGGCCACCACGCGGTGATCGGGCTCGTTCGCGGCCGCAGACACGAAGGTGCCGAGCGGGGTGAGATCGGTCTCGTCGACGCGCAGCGCCAGCTCCTCCTCCAGCTCGCGGATCAGGGTGCCCGCCGCGCTCTCGCCCGCCTCGGGCTTGCCGCCGGGCTGCATGAACCGAGTCGTGCCGCGCTTGCGCACGACCAGGGCGCGGCCGAGGTCGTCGACGATGACAGCGGCGCTGACGCGGATGTCAGGCATCCGAGAAGACCTTCCCCGGGTTCAGGATGCCCTGCGGGTCGAACACCCGCACGATCTGGCGCTGGATCTCCCACTGGTCGTCGCCGAGCTCGTCGGCGAGCCAGCGGCTCTTCAGGGTGCCGACGCCGTGCTCGCCGGTGAGGGTGCCGCCGAGGCGGATCGCGGCTCGGAACAGCTCGTCGGCCGCCGCCCAGATGTGCGGCGGCACGGTCTCGCCCTCGAACACGAAGTTCGGGTGCAGGTTGCCGTCGCCGGCGTGCGCCACGGTCGGGATGCTGACATCGAACTCCCGTTCGATGCGGGAGATCTCGTCGAACATGGCCGCCATCTGGCTGCGCGGCACAGCGACGTCTTCGATGAGCGTGGTGCCGAGGGTGGCCATGGCGGCGTGCATGGCACGCCGGACGGCCAGGAGTCGCTCGCCCTCGACCGGGTCGTCGGAGAGCACCACGTCGCCGCCCCCGGCCCGCAGCACCTCGGCGATGCGGTCGGCCTCCTCGCGCGCGGCCGGGCCGTCGGTCTGGATGGTGAGCTGCGCGGCACCGGCGACGGGCGCCGGCAGCGCCAGCAGCGCGTGCACCGCGGCGAGCGACGGGGCGTCCATCAGCTCCATGATCGCCGGCTGCACACCGGCGGCCGTCACGGCGGCAGATCCTGCGGCGGCATCGCGCACCGTCGGGAACGAGCCGACGATCGTGCACACGGCTCCCTCGGTGAGCCGGCGCAGCTTCAGCGTCGCGCCGACGATGACGCCCAGGCGGCCCTCCGAGCCGATCACGAGCGAGGTCAGATCGAGACCGGTGACGCCCTTCACGGTGCGATGTCCCAGTCGGAGCAGGCGCCCGTCAGCCAGCACGATGTCGACGCCGAGTACGGCGTCGCGCACGACTCCGTACTTGGCGCAGAGCAGCCCGCCGGCGCCGGTCGCGATGTTGCCGCCGACGGTCGAGATCTCCCGGCTGGCGGGGTCGGGCGGCCACCACAGACCGTGCCGGCCGAGCTGCGCGTTCAGCTCGGCGTTGAGGATGCCCGGCTCCACCACGGCGAGCAGGTCGTCGGGGCGCACCTCGAGCACCCGGGTCATGCGGGCCGTCGAGAGCACGATCTCACCGGGGCCGGCGTTGGCGGCTCCGGCCAGACCCGTTCCGGCTCCGCGGACGACCACGGGCGTGCCGGTCGTCGAGGCGATGCGCATCACCTGCTGCACGTCCTCGACACTGCGGGCATGCACGACCGCGAGCGGCGCACCGGGCGAACGATGACCGCTGCGATCCGCCCGCGCCTCGTCGAGCACGGATGCGGAGGTGTCGACGATGTCGCCCAGCTCGCGGGCGAGACGCTCGACGACCGTCATGATGTCACTGCTCCCGCTGGCCTCAGCCGAGCGAGCGGCGTCCGGCGATGACGCCCGAGGTGACGGCGACGACGGCGAAGGCGAGACCGACCCACGCCTGGCCGATCGACCACCAGGCGAGGGTCACTGCGACGTAGATGAGCACCTCGACGAGCGCGCGCAGGAACGGGTGCAGGCGCAGCACGGGGCGGGGCGACAGGAACAGTGCCCACACGAGCAGGGTGACCAGCGGCGCGCCGACGCCGACGACGATGTTCCACGGCATGGCCCATTCTCCGAAGCCCCACAGGGCCAGCGAGGCGAGAGCGGCGAGCAGCACCAGCACGCGGACGATGTCGAGAGGAGTCACGGCGGGGCGCTGCACGCCCGGTTCGGCGGCGGTGTGCGGGGACATGCCCCCATTCTATTCGGCGGTCGTGCCCGCCGATGTCGGGAGGTCGGCGGAGGACGGCTCGTCGGCTGCCTCGCCCGGAGAGAGGTCTGGAATCGGCGTCGGCGCGGGGGAGGGCTCGGGAGTCGGAGCAGGCGTCACGATCGGAGGCCGGGTCGGCTCGGGAACCGGAGTCGGCGTCGGTGTCGGGCGCGGAACCGGATTCGCTGAGGAGTCGGCCGCGGGCTCCTTCGGTGGTGCGGGGACACCCGGAAGCGGCGGCCTGAGGAGGCCGTCGACGATCGGTGCGATCGGCGGAGCAGGCTCCTTCTTCGAGGGAGGCTTCGGAGACGGCGACCGGGGAGCCACGGGCCTCGGGGGCGGGGCGGTGTCGGTCCTCTCGTCGTCGACCTCGATGATCATCGGGGTGCCCGCACTCATCGAGTCATCCGGGGCGACCTCTGACGCGATCGATGCTTCGTCCGGCTCGGCTGCGCTGGGCGGCGAGGTCGCCGAGGTCGACGTCATCATGGCGGGTACGACCGCCGCGGCCGCCACCGCACCGGCGACGACGAGCGCCGCGGATCCGGCACCGATGAGCGCGCCGATCCCCGCGACTGAGCGAGACCGCGCCCTCCCGCGTGTGCTCAGCGAGGCCGTCGCATCGACGGCCGACGCGGCATCTTCGGCACGCGTGGTCACGACTGCGTGCTGGGTGACGCTTTCGGGCATCTCGGCGAGCGCGCCGACCGGCGCCGACCCGCTCTCCAGCGCGGCGAGATAGGCCTCGGCTCCGGTGGTGCCCAGCATCAGGGGCAGGACGACGAGCACGAGGTGACTTGACACGTCCTGTGCCTCGACGGCGTTCTGCTGATGCGCCCGCACCAGCGCCTCGCGCAGGCCCCTGCGCGCGCGGATGCTCAGCTGAGACACTTCGCCCGCACTCATGCCGAGCAGCGGTGCGATCTCGCCGGGCTTCATGCGCTCGATCTCCGAGTACCAGAGCACCTCCTGCCAGCGTGCCGGCAGCGAGCGGAAGGCCCCGGCGGTCAGACCGCGGTCGAGCTCGCCGTCGGTCGATGACGGATCGGTCACCGTGTCGAGTTCGTCGGTCGTCGCGTCGTGCCGCGTGACTCCCCAGGCAGCTGCGGTGTTGCGGATGCTCGTGAACAGGTAGGCGCGGAATGATCCGTTCGGTCCTGCGCCTCCTCGAACGGCTCGGTGGATGCGGGTGAACGACTCCTGGACCAGATCCCGGGGGTCGATCGAGGACGTCACAGAGCGGGCCGCCGCCACTCCCGAGGCGTGGTGACGACGCCAGAGCTCGGCGAAGGCATCCGCATCTCCCGACCGGGTGCGCAGCACGAGGGCGGCGTCAGCCATCGCCTCACCGCTGCTGTCGATCGACACGGCCTGTCCTCACCCCCGCGGGAACGCTCTCACAAGAAGACGCGTGAGTGCTCTTCTCATCACGCGACTTCCCATTCTGACTCGAAACGCTCCGCTGAACCACCCCTGTGGAGAAGTCGTCGGCTCAGCGGGTCGGCGCGGCCCCGACCCAGACGCCGTGCACGCGATGTCCGGCGTCGAGCAGCACCGCATCCGCGACGCAGCCCGGTTGCAGCAGACCCAGCGACTCGCCGTAGCCGACCGCTCGCGCCGGGGTGGTGGTGAGCGCGCGCACCGCCTCGCCGATAGGGACACCGGCCTCGACGGCGCGGCGCAGCGCGACGTCCTGTGTCAGCGTCGACCCTGCGATCGACCCGGTGTCGTCGGCGCGGGCCATGCCGTCCTTGACGGTCACCTTCACCGCACCGAGGTCGTAGTGCCCGTCGGCGCTGCCGGCCGCGGCCATGGCATCGGTGATCAGGGCGACCCGACCGGGCGCGATGTCGAACAGCAGCTTGATGATGGGCGGCGACAGGTGGAAGTTGTCGGCGATGCCCTCGAGCACGACCCGGTGGTCGGCCGCGGCGGCGATCACCGGTCCCGGGGCGCGGTGATGGATGCCGTTCATCGCGTTGAACGCGTGAGTGAGGATCGACGCACCGGCTTCGAACGCCTGCCGTGCGATCGTCGCGTCGGCGTCGGTGTGCCCGACCGCCGCGGCCGCACCGGAAGCCACCACGAGACGCACCGCATCGAGCCCGCCCTGCAGCTCCGGCGCGATCGTGACCTGCCGCACAGTCCCCCGACCGGCATCGAGCAGCCGGCTCACGTCGGCGGGCTGCGGATGCTGCAGCAGCGACGGCTCGTGCGCGCCCTGGTGCCCCGGATCGAGGAACGGCCCCTCGAGGTGGCTGCCCAGGATGTCACGGTCGGTCTCGGCGAGATCGGCGATGGTCGCCACCTGCTCGGCGAGCTGGTCGATCGTCGCGGTGACGAGCGAGATCACGGCGCGGGTCGTGCCGTGCGAGCGGTGCATCGCGCGACCGCGGCGGATCGCCTCGGCGCCGTCGTCGTAGGCGACGCCCGCACCGCCGTGGCCATGGATGTCGATGAAGCCCGGCGTCAGCACGGCATCCGGCCCGGCGATGGATCTCGCGTCGACCACCTCGTCCGCCGGGGTCCAGTCGTCGCCGGTGCCGCGCGCGGCGACCCGACCCTCCTCGAAGCGCACCCACCCGTTCTCGGTGACGGTGCCGTCGCCGTCGACGATGCAGGCCGAATGGATGACCCGCGACCCGAGGGCGTCGGTGGTGATCGTGGGCTCCATGGTCATCGTGCACTCCAGGGGATCTCGTCGACGGGATGGAATCGGATGCGCTCAGACTGCCACAGGGGCGAGAGGCTGCCCAGGCGGGTGCGGAAGTTGGCCCAGCTGCTCGCGCCGGCCGGCGACCAGGCGAGCTCGGCGGCGGCCGCGATGCGCGGGTACATCAGCAGCTCCGCGTCGGCCAGCGAGCGCACCGTCTCGGTCCACAGCGGCGCCTCGATGCCCGCGATCGCATCCTCGGGCAGATCGAGCACCTTCGCCGGGTCCCAGCCGCGCGCCTGCTCGACGCTCACGGTGCCGGCCCAGGCGAGTCCGAGCGGGAAGTCGGCGTCGTACTTCATGTCGAGATAGACGGCATCCGACGGCGAGAGCACCACCGTGCCGCCGCGCGCGACGAAGTGCGCGCACTGGGCGGCGTGCGCCGGCGTCGGCTGAAGCGCGCCCCAGTACTGCCCGACGGTTCCCTCGGCGAGGTCGGGAACGGCCCCGGCCTCGTGCCAGGCGATCGGGATGCGGCCCAGCTCGCGCACGATCGCGGTGGCGCGCTCGATGGCGTACGCGAAATCCTCGGCCGAGGTGCCCAGCGACTCGTCGCCGCCGATGTGGATCCAGGGGCCGGGCGAGATCTCGGCGATCTCGGTGAGCACGTCGCGCACGAACCGCCAGGTGCGCTCCTCGTGGATGCGCAGGCTCGAGTGCCCGACGCCCCAGCCGGTGTACGGCTCGCCCCTGACGGGAAGCGCGTGGCCCAGGCGCTCGGCGTCGGCGAGCAGGGCGGGGTGCTGGTGCGGCTCCTCGACGAGCTCGGGGTAGGCGACGCCGACGGCGTGGGTGTGGCCGGGAAGGTCGAACTCGGGGATGACGGTGATGTGCCGCGACGCCGCGTGCGCGACGATCTCGCGGAAGGCGTCCTTCGTGTAGTGGCCGCCCGGCTCACCCGGGTCGGCTGCGGACCCGGAGGCCCGCTCGGTGAGCAGCGGCCAGGAGTCGATCCGGATGCGCCAGCCCTGGTCGTCGGTGAGGTGCAGGTGCAGCCGGTTGAGCTTGAGAGCCGCCGCGCGGTCGATGATCGTCTTCACCTCATCGACGGGGAAGAAGTGCCTCGCGACGTCGAGCATGATCCCGCGGTGCCCGAACCGCGGGGCGTCCGCGATGCGCGCCGTCGGCCAGGCCCAGCCGTCCGTCGTGCCGGCGAGCAGCTGCAGCAGCGTCTCGACCCCGTAATGCAGGCCCGGGGCGTCGGCGCCGATGATCTCTACGCGCTCGTCGACCGTCAGCGCGTAGCCCTCGGCCGCGGCGATGGCCGGGTCGATGCGCAGCACGACGAGCGCTGCGGCGGGCTCGTCGACGGGGTCGAGGCGGATGCCCGTGCGCCGGGCCACGGCATCCCGCAGCTGCTCGACGGCGGCCGGCGGACCGGCGACCGGCATGCCGGGGGTGAGCACGAGAGCACCGTCGCCCAGGGTGATCGAGGCCGGCGCGGGAACGAGCCCCGCGGTAAGAGGAAGGACCATGAACAAAATGTATCCTCCCTGCCGATCGAATGTGACGCGGCGAGGTCGGCCGGGCCGAGCCGATCCGCTAAACTTCTTGCGTCGCGACTGGCGTCTGGGTGGGTCACCACCGGGGAGCGGCCTCATAGGAATCGACCGCGCGCCTGGGCCGATGAGGAACACCCCCAATTCCCGTGTGAACAGGAGACCGTCATGACCGACCGCTACTTCAACGCCCCGCTCGCCGAGGTCGACCCCGAGATCGCCGAGGTGCTCGATCGCGAGCTGAAGCGCCAGCAGACCTTCCTCGAGATGATCGCGTCCGAGAACTTCGTGCCGGTGTCGGTGCTGCAGTCGCAGGGCTCGGTGCTCACCAACAAGTACGCCGAGGGCTACCCGGGGCGTCGCTACTACGGCGGCTGCGAAGAGGTCGACGTCGCCGAGGAGCTCGCGATCGCCCGCGCCAAGGAGCTGTTCGGCGCCGAGTTCGCCAACGTCCAGCCGCACTCCGGTGCCACCGCCAACGCCGCCGTGCTGCACGCCATCGCCCGCCCCGGCGACACGCTGCTCGGCCTCTCGCTCGACCAGGGCGGTCACCTCACCCACGGCATGAAGATCAACTTCTCGGGCCGCCTGTACGACATCGTCGCCTACGGCGTGAACCCCGAGACCTCGACCATCGACATGGACGAGGTGCGCCGTCTGGCGCTCGAGCACAAGCCGAAGGTGATCATCGCCGGCTGGTCGGCCTACCCGCGCACCCTCGACTTCGCCGCGTTCCGCGCGATCGCAGACGAGGTCGGCGCGCTGCTGTGGGTCGACATGGCGCACTTCGCCGGTCTCGTCGCCGCGGGCCTGCACCCGAACCCGGTCCCGCACGCGCACGTCGTCTCGTCGACGGTGCACAAGACCATCGGCGGACCCCGCTCGGGCTTCATCCTCACCAACGACGCCGACATCGCGAAGAAGATCAACTCGGCCGTGTTCCCCGGTCAGCAGGGCGGCCCGCTCATGCACGTGATCGCCGCCAAGGCGACGGCGTTCAAGATCGCCGGCACGCCGGAGTTCAAGGAGCGCCAGGAGCGCGTGCTGCGCGGAGCGGCGATCATCGCCGAGCGACTCTCGCAGCAGGACGTCACGGACGCGGGCATCGCGGTGCGCTCGGGCGGCACCGACGTGCACCTCGTGCTCGTCGACCTGCGCGACGCCGAGATCGACGGCAAGCAGGCCGAGGACCTGCTGCACGAGATCCACATCACGGTGAACCGCAACGCCGTCCCGAACGACCCGCGCCCGCCGATGGTGACCTCGGGTCTGCGCATCGGCACCCCGGCGCTGGCAACCCGCGGGTTCGGCGACGCCGAGTTCACCGAGGTCGCCGACGTCATCGCCCTCGCGCTGCAGCCCGGTGCCGACATCGAGGCGCTGCGCGCCCGCGTCGACGCGCTCGCCGGTGCGTTCCCGCTGTACCCCGACCTGCAGCAGTAAGCATCCGGCACTCACCACGAGAAACCACTTCCTGCGTGAGAAACCGTGCCGAGCGCGGTTTCTCACGCGGAATGGGATTTCTCGCCGAAGGAGGACCCCATGACCGCGAAGATCCTTGACGGGAAGGCGGCCGCCGCCGCCATCAAGGGCGAGCTGGCAGAGCGCGTCGCGGCGCTGCGTGAGCGCGGCGTCGTGCCGGGCATCGCCACCGTGCTGGTCGGCGCCGACCCCGCCTCGCAGCTGTACGTCGGCATGAAGCACCGGCAGTCCGAGGCGATCGGCATGAACTCGATCCAGCGCGAACTGCCCGCCGACGCCACGCAGGCCGAGGTGGAGGCGCTGATCGACGAGCTCAACGCCGATTCCGAGTGCCACGGCTACATCGTTCAGCTGCCCCTTCCCAAGCACCTCGACACCGACGCGATCCTCGAGCGGATCGACCCGGCGAAGGATGCCGACGGACTGCACCCGACGAACCTCGGGCGCCTCGTGCTGAACGTCAACGGCCCCATCCACACGCCTCTGCCGTGCACGCCGCGAGGGGTGATCGAGCTGCTGCACCGCAGCGGGTACGACCTGGGCGGCAAGCACGTCGTCGTCGTCGGTCGCGGCGTCACCATCGGCCGGCCGATGGGCCTGCTGCTCACGCGCCGCGACGTCAACGCGACGGTCACCCAGGTGCACACCGGCACCCCTGACATGGCGCCGTACCTGCGCCAGGCCGACGTGATCGTCGCCGGCGCCGGGGTCAAGCACCTCATCCGCGCCGAGGACGTCAAGCCCGGAGCCGCCGTGCTCGACGTGGGTGTCACCCGCGAGGACGATCCCGAGACCGGCAAGTCGAAGGTCTACGGTGACGTGCACCCGGATGTCGCGGAGGTCGCGGGCTTCATCTCGCCGAACCCCGGCGGTGTCGGCCCGATGACCGTCGCCCTGCTGATGACGAATGTGGTGGAGGCGGCGGAGCGCTCGCTCTGACGGGCGGTCCGATCAGGTTCTGACCGTCGCGGCCTCCACCCGACCCATCCGCCACACGGTCGGCACGAAGGTGGTGCCGACGGCGATCACGGCGTAGAGGATGCCCGAGGTGATCAGCACCGTCGCGGGGTCGGCGTGCGTGATCAGCCAGCCGTAGACGAGCGTGCCGATCGGCATGACCACGAAGCTGCCGAGCATGTCGTAGCTCGAGACGCGGCTGAGCTTGTCGATCGGGATGTTCTCCATCATCGCCACGTTCCAGCCTGTGCTGAACACCTCCGCACCGGCCCCGGCGAGGAACGCCGCGATCGCCACGAGCACGACGGCCGGATGCACGCCCAGCATGGTCAGCGGGATCGCGAAGAGGCTCATCCCGAGCATCCCGAACCGCAGCGGTCGCCGCAGCGGCAGCCACATCAGCACGAGGGTCATCAGCAGCACGCCGACGCCCTCCGCGCTGACCACCCAGCCCCACCCGGCGATGCCGAGTCGCTCGTCGTTCTTCGCGATGTACGGACCGACGACGCCCCACGCGCCGACGTGGATCGCGTACATGATCATGAACGCGAGCACGACAACGACGAGCCAGGATCGGCTCCAGAACTCCGTCCATCCGGTGCGCAGGTCGGAGAAAAGCGAGAATCCGCCGTCGCCCGCGGGCGGAGGCAGCCGCACCATCGCCAGGATCGGGATGGCGATCAGCCATCCCGTCATCTGCACGAGCATCGCCCAGGCCGGTCCCGCCGTCGTGACGAGGATGCCGGCGATCACGGGCCCGCCGATCGTGACGGCCGAGCGAACGAACGAGAGCATGGCGTTGGCCTGCTGCAGATTCTCGGGGCTGGTCAGCTGCGGGATGATGCCCTGCATCGCAGGCATGACGAACGCCGTCGACGCACCGTTGAGCGCTGCCAGTGCCGCGACCGCCGGCACCGTCGCCGTCTCGGTGAACAGTAGCGCCGCGATGGTGCCGATCGAGACGATGTCGAGCACGTAGCAGGCCTGGATCACCAGGGCACGGGGGAGCCGATCAGCCACCACGCCTCCGAACAGCACGAAGACGATGTTCGCCAGCGTGAAGGCGGTCAGAACGAGCGAGAGGCTGAACGGGTCGTTGTCGATCTCGAGCACCGCGAACGCGAGCGCGATCGACGACATCGACCCGGTCACCAGAGTGATGGCGCGGGCGAGGAAGAACCAGCGGAAGTTGCGGTCGGCCATCGCCGCGATCGCGCGGCTCACCGCTTCATCCTCGGATCGTGCACCTGCTCATCCTGACATGCGTGCGTCAGTCAGTACGTGTCGGTCTGGTCGGCTGCGGATGCCGGGATGAACCGCGCCGCGAGGGCCTCGGCGCCACGGGCGAGGATCGTCACGTCGGCGCTCGCCGAGAGGAAGTGCGCGCCCGCGGCGAGGTACGCGTCGGCGCCGGCCGGGTCGAACGCGTTCACGCCCACCTTCTTGTCGGCCGCGGTGACCGCCTCGAACACGCGATGCACGGCAGCGAGCACCTCGGGGTGCGACTGCTGACCGGGCACGCCCATGGACGCGGCGAGGTCAGCGGGCCCCACGAGCACGCCGTCCACCCCGTCGACGGCGGCGATGTCGGCCGCCGCGTCCACGGCATCCGCCGACTCGATCTGCACGAACAGCGAGACGGTGTCGGACGCGTTCGGCACGTAGCCGGCGACCCGGCCCCACCGTCCGCTGCGGGCGAGGCCAGAGCCGACCCCGCGCACGCCCTCGGGCGGGTACCGCACCGCGGCCACCGCGGCCTGCGCCTCGGCAGCCGAGCCGACCATGGGCACGAGCAGGTTCTGCGCGCCGGCGTCGAGCACCTGCTTGATGATCACGGGGTCGTTCACCGGCACCCGCACGATCGTCGGCACCCGGTACGCGGCGATCACCTGCAGCTGCTGCTGCACCGAGACGACCGTGTTCGGGCCGTGCTCCATGTCGATGAGCAGCCAGTCGATGCCCGAACCCGCGCAGATCTCGGCGTTCAGGGTCGTGCCGGTGCTCAGCCACATCCCGATCAGCGGGCGATCGGCGGCCGCCAGCGCATCACGGAAGGTGGGCTCTAGACGAAGCGGCATGCGATCGTTCCCATCTCGCGGTAGTCGCACAGCACCTCGTCGCCGCGCTCGACCCACATCGGCCGTGTGAACGATCCTGCCAGGATGATCTCTCCGGCCTCCAGCCGCGCGCCGTGCTGGTGGAACTTGTTCGCCAGCCACGCCACACCGGTCGCGGGATGCCCGAGCACGCCCGCCGCGACGCCGGTCTCCTCGATCTGACCGTTCTTCGACAGCACGCCGGGTACCCAGCGCAGGTCGATCTCGTCGGGTCGCATGTGCACGTCGCCGAGCACCATCGCGCCGTAGGCGGCGTTGTCGCTGATCGTGTCGACGATGGTGCGGCCCTCGAGCTCGATGTGCGAGTTGAGCACCTCGAGCGCCGGCACGGCGTAGTCGATCGCCGCGAGGGCGTCGTCGAGCGTGCAGTCCGGACCCTCGAGCGGCGTCTTCAGCACGAACGCCAGCTCGACCTCGATGCGCACGTTCGAGAACGCGTCGAACGGGATCTCGGCGCCCGAGCGGTAGACGGTGTCGTCGAACATCACGCCGTAGTCGGGCTCGGAGATGCCCGTCGCCTGCTGCATGGCGCGCGAGGTCAGGCCGATCTTCCGGCCGACCAGACGGCGCCCGGCAGCGACCTGCGAGTCACGCCAGACGCCCTGGATCGCGTACGAGTCCTCGACCGTGGCATCCGGATGCCGGGCGGTGATGCGCGGCATCACGCCGCGCGTCCGCTCGGCCTCGGCGAGCTCGGCGGCCAGCGCCGCAATGGTCTCGGCGGGGAGGGTCACAGCTGGTGTCCGAGCTTGTACTCGCCCTGCTTCCACTCGGGCATCGACTTCTCGCCCTCGTCGGCGCGGGTGTACGAGAAGCCGTCGGCGCCGATGGTCACGGCCATCTCGCTGGAGTCGGTGCGGGCGCGCACCGGCTGGGGGTTGCCGTCCAGGTCGAGCACCAGCGACGCGTCGGTGTACCAGCTCGGCACGACGGGGTTGCCCCACCAGTCGCGGCGCTGGTTGTCGTGCACGTCCCAGGTGACGACGGGGTTGTCCGGGTCGCCGGTGTAGTAGTCCTGCGTGTAGACCTCGACGCGGTGACCGTCGGGGTCGCGCAGGTACAGGTAGAACGCGTTGCTGACGCCGTGGCGACCGGGGCCGCGCTCGATCGCGTCCGAGCGGCGCAGGGCGCCGAGCTTGTCGCAGATCGCGAGGATGTTGTGCTTCTCGTGCGTCGCGAAGCACACGTGGTGCATGCGCGGTCCGTCGCCGCCGGTCATCGCGGTGTCGTGCACGGTGGGCTTGCGGCGCATCCACGCGGCGTACACGGTGCCCTCGCCGTCCTGGATGTCCTCGGTGACGCGGAAGCCGAGGTCCTGCATGTAGCGCACCGCGCGCGGCACGTCGGGGGTGACCTGATTGAAGTGGTCCAGCCGCACCAGCTCGCCGGGGATGTGCAGGTCGTAGCGCCACGACATCCGCTCGACGTGCTCGCTCTGGTGGAAGAACTCGTACGGGAAGCCGAGCGGGTCGACCACGCGCACCGAGTCGCCGATGCCCTTGACGAACCCACCCGCCTCGCGGCGCACGTCGCAGCCGAGCTCGGTGTAGAACGCCACCGCGCGGTCGAGGTCCTCGGGGGTGCGCACCCGGTACGAGAACGCGGCCACGGCGGCGACCTCGCCCTTGCGCAGCACGAGGTTGTGGTGGATGAACTCCTCGGTCGAGCGCAGATAGATCGTGCTGTCGTCCTCTTCGGTGACGTACAGCCCGAGGATGTCGACGTAGAACTGCCGCGATGCGGCGAGGTCGGTCACGACGAGCTCCATGTACGCGCAGCGGAGGATGTCAGGCGGGCTCGCGACGGGCGTCGCAACGGGGTCGTCGGTGTGGATCGGCGCCTCCTGGCTCACGTAGAAGCCGGAGGAGGTGAGGGTCTTGCCTGCGTGGTCGGTCATGTCAGCGTCCTTGCTCTGGGTGTTACGGCGGCCGGGTCAGCGGGGGTCCGGGTCGTCCAGGTCCTGCTTGCCGAAGGCGGGGTTGTGCGGCGCGCCCAGGGTGATGTGCACGCTCTGCTGGTCGGTGTAGAAGTCGATCGAGCGGTAGCCGCCCTCGTGTCCGAGTCCGGATGCCTTGACGCCGCCGAACGGAGTGCGCAGGTCTCGCACGTTGTTCGAGTTCAGCCACACCATGCCGGCCTCCACGGCGCCCGCGAAGTTGTGGGCGCGCTTGAGGTCGTTCGTCCAGATGTAGGCGGCGAGGCCGTAGCGGGTGTTGTTCGCGAGGGCCAGCGCCTCCTCCTCGGTGTCGAAGGGGGTGATGGCCACGACGGGGCCGAAGATCTCCTCCTGGAAGATCCGGGCATCAGGTGCGACGTCGGCGAAGGCGGTCGGGGCGACGTAGTTGCCGGTCGGGAAGCCGTCGGGGCGGCCGCCGCCGGCGATCAGGCGACCCTCGCTCTTGCCGATCTCCACGTAGCTCATGACCTTCTCGTAGTGCTCGGGGTGCACCAGCGCGCCGACCTCGGTGGCCGGGTCGTGCGGGTGGCCGACCTTGACCCGCTTCGCGATCGCGGCGAACTTCTCGACGAACTCGTCGTAGATCCCGCGCTGCACGAGGATGCGGCTGCCGGCGGTGCAGCGCTCGCCGTTGAGCGAGAAGACGCCGAAGACGCAGGCATCCACCGCGGTGTCGAGGTCGGCGTCGTCGAACACGACGGCCGGGCTCTTGCCGCCCAGCTCCATCGACAGACCCTTCAGGAAGGGGGCCGCGTTGCCGAAGATGATCTGGCCGGTGCGGCTCTCGCCGGTGAACGAGATCAGGGGCACGTCGGGGTGTTTGACCAGCGCGTCGCCGGCGTCCTCACCCAGGCCGTTGACGAGGTTGAACACGCCCTGCGGCAGGCCCGCCTCCTCGAAGATGCCCGCCCAGAGGGAGGCCGACAGCGGAGTGAACTCGGCGGGCTTGAGCACCACGGTGTTGCCGGTCGCGAGCGCGGGTCCGAGCTTCCACGACTCCAGCATGAAGGGGGTGTTCCACGGCGTGATGAGGCCTGCGACGCCGATCGGCTTGCGGTTGACGTAGTTCATCTGCTTGCCGGGCACCTTGAAGGCGTCGTCTGCCTGCGCGACGATCAGGTCGGCGAAGAAGCGGAAGTTCTCGGCCGCGCGACGCGCCTGACCGAGTGCCTGGGTGATCGGCAGGCCCGAGTCGAACGACTCGAGCTCGGCGAGGCGCGCGTCGCGCGATTCGACGATGTCGGCGATGCGGTGCAGCACGCGCGAGCGCTCGCGCGGCAGCATGCGCGGCCACGGGCCCTCGGTGAACGCACGGCGGGCGGCGTCGACGGCACGATCGATGTCGGCCTTCTTGCCGGCGGCCGCGTGCACGTAGGTCTCGTTGGTGACGGGGTTGAGCACCTCGAAGGTGTCGCCGTCGATCGAGTCGACGAACTCGCCGTCGATGTAGTGCTGGATCTTCGAGGGCAGGTCGGCGGGGGTGTAGACGTCGGTCATCATCGTCCTTCTTCGCTGGTGTGGGAATGCCGGGCAGCCAGGAACGCGTCCAGGGTGCGCCAGCGGTGGTTGCGTGCGGACAGCTCGATCTCGAGCGGCTCGGCGCCCGCGCGGATCAGCTGGAGGATCTGAGCGTGCTCTTCGACCGAGTGCCGGGCTCTGCCCGGCACGAAGGCGAAGGTGGAGTCGCGGATGCCCGAGAGCCGGCCCCACCCGCGGTGCACGAGGTCGAGGATGTGCGGGTTCGGGCACGGTTCGAACAGCACGGAGTGGAACTGCTGGTTGAGCTGCGTGAAGCGGTGCGCGTCGAAGTGCTCGAGCAGGTCGCGCATCTGCTCGTTGATCCGCTCGGCGCGCTCGAGCGCCTCCTCGTCGAGCAGGGGAGCGGACAGCGCGGTCGCCGAGCCCTCGACCAGGCCGAGGGTCTGCATGGTGTGCGCGTACTCGTCCTCGTCGATCAGCGACACGTGCGCGCCCACGTTGCGCTCGAAGGTCACGAAGCCCTCGGCCTCGAGACGGCGGATCGCCTCGCGCACCGGCACGACGCTCATCTGCAGCTCCCGGGCGATCGCCCCGAGCACGAGGCGGTAGCCGGGGCCGTACGCGTGCGAGGCGATGCGTGAGCGAAGCCAGGTGTAGGCCTGCTCGGACTTGCTGCCCTCGCGCACGAGAGTCGTCATCGGCTCGCCTCGTACTTCGCTCGCCATTCGGCGTTCATCGGGAACAGCCCGTCGACGGGGTGGCCCGCGGCGACCTGCTCGGCGATCCAGGCATCCTCGTCCTCCTGCGCGAGAGCCGCATCGGCGACCTCCTCGGCGAGGTGTGCGGGGATGACGATCACGCCGTCGCCGTCGCCGACGATGACGTCGCCGGGCTGCACGGTCGCGCCGCCGCAGCCGATGGTGACGTCGAACTCCCACGGCACGTGCTTGCGGCCGAGCACCGAGGGGTGCGCGCCCTTCGAGAACACCGGCAGCCCGATCTCGGCGACGGCGTCGAAGTCGCGCACGCCGCCATCGGTGACGACGCCGGCGGCGCCGCGGGTGCGGGCGCGCAGTGCAAGGATGTCGCCCAGGGTGCCGGTGGTCTCGTCGCCGCGTGCCTCGATCACGATGATCTCGCCCTCGCCGACGGCATCGAACGCGCGCTTCTGGGCGTTGTACCCACCGCCGTGGCTCTTGAAGAGGTCCTCGCGGGCGGGCACGAAGCGCAGGGTCTTGGCGGTGCCGACGATCTTGGCGCCGGGCAGGTTGGCGGAGAGGCCGTCGATGAAGCAGGAGTGCAGGCCGCGCTTGCGCAGCTGGCTCGAAAGCCCGGCGGTGGGTGCGGCTTCGAGCTTGGTGCGCAGTTCGGGGGAGAGCCCCGGTGCCGGCTGCTCGACGGGAGGGAGGCCGGCGAGCTCGCGCGAGCCCCACGCCTCGGCGCGCTGCAGGTCGTCGACTGCCGGCATCGAGCCGAGCGCAGGGTCGAACTCGATCTCGCCCTGAGTGACCGTGGTGCGCAGGCGTCCCGACGAGGGGGCGCCCGGGGCACCCGGAGCATCCACCTCGACCTCGACGACGTCACCCGGCACGATCACGCTGGAACCGGCGGGTGTGCCGGTGAGGATGATGTCGCCCGGCTCGAGGGTGAAGTGCTGCGAGAGGTCGGCGACGAGCTGGGGGAGCGGGAAGAGCAGGCCCGAGGTGGTGTCGTCCTGCGCGAGCTCGCCGTTCACCCAGGTGCGAACGCGGAGAGCTGAAGGATCGACCCGAGACGCGTCGATGAGGTCGGGGCCGACCGGTGTGTAGCCGTCGCCGCCCTTGGAGCGGACGTTCGAACCCTTGTCGTTGGCACGCAGGTCGTACAGGCCCAGGTCGTTCGACGCGGTGACGGATGCCACATGCGACCACGCCCCGTCGACCGAGACGCGGCGGGCGGCGGTGCCGATGACGAGCGCGATCTCGCCCTCGAAGGCGAGCAGCTCGGTGCCGGCGGGGCGCTCGACGACGCCGTCGGTGCCGGCGAGCGAGCTGGCCGGCTTGAAGAAGTAGGAGGGGGCGGCGGGACGACGGCCGCGCTGGTCGGAGCGCGAGACGTAGTTGAGGTGGATCGCGATGATCTTGCCGGGGCGGGCGAGCTCGGCCATAGGGCGCCTCCTTGCGTGGGTGCACGGGCTGACTCGAGGAGTCTTGTGCGTCGTATTCGAAATCGTATATGATCCGAACGCGGGTGGCAAGCATCCGATCCCCACCCCGACAGAGTCGTCAAAGGAGCATCATGAGCGATCACGCAGGCCGTCGAAGGGCCGCGGCCCACCCCGACGGGTTCACACCGACCGGAACCATCGCCAGCGCGGATGATCGGCGGCGCGTCGTCATCGCGACCGTCGTCGGCACCACCGTCGAGTGGTACGACTTCTTCATCTACGCCTTCGCGGCGGCCACGGTCTTCGCGGCGCTGTTCTTCGAGCCGATGGGCAAGGAGTTCGCGCAGATCGTGTCGTTCTTCACGGTCGGCGTCAGCTTCCTCTTCCGTCCGCTCGGCGCCTTCCTCGCCGGCCACTTCGGCGACAAGCTCGGCCGTCGACCGATGCTCGTCCTCACGCTGCTGCTCATGGGCGGCGCGACCACGCTGGTGGGCCTGCTGCCGACACACGCCGCCATCGGCGTGTGGGCGCCCATCCTGCTGATCCTCCTGCGCGTCGTGCAGGGCATCTCAGCCGGTGGCGAATGGGGCGGCGCCGTGCTGATGGCCGTCGAGCACGCGCCCAAGCACAAGCGGGGCCTGTTCGGCGCGTCGCCCCAGATCGGCGTGCCGATCGGTCTGCTTCTCGCCTCGATGATGCTCGCGCTGATGGCGCAGATCGCGCCCGGTGACGCGTTCCTGGAATGGGGCTGGCGTGTGCCGTTCCTGCTCTCGCTCGTGCTGATCGGCGTTGGCTACTGGGTGCGACGCACGGTCTCGGAGAGCCCGGTGTTCACCGAGATCGCTGAGCGCAAGGAGGAGACGCGCATGCCCATCGTGCAGCTGCTGCGCCACCACGCGCCGCTCGTGCTGATCGCCGCCCTGGTGTTCGCCGGCAACAACGCCGTCGGCTACATGACCACCGGTGGCTACATGCAGCGCTACGCCACGGCGACGCCGGGACCGATCGAGCTCGACACCTCCGCCGTGTTCTGGGTGGTCGCCCTCTCGGGTGTCACCTGGCTGATCTCCACCTGGTTCGCCGGATGGATCAGCGACCGCATCGGCCGACGCAACACGTACATCGCCGGATGGGTGCTGCAGCTGCTGGGTGTGTTCCTGCTGTTCCCCGTCACCAACATCGGAACGGTGGCATCCCTCGCGATCGCGCTCGTCGTGCTCACCATCGGCCTCGGACTCACGTACGGGCCGCAGGCGGCCCTCTACGCCGAGCTGTTCCCAGCGTCGATCCGCTTCTCCGGGGTGTCGATCTCGTACGCGATCGGCGCCATCCTCGGCGGCGCGTTCTCGCCGATGATCGCACAGGCGATCTTCCAGGCGACGAACTCCACCGCGGGCATCACCTGGTACCTCGCGGGTATGACCGTGATCGGACTCATCGCGACGCTGCTGCTGCGCGACCGCAGCGGCATTCCGCTCGGCCCCGACCACGAGGCCGAGCAGGCGGTCAGCCCGATCCACGGGCTCGCCAGGGCCTGAGCGTCCGTGCTGGGCGGCTGCGATCAGCCGTCCAGCGCGGCGCGGATCGTGATCGCCGATCGCTGCAGGCGGTCGGCGATCTCGGCATCCGGGATGCGGGATGCCATGTGAACCACGGCGAGAGCGGCCGGGCGCTTGCCGCGCAGCGGCAGCGGCACGGCGATCGACCGCAGATTCGGGATCACCTCGTCGTGGCTGACCGCGTAGCCGCGCTCGGCCACGGCGGCGACCTCGGCGCGCAGCGCCGCATCCGCCGCGGGCCAGTCGACCTCCCGCATCTGCGTGAGGATCGCCTTGCCCGGCGCTCCCACCGTGACCGGATGCCTGGCGCCGGGGCGCTGCGCGACGTTCGCGAGCGCGTGGCGGGGCTCGACGCTGGTCAGCGTGATGACCTCGTCGCCGTCGAGCACGGTGAGGAAGGCGGTGAGGCCGAGCTCGTTTGCGACCGCGGTGAGCTCGGGAAGGGCCTCGGCCTGCAGGTCGTGCGCGACGCCGGCGGCGAGGGCCGCCATCCGCGGCCCCAGCGCCGCCCGGCCGGATGCGTCGCGGACGACGAGCCGATGATCCTCGAGCGTGCGCAGCAGGCGGTAGGCGATCGAGCGGTGCACCTCGAGGCGCGCGGCGACGTCATCGATCGAGAGAGGGCCATCGGCGAGGATCTCGAGGATCCGGATGCCGCGGCTGAGCGTCTGCGATGCGGGTGCCGAGGCCATCGGCGACTCCTGTTCTCTTGTGGCGCGTGACGCCCTTCGTATACGATCTGTTCAATAGTAGAACGCTGTGTTCCAATATAGAACACGCCGGAAGGAATCGACGACGATGCAGTTCCACCACCACGGCTATGTCTCCCACGACCCACGGGTCCTTCCCGCCGAGGGTCTGGGCATCGACCGGCCAGACGCGCTGCCCGACGAGGTGGACGTGCTCATCGTCGGCTCGGGCCCTGCGGGCATGCTGCTCGCCGCGCAGATGTCGCAGTATCCGAACGTGAACACGCGCATCATCGAGAAGCGCGACGGGCGTCTCGTGCTCGGCCAGGCGGACGGAATCCAGCCGCGCAGCGTCGAGACCTTCCAGGCGTTCGGCTTCGCCGAGCGCATCGTCGCCGAGGCGTACAACATCGGCTGGATGAACTTCTGGGGCCCCGACCCGGAGAACCCGCAGAACATCGTGCGCACCGCGCGCACCGCCGACTACGCCTACGACATCTGCGAGTTCCCGCACCTCATCGTCAACCAGGCGCGCGTGCTCGACTACTTCGCGGAGGCGGCCGCCGACGGACCGGGCCGCATCGTGCCC
This sequence comes from Microbacterium sp. OR21, assembly GCF_047306785.1. Classification (NCBI taxonomy): domain Bacteria; kingdom Bacillati; phylum Actinomycetota; class Actinomycetes; order Micrococcales; family Microbacteriaceae; genus Microbacterium; species Microbacterium sp. OR21. The sequence goes on along the minus strand of NZ_JAZEXJ010000002.1, from coordinate 239,727 downwards.
GACTACGGCGTGGCCTTCCTCGGCCTCACGGTGCACGACTCGGGCGAGCATCCGGTCGAGGTGCAGGTCGACGACAAGGGCACCGAGCGCACCATCCGCGCCAAGTACGTCGTCGGCTGCGACGGCGCGCGCAGCGGGGTGCGCAAGGCCATCGGCCGCACGCATGTCGGCGACATGGCGGCGCACGCGTGGGGCGTCATGGACGTGCTGGTGAACACCGACTTCCCCGACTGGCGCACCAAGTGCGCGATCAACGCCGAGGCGGGCAACATCCTGCACATCCCGCGTGAGGGCGGCTATCTCAGCCGCATGTACATCGATCTCGGTGAGGTCGCCGCCGACGACGACCACCGGGTGCGCCAGACGCCCATCGAGACCGTCATCCGCAAGGCGAACGAGATCCTGCATCCGTACTCCATCGACGTCAAGGACATCGCCTGGCACAGCGTCTACGAGGTCGGGCACCGGGTGACCGACGGCTTCGACGACGTCATCGACGACAGCGGGCGCACCCCGCGGGTCTTCCTCACCGGAGACGCGTGCCATACGCACAGCGCCAAGGCCGGCCAGGGCATGAACGTCTCGATGCAGGACGGCTTCAACCTCGGCTGGAAGCTCGGCTCGGTGCTCACCGGCCGCAGCCCCGAGACCCTGCTCGCCACCTACGGCGCCGAGCGCAAGCCGGTCGCGCAGCAGCTGATCGACTTCGATCGCGAGTGGTCGAGCCTGATGGCCCGCAAGCCCGAGGAGATCTCCGACCCCCAGGAGCTCGCGACCTTCTACCTCGGCACGGCCGAGTTCCCCTCGGGGTTCATGACGCAGTACACCCCGTCGATGATCACCGGCACCGACGCGCACCAGGCACTCGCGGCCGGCTTCCCGCTGGGCAAGCGGTTCAAGTCGGCCGAGGTCACCCGCGTCTGCGACGGCAACGTCATCCACCTCGGCCACCATGCCCGGGCCGACGGCCGCTGGCGCGTCTACGCCTTCGGCGACGCCTCGGGCGAGCGACTGAACGCCTGGGCGGCGCAGGCGGCGGCGGTCTTCGCGCGGTTCACCCCGGCGGATGCCGACGTCGACTCCGTGTTCGACGTGAAGGCGATCCACCAGGGTTCGTACGAGGATGTCGAGGTCACGACCGTGCCCGAGCTGTTCGCACCGAAGACGGGGCCGCTGGGCCTGACCGACTGGGAGAAGGTGTACGCGTCGGCTCCCAGCAAGTGGAACGACAACGACATCTTCGAGGCGCGCGAGCTGTCGCGCGGCGGCGTCGTGGTCGTCGTGCGCCCCGACCAGTACGTCGCCGCGATCCTGCCCCTCGACGCGGTCGACGAGCTCGCCGCGTTCTTCGAGGGAGCCCTGCTGCCGGCATCCTGAATCGTCGGCTCTGCGCTCGCGAAACGCAGGAATTCGCGTGAAACGCAGGAGCCGAGCCCGGATCGGCTCCTGCGTTTCGCGCGTTCTCCTGTGATCCGCGCGGGGTCGGATGCCCCATTCAGCACGTGACAGGTGTCACGCGGAAGGCGTGACAGCGCACTCCTGCTCGCGGGACCGCGCGCCGTGAGAGTGGATGCATGACCACTCTCACCGTCCCGGCAGAACCGCCGGTGTCCATCTCCGAGCGTTCGCCCGCCATCGTCCTCGAGGGAGTGCGCCGCCACTACGGCGCGAGCGACCGCCGCGTCGACGCCGTCGCCGGCCTCGACCTCACTGTGCACCGCGGCGAGATCGTCGCGCTTCTCGGCCCGAACGGAGCGGGCAAGACCACGACGCTCGACATGCTCCTCGGTCTGACGCCTGCCAGCGAAGGGCGCGTGGCCGTCTTCGGTCAGGCGCCGGCGCACGCGACAGCCTCCGGGCGCATCGCCGCCGTCCTGCAGACCGGAGGGCTTCTCTCCGACCTGTCGGTGCGTGAGACAGTCGAGGTCATCGCTTCGCTGCACAGCCGGGAGGCGCTCCGCAGAGTGCCGGAGACGCTCGAGCGCGCCGACCTGCTCAGGCTCGCACGCCGGCGCGTAGCGAAGTGCTCAGGAGGAGAGCAGCAGCGCGTCAAGTTCGCACTGGCGCTGGTGGCCGACCCCGACATCCTCGTGCTCGACGAGCCCACCGCCGGGATGGACGTCACCGCCCGCCGCCGGTTCTGGGAGGTCATGCGGGCGGATGCCGATGCCGGCCGCACCATCGTCTTCGCCACGCACTATCTCGAGGAGGCCGAGCAGTTCGCCCGACGCACCGTCGTCATGAACCGCGGTCGAATCGTCGCCGACGCTCCGACCGACCGGCTGCGTGCCAGCCTCGGCGCACGCACGCTCTCCGCAACGCTGCCCGCCGAGGGCGCGCGCGAGCTCCTCACCGTCCTCGATGCTCGTCCCGGCGTCACCGATCTGCGCGTCGACGCCGGCCGTGTGAGCCTTCGCGCAGCCGACTCGGATGTCGTGGCATCCGCTCTTCTCGCCTCAGGGGCGCATGATCTCGAAATCGTCGCGCCGACCCTCGAAACCGCCTTCACCACCCTGACGGAGAACTGACATGACCACCATCTCGCCCACCATGCTGCGCGTCGAGGCGCTGCGTCAGCTGCGCAACCCCTACACCCTCGCTTTCACGCTGGCGATGCCCGTCGCGATGTACCTGCTCTTCGGAGCAGGCGGCGACGTCGGCCACCTCTCCGCAGGACACGGCAACGTGTCGTTCTACATCATGGTCTCGATGGCCGCCTACGGCACCGCGGTCGCGATGAGCTCGCTCTCGTCCCTCGCAGCAGCCGAGGCCAAGCAGGGCTGGGGCCGCCAGCTCGCGATGACGCCGCTCGGCACCGCCGGATACGCGCTCACGAAGCTCATCAATGCGCTCATCTTCGCCGTGCTCGCCCTGGTCGCCGTGTTCATCGCCGGGTTCGCCACCGGAGCGCAGGCCGACGACATGTGGCGGTGGGCGGCCGCAGCGACGATCATCCTCGGAGCAGGGCTGATGTTCGGCCTGTACGGGCTCGGCGTCGGGCTGTTCTTCAACAGCGATTCCGCTGCGGCGCTGGCATCGATCTCGATGACCTTCTTCGGGTTCCTGGGCAACGTGTTCATGCCGCTCGACGGCATCATGCTCGAGATCGCCCGCTTCACGCCCATGTACGGCTTCGCTGCCCTGGCACGCTGGCCGCTCACCGACGGCACTCTCACCACCGGTCAGAGCGATCCGCTGTCGGCGCTCCTGCTGAACATGGGCGCATGGACCGCGTTCTTCGTCCTGCTCGTGGTGGCCGGCGCCAAGCGCTCGCGCGCGCGCCGATAAGGTCGAACGGTGACCACGCACGCGGTGAAGAACCCCTGGGAGCGCTTCGGGTGGTTGATGGCAGTCGTCTGGCTGGTCTTCCTGATCTACCCGGTCATGGCCCTGCTGCGCTCGCGGGCCGAGGCGCACTGGGTGGTGATCGGCTGGACTGCCATCACCGCGTTCGCCGTGCTGTACGTCGTCGGATTCATTCGCGGGATGGCCGACGGCAACGCAGTGGGAGACCCTCCGCGGAAGGGTCAGTGGATCATCTTCGCCGCGCTCATCGCATGCGCGGTGGTGTCCGTGCCTGCCGAGGGTGGCTCGGCCCTGAGCTTCCTGCCGTTCATCATGTCGTTCGCCTCCTACGGTCTCACCCGACCCTGGCATTGGATCACCACGATCACTTCCCTGGCCGTCACCGCCGCAACCGTGCTGTTCGCCCCGGAGGGGCGCAGCTATGCCTCGGTACTCGCCATCATCGCCATGGTCGGTGTTGTCAACACCGTCTCCACGTGGCTCATCATCCGCTCGGCGCAGGCCGAGGCGCTGGGACGCGAGCTGGCGACCAGCGAGGGCAGGGAGGCGGTGGCGCGGGACGTGCACGACCTCGTCGGACACTCGCTCACCGTCGTGCGACTCAAGGCGCAGCTCGCGCGACGGCTCATCGACTCCGACCCAGAACGGGCCAAGGAGGAGCTGGCGGCCATCGAAGAGCTCACGGCCGAGGCCATCGCAGGCGTGCGGTCGACCGTCGCCGGTGCCCGCGTGGCAGCGCTCGTCGAGCAGCTGGCCGCGAGCCGTGAAGCGCTGCGGGCGGCGGATATCGACGTGCGCGTCAGCGGTGAGCCCGATGCGCTGTCCCCCTCGCAGGCGCTCACCTCGGGATGGATCCTGCGCGAGGCGACCACCAACGTGCTCCGGCACGCTCGCGCGAGCATCGTGAGCGTGAGCATCGCGCCGGGGCGGTTCGAGGTGCATGACGACGGCGTCGGCTCGGGCGGCAGGGAGGGCAACGGGGTGCGGGGGATGCGCGAGCGCGCCGCGGCGGCCGGGGCCGCCTTCTCCGTGCGCTCCGACGCCGGCACGCACGTCGAGGTGACCTGGTGAGCGCCGACGCGATCCGTCTGCTTCTGGTGGACGACCAGGCGCTGATCCGCGGGGCCATGGCGGCGCTGCTGGAGCTCGAAGGTGACATGACCGTTCTCGGCACCGGGGCCGACGGCACGGATGCCGTGCGTCTCGCCGCCGAACTGCGACCGCACGTCTGCCTGATGGACATCCAGATGCCGGGGATGGACGGGATCGAGGCAACGCGTGCCGTACGCGCAGCCTGCCCCGGCACGCGCGTGCTGATCGTGACGACGTTCGCCCGCCCGGGGTACCTGCGGTCGGCGCTGGACGCCGGTGCTGCCGGGTTCGTCGCCAAGGATGCCCCGGCCGAGCAGCTCGCGGACGCAGTGCGTCGCGTGCACGCAGGACTGCGGGTCCTCGATCCCTCTCTCGCAGAGCAGAGCTTGTTCGAGGGCGCGAACCCCCTCAGCGAGCGAGAGCGCCAGGTGCTGCGTCTGGCGGCGGATGGCCGGACAGCAGGGCGCATCGCCGAGGAGGTCTTCCTGACCCCGGGCACCGTGCGCAATGTGCTCTCCTCGGCGATCGGGAAGACCGGCGCGGCCAATCGCGCGCAGGCTGTGCGCTCGGCCCAGGACAAGGGCTGGATCTGATTCCCGAACGCAGGACTTCGCACGAAACGCAGGAGCCCATTCACGGTCGGCTCCTGCGTTTCGCGTGGTCTCCTGCGTTTCTTGCGAGGGTGCCGCGTCAGGAGTTCACGCGGATGATCTCCTGCTGGTACGGCGCGATGACCGCGCCCGAGATGCGCAGGTCGAGCACGAGGAAGCGACGCTCCGCCGGATCCTCGGATGCCCAGCTGCGCAGCCGCTCGAGGTCGTCGAGCGTGCGCACGACCACGCCCTCCGCGCCGACGGCCGCGGCGAAGGCGGCGAAATCGACCTCGGGGATGAGCATCGGCCCCTCAGCGAGACCCTTGAGGCCGTAGAGGTTGACCTCGGCGCCGTAGGCGGCGTCGTTCCAGATCACCGCGACGCCCCGGCCGGCGGCGGCGCGCACGGCGGATTCGAGGTCGGCGATCGCCATCAGTCCGCCGCCGTCGCCCGAGGTCAGCACGATCGTCTGCTCGGGGCGGGCGCGGGTCGCGCCGACCACGCTCGGCCAGCCCTGGCCGATCGACTGGAAGGCGGTGCCGACCATCATCATGCGGTCAGGCGCCGCCACCGGCCAGTACATGTTCGCCCAGCCGATGAAGTGGCCGCCGTCTGAGACGACCACGCGGTCCTCCGGCAGCAGCTCCGCGATGCGGCGCGCCGCCGAGCGCGGGTCGAGGCGGCCGTCGGGGGCGATCTCGTCGCCTTCCGCGTAGGCGCGGGCCGCGGCGACGTCGACGGACTCCCGCCACGGCTGGGTTCCGAGTCCGGAGATCCGACCGCCGTCAGATCCACCGACCTGCGTGTCGGCGCCGACCGCAGTCGTCTCTCCGGAGTCGTGCAGCCGCGCGACCAGTGCCTCGGCCGCGAGACGCGCATCTGCGCGCACGTATCCGCCGATGTTGGCGTGCGTCGCCGCCGGTGCCACGTCGATCTGGAAGACGTGCGTGCCCGGGGCGAACAGCTCGCCGAAGCGCATCGTGAACTGGTTGAGCGAGGCGCCGAAGACGACGGCGACGTCCGCCTCGCGCACCAGCTCCATGGCGCCGTCGGCGCCGAACCCGCCGGTCACGCCCAGGTCGTATCGGGTGTCGGGGAAGACGCCGCGGCCCAGAGCGGTGGATGCCGTGAGCGCGCCCGTCGCGTCGGCGAGCTGCCCGAGGGCCTCGCTCGCCCCGGACAGCCAGGCTCCTCGGCCCGCGAGTAGGAACGGGCGCTCGGCCGAGCGCAGCGCGTGAGCGATCTCGTCGAGCATCCCGTCCGCGAAGTCACCGCGTGGGGCGAGCGGCGCCGGCAGCCGCGGCTCGGGAGCCGCAGCGACGGGTCCCGCCTCGAGCGCGGCGACGTCGTAGGGGATCGCCAGCACGACGGGCACGCGGTAGGTGAGGGCGTGCTCGATCGCGATGACGGTGGTGGCGGCGGCATCCGCGTGCCCGGTCGTATAGGTGCGCGCGCCGACGGCCGATGCCATCGCGATCTGATCCACATCCCACGGGCGCGGGCCGGAGGTGGGCTCGTCGCCGACGACGAGCACGAGCGGCACGTGCGCCTGGACGGCCTCGGCCAGCGCCGTGAGGGTGTTCGTGAACCCGGCGCCGTACGTCGAGGTGGCGGCCGCGATGCGACCGGATGCGCGGAAGTGCGCGTCGGCGGCGACCACAGCACCCTGCTCGTGGCGGACGGCGGTGAAGACGGCGTCGGTCTGCTTCTCGAGCGCATCGAGGAAGTACGCGTTGCCGTTGCCCATCACGCCGAAGACGTGGTCGATGTGCTGGGCGAGGGTGAGGGCCACGTGGGCGGAGACGGTGGGCATGGTGAAGCGCCTTTCAAGACAGGAACGGAGGGATCCGTATGTGTCTCGCGTCTCTCGCTGCATCGCGGAGTGCTTCGTGCCCCTTTTTCGAGCACCGGTCGTGACCGGACTCTTCCGATAGTAGCGCCGCGGCAATATAGCTCGCGCGGCTCTCCAGGTCGAGGCGGTGGTGCGAATCGGGCATCCGGTCGAGAGTGGATGCTCGGAACGCGACCGCACAGCATCACGGAGGGCACCATGTCGGGAAACCTGGAGCAGCCGGCGTCGCAGGGCGATGCGCAGAGCAGCACCGCCAAAGAGCAGCAGGCGCCGGCGCCTGACGACGCTCGCAAGCCGCAGACCCCGCCGCAGATCGACAAGCCCTCGTGGAAGTACGTGCTCAAGCGCGCGGTCGCCGAGTTCTCGCGCGATCGATGCACCACCCTCGCGGCGGCTCTGACGTACTACAGCGTGCTGGCGATCTTCCCCGCCCTGCTCGCCGTCGTCTCGCTGGTGGGGCTGTTCGGGCAGGCGCAGCAGACCACCGATCTGCTCGTCGGCGTGCTGGGGCGTGTGGCCGACGAATCGGTCGTGGAGCTGCTGCGTCAGCCGATCGAGCAGCTGGCGCAGTCGAACTCCGCAGGGCTCGCCCTCATCATCGGTCTGGCGGGAGCGATCTGGTCGGCGTCCGGGTATGTCAGCGCGTTCTCGCAGGCGATGAACACGGTCTACGAGATCGACGAGGGTCGCCCGTTCTGGAAGCTGCGGCCGGTGGTGCTGCTGCTGACGGTGGTGCTGCTGATCATCGCCGTGGCGATCGTGCTGCTGCTGATCGTCTCGGGTCCGATCGCCGAGGCCGTCGGAGAGGCCATCGGACTCGGCGAGGCGGCCGTCACCGTGTGGAGCATCGCCAAGTGGCCGGTCGTCGCGATCCTCGCCGTGCTCGCCGTGGCGATCCTGTACTACGGCAGCCCGAACGTGAAGCAGCCGAAGTTCCGCTGGATGAGCCTGGGTGCCTTCGTCGCGCTTCTCATCATGGTGATCGCCTCGCTCGGCTTCTTCTTCTACGTCGTCAACTTCGGCAACTACCAGAAGACGTACGGCAGCATCGCCGGCGTCATCATCCTGCTGCTGTGGCTCTGGATCGTGAACCTGTCGCTGCTGCTCGGCGCGGAGTTCGATGCCGAGGTGGAGCGCGGTCGTCAGCTGCAGGCGGGCATCGAGGCGGAGGAGAGCATCCAGCTGCCACCGCGCGACGACCGGCAGAGCAGGAAGATGCAGGAGAAGGAGCAGAAGACGATCGACGAGGGTCGGGAGCTGCGCGAGCGGGCCGAGAAGCGTCGCCGCTAGGCGTGCAGCGCGTGCTCGGCCGCGAGCTCGAGCGTCGACGTCGCGCGGTCGGCAAGGCGGATGGCGGTGACCGACTCCGCGGGCAGGGGAGTCCAGCCGCTGCCGGCGACACCGGTAGATCCGATCGAGATGGTTCCGTCGTCGCCTTCGCGCCAGCGCAGCGCGAAGTAGTCCTCGTTGTGCTCGCTGGGGAGCACATCCGCCAGCGGGGCGAGGCGTGACAGGTCGTGCTCGGTGAGGATGCTCGTCGCGCTGGCGTGCACGACGATGAGCTCCTCGTCGTCGAGCAGCAGCGCGTTGAGGCTGGCGAGCGGGAACAGCTCGCGCAGCAGCGAGGCCACCCGCGTCGTCGCCTCGTGCAGACTCAGCCCCTCGGCGACCTTCTCGCGGATGAGCGCGAAGTACATCTCGCTGTCGGTGGTGCCGGTGAGCGACGCGACGCTCTCGGGCGAGAGCAGCGACCTGAGCTGGTCGAGCGGCTTGATCGAGCCGTTGTGCGCGAACGCGATGCCGTCCGCCAGGAAGGGATGCGCGTTTCGGTCGTTGACCGGAAGGCCCGCCGTCGCCCAACGCAGGTGCACGATCGCGGCACGGCACTCGGCGTCTACGGCCTGCTCGAAGGCGGCGTCGCCGATGGCCGATCGCGCCGACCGGTGTGCCGCAGGTGGCTGACCCGGCTCGCGCACTCCCGCCCAGCCCCATCCGTCGCCGTGCAGCCGGGCGAGCGAGAGCAGGCTCTCCATGCCGTCGCGACCGAGTTCCCGGCGGGCGGCGGAGTGATCGGGAGCGACGAAGGCGAACAGGCGGCACATGGTGGAAGACCTCGGGTATCGGAGCGAGGAGGGCGGCGGGTGACGCGACTCCTCATTCGTTTCTACCCCATCCACCCAGAAGAGGGGCCGAATCGGTTCACCTGGTATGCCATTCGTGTAACACAATGGAACGGTGACTGAGGCACTGATCGAGCGCGAGACACTCACCTGGGACGGATTCGGGGAGGCCACCCGCGATCTCGCGCGCGAGATCATCGACAGCGGCTTCGTGCCCGAGGTCGTCGTGGCGATCGCGCGCGGTGGTCTGCTGCCGGCGGGGGCCATCGCCTACGGCCTGGGCGTGAAGAACTGCGGTGCGATCAACATGGAGTTCTACACCGGCATCGGCACCGTGCTCGACGCGCCGGAGGTGCTGCCGCCCGAGCTCGACATGGACTATCTGAACGGACGCCGCGTGCTGCTCGTCGACGACGTCGCCGACTCGGGGCGCACGCTCGCGCTCGCCGTGCAGCTGCTCAAGGAGAAGGGCGCCGATGTGCGCTCGGTCACCATCTACACCAAGCCGTCGACGATCATCCAGCCCGACTTCGCCTGGAAGGACACCGACCGGTGGATCAACTTCCCGTGGTCGTTCAAGGGCACCGTCGTCGAGGAGGATCAGGGGCTGGCGCCGTCGGCGTGATGCTGGTGCTCAGCCGCGCAGCAGCGCCCTGAGCGTCTGGATCGTGTCGGCCTCGCCGGCGCTCTTGTCCGGCCGATAGCCCTTCACGCGCGCGAAGCGCAGCGCGATGCCGCCCGGGTACCGGGGCGAGCGCTGCACGCCGTCGATCGCGATCTCAACCACCGTCTCCGGTCGCATGAAGACGGTGCCCGCCGTGCGCCGGGTCTCGAGTGCGGGGAAGGTCTGCGTCTGCCAGCGCAGCAGCTCATCGGTCAGCCCCTTGAACGTCTTGCCGACCATGACGAACCCGCCCGGTTCGCCGAACTCGCCGTCGTGGTCGCGGGCGCCGAGGTGCAGGTTCGACAGCATCCCGGTGCGCCTGCCCGATCCCCATTCCGCGCCGAGCACGACCAGGTCGTAGGTGAGCACCGGCTTCACCTTCACCCACGACGTGCCGCGGCGCCCCGCCGTGTACGGCGAGTCCAGCGCCTTCACCAGCACGCCCTCGTGCCCGGCCGCGAGGGCTTCGCGCGAGAGGCGTTCGGCCTCGTCGGCATCGGCGGTGACGATTCCGGGCATCCGCCAGTCGCCGACGACCCGTTCGAGCTCGGCAAGTCGCGCACTGAGGGGTTCGTCGATGAGATCGCGTCCGTCGACGTGCAGGATGTCGAAGAACCACGGGCGCAGCACCAGCTCGCGGGCGACGTCGGCGCCGAAGCGCGACATCGTCTCCTGGAAGGGCCGCGGTGCGCCGTCTTCATCGAGTGACAGCGTCTCGCCGTCGAGGATGAGGTCGCGCGCCGGCAGCGAGCGCACGATCTCGACGAGCTCGGGCACCCGATGCGTGACGTCGGCGAGGCTGCGGGTGTAGACGCCGACCTCGTCGCCGTGGCGGTGAACCTGGATGCGCGCGCCGTCGAGCTTGTACTCCACCGACGCCTCGCCGGTGATCTCCAGCGCCGCGGTAGGGGTGGCTGCGGTCGACGCGAGCATCGGCATCACGGCCCGCCCGACCGCCAGCCCCACGGCCTCGAGCTCGTCTTCGCCGCCGGTCAGCGCGATCACCGCGGTCTCGCCCAGATCGCCCGACAGCATCGCGGCGCGTCGCACCGAGGTCACTGGGCGATCCGACGCGCGGGCGATCGCGTCGAGCAGCACGCCACCGAGCGCGCCGGTGCGCAGCTCTCCCATCATCGCCCGGGAGAGCAGATCCCATTCCGCCGCCGTCGCTCGACCGGCGAGTGTCTGCAGAATGCCCTGTCGCGCGGCGGTCGAGCCCGCTCCGGATGCCGCGGCCAGGGCATCGAGCGCCTCGTCGACCTCGGTGATGGTGAGCGTCGCGGTCTCGGCGTGCGAGACGTCGAGGCCGCTCAATGTGCGCCACCCGACGCCGAGGCGGCCCTGTCGCGGCGCGGCCAGCAGCAGCCCGACCAGCGGACGCAGCTCGTCGGGCTGCGCGGCCGCGAGCAGCCGGGCGAGCGCGTCGATCTTGGCCAGGCGGGAAGACGTCGCCGAGACCTCGTCGGTCGCGGCGAGCAGCTCTGCGAGCATCATGCCGGCATCCTCGCACCGGGCACCGACACGGAAGCAGGGGGTTGCGCGCACGGGCGTCTCCCATCCGTCGGGTGGGTGCCGGATGGGAAACGCTGGTGGCGGATGCCGGGTACCGGCGTTTCCCGTCCGTCGGGCGGGGCGCGGGACCGGCCGGGCGGGCGGAGCAGCAGGGTCAGCGGCCGCGGAACTCCGGGCGGCGCTTCTGCTGGAACGCGGCGAAGCCCTCGCGATAGTCATCGGTGTCGCAGAGCGCGGCCTGCGCGGCGTTCTCGATGTCGATCGAGTCCCAGAGTGCGAGCCGCTCGTCGCGGATGCGGGCGATGAGTCGCTTGCTCGCCAGGAATGCCGCGGTCGCCCCGCGAGCCGCGGTGCGAGCGGCATCCTCGGTCGCCGTGCGCACCTCGTCGTCGGCGAAGACGCGGGAGAAGAGCCCGGATGCCACGGCTTCGGAGCCCGACATGAGCCGGCCCGTGTAGATCAGATCGAGCGTCTTGTGCGCGCCCAGCCGGTCGGCGAACAGGGCGTGACCGCCGGAGTCGAGCGTCGCGCCGAGGGCCGCGAACGGCGAGCCGATCTTCGCCGACTCGGCGACGTAGACCACGTCGGTGGCGATGAGCAGGCCGAGCCCGACACCTAGGCAGGCGCCGTGCGCGACCGCGAAGGTGGGCGCCGGGAACGCCGCCATGCGCTGCAGCAGGGGAGTGACGATCCCGCCGAGGTAGCCCATCACGTCGTCGTCTCTCGGATCGACGGCCGAGATGTCGCGTCCGGCGCAGAACGCCCGCCCTTCGCCGCGCAGCAGCAGGGCCCTGACACCGACCCGCTCGGCCTCGTCGTACGCCGCGTGCAGGCCGTGCAGGGCCTGCTCGTCGAGAGCGTTGAGCCGCTCGGGGGCGTTCAGCGTGATCTCTGCGACGTCATCGGCGATGTGGATGTCGATCATGACGGCTCCTGTCTCGAGCGGCCGGGCGCGGCGGTGGGTCACACGTCGTAGTCGACGACGAGGCGGTCGCTGGTCGGGTGCGACTGGCAGGTGAGCACGTACCCGCGCTCGAGCTCATCGGGCTCGAGCGCGTAGTTCTCGGTCATCGTCACGCTGCCCTCCAACACGCGAGCCCGGCACGTGCCGCACACTCCTCCGGAGCAGGCGAACGGGGCATCCGGCCGCACGCGCAGCGCCGCGTTCAGCACCGATTCGTGCGCGTCGACCGGACTCTCGACGGTCGATGACACCCCATCGAGGTTGATCTCGATGCGGTACGCCTTCTCGCCGGCGCGCACCTCGACCCGTCGCGGTCCGCGCTCGACGGGCGCATCGCCCGTGGTGAACAGCTCGAAGCGCACATGCTCGCGCGGCACGCCGAGGTCGGCGAGCACCTCGCGGCACAGGTCGACGAGCGCGAACGGACCGCACAGGAACCACTCGTCGACGGTCGCGGGGAGGATCAGCGAGTCGAGGATGGTGCGCAGCCGCTGCTCGTCGATGCGCCCCGACAGCACCGGAGCGGTGCGCTGCTCGCGGGAGAGCACATGGTGCAGCACGAGCCGGGTCGGATAGCGGTCCTTCAGGTCGGCGAGATCCTCGAGGAACATCACGTCGCCGGTCGATCTATTCGTGTAGAGCAGCGTGAAGCGGGTGGTGTCGGAGGCGGTGAGCAGGGTGCGTGCGAGGGCCATCATCGGCGTGATGCCGGAGCCGGCGGCGATGCCGACCACGTGCGTGCCCTCCAGCTCCTCGAGTCCCGACGTGAAGGTGCCCTGCGGGCTCATCACGTCGATCTGGAAACCCGGGGTCAGCTCGGTCTGCGCCCACGTCGAGAACAGGCCGCCCTCGTCGCGCTTGACCGCGATGCTGAGGCTGGTGGCGCCGTCGCGCACCGGTGCGGGCGGGCGGCACAGCGAGTACGAGCGGCGCACCTCGGCGCCGTCGAGGTGCACCCGCAGCGCGACGTACTGCCCGGGGAGGTACGCGTACTCGTCTGCGAGCGCGGCGGGCACGGCGAAGGTCACCTCGATGGCGTCGTCGGTGAGCCGGCGCACGTTCGAGACGGTGAGCGTGTGGAAGCCGGCGCGATGGCGGTCGCCGGCGATGTGCGGGGCGCCCTCATCGTGAGCGGCGGTGGCGGGCATCCGGAACAGTGGCATCAGATCGCCTCCATCAGATGACTTTGAAGTGGTCGAAGGGCTCGAGGCATGCACGGCACTCGAACAGTGCCTTGCATGAGGTCGAGCCGAAGCGCGACACCTCTCGGGTGTCGAGCGAACCGCACCGGGGGCACTTGACAGCCAACGCCAGCCGGATCGGTCCCTGGCGGTGGGCGGAGCTGCCTGACGGCGGGGCGATGCCGTACTCCACGAGCTTGCGCTTTCCGTCCTCGCTCATCCAGTCCGTCGTCCAGGCGGGGGAGAGCACGAGGCGCACCTCGACGTCGGCGAAGCCGGCGGCGGTCAATGCGAGCACGATGTCGTCGCGGATGGCATCCATCGCCGGGCATCCGGAGTAGGTGGGCGTGATGTCGACGACGACGCGCTCGCCGTCGACGCGCACGTCGCGTAGCACCCCGAGATCGGCGATCGTGAGGACGGGGATCTCGGGATCGGCGACCGCGGCAGCGATCTCACGCGCGCGAGCAACACGGTCGGTCATGGTGGTCACCATGTCGCCCCCGGATGCCGCCTGGCGAGCACCTGCATCTCTGCCAGCAGGTGCCCGAAGGGCGTCGCGTGCGACCCGCGCCGCCCGCCGGCGCGGGAGGCGGCGATCGCGGGCCGAGCCAGCTCGGCCTCGGCGAAGACGGTGTCGATCACGGCGTCGAAGCCCATCCGCAGCGTCGACGGGCGCACGGCGATCCCTTCGAGCCGGTCGATCAGCGGCTCGTCGCGGAACAGCTCGTCGACGTACGGCCACACGTCCGTCAGCGCGCGGATCATCTTCTCGCGTGAGAGCTCGGTGCCGCCGGCCAGGCGCAGCACCCACTGCACGGCGTGGTCGCGGTGGTAGTCGACCTCTTTCAGCGACTTCGCGGCGATCGCGGCGAAGGTCTCGTCGGTCGAGGCGCGCAGCGCCGCGTACAGCTCGTACATGTACGCCGAGGCGATCAGCTGGCGGGCGATCGTCTGCGCGAAGTCGCCGTTGGGCTGCTCGACGAGCCACGAGCTGCGGAACTCCGGCTCGTCGCGGAAGTACGCCAGGTCGTCCTCGCTGCGGTCGTCCCATGTGCCGGCGTAGCGCAGCAGCGAGCGGGCGTGCCCCAGCAGGTCGAGGGCGATGTTGCCCAGAGCCACGTCCTCCTCCAGCTCGGGGGCGCGTGAGATCCACGCGCCGAGCTGCTGCGACAGGATCAGCGCATCGTCACCCAGCCAGAGGGCGTATTCGGCGACATCGGCCGACCCGGCGCGGCTCTCGCCGCCGGAGAGCTCGGATGCCAGGTGCCGCTGCTCGACGGAGACGTGGATGTTCACAGGTGCGGCACCCCCTCCGACGCCGTGTAGTAGACCGCATGCCGGTAGTTCTTCCCCTCCGAGCTCTCGAAGAAGGCATCCTTGGCATCCGGATCGCTGGTGGTGATGGCATCCGCCGGCACCACCCAGATCGACACTCCCTCGCCGCGGCGGGTGTAGAGGTCGCGGGCGTTGCGCACGGCCATCTCGGCATCCGGGGCCACGAGCGATCCGACGTGCACGTGGCTGAGTCCGCGGTTCGCCCGCACGAACACCTCCCAGAGAGGCCAGGCGGTCTGCTCGGTCATGACGCCACCTCCGTTCGCAGCGCCTGCTTGCGGGCGTACTCGGCGGCGGCCTCGCGCACCCACGCGCCCTCGTCGTGCGCGGTGCGGCGGCGCTCGAGCCGCTCGGCGTTGCATGGACCGTTGCCCTTCAGCACCTCGAAGAACTCGTCCCAGTCGATCTCGCCCATGTCGTACTGCCGGGTCTCGTCATTCCACCTCAGGTCGGGGTCGGGCAGGGTGATACCGAGGATCTCGGCCTGCGGCACGAGCATCCCGACGAAGCGCTGACGCAGGTCGTCGTTCGAGAAGCGCTTGATCTTCCACTTCATCGACTGCGCGGAGTTGGGCGACTGATCGTCCGGCGGGCCGAACATCGCCAGGCTCGGCCAGTACCAGCGGTTCACCGCGTCCTGCGCCATCTCGCGCTGCTCGTCGGTGCCCTGCATCAGTGTGAGCAGGATCTCGAAGCCCTGCCGCTGGTGGAACGACTCCTCCTTGCAGATGCGCACCATCGCGCGGCCGTACGGGCCGTACGAGGCACGGCACAGAGGCACCTGGTTGACGATGGCGGCGCCGTCGACGAGCCAGCCGATCGCTCCCATGTCGGCCCAGGTGGGGGTGGGGTAGTTGAAGATCGACGAGTACTTCGCCTTGCCGTCGATCAGCTGACGCATCATCTCCTCGCGGGTGGTACCGAGGGTCTGCGCGGCTGAGTAGAGGTAGAGCCCGTGGCCGGCTTCGTCCTGCACCTTGGCCATCAGGATCGCCTTGCGCTTGAGGCTCGGCGCGCGGGTGATCCAGTTGCCCTCGGGCTGCATGCCGATGATCTCGGAGTGCGCGTGCTGTGAGATCTGGCGGACCAGGGTCTTGCGATACGCATCGGGCATCCAGTCGCGCGGCTCGATGCGCTGCTCGTTCTCGATCAGCTCGTCGAAGCGGCGCTCGTCGTCGGTGGGCGCGTCGTTCACGAGCGTGAGGTCTGCGGGGCTGGTCATCGTCGACTCCATCGGTTTACTGACCGTTCGTTTGGTAATTCTCGCACGCAGGAGTCGGGCGGGCAAGACGGGGTCAGCGAGCGCGCTGCAACAGGGTGAGCAGCGCCTGCCCGTAGGCCTCGGCGGGTTCCGGATGCTCGAAGCGCATCCGCTCTCCGGCGATCTCGATCTCGACGACGAACGCGTCGGGCAGACGCTGCAGCGACCGGAAGGTGCCGCGCAGCAGCTCGCGCAGCTGATCCTCCCTGGGCAGCCAGACCGCCTCCGACAGCTGCACTGCGTCGAGCGCCCACTCGGTGGTGCCGTTGAAGGCGAGGTCGGTGCCCGACGGGGTCGCGCGCGCCTCGATCGTCATCTCGCTGACCGTGAAGATGTCCGCCTCGGCCTCGAGTTCGATCTCGTCGGGCAGGTCGAGCGCGAACCGATCGCCGCTGGCCGGATGCCAGACCAGACCCGTCTCGCGCAGGGCGACGGCCAGTTCGCGGCTGATCATGCCTCTACGGTAGGCGACGGGCGGATGCCCAGGGGTCTGTCGCCGGCGGATGCAGTGGTGTGGACGCGGATGCGGTGGTGTCGGCGGCGTGAGGCAGAGTGGACGGCATGGCTGCATCGACCTCGACCGACATCCGTGATGCCGCGCTCGCCGCGCTGCGCGAACTGGTCGGGCGCCCAGACGCGACGTTCCACGACGGGCAGTACGAGGCCATCGAGGCGCTCGTCGCCGAGCACCGCCGTGCGCTGGTCGTGCAGCGCACCGGCTGGGGCAAGTCGGCGGTGTACTTCGTCGCCACTCTCCTGCTGCGTCGCCAGGGGGCGGGCCCGACGGTGCTCGTCTCGCCGCTGCTGGCGCTGATGCGCGATCAGATCGCGGCGGCCGAGCGGGCGGGTGTGCGCGCCGTGGCGATCAACTCGACGAACGCGCACGAATGGTCCGACGTGATCGCGCGTCTCGACCGCGACGAGGTCGACGTGCTGCTCGTCTCGCCTGAGCGGCTGAACAACCCCGCCTTCCGCGAGAACCAGCTGCCGGCGCTGGTGCGCCGGATCGGCATGCTCGTGGTCGACGAGGCGCACTGCATCAGCGACTGGGGGCACGACTTCCGCCCCGACTACCGGCGCCTGCGTGAGCTGATCGCCGAGATGCCCGCAGGGGTTCCCGTGCTGGCGACGACGGCGACGGCCAACAGCCGGGTGGTCGCCGACGTGGCAGAGCAGCTTGGCGGCGCGTCGCCCGCGGATGCCGGGGTTCTGACCATCCGGGGGCCGCTGGCCCGGGCATCCCTTCGCCTCGGCGTGCTGCAGCTGACCGGCTCGGCACAGCGCCTGGCCTGGCTGCTCAGCCATCTGAACGATATGCCCGGCTCGGGCATCATCTACACGCTCACGGTGGCGGCCGCCGTCGACACCGCCCGGCTGCTGCGCGAGCAGGGGCACGAGGTGCGCGCATACACCGGCCAGACCGATGTCGAGGAGCGCGAGGAGTCGGAGGGGATGCTCAAGCGCAACGAGGTGAAGGCGCTCGTCGCGACCAGCGCGCTCGGCATGGGGTTCGACAAGCCCGACCTCGGGTTCGTCGTGCACCTCGGGGCTCCGTCGTCGCCGGTCGCGTACTACCAGCAGGTCGGTCGCGCCGGTCGCGCCAGCGACAGCGCCGACGTGCTGCTGCTGCCGGGTGTGGAGGATCGCGACATCTGGCACTACTTCGCCACCGCGTCGATGCCCGATCGAGAGCGCGCCGAGCGGGTGATCGCGGCGCTCGGCGACGCACCGTTGTCGACACCGGCGCTCGAGGCGATCGTCGACATCCGCCGCACGCCGCTCGAGCTGCTGCTGAAGGTGCTCGACGTCGACGGCGCCGTGCGCCGGGTGCAGGGCGGCTGGATCGCCACCGGTGAGCCATGGACGTACGACGCCGAGCGGTACGAGCGCATCGCCGCCGAGCGTCGCGCCGAGCAGCAGCACATGCTCGACTACCAGCAGACCGACGGCTGTCGCATGGAGTTTCTGCAGCGCTCGCTCGATGACCACACGGCGGCCCCGTGCGGTCGCTGCGACAACTGCGCCGGGCCGTGGTTCCCGACCGAGATCGGGTCGGATGCCGGGGCCGCGGCATCCGGAGCGCTCGACCGTGTCGGCGTGCCGATCGAAGCGCGCCGGCAGTGGCCCACCGGCGGCGACCGTGTGGGCGTTCCGGTGAAGGGGCGCATTCCCGCCGACGAGCAGGCGGGGGAGGGGCGCGCGTTGGCGAGACTCACCGACCTCGGCTGGGGAGGCACGCTGCGGCAGCTGTTCGCCGCGGGAGCTGCGGATGCCGAAATCACCCCTCAGGTGCTCGACGCCTGCGTCCGCGTGCTCGCCGGGTGGGGCTGGGAGCGGCGTCCGGTGGCCGTCGTCGCGATGCCGTCGCGGTCGAAGCCGCTGCTCGTCGACTCGCTCGCCCGCGGGATCGCCGACATCGGCCGGCTGCCGTACATCGGCGCGCTCGGCTACGCGAACGGCGGGCCGAGCGGCGAACCCGGCGGCAACAGCGTGTTCCGCCTCGCCGGGCTCTGGGAGCGCTTCACGGCTGACGGGCTGACGGTACCGGACGGCCCGGTGCTGCTCGTCGACGATCAGGCCGACAGCCGCTGGACCCTCACGGTCGCCGCCCGCGAGCTGCGCCGGGCGGGGGCGAGCGAGGTGCTGCCGTTCGTGCTGGCGCTGCGCGGCTGACCCCGCGGTGGTTCGCCCCATCCGCGAGACTTCTGTTCCAGCACGAGACGGCCCGCACGGAGCACTGTCTCGTGCTGGAAGGCAAGTCTCACTTGGTCCTACTGGACATCCGGAAAACGTCTCCGAAAAGTTTTCTGATCTGGGAAAAGTGATCCCTTCAATGTCGGTGGCCCTCCTCAGAATGGAGGTATGAACAGCCCGGCCGATGCTCTCGCTCAGGTCGCCGCCGACCTGCGTGATCTGCTGTCGGGCGACACGCTCGCGGGGCTGTCCGACGCGGAGCGTGCCGAGGCGCTCGCGGCGTTCGGAGAGATCTCGCGGCTGGCGGATGCCGGCATCGTCGAGACGGTGGCGACCGCCGACACCGAGTTCGGGCATCGGTTCGGCTGCCGGGGCATGAACGAGATGCTCCGCCGTGCCGCTCTGGTCGATGCGTCCGTCGCGGCGCGGATCATCCGGGCGGCGGAGGCCGTGCAGCGCGAGACGAGTCTCGTGTCGGGAGAGCGGATGCCCGCCCGCTGGCCCGCCATGAGAGAGGCTCTGCTCGACGGTGCGGTCGGAGTCGCCGGACTGCTCGCGGCCGTCGCCCCGGTGGAACGCGGGCGCGACCGCATCACGATCGAGCAGCGGATGTGGGCTGACGCCAACCTTGCGGCGTTCGCGCGCGGCGACGAGCTTCCCGGCGAGGAAGGCGACGATCGCGGCCAGGCGCCACGAGCCTCGGCAGAAGACCTCAAGCCGTTCGCGGCGGCTCTCGCGGTCGCGCTCGACCCCGACGGCGCCGAACCGACCGACCATCAGGCGCAGGCGCGCCGATCGATCACCATAGGTCGCCTGCGCGACGGCGTCCACCCGCTGCGGGGAAACCTCACACCCGAGGTCGCCGCGCAGTGGCAGCTCATCGAAGACGCGTACAACGACCCGAAGGTGGGTGGCGCTCCCGACACCGGCGTCCGGTTCACTCTCGACACCGACGACGCCGACGATCCGTTCAACACCGATCCGCGCAACGTGATCGATCCCCGCACCGCAGCACAGAAGCGGCACGATGCGCTCGCCGCCGCCCTCGGCATCGCCGCTCGACACAGCGAGATGCCCTCGCTGGGCGGGGCGGCTCCGACCCTGGTCGTGCATGTCGACGCTGCCGACTTCGCCGCCGGCACCGGCTGGGCGACTCTGCCGGGTGCCGAGTCGGCCGTTCCGCTGCACGTCGCCACCCACACCCCAGAAGCCTCACGAGCCCATTCTGACTCGGAAAGACCCTCTGCGCCCCCTCCTGAGACGAAACACGGCAAGACGTCTTTTCGAGACAGGCGCCGTTCCGAGAACACGGCCCCACTGGTCGCTGAATGACCGCCGAACGGTACGTCTCAGAAAGCTACAGATTTTGGAGATGAGCCTCGAACGCGATCTCTCGGGAGATGAGTCCGCCGCAGGCCCCACTGCAGTGACAACACTTATGTCCAACGCTCCAACCATCCTAGTACTAGGATAACGAGCATGAAGCTGACCTCTACCGAGCTGACCGTGCTCGGTCTCGTGATCGAGCAGCCGAGGCACGGCTACGACCTCGAGCAGGTGATCGAACGACGAGGGATCCGGCGTTGGGCCGAGATCGGATTCTCGTCGATCTACTACGTGCTCGCGAAGCTTGAAGATCGCGGGCTCATCGAATCTCCTGGCGACCAATCCGGCGCCAAGAAGAGACGAGTGTTCCGCGCGACCGCGGCCGGGCAGTCCGCCGCAGCGAGAGCGGCTGTCGCGTCGATCGCGGACCAGCAGACCGTCGTGCATCCCATGCTGGCTGGGCTGGCCAACGCGCAGCTGATCTCAGAAGACGACTACCGCGATGCGCTGCGGCAACGCATGATCTGGATCAGCGAACGGATCGCCGCCCTTCTCGCTGCTAGACAGGCACAAGCCCCTCTCCCTCATGCTGCGCATGAAGTCTTCTCGTATTCGCTCAGCCTTCTCGAGGCCGAGAGGTCGTGGCTCGCCGCGAGAGTAGGGGTGTCGAATGACTGAGTCCACTTCGAGCGCTAGCGAGGGAACTTCTGGCGCGATGATCCTTGCCGGAGTGAACACCTCCGGTGGGGTGCACTGCGAGACCACAGCCCTCAGGGTCCTTCTCACGCACGGCGGGCTCCAACTCTCAGAGCCGATGCTCTTCGGCCTGGGCTCCGGGCTGTCCTTCATCTACTGGGATTCCCGGCAGCAGAACCTGCCGTTCCTCGGCGGCCGGGTCAAACCGTTCGTGCTCTCGCAGAACCTGACCTCCCGCCTGGGAATCGATCTTCGCGTGGATGAGACCACATCGCGGCGAAAAGCGTGGGACCAGCTCCGCGAGACGCTTCGCGACGGAACACCCGTCGGCCTCCAACTCGACAGCCATGACCTGGAGTACTTCGGATCGCGGGTTCACTTCGCCGGCCACATCGTCGCTATGTACGGCTACGACCACGACAGGGCGTATCTCGTCGACACCGCCCAGCAGGGAGGGGCGGTTACGACCAGCTTGGAGAGCCTGGCCCGGGCACGAGCGGCACGAGGCCCGATGTCCGCACACCATCGCGCCTTCATCGTCAACGTGCCGGCCGACGCTCGGCGACCTAACCGGATTCGCCAGGCAATCGTTCCTGCAATCGTCGCCTGTGCAAAGGAGTTCCTCGCACCCCCGATTGCAAATCTCGGCAACCGCGGTATCGTCACCACAGCCGAGCGGATCCCGTCGTGGTTCGAGCGGCTGGATGACCCGTCCCGCGATCTTGCAGTCATCGCGATGCTGATGGAACGAGCGGGCACCGGTGGGGCGCTGTTCCGCAACCTCTACCGAGACTTCTTGACCGAGAGCAAGGAACTAGTCACTCGCGCATCCCACGCGAAGCTCATCGGCCAGAACGCGGCCCGGTTCGCAGAATCAGCCCAGCACTGGACCCGAGCGTCGGAGACGATTGAGCGCGCCGGCACCACAGGACGCGCAGACCTCCTTGGCGAAGCAGCAGACACTATCCGACAGATCGCGACACTGGAGACAGCTGCGATGACGTCGCTCGCGTCGCTGGAGTAGCCGTCAAGCGCGACCGGACAGCGGACGTCGCCGCCGCCGCGATGCCAGTACTGCCGCACTTGATCGGTTGGTGGTCGACCCCTGCCGAAAACGATCGTTTTCGGCAGGGGTCCAGAACTAAGGCTCGGAAGGCCTGCCACAAACGTTCGTCATAACCACCAAACGGCAAGGGTTTCCGGCTGATCTCGCGGAGACACACGCAGTCCGTTCGCGAACGGCGACGGCAGGTGTCGCGCAACCCATCATTTCTGACTGATTCGGTTAGAGTCTCACGGCGAGCTGCCGCAATGACTCTCCGAAACTCATTCGGTGGGGACTTTCAGCGGACCTTGGTGACTATCTCGTCGCAGACATCTGGGCCGCGCCCGGGCATCGCTACTCGTCGTCGGCGCATTCACGGTCGGCAGCCCGGTCGAAGTCGGGAACGGGCCGGTTCTGCGCGTCCTCGGGTGTCGTGGCGAGTCCGTTGCGTTCAATATCGTCGATCAGCCAGTCCATTTCTAGGATCTCTCGCCGCTGAGCTTCGCTGATTCCGACGGCGAGCTCGCAGACCCGGATGTCCTGAATCTGCGCTCGTTCAGATCTGGTGATCGCAAGGGAGTGGTGGGGAATCATGGCCCGCATGTATGCGGTGTCGTCGACGGTGATCTGGCTACGGTCGAGCGCGACGCCGCCTCCGAGCAGGAGGACGCTGACGATGACGACGGCGATGTTCGCTTTGGTGTTCTTGTACATGTTCAGCATCCAGGCGAGCATGACGAGGCCCATGGCGCCGCCCATGGTGAGGGCCATGAATACGCGGCTCTCGCTGAAGCGGATGTGTCCCCATTCCCACACTCCGGCGAACATCGTCCAGTACATCACGACCATGCCGGTGAGGATCATCGCCGCGAAACGCAGGTACATCTTCAGCGAGCCGTGCTTCTTGTCCTTTGCCTGTCGTTCGCTTCCTTCATGGGCGTCCTGTGACATGTGATTCACCTGTTCGTCTGGATAGGTTGCGCGTCGCGCGGTTGACGAGCGTCCGGTTCAGAGGGTTGCGAGGAGTGTGGCGCACGCGTCTTCGCATCGCCAGCAGGCCGCGGCACACACGGTGCAGTGTTCGTGCATGGTGTGCTTCTCGCACTCGTCGGCGCAGCTCGCGCACGCGGTGCGGCACGCTTCCAGGGCTGCCCGGGCGAGGTTGGTGTCGTAGCCGGTGTGTCGGGACAGGATGCGCGCGGTGGTGTCGCAGAGGTCGGCGCAGTCCAGGTTCGTGCGGATGCACTTCGTGAGCTCTGAGACCATCTCCTCGCTCAGGCACGCATCCGCGCATGCGGTGCACGATTGGGCGCAGTCCATGCAGGCCTCGATACAGTCCACGAGCGCCTTCTGGTCGACCTGTCCGAGGTCCTTCGGATAGGAGCGGAGCATTTCTGCCACGACAGTCATGATCGAATCCTCTCGTCGTCCTGGAACTCTCAAACTACGATCACGGTGTCGCCTGCGGCACCCCGTTGAATACCCCGGGAGGGCATGGTAACCCCAGCCGTGATGCGGCCTCAACGCTCAGGGCGCAGTGTCTCGCTGATCCGTTCCCCCAGGCGGGGGATCCCGCAGGATCAATGCCACGGCCGCCATGACGATGATCAGCGCGATGTCGTAGCTGGCGACTGTGTAGGTCCACCAGGCGGCATCGGTCGATTGCGTGTCGCTCAGCAAGTGCGCGAGTGCGAGGACCGGGCCCGTGGCCAGGAGCACGTACCCGAGGCGAACGAGGCGTCGATGCGTTCGCACAGGATCGAGCGGGTGGGTTCCGGCGCGGGTCATTGGAAGATCGCTCCGATCGTGAGGAAACTGGCGATGGCGAGGAGGGCGACGGCGATCGTCGCGGCTGTGATGAAGAACGTGAGATTCCGCAATGGGTTCTTGGGCTTGTTCATGAGAAGTCTTGGAGCGCGGGGCTTTGTCGGTATCCGCCCCCCTATTGGGCGGGGCTGAGGACGGTCGTGCCGTTTGTGGAGATCTCGACGATGCCGCGGTCATCGACGAGGATGATGCGCTCGTCGATGACGGAGAGGGCTTGCACGGCGCCGCGCAGCGATTCCAGCTGCTGCCAGGCACCGCTTTCGTCCTGTGACCACAGGACGCCGTCCGTACCAGCACCAAGAAGGGTGCCGTCCGTGCGCGCCTCCAGGGCGTACAGGACAGGGGCCGCATCGACGGGCGTGAAGGTGTTGCCGCCGTCGGTGCTGAGGAGGAGGCCTTCTTCGGCGGCGGCGTACACGCCGGATTCGGTGGCGGCGAGATCAGCGGCGCCGAGGGGTGCACGCTCTGTCCAGGTGCTTCCCTCGTCGGTGCTGGTGAGTAGGTTCACCTGACTGGAAGGGATGCCGTACAGGACGCCGTCGGGTCCTGCGGTCAGGACGTGGAAGTCGGTGGTCCCGTTGAGGGCGATCGGGGACCAGGAGTTCCCGTAGTCGTCGCTGCGGATGATGCCGAGGTTCGGGGCTCCCAGTTCAGGCGGGGTGTCTTCCCCGGGGTGTCCGGACGCGAACAGCGTGTCTTTCCAGGCGGTGAATCCCATGGCGTCGAAATCGTGTCCGCCGATCGGGCCGGAGATCTTCCCGCCGGGGTCGAGGGTGAAGATGCCGTTGTGCGTGGCGATGAGCAGGTCATCGCCACGTGGGTCTTCGGCGATGCCGTGGATGTGGTCGATGCGGGGTGCCGAGTCGGGGTTTCCGAGCGGTGTTGCGGTGCAGCCGGTGGCGATGACGGCGAGGGCGGTCACCGTGGCAGTGGCGAGAAGGAGTGAGCGTTTCATGATGGCTTCCGGTGGCGGCCGCGGGACGGCCTGGCTTCGCGGCGCGCGGCAGGAGCGCACCGACATGTGATGGATGTCGAGGGCGTGGCAAAGAGGTGGCCGGTGAGGGCGGGCCGAACGTTTCAGGGCCCGCCCGAGTCGGGTCCTAGAGCTGTTCCAGGAGTTCCTGCATTGTGGCGATCTCTGCGGTCTGATCGTCGATCACTTGCTGGGCGAGGTCGAGGACGTCCGGGCTCTGCGCGTCGTCAAGGGCAGTTTGCGCCATGTCGACGGCACCTTCGTGGTGCACGATCATCTGTTCGAGGAACAGACGGCTGGCCTCGGCGGCGTCTGCGTTCTCCAGCAGGGTCATGTCTTCTTCGGACATCATGCTGTCGTCACCGCCCATTGACCCATGGTCCATGCCGCCCATGGAGTCAGGGTCGTAGTCCACGCCCCAGTCTTCGAGCCATCCGAGCATCTTGTCGATTTCGGGACCCTGCGCTGCTTTGATCTGTTCGGCGAGCTCGACCACGCGTGGGTCTGCCCCGTCCTTGGCGAGCAGGATGTCGGCCATCTCGATGGCCTGCTGGTGATGCGGGATCATCATCGTGACGAACATCTCATCCGCCTCAGTCGCCTGTGAGGTCGACGACGACTGCGACGGGGAGGTGGTCTCGCTGGACGGCGCGGTGCCGCTGTCCGCGCAGCCGCTGAGCGCCAGCGCGAGTGTCAGAATGCCGGTGCTGACAGCGAGGGCGATCTTCTTGTTCATGATTGTTCCTTCGATAAGTCGTATGAGGGTTCGCAAATAACGGCGCCAGGCGGCGCCACGAAACCGACCGCTCGGGTCGGCGGCGACTACTCAGGTGCGACTTATCGAAAGGAACGTGAGCGAGGGAGCCCGCGGAAAAACACCGGTCGCACCCCATCTCACCAGGCTCATCGCTTGGTGAAGGGGCAGGCCGCGACCGTGGATCAGCGTCGGAGGAAGCAGCAGCAGGAGGCCGGCGAGTAGCGCGAGCACGCAGGCCGTCAGCATGTCGTTGTGGCCCTGGTCGGGCCCGGTGCTTACGTGACAGGGCCCATCGCAGGCGGTGCCCATCACGTCAGGGGCGTGCTCATCGCCGGCTGCGGATGTTGAGTGGGTGAGCCCGGGCGATCCGTGCCCGGCTGGTTCGGCGGTGAAGGTGTGCATGGCCAGCAGCCCGACGATGACCATGAGCGTGGCCGCGCCGAGCATCAACAGCGCGCGCAGCGACAGCTGCGGGCGTGCGCTGCGAAACGCGACATGCATGCGGGGACCCTCCACTCTGCTCAGGATGCTAACACCGCAGACTATGCGCCTCTGATTCCCGGCTACGTGCCCGTCACCGCGTCCGGGCGCAGATCCAGTCGGCGCAGCAGCTGTGCATTGAGGGCGACCACGATGGTCGACAGAGACATCAGCAGCGCACCCACTGACATGGGCAACACGAACCCGATCGGGGCGAGCACGCCGGCCGCGAGGGGGACGGAGAGCAGGTTGTAGCCGGCGGCCCACCAGAGGTTCTGTTTCATCTTCCGGTAGCTGGCCCGCGACAGCTCGATCACCGACAGCACCGAACGGGGGTCGTCGCTGGCGAGAATGACGCCCGCGGACGCGATCGCGACATCCGTTCCCGCGCCGATGGCGATACCGACGTCGGCCTGCGCGAGCGCGGGGGCATCGTTGACACCGTCTCCAACCATCGCGACCTTGCGGCCTTCGCCCTGAAGCTCTTTCACCTTCGAGGCCTTGTCCTCCGGTCGGACCCCGGCGAAGTAGCGGTCGATGCTGAGTTCGCTCGCGACCGAGGCGGCAACCGCGTCGGCGTCACCGGTGATCATGACCACCTGCACGCCGCGCTCATGGAGGGCGTCGACGGCGTGACGCGACTCCGAGCGGATCTCATCCGCCAAACGCAGCGCTCCGGCGACCTGGCCGTCGACGAGCACGTGGAGGATGATCGCCCCCTCATCGCGCCATTCGTCGGCGACCGGCAGCTCGGAGGCGTGCTCCTGCTCGAGCATGTACGGGCCACCGACCTGCACGATGCGTCGATCGACACGTGCACGCACCCCAACCGCCGGGGAAGATTCGAAGTCGGAGGAGGAATAGACCGTGAGAGTCTTCTCCTTCGCCGCGTTCACGATCGCGCGAGCGAGCGGGTGCTCGGAGTCTGCTTCCGCGGCCGCCGCCCACGCCAGCAACTGATCAGGGTCGGTTCCGGAGACGGGGTCGATCGCGGTCACAGCGGGAGTGCCCTTGGTGAGCGTGCCGGTCTTGTCGAACAGGACGGTATCGACGGTGCGCATGCTCTCCAGCGCGAGACGATCCTTGATCAGAACGCCTCCACGCGCGGCCCTCTCGGTCGCGATCGACACGACGAGCGGAATCGCCAGGCCCAGAGCGTGCGGGCAGGCGATTACCAGCACGGTGATCGTGCGGATCACTGCGGCGTCGGGCAGGCCGACGACCGTCCAGACGATCGCGGTGATGGCGGCAGCGCCGAGTGCGAACCAGAACAGCCACCCTGCCGCCTTGTCTGCGAGTCGCTGCGCTCGTGAGGATGAGTTCTGCGCCTCGGTCACCAGTTTCTGGATCCCGGCGAGAGCAGTGTCTTCACCGATTGCGGTGATCTCGACCCGGACCCCGGAATCGGTGGCGACGGTGCCGGCGATGACTTGGTCGCCGTCGCTGCGACGTACCGGGCGCGATTCGCCGGTGATCATCGACTCGTCCATGCTGGCCGAGCCCTGCACGATCCTCCCGTCCGCGGGCACCCGCCCACCCGGGCGCACCACCACGATGTCACCCACCTGCAGATCAGACGGGGCGACCGTCACGGTCGTATCTCCCTCGATCTTCTCCGCCTCGTCGGGCAGCAACGCAGCCAGGGAATCCAACGCTGAGGTCGTCTGTGCGAGCGAACGCATTTCTATCCAGTGACCGAGCAGCATGATCACGATTAGCAGCGCCAGCTCCCACCAGAAGTCCAGCTCGTGATGCAGCAGCCCGAGGCTCGCACCCCAGGATGCGAGGAACGCCACAGTGATCGCCAGGGCGATCAGCAGCATCATGCCGGGCTTACGGGCACGCAGCTCGCTCACCGCGCCGGTGAGGAACGGGGCACCACCCCACACGTACATGACCGTCCCGAGAACCGGGGATACCCACCCGATCCACGCGGCCTCCGGCAGCGGGTACCCGAGCAGCATCGAGAACATCATCGAGAACCCGACAACAGGGACCGCGAGGATCAGCATGATCCAGAACAATCGCCGGAACTGGCCCACGTGATCGCCGTGGCCGGCGTGGCGGGCGTGGCCCTCGTGACCGCTGTGACCGGCGTGTTCTTGAGGAGCGCCGTGATCGTGGCTCATCGCCGCGTGGTCATGCTGCGCTGTCGGCGCACCGCCGTGATTCTCGTGTCCAGTGTGATGGGTGTGTTCGTCGTGCTGGCTCATCGGAAACCCTTGCTCGGATGCGCCCGGGGATGACCCGGGCGCGGACGGATAGTGGGTCAGGCGTGACCGGTCGCGAGGCTGTAGCCGGCCTCTTCGACCGCAGCCCTCACGGCAGCGGGATCGACAGGGGATGCGCTGTGGATCGTCACTCGGGACGGGCCGCCAGTGTTCAGGTCGACGGTGACGGACGCGACACCGTCCAGGGCGCTCAGTTCCTCACTGACGCTCGACACACAGTGTGAGCACGTCATCCCGGTGACCAGGACATCCTCCGAGACCGGGGTCGTGACAGGAGTGGATGCTTCGGTGTTCGATGGAGCGGCGCAGCACGCGCAACCAGCGTTCGCGTCCTTCAGTCCAAGTTCGATGCGGTCAGTCATGGTGAGTTCCTCCCAAGTAGTTTGACGAGTGGTTATGAACGGACCAGGCGAGCGATGGCATCGTTTGCTTCGCGGACCTTCTCCGCGGCAACCTCGCCACCCTCAGCGCTTGCCTGGGCGACGCAATGACTCAGATGGTCGCTGAGAAGCGACAACGCCACAGTTTCAAGCGCCTTCGTGGCCGCAGCGACCTGCGTCAGGATGTCGATGCAGTACTTGTCCTCATCGACCATCCGAGAGATACCCCGCACCTGACCCTCAACCCGACTCAATCGCTTACGCAGATCCGCCTTGTTGTCGGTGTAACCGTTCATGCTCACAAGATACCCCCTAGGGGTATCCAACTCAACGGGTGCCGGTCTATTCCCGAAAGGCAGCCTCGATACCCGGGTCGTCTTTGGCGCCGCCGGCCAGGCGTCGACGATGCCGGAAGTGATGCCCGCCCAGGCGAGCGTCTCGAACCGGTGGAAGCCGTTTGAGGATGCATGAAGACGGCGGTAAACTGTACATCGCACAATGTATAGTCATAGTATGCTGACTATTTCAGATCGACTTGACGTGATGAACCGGCTCGGGCGGGCGATGGCTGACCCTACTCGTTCGCGCATCCTGCTGACCCTTCTTGACGGACCGAGCTACCCGGCGGTGTTGTCTCGGGAGCTGGGGCTGTCTCGTTCCAACGTCTCGAATCACCTGACGTGTTTGCGCGGGTGCGGGATCGTGGTGGCTGAGCCCGAGGGGCGGCAGACTCGCTACGAGGTCGCAGACCCACACCTTGCCCGCGCCTTGACGGCGCTGGTTGACGTGACGCTCGCGGTCGATGAGAGTGTGCCGTGCATGGACCCGGACTGTGGGGTCGAAGGATGCGTGGCGGGGGAGTTGCGGGCGTGAGCTCGGTCACGGGTTCGCACGTCGAGCATGTCGACCTCGACGACGATGATGACGATGACCGGCCGTGGTACCGGAGCCCGGGCGTTCTTATCCCGATTTTCTCCGGCGTGGTGTTCGGCGCCGGCCTGGTGTGCGAGTGGACCGGCGCAGAGGCCGCGGGCCTGGTGCTGTTCTGGGTGGCTCTGTTGTTGGGTGCGTCGACTTTCGTTCCGGGTGCGCTGCGCAAGCTGTTCGCGAAGCGAAAGCTCGGGATCGGACTGTTGATGACGATCAGCGCTACCGGTGCAGTCATCCTCGGCTACGTCGAGGAAGCCGCGGCGTTGGCGTTCCTGTACTCCATCGCGGAAGCGCTGGAGGACAGGGCCATGGACCGTGCACGCGCGGGCTTGCGGGCGTTGTTGAAGCTCGTACCCGAAACCGCACTCGTCAAGAGAGGCGACGCGACGTCCGAAGTGGAGGCGAAGGATCTGCGCGTGGGAGACGTGCTCGTGGTGCGCCCGGGTGAACGGGTAGCTACAGACGGGATTGTGCGGACTGGGCGGAGCAGCCTGGATACCTCAGCGATCACGGGCGAGTCGATCCCGGTCGACGTCGATCCCGGCAACGAAGTCTCTGCCGGGTCGATCAACACCACAGGCGTTCTCGAAATCGAGGCGACCGCTGCTGGCACCGACAACTCGCTGACGACGATCGTCGAGCTGGTCGAGCAGGCGCAAGCTGAGAAGGGCGACCGGGCGCGACTGGCTGACCGGATCGCCCGTCCTCTCGTTCCCGGAGTGATGATCCTCGCGGTTCTGGTCGGTGTGCTCGGTTCGCTCCTGACTGGCGATCCTGAGCTGTGGATCACCCGCGCCTTGGTCGTGCTGGTCGCCGCGTCCCCGTGCGCCCTGGCGATCGCTGTTCCGCTCACCGTCGTAGCCGCGATCGGTGCAGCATCGAAGTTTGGTGTGGTGGTGAAGTCCGGGGCCGCGTTCGAGAGGTTTGGTGGGATCCGCCATCTCGCTGTCGACAAGACCGGCACCCTGACCCGCAATGAGCCGACCGTGGCCCGCGTCGTCACCGTCGCGGGGACGACCGAGGACGATGCGCTCGCGTGGGCGGCGAGCTTGGAGGGTCACAGTACGCACCCCCTGGCTGCTGCGATCACCACCGCCGTTTCCGAGGCCCGAACCGCGGAGGCCGTCAGTGAGACTGCCGGACACGGCATCTCTGGCACGCTCGACGGTGCCCGTATCGCGGTGGGTAGCCCGCGCTGGCTGGACGCCGGTTCGCTGGACGGCGAGGTGCAGGCAATGGAATCCGAGGGGATGACTGTGGTTATCGTGCACCGCAACGACCAGCCTGTTGGCGCGGTAGGAGTGCGTGATGAGCTGCGCCCTGAAGTTCCCGATGTCATCGCAACCCTCACCCGACGTGGAATCGCGGTGACAATGCTCACCGGCGACAACGCTCGCACCGCCGCAGCTCTGGCCGCACAGGCCGGGATCAGCGATGTGCGCGCCGAGCTACGCCCCGAGGATAAAGCTGCCGCTGTCGCAGCACTGTCGAAGTCGCAACCCACGGCCATGATCGGGGACGGCATCAACGACGCCCCCGCGCTGGCTTCCGCGGACTTGGGAATCGCGATGGGAGCGAAGGGCGCGGATGCCGCGATCGAGTCGGCCGATGTTGCGTTCACTGGACATGACCTGCGCCTTATCCCGCAGGCACTGGAACACGCACGCCGTGGCCGCAACATCATCAATCAGAACGTTGTGCTGTCCATCGCGATCATCGCGGTGCTGTTGCCCTTGGCGATTACCGGATACCTAGGTCTGGCAGCCGTCGTCCTTGTTCACGAGGTCGCAGAGGTTGTCGTTATCCTCAACGGGCTCCGAGCGGCGCGACGGAGAAAGGCATGACCCGGCCCGATGACGGAATCACTCTCGGCAGAGCCACTCGTGGGGACGCGACGAGTTCGCCCGACCGAGCGTCCGCGCGAAGCCGATTGCTGCGGTTCCTACTCGCAGTAGGTGTCGCAGCGGTCGCCGTCTGGGTCGACCAAGGCACGAAGGCACTCGCCCTTGCACGGCTCAGCGAGGCCGACCGAGTCCCCATCCTCGGAGACTGGCTCGGGCTGCAGCTCGCGTTCAACCCTGGCACCGTGATGTCTCTCGGCGCCGACGCGACCTGGCTCCTGACCGTCTTGGCCGCTGCCGCATCCATCGCGCTGCTCATCGCCGCGACGCGCGCCCGAACGGCTGGGTGGGCGATCGCGATCGGACTCCTGTGGGGAGGCGCGGTTGGCAACCTGCTGGACCGCTTGCTCGCTCCGCCCGGATTCGGTCGCGGTCACGTCACCGACTTCCTGGCCTACGGCAACCTCTTCATCGGCAACCTTGCCGACGTCATCCTCGGCGTCGGCGTGGGACTTGGCTTGTTGCTCTATCTCCGGAAAGCGAACACATGATTCTCTCTGTCCTCCAAGCGATCGGTCTGTTCCTAGCCACGAACATCGACGACATCATCGTGTTGTCCCTATTCTTCGCCCGCGGCGCGGGGCAACGCGGCACGACAACTCGAATCCTGGCGGGTCAGTACCTGGGATTCGTCGGCATTCTCGGCGCTGCCGTACTCGTTTCCCTCGGCGCCGGAGCCTTCCTTCCGCCCGAGGTCATTCCATACTTCGGCCTCATCCCGCTGGCGTTAGGACTATGGGCAGCTTGGCAAGCATGGCGCCGCCGGCACGACGATGACGACGATGAGGCGAAGATCGAAGGCAAGAAGGTTGCTGTCTGGGCCGTAGCTGGGGTCACCTTCGCTAACGGCGGTGACAACATCGGCGTCTACGTCCCCGTTTTCCTCAACGTCGGACCCGCGGCGGTGGTCGCATACTGCGTCGTGTTCCTCGCGCTCGTTGCTGTGCTCGTCATCGTGGCCAAGTTCATCGCCACGCGACGTCCGATCGCCGAGATCTTGGAACGTTGGGAACACGTCCTGTTCCCCCTCGTCCTCATCGGGCTCGGTGTATTCATCCTGATCAGCGGAGGAGCATTCGGGCTCTGAGACCGGCGCAACAACGTCAAACAGGCTGACTGCCCCCTGCCGTAAACGATCGTTTTCGGCCGGGTCGACGACCTCCCTCGGCAGAGGCGCGACACGCCACGCCTCGACCCACCGTAACCCCCTGCCGAAACCGAATCGACCAAAACCCGTCGCGCAGCGTTTTCGGCAGCACGCGCGAAGACCTCGATCGAACACGGCCACGGCACGGCAGCCGTCAGCCGACGACGCGGCTCGTCGTCGTCGAGCGTCCGCGGAATTCCGCCACCACGTCATCCGTCTCATCGCGCACGGTCACGTCGTACAGGCCGGTGCGGCCGCTGACCGTGCGCCGCACAGCGTCCGCCCGCAGCGTCTGACCAGCGGTCGTCGACTTCAGGAACACGATGTCGGCGCCGGCGGCGACGGTCACCCGCTCGTCTTCGTTGCAGGCGATCGCGAACGCCGTGTCGGCGAGCGCGAACACCATCCCGCCGTGGGTGATCGCGAAGCCGTTGAGCATGTCGTCGCGCACGAGCATCGAGACGACGGCGCGGCCCGGCTCGTCGACCTCGACCACCATGCCGAGCATCGCCGACGCCGCATCGCGCCGCATCATCTCCCTCACACCGACACGACCTCCGCCGCCGGCTGCTTGCTGACCAGGGTCAGCACGTCGTAGGTCGCGACGATCTCGTCGTCCTGGTTGCGGATCACCGCATCCCAGCGCACCTCGCCGTACTCGTCGGTCTCACGCGGGGTGATCTGCTTGGCCGTCAGCGCGACCCGGATGCTGTCGCCGGGCGACACCGGAGTGATGAAGCGCAGGTTCTCGAGCCCGTAGTTGGCCAGCACCGGCCCCGGCTCGGGGTCGACGAACAGCCCGGCAGCCCACGACACGAGCAGATAGCCGTGCGCCACTCGACCCGGGAAGAACGGGTTGGCCGCCGCAGAGTCCTCGTCCATGTGGGCGTAGAACGTGTCACCGGTTAAGTGCGCGAAGGTCTCGATGTCGTCGAGCGTCACCTCACGGGCATCCGACACCACCTGGTCGCCGATGCGCAGCTCGGCCAGCGACTTGCGGAACGGATGCCGGTCGCCGGCACTCGTCGCCGCACCCGCGTGCCATACGCCGGTCAGCGCGGTGAGCATCTCGGGCGACCCCTGCACCGCCGTGCGCTGCATGTGGTGCAGCACGGCGCGGATGCCGCCGAGCTCCTCTCCGCCGCCGGCGCGACCGGGGCCGCCGTGCACGAGGCCGGGCAGGGGAGAGCCGTGCCCGGTCGATGACCGCGCATCGTCGCGGTCGAGCAGCAGCATCCGGCCGTTGAACGGCGCGATGCGCGTCGCCAGCTCGACCGCCTGCGCGGGGTCGTGCGTCGCGATGCTCGTGACGAGCGACCCGCCACCGCGGGCGACCAGATCCGCGGCCTCGGCCGTGGTGGAATACGTGAGCAGCGACGAGACGGGCCCGAACGCCTCGACGTCGTGCACCGCCTCGGCGCTCGCATCGTCGAAACGCAGCAGCAGCGGCGCCACGAAGGCGCCGTCCGGCGCGGGCCCCGTCGACCCGTCGGAATGCCGCACGGCCGGGACATCGGTTGTGCCGACGACGACCCGGCCCCCGGCATCCTGCAGCCTCTGCACCTGACGCAGCACCTCGTCACGCTGCGCCATCGACGCCAGCGGACCCATCGTCACGCCCTCGGCGCGCGGATCGCCGAGCACCGTCTTGTCGGCGATGCGCGTGCGCACGGCGTCGACCACATCGTCCGCAAGCGACGCCGGAACGATCGCGCGGCGGATCGCGGTGCACTTCTGACCCGCCTTGGTGGTCATCTCGACAACGAGCTGACGCACGTACGCGTCGAACTCCGGCGTGCCTGCCACGGCGTCCGTGCCGAGCACCGAGGCGTTGATCGAGTCGGTTTCGGCGGTGAAGCGCACCCCGCCGGTCTGCACGGCCTCGTGCCGCCGCAGCGACTCCGCGGTCGAGGCGCTGCCGGTGAACCCCACCAGATCGCCGAGTCGCAGATGATCGAACAGGTCCGGCACGCTGCCGCTGACCAGCTGCAGCGATCCCTCGGGCAGCAGCCCCGACTCGACCAGGATGCGCACCATCGCCTCGGCGAGGTACCCGGTCGGCGTGGCCGGCTTCACCACCGTCGGCATGCCGGCCAGGAAGGCGGGGGCGAACTTCTCGAGCGACCCCCACACCGGGAAGTTGAACGCGTTGATCTGCACCGCGACCCCCGGCAGGGTCGTGTACACGTGACGGCCGAGAAAGCTGCCGTCCTTCGACAGCGGCTCCACCGGACCGTCGACATGCACGCGGCTGTTCGGCAGCTCGCGCCGGCCCTTGCCCGAGTACGAGAAGAGCACCCCGATGCCGCCGTCGATGTCGACCCACGAGTCGCCCTTCGTCGCGCCCGTGCGGGCCGACAGGGCGTACAGCTCGTCTTTGCGCCCGGTCAGCGCGAGCGCGAACTGCTTCAGCAGCACGGCGCGCTGATGGAAGGTCAATCCCGCGAGCGAAGAATGACCCGTCGTGCGCGCGTAGTCGAGTGCGCCGGCGAGATCGAGGCCCTCGGTCGAGACCCGCGTGACGACCTCGCCGGTCGACGCGTCGCGCACCTCGGTTCCCTTCGCATCGGCGGCGGGAGTCCACCACGCGCCTTGGACGTAGCTCGGCAGGAAATCGGTCATCTCTCCTCGTTCCACACGTAGAACCCCTCGCCGCTCTTGCGGCCCAGCTTTCCGGCATC
Source organism: Microbacterium sp. OR21 (assembly GCF_047306785.1). Classification (NCBI taxonomy): domain Bacteria; kingdom Bacillati; phylum Actinomycetota; class Actinomycetes; order Micrococcales; family Microbacteriaceae; genus Microbacterium; species Microbacterium sp. OR21. Next base: position 204,776 of record NZ_JAZEXJ010000002.1, on the reverse strand, counting down.
CACCATCTGCCGCAGCAGCCGCGGCGGCTCGAACCGCGGCCCGAGCTCTCGCGCGAGCTCCTCGGCGATGCCGAGGCGCACGTCGAGCCCGACGACGTCGGTCGTGCGCAGCGGCCCCATCGGATGCCGATACCCGAGCTCCATGGCCGCGTCGATGTCTGCGGCGTCGCCGACGCCCTCCTCGAGCATCCGGATCGCCTCCAAGCCCAGCAGCACGCCGAGGCGGCTCGACGCGAAACCGGGGGAGTCGCGGATCACCACCGGCGTTTTGCGCAGGGTGGCGACCCATTCGCGCGCGGCGTCGACGACGGAGCGCTCGGTGCGTGACCCGACGACGAGCTCCACGAGCTTCGATGCCGGCACGGGATTGAAGAAGTGCAGCCCGAGGAACCGCTCGGGCCGCTCGAGGGAGGCGGCGAGCTCGTCGATCGAGATCGACGACGTGTTCGTGGCGAGCACGGCGTCGTGCGCGACGATCTGCTCGATGTGCGCCAGCGCCTCGGCTTTCAGGGTGCGATCCTCGGGTACGGCCTCGATGACCAGGTCGACGCCCGCGAAGGTGACGGGGTCGGTGTGCACGGCGAACGACTCGATCACCGGGCGCGGCTCGACGAGGTCGCCACGGCGCACGGAGTTCTCGATGCTCGCCAGCACGCGCGTCCGCGCGGCGTCGGCGGAGCGCTCGTCGCGCTCGACCAGCCGCACCCGCGCGCCGGCCAGCAGGAAGGCGTGTGCGATGCCGGCGCCCATGCGCCCGCCGCCCAGCACGCCCACGGTTCCGGGAACGCTCATCGGCTCTCCTTCTCGGCACGTGTCGCGCGGCGCTCGAGGAACGCCGTCATGCGCCGGTGCTTCTCGTCGCTGTCGAACAGCTCGGCCTGCAGCTCGAGCTCGATGGCCGGATGCTGGTCGACGGGCGCCAGGAGCGCGCGCTTGGTGAGCTCGGTGGCCCTGGCGCCGTTCGCGCAGATGCGGTCGGCGATCGCGTTCGCTGCGGCGAGCAGGTCGCCCGGCTCGTGCAGCGACGACAGCAGCCCCCACGCGAGGGCCTCGTCGGCGTCGATGATCCTGCCGGTGAGCAGCAGCTCGCTCGCTCGGGCGTGCCCGATGATCTCGGGAAGGCGCCAGGTGGCGCCCGCGGCGGCGATGATGCCGAGCCCCGTCTCGGGGTTGCCGATGCGCACCCGCGGTGTGCCGATGCGGATGTCCGCGGCGTAGGCGAGCTCGGCGCCGCCACCCAGGGCGTAGCCGTCGACGGCCGCGATCACCGGCATCGGCAGCTCGCGGATGCGACGGAAGACGGTCGAGTTGATCCCGCGCCGCGCGTCGTCGGCGGTGCGGTCGCGCAGCTGGCGGATGTCGGCACCCGAGGCGAAGACGCCGCCGGCGCCGGCGATGATGAGCACCCGCGGCGCGCTCTCGAGCTCGGCGCACACCGCATGCAGCTCGTCGACCATGACCTGGTCGATGGCGTTGCGCACGGCCGGACGATCGAGCACCACCAGCATCCGGTCGTCGCTCGTCTCGATCCGCAGCGCCTCAGCCATCGACCCGCTCCACGATCATCGCCGTGCCCTGCCCGACGCCCACGCACATCGTCGCCAGGCCATACCGCGCGCCCTCGCGCTCCATGCGCCCGAGCAGCGTGACGAGCAGGCGGGAGCCGCTGGATCCGAGCGGATGCCCCAGCGCGATCGCCCCGCCGTCGGCGTTGACGATCTCGGGATCGAGACCGAGGCGTCGGATGCACGCCAGCGACTGCGAGGCGAACGCCTCGTTCAGCTCGACCGCGCCGATGTCCGCCACCGTGAGGCCCGCCTTCTGCAGCGCCTTCTCAGTGGCGGGAACCGGGCCGAGACCCATGATCTCCGGCGCCAGTGCGGCGGTGGCGGATGCCAGGATGCGCGCCCGCGGCCGCAGTCCGTGCCGGGCGACGGCATCCGCTCCCGCGACGACGATCGCGGAGGCGCCGTCGTTGAGCGAGCTGGCGTTGCCGGCGGTGACCACCTCGCCGCCCGCGACGACCGGCCGCAGTGCGGCCAGCGCCTCCAATGACGTCTCGCGGCGAGGGCCCTCGTCGGTGTCGACCATGCCGCGGCCGGTGTCGACCGCGACGATCTCGGCGGCGAGGCGGCCGGCGTCGATCGCAGCCAGCGCGCGTTCGTGGCTGCGCAGGGCGAAGGCGTCGGCGTCCGCTCGGCTGATCCCATCGATGTGCGCGACCTCCTCCGCCGTCTCGGGCATCGAGTACGTCGCCTTCTCGCGCGCCAGCAGGCGGGGGTTCGGGAAGCGCCACCCGATCGAGGTGTCGTAGCTGTCGCCCGGCTTGCCCCACGCGCGCTGCGGCTTGGCCTGCACCCACGGCGCACGGGTCATCGACTCGGCCCCGCCCGCGACCATCACATCGGCATCCCCGGCACGGATCGCCTGCGACGCCAGGGCGATCGCCGTCATCCCCGATGCACACAGGCGGTTGACGGTGAGACCGGGAACCGTGTCGGGCAGGCCGGCCAGCAGCACGGCCATCCGGGCGACGTTGCGGTTGTCCTCACCGGCCTGGTTCGCCGCCCCGAGGATGACCTCGTCGATGGCATCCGTCGGCACCCCCGCGCGGGCGACCACCTCGCCGACGACGAGTGCGGCGAGATCGTCGGGCCGAACACTGGCCAGGGCGCCGCCGTACCGGCCGACCGGCGTGCGCGCGCCGTCGACGAGATAGGCGTCGGACATCGTCATCCTCTCGATCGCAGGCCGGATCCATTACAGACCGATCGTTCAGGAATACGATTCCAGATCGCGGAGCCGATGGCAACCGCGGCGCCCTGCGGCCAGGCAGGCCGGGGCGTCAGGATCGATCTTGACAACGGCAGAGGGGCCGAGCAGATTCGACGGTGACGGAGGATTTTCCCGCCCAGGACCAGCCCCGAGGATCGAAGGAGATCGCAGCATGAAGAAGCTCATCAACAAGCCCGAGGACGTGCTCGTCGAATCGCTGCGAGGAGTGGCCGCCGCGCATCCCGAGCTGTCGGTCGACCTCGAGACGCACGTGATCACCCGCGCGACGCCGAAGGAGCAGGGCAAGGTCGCCGTCGTCTCGGGCGGCGGGTCGGGCCACGAGCCGCTGCACGGCGGCTATGTCGGCGTCGGGATGCTCGATGCCGCGGTGGCCGGTGAGGTGTTCACCTCGCCGACGCCCGACCGCGTGCAGGCCGCGACCAAGGCGGTCGACCGCGGCGCCGGCGTGCTGCACATCGTGAAGAACTACACCGGCGACGTGCTGAACTTCGAGATGGCGGCAGAGCTCGCCGAGATGGACGGCATCGAGGTCGGCACCGTGGTCGTCGACGACGATGTCGCCGTGCAGGACTCGCTCTACACCGCCGGGCGTCGCGGTGTCGGCCTGACCGTGCTGCTGGAGAAGATCGTCGGCGCCGCGGCCGAAGAGGGGCAGGACCTCGCAGCCGTCGTCGCGCTCGCGCAGAAGGTCAACGGCCAGGGTCGCTCGATGGGCATGGCTCTGACGAGCTGCACGGTGCCCGCCGCGGGCAAGCCCACCTTCGACCTGCCGGCCGACCAGATGGAGATCGGCATCGGCATCCACGGCGAGCCCGGCCGGCACCGCGAGCCGCTCGCCCCGGCAGCCGACATCGCTCGGCAGCTCGTCGAGCCGATCGTCGCCGACCTCGATTTCGCCGGCCCCGCGATCGTCATGCTCAACGGCATGGGAGCGACGCCGCAGATCGAGCTGTATCTGATGTACGCCGAGGTCGCCGCGCTGCTCGAGAAAGCGGGCGTGCGGATCGTGCGCAACCTCGTCGGCAACTACATCACCTCGCTCGACATGGCCGGCTGCTCGGTCACGGTGCTGAAGGCCGACGACGAGATCCTGCGGCTGTGGGATGCCCCTGTCGTCACCCCGGGCCTGCGCTGGGGTGCCTGACCGCGCCGCTCATCCTTCGCTGACACCGACACCCGACCGACCCGCCCTCAGGAGCACGCATGACCTCGACGATCGACACCGCCGGCCTGCACGACTGGATCTCGCGCTTCGCCGCCGCCATGAACGACAAGCGCGACTGGCTGACCGAGCTCGACTCCGCCATCGGCGACGCCGACCACGGTGCCAACATGGCCCGCGGCATGACCGCGGTCGTCGACAAGCTCGGCGCCGCTGTGCCCGAGACGATCGACGAGCTGCTCAAGGGCGTCGGGATGACACTGGTCAGCTCGGTCGGCGGTGCGAGCGGACCCTTGTACGGCACGTTCTTCCTGCGCATGGGCATGACCGCGGGGGCTGTGTCGTCGCTCGATGCCGCGGGCCTCGCGGGGGCGCTGCGCGCCGGAGTGGACGGCGTCGTGGCGCGCGGCAAGCCCGAGGCGGGAGACAAGACGATGTACGACGCGCTGGCGCCCGCCGTCGACGCGCTGGACTCGGCCCTCGCCGACGGGTCCGACCTGAGTGCGGCGCTGTCTGCCGCGGCCGAGGCGGCCGCCGCCGGGCGCGACGCGACCGTGCCGCTCGTCGCCCGCAAGGGCCGGGCGAGCTACCTCGGCGACCGCAGCGCCGGCCACCTCGACCCCGGCGCGGCATCGTCGGCGATCCTGTTCGAGACGCTCGCCGCGGCGGCGCGCGGCGCCGACGGATGATCGGCGTCGTCGCCGTCTCCCACAGCGCCCGACTCGGAGAGGCGGCTCTGGAGCTCGCCCTGCAGATGGTGCATGGCGGCGCGCCGGTGCGCGTGGCTGCGGGGGCGGGCACCGACGGCGACGGCACGCCGATCCTCGGGACGGATGCCATGGCCGTGGCCTCCGCGATCGACGAGCTGGCCGCCGAGTGCGACGGCGTGCTCGTGCTCATGGATCTCGGCTCTGCGGTGATGAGCGCCGAACTCGCCCTCGAGCTGCGCTCGAGCGACGCGCCGGTGCGGCTGGCGCCCGCTCCCTTCGTCGAGGGGCTGCTGGCGGCGGTGGTCGCGGCGGCCGCCGGCGGATCACTCGACTCCGTCGCGCAGGAGACCATGGCGGCGCTCGCTGCGAAGACCGCTCAGCTGCAGGACGACGCGGAGTCCGTGGCGGGCGCGCCTGTGTCTCCCGCCCCGGAGCCGACCGAGGCGCCTCGCGTCACCCGGACGGTGCGCGTGCGCAACCCGCTCGGCATCCATGCCCGCCCCGCCGCGCTGATAGCCACGACGGCGGGCGGGGCCGACGTGCGCCTGCGCCGACTGCCCGACGGGCCCGAGGCCGCCGCGGGGAGCCTGAGCAGTCTGCTCGTGCTCGGCGCGCACCAGGGAGACGAGGTCGAGCTCTCGGCGCCGGAGGAGGCGGTGCTGGCCGCTCTCGCGGCGCTCTTCGATGACGGATTCGGCGAGGGCGTCGAGGGTGATCAGGCCCCCGGGGCGGAGCCCGCCCCGCCGCAGCCGGCACCTGTCCAGCCCGAACCCGCCCGGCCCGCAGCTGCAGCAGAACCCGCCCCGCCCGTCACGCCGGGGACGGTGCTGCGCGGTCGCGGCGTCAGCGCCGGTGTCGCCGCGGCATCCGTCGTCGTCCTCGCGCCCCCGCTGACCGAGCCCGACTCCGCCGTGGTGGTCGCCGACGCGGATCGGGAGGCCGAGGCATCCCGCGTCCGGCAGGCCGCCACCGCCGTCGCCGACGATCTGGCAGCTCGTGCCTCCGCCGCGACCGGGCAGGCGCGCGCCATCCTGGATGCCTCGCGCCTGCTCGCCGCCGATCCCGAGCTGATCGCCCAGGCGTCGGCCCTCGTCCGCCGCACCGGCCGCAGCGCCGCGCGGGCAGTGTGGGAGGTCGCGTCGTCACAGCAGCAGGCGCTGCAGTCGCTGGGTGGACGAACGGCCGAGCGGGGCGCCGACGTGCGTGACGTCCGCGATCGCATCGTCGCCGAACTGCTCGGGCTCGACATTCCCGGCGTGCCCCGCCGCGACGACCCGTTCGTGCTCGCCGCGCACGATCTGGCCCCGGCCGACACCGCGGCGCTCGCGGGCGGCGCCTGCGTGGCGCTCGTCACCGAGCAGGGTGGGCCGACCTCGCACACCGCGATCATCGCCCGAGCGCTGGGGCTGCCCGCGGTCGTGGGCGTCGCAGAGGCGTCCCGCATCCCCGACGGTGCGGTGGTGCTCGTCGACGGCGATCGCGGCACGGTCGAGATCGACCCGGATGCGCAGCGAATCGAGGCGGCGAGGCACGCGGCGGTCATCGCCCCGTTCGACGGGCGGGGCCGGCTCGCCGACGGGACGCCGGTGACGCTGCTCGCCAACGTCGGCGGCGCGAGCGACGCCGAGGCGGCAGCGGCCGCAGGCGCCGAGGGCGTCGGGCTGTTCCGCACCGAGTTCTGCTTCCTCGACCGCGTCGACGCCCCCACGATAGCCGGGCAGGTGACGGCCTACCGCGGGGTCCTCTCGGCCTTCGCCGGGCGCCGCGTGGTCGTGCGCACGCTCGACGCCGGCAGCGACAAGCCGCTGCCGTTCGCCAACGCGGACGACGAGCCGAATCCGGCGCTCGGCGTGCGGGGCCTTCGCCTCGCTCGCCGGAACCCCGCCCTGCTCGATGACCAGCTGCGCGCGCTGGCCGAGGCTGCGTCAGCCGAATCCGTGCGCGTGGACGTCATGGCGCCGATGGTCGCCACCGTCGACGAGGCGCGCGACTTCGCGGCGCGTGCCCGGGCCGCCGGCCTCGAGCGGGCGGGCGTGATGATCGAGACGCCGTCGGCGGCCATCCTCGCGGCCGAGGTGCTTGACGTCGTCGATTTCGTCAGTCTCGGCACTAACGACCTGGCCCAGTACACGCTCGCCGCAGACCGGCTCCTCGGTGAGCTGGGCGATCTGAACGACGCGTGGCAGCCGGCGGTGCTGCGTCTGATCGGCATGGTCGGCTCGGCCGGGCGTGTGACGGACCGATCGGTCGGAGTGTGCGGCGAGGCTGCCGCAGACCCGGCGATCGCGCCCGTGCTCGTGGGCCTCGGAGTCACCAGCCTGTCGATGGCGCCGCGAGCGCTCGGGCGGGTGGCGGCGGCGCTCGCCGCGGTGACGCCCGAGCAGTGCCGCGCGGCCGCTGAGGCGGCCGCGGGCGCGGCGACGGCAGCCGAGGCGCGCGCGGTGGCAGCAGACGCACTCGCGCGCTGACCCCGGCGGTGCCGGCTCAGAGGCTGCCGAACGCCCGCAGCGGATGCTCGATCAGCTCGGCCACGCGGCGCAGGAACCCGGCGGCGTAGCCGCCGTCGCAGACGCGGTGATCGAACACCAGCGACAGCTGGGTGATGCGCCGTGCGACGATCTGCCCCTCGACGACCCAGGGCCGTTCGATCATGCGCCCGATGCCGAGGATCGCGACCTCGGGATGGTTGATGATCGCAGCCGACCCGTCGACCCCGAGGCTGCCGTAGTTGTTGAGGGTGAAGGTCGATCCGCGCAGTCGGTCGGCGGGCATCCGTCCCGCTCGCGCCGTTTCGGCGAGCTCGCGCAGCTGGGCGTCGAGCTCGTCGACGCTCAGCTCGTGTGCCCGGGTGACGACGGGCACCATCAGGCCGCGCGGGGTGTCGGCGGCGACGCCCAGGTTCACGCCGTCGAAGCTCACGATCTCCGACGCGTCGTCGCTGAGACGTGACGCGAGCAGCGGATGCTCCGCCAGGGCCATCAGGGTGAACCGTGCGACGAGGGCGGTGAGCGACGGGGCCTTCCCGCCCTTCGGCGCCATGTGCGAGCGTGCATCCCACAGCTCGGTCGCGTCGACATCGACCCACACCGTCGCCTCGGGGATCTCGGCGCGGCTGCGGCTCAGCGTGGCGCTGATCGCCTTGCGCATCGGCGAGAGCCGCTCGCGGGACGCGACGCCGAGGCCGTCGACCGTCTCGCCGGTGGCAGGTGATGCCTGGGTCTGAACGCCCTCGAGCGCGTTCGCCGCACGCAGCACGTCGGCCCGGGTGACGGCGCCGTCGGCACCGGTCGCCTCGATGCTGCGCACATCCACCCCGAGGTCGCGCGCCAGTCGCCGCACGATCGGGGAGCGCACCGCGACCGTGCGCTGCTGCCCTGCGTCGACAGCACGGGACGTCGGCGAGTGCACGGGGTGTTCGCGTGCAGGAGCCGTGCGCTCGGCGAGGTCCCGTGCTCTCGGCGAAGAAGGGGTGGGGTTGGGGGTGAGGGAGAGGCGGAGGGTGTCGGATGCCCGGGGGCGGCGGCGTCCGGATGCCGTGCGCTCGGTGGTGCCGTAGCCGATCAGCACGTTGCCCGAGCCGGCGCGCTCCTCGGTGCGATAGGCGTCCTTCTCGGTGGTCTCGGCCGGCTGCGAGTCGGCCGGGGGAGCGGCATCCGCCACCTCCAGCACCGGCGCGCCGACCTGCAGCACGTCGCCTGCCTCTCCGTGCAGCGCCGTGACGACGCCGGCGAACGGCGAGGGCAGCTCGACGACGCTCTTCGCCGTCTCGACCTCGGCGATTGCCTGATCGGTCGTGATCGTGTCGCCCACCGCCACGAGCCACTGCACCAGGCCCGCCTCGGTGAGACCCTCGCCGAGATCGGGCAGGCGGAACACCTGTGATGTCGCGGTGCTCATCGCGCACCCTCCTCGTCATCCGGGTAGAGCGAATCGATGGCATCCAGCACCCGATCCGCATCCGGCAGGTACCAGTGCTCGAACTTCGGCGGCGCGAACGGGGTGTCGAACCCGGTGACCCGACGCACCGGCGCCTCGAGGTGCTCGAAGCAGCGCTCGAACACGCGAGCCTGGATCTCGCTCGCGACGCTGACGTAGCCCGGCGCCTCGGCGACGACCACCGCACGACCGGTGCGGCGCACCGCGGCAGTCACCGCCTCGTCGTCGAACGGCGACAGCGAGCGCACATCGATGACCTGCACGCTGCGGCCCTCCTGCGCCGCGATCTCGGCGGCCTCGAGAGCCACGGGAACCATCGCGGCGTAGGCGATGACGGTCACGTCGTCCCCTTCGCGCGCGACGCGCGCCGTGCCGAGCTCCGCCGTGACCGAGGTGTCGACCTCGCCCTTCGTCCAGTACAGCTTCTTGGGCTCGAGGAAGATGACCGGGTCGGGGGAGGCGATCGCCGCGCGCAGCAGCGAGTACGCGTCCTGCGGGGTGGACGGCGAGACGACGGTGAGACCGGGCGTGTGCGCGTAGTACGCCTCGGACGAATCGCAGTGGTGCTCGACACCGCCGATGCCCCCGCCGAACGGGATGCGGATGACCAGCGGCATCCGGGTGGCGCCCCGAGTGCGATTGCCGAACTTCGCGACCTGGCTGACGATCTGCTCGAACGCCGGCAGAGCGAAGGCGTCGAACTGCATCTCGACGACGGGACGCATGCCGTTCATGGCCATGCCGACCGCGGTGCCGACGATGCCGGCCTCGGCGAGCGGGGTGTCGAAGCAGCGGTCGTCGCCGAAGCGCTCGGCGAGACCGTCGGTGATGCGGAAGACGCCGCCCAGCGCGCCGACGTCCTCGCCGTAGACGACCACAGCGGGGTCTTCCTGGATCGCGTCGGCGAGTGCACGGTTGAGAGCGCCGGCCATGGTCATGGTGCCGACGACATGATCGGGCGCGTGGAAACCGGATGCATCGCCGTCGGTCGTGGCTCGCGCGGGTGCGAGGCCGGTGTCCTGAGCCTGGCGAAGGGTCATGCTCGTCCTCCTGTCTCGGCCAGGGCATCCCGTTCGATCTCGCCCTGCAGCATCCGCCACTGCTCCTCGAGCTGCAGCGACCGCTGGGCGGTGACGAAGCGGAACAGATCCTCGGGGTCGAGGTCGGCTTCGGTGTTCAGCGCCGCGCGCAGCTCGGCGGCGATGCTCTCGGCGCCCGCCGCGATGCGCTGCTCGTCATCATCTGACAGCGCGCCCCGGGCGGCGAGGTGTGCGCGCAGCCGGGTCAGCGGATCGCGCTCGATCCACGCCTGCACCTCGTCGCGCTCGCGGTAGCGCGTGTCGTCGTCGGCGTTGGTGTGCGCCTGCATGCGGTAGGTGTGCGCCTCGACGAGCGACGGTCCACCGCCCGAGCGGGCGCGCTCGACCGCCTCGCCGAGCACCGCGAGCACGGCCGCCACGTCGTTGCCGTCGACGCGCTGCCCTGGCATCCCGTACCCGATCGCCTTGTGCGCGAGCGACGGCGCGGCGCTCTGGCGCGAGAGCGGCACCGAGATGGCGAACTCGTTGTTCTGCACGAAGAAGACCACGGGGGCGTGGAACACGGCGGCGAAGTTCATCGCCTCGTGGAAATCGCCCTCGCTGGTCGCGCCGTCGCCGCCCAGCGCCAGCACCACGGTGCTCTCGCCGCGGTGCCGAGCGGCCTGCGCGAAGCCGACGGCGTGCAGGAGCTGAGTGGCCAGCGGCGTCGCCTGAGGCGCCACGTGATGCTCGGCGGGATCGTACCCGCCGTGCCAGTCGCCGGCGAGCAGCACCATGGCATCCGCCGGAGCGACGCCGCGACCGATGATCGCGACGGCGTCGCGGTAGGTGGGGAAGAGCCAGTCGCCTTCGTCGAGCGCGAGAGCCGCGGCCACCTGACACGCCTCCTGCCCGTGCGACGACGGGTAGACCGCGAGTCGGCCCTGACGCACGAGCGCGCTGGCCTGATCGTTGATGCGCCTGCCCTCGACGAGCGCGCGGTAGGCGGTGCGCAGGCGCTCGATGTCGGGCGCGCGGTAGTGGGGGTCATCGACCGCCTCTCCGCGCGGGTCGATCAGACACACGGGGGTGTCGCGGGGGAGCAGCTCGTCTCGCATGGCCGGTTCGCCTTCCTTGCCGAACTTGGTTCCCTCAGCATGCCGCTGTCTCGTCAGTCGTCCAACCGATGACGTGGATCACTGAACGAATGCGCGGCTCTTGCGCCTGCAACAGTCAAAGTGTCAGGATGCTCTGACGAAACGAAAGGGCCTGATATGGCCGAGCTGGATGCCACGGATCACGCGATCCTCGCCGAGCTGCGCCGCGATGCGCGGGCGTCGATGACCCACATCGCCGAGAGCGTGCACATCTCGCGCGCGGGTGCGCACGCCCGCATCAGGCGACTCACCGAGTCCGGCGTCATCGCGGGGTACACGGTGCGCACCGACCCGGTGCAGCTCGGACACCACGCCTCCGCCTACGTGATGCTCGCCATCGAGCAGGCGAGCTGGCAGGAGGTGCAGACCCGGCTGCGCGCCATCCCCGAGGTCGAGCACATGGCTCTCGTGGGCGGCGACTTCGACGTGATCCTGCTCGTGCGTGCGAGCGATGCCCGTGACCTGCGTCGCATCGTGCTGGAGGACATCCAGGCGATCCCGTCGATCCGCTCGACACGCACCACCCTGATCTTCGAGGACTTCAGCCGGGAAAGCTGATCTCGAACCCGTCGTCGTCGGCCCTCACCCTCACCTGCGTCAGGTCGGGTACCACATGGGTCGCTCCGTGCAAGGCCGCGTGAGCGCCCACGCCCATCACGCGCATCCCAGCGGCGAGCCCCGCCTGCACGCCGGCCTCGGAGTCCTCGAAGACCACGCAGTCAGCCGGGGCGATGCCCAGCTGCGCCGCGGCCGTGAGGAACCCCTCGGGGTGCGGCTTCGAGTCTGTGACGCTCTCGGCGGTGATCGCGAGGGCGGGAACGGTGAGCCCGGCCGCCTGCATCCGCGCCGTCATCAGCGGCACGTTCGCGGAGGTGACGATCGCGTGCGGCAGATCACGGAGGGCGGCGAGGAACGCCGCGGCGCCGGCGATCTCGACCACGCCCTCGACATCGCCGCTTTCGCGGGCGAGCATCTCGTCGTTCTCGCGCAGGTTGATAGCGTGGTCGCGGTCGGGGAGCATGATCGCCATGCTCTGGTGCCCCTGCCGGCCGTGCACGGTCTGCAGCACGACGGCCGGGTCGAGCCCGTGCGGCTTCGCCCACTCCAGCCAGAGTCGCTCGACGACCGCCGTCGAGTCGACGAGGGTACCGTCCATGTCGAGCAGGACGGCGCGGGCGTGAAGGGTGGTGGGCATACGCCCAGCGTAGGCCGACTCATCGATGCCAGATGGCAGGCTGCGGCATCGGCCCCGCGAGAGCCTCCAGGCTCGCGGCGAGCGAGACGATCGCCGCCTCGCCGCCCGGCCGACCGATCAGCTGCACGCTGACCGGATGCCCCGACGCGTCGATCGTGACCGGGACGACGATCGCGGGAAGACCCGCCACGTTGACGAAGCTGCTGTACGGGGCATAGCGGACCTGCTGCGAGAACCCGCGCACCGGGTCGTCGCGGTCGAACCAGCCGATCCGCTGCGGCGGCAGTGCCAGTGCGGGAGTGAGCACGGCGTCGAACGGGTCGAACGCCGCGATCGTCTCCTGCTCGAACACCGATGCCGCAGCGAGAGCCTGCAGCACCTCTGATCCGGTCAGCCGGCGTCCCTCGCGCACGAGCCAGGCGGTGATCGGCTCGACGAGCTCCAGCTCCTCGTCGGTGAGTGTCATCCGGGCAGCGCTCGTGCGCCAGAGGGTGGTGAACAGCTCGGCGTAGCCGCGCGGATGCCACGGAAATCCGTCGACGCCGTGACCGGCATCCGAGAGCAGCGCCGCGGCGACGTCGACAGCGCGAGCAGCCTCGGCATCGAGACGGATGTCGTCGGCGTCGTCCCACGGGGAGACCGTGGTCACGCCGATCCGGGCGGGCGAGGGGGGCGTCGTCGCGGCCGAGAGGAACGGCCCCGACCCGGGAGCGCGCGTCGCGAACCGGTCCGGCCGTCCGGCGCACTGCACATCGAGCAGCAGCGCGGCATCCGCCACCGAACGCGCGATCGGCCCGGCCACCGGCAGCCCGCCCGGGCTGTCGAGGCCCGAGGCGAACGGCACGCGCCCGCGAGACGGCTTGATCCCGACCACGCCCACCGTCGCCGCCGGGATGCGGATCGAGCCGCCGCCGTCGGATCCCGGTGCGAGCGGGAGCAGGCCAGCGGCCACGGCCGCCGCGGCGCCGCCGCTGGAGCCGCCCGCGCCGTTGGCGGGATTCCAAGGATCGCGGGCCGGCGGACCGACCAGCGTCTCGGTGTACCCGGTCAGCCCGAACTCCGGTGTGCTGGTCTTGCCGAGGCTGATTCCGCCCGCCTCGTCGAGCACCGCCGCCTGATCCGCGGTCGTCGTCGGAACGTGATCGCGGTGAAGCCGCGAACCCGAGCGCATCGGCACGCCTGCGCGCGCGACGAGATCCTTGTCGGCGAAGGGCAGCCCCCACAGGGCACCCATCGGCTCGGTGCCGGTCAGGGCGGCCGCGCGAGCGCGCGCGGAATCGCCGGTGACCTCGACGAATGCGCCGACCTGTCCGTCGCACCGAGCGATGCGAACCAGGTAGTGGGCGACGAGTTCGGACGGAGAGAACGACCCGTCCCGCAGCCCGGCGAGCTGCTCGATCGCGCTCAGGTCATGCAGCTCGGTCATGGATCGAGCCTAGGCCGCCCGGCGTTAAGAATCCGGTTTCATGGCTCAGAGACAGTCTGTCGAGTTCTGCACACCCGAATCGTCCTGTCGCACCGGGCGCCGCGCTCTAGCCTGGATGAGGCGGACCCGCCTCCCTCATTCACCGCAGCGCCCGACCCGACGGCGCTCGAGAAGCATGCAAGGACGCACATGGACGATGTCGTGACACACCGCGACGATTGGAAGGTCAAGGAAGAGCTGGCAGAGCGGATGATCCCGCTCATCGGCGGACTCAACCGGGAGCGCGATGTCGTGACGTCGCTGCACGGTCACCGTCTGCTGGGGCTCTCGACCACGGGCATCCTCGAGGTGCACGAGCGCGTGGCTCAGCTGGGACATCGCCAGATCGCCCTCACCGACACGCTCGCGGTGCTCGAGGCCCTGCGAGAGCTCGCTCCCGGCGCCTCCTCGCTGGACGTCGCGCGTCTCATCGAGGGGCACGCCGAGACCGGCGGCGACCTCGACGCGTACCTGCGCAGCGTGCTCGCGCCCGCCCTCGGCGCCGAGCTCTCCGAACCCGTCGACGTGGTGCTGTACGGCTTCGGCCGCATCGGCCGGCTGCTGGCCCGCATCATCATCGCGCACACCGGGGGCGGCAGCGGCCTGCGCCTGCGCGCGATCGTGGTGCGCCGCGGCTCCGACAACGACATCGTCAAGCGCGCCTCGCTGCTGCTGCGCGACTCGGTGCACGGCCGCTTCGCCGGCACGGTCACGGTTGACGAGGAGAACTCGCAGATCATCGCCAACGGCAACCGCATCCAGGTGATCTACTCCGACGACCCCGCCACCGTCGACTACACCGCGTACGGCATCCACGACGCGATCATCGTCGACAACACCGGGCGCTGGCGCGACGAGGAGGGACTCAGCCGCCACCTGCAGTCGAAGGGCGCCGCGCGCGTGCTGCTCACCGCCCCCGGCAAGGGCGAGCTGAAGAACATCGTGCACGGCATCAACGACTCCACCATCGAGTCGGGCGATCGCATCCTCTCCGCCGCGTCGTGCACGACCAACGCCATCACCCCGGTGCTCGCCGCGATGGATGAGGCGTACGGCATCGTGCGCGGGCACGTCGAGACGGTGCACTCGTTCACCAACGACCAGAACCTCATCGACAACTTCCACAAGGGCGACCGCCGCGGCCGCTCGGCGGTGCTGAACATGGTCATCACCGAGACGGGCGCGGCGAAGGCCGTATCCCGCGCGCTGCCGCAGCTCGCCGGCAAGCTGACCGGCTCGGCCATCCGCGTGCCCACCCCCGACGTGTCGCTGGCGGTGCTGCACCTGACGCTCGAGAACCCGGCCACGAAGGACGAGCTCAACGACTACCTGCGCCGCGCATCGCTGCACTCCAAGCTGCGTCAGCAGATCGACTTCGTCGAGAGCCCCGAGGTCGTCTCGACCGACTTCGTCGGCTCGCACCGCGCGGGCATCGTCGACGGCCTCGCGACCATCGCGAACGACCGCGACGTGGTGCTCTACGTCTGGTACGACAACGAGTACGGCTACTCGTGCCAGGTGGTGCGGGTGCTCGAGGTGATGGCCGGAACGCACCCCGTGGTGCTGCCCGCGCGTCGCGAGGTGACGCTGCACGCCTGACGAGTCCGGCGCGTGTCGGAGGCCGCGGGGATCATGGACACATGGACCCCCGCGGCCTTCTCGCTGCACGCCTGCGCTCGCATCGGCTGACCGCGCCGGCGGCGACGGTCGTCGACACGGCGAGGCACATGCTCGCGGTGCAGAGCCAGGACCTGCTGGCGGGCCGGTGGGCGCTCGGCGCGCGCACGAAGGGCTCGCCGACGGTAGATGCCGTCGACGCGGCGTTCGAGAGCGGGCAGCTGGTGCGCGCGTGGACGCAGCGCGGCACTCTGCACATCATCCCCGCACGCGATCTCGCCTGGGTGCTGTCGGTGACCGCCGCGCGTCAGCAGCAGCAGGCCGCCGGCCGGCATCGCGCACTCGGCATCGACGACGCCGTGCTGGACGTCGCCTGGCGCGTGGTCGGCCCGTCGGCTCGAGACGGCGGATGCACGAGAGCCGAGGCATTCGCGCTGTGGCGGGCGGCGGGCATCGAGCCGGGCGGGCAGCGCGGCATCCACCTGCTCTTCGCTCTCTGCGTCGCCGGCCTGCTCTGCCAGGGCCCGATCCAGCGCACCGGCCCCGGCGTCGTCTCACGCGAGCAGCGCTTCGTCGCCGCGGACGGCTGGATCAGCGAGTCTGCGCGGCCCGACGACCCGCTCGCCGAGCTGTTCGTGCGCTACATCGACGGTCACGGCCCGGCGAGCGTGCGCGATTTCGCGTGGTGGTCGGGCCTGACCCTCGGCGCCGCGCGACAGGCGGCCGAGCGCGCCGACGACCGAGTGCGCGAGGTCGACGAGGGGCTGTTCGCTGCTCGGCAGGCACCGCGACGCAGCCTCGACGACACGACCGCCTTCGCGCTGCCGTCGTTTGACGAGTACTACATCTCGTACGCCGACCGCACCCGGGTCTGCGATCCGGATCTTCTCGACGCGGTGGGGCCCGGTAAGAACGGCATGGTGCGCCCGACCATCGTCGAGAGCGGCCGGATCGTGGGCGTCTGGTCGCACGCGGACGCCGCCCGCGGCGCGCCGGCGGAGCTGTTCGACAGCAGCGCGGACGACGCGGCCGCGGCATCCGCCCTCACGCGCTTCGCGCGGTTCGTCGGCGACTGACCCGCCTCGCTTACTCGCCGGCGTGCCGGTCGAGGAAGGAGTACACCTCGCTGTCGTCGACACCGGGGAAGGCGCCGCGCGGCAGAGGGCGGAACATGTGCGTGTGCACGCGGGCGCTCGGCCAGGCGCGCCCCTCCCAGCGCTGGGAGACGGTCGGGGCTGCCCTGCGGCAGCACGACTCGTCCGGGCAGGTCGACTGCGCACGGTGCTGCGTCTCGCGCCCGCGCCACCAGCGCGCGTCGTCGAAGGGCACGCCGACCGTGACCGAGAAGCCGCCGTCGGTCGATGACCCGGTCTGCGTGGCGCACCAGAACGTGCCCGACGGGGTGTCGGTGTACTGGTAGTGCTCGGTGGTGCGGTTGCGCTGCTCGAAGGCGGCGCGCGCCCCGAACCGTCGGCATGCCGGCTGGCCCTCGACCGCCCCGGTGACGTCCATCGGCAGCGGCAGGTCGTCGTTCTCGTAGACGCGTGTGATCGCACCGTTCTCGTCGACCCGCAGGAAGTGCAGGCGCATGTCGAGGTGGTGCGTCATGAGGTTCGTCATGCGCATCCCGGCAGCCTCGTGCGTGACACCGAACGCATCGCGGAAGTCCTCCACGGCGAGGTTGCGGTCCTTCTTCGCCTGCTGCAGGAATGCCACGCCCGCCGTCTCGGGAATCAAGCAGCACGCGGCGAAGTAGTTGATCTCGAGCCGCTGCTGCAGGAAGTCGGCGTAGTCGGTGGGGGGAGTGTGCCCCAGGATCCGGTGCGCCATGGCCTGCAGCGCCATCGAGCGCAGGCCGTGACCGCCGGGGATCGACGCCGGCGGCAGGTAGATGCGGCCGTGCTCGAGGTCGGTGATCGACCGGGTGGAGTGCGGCAGGTCGTCGGCGTAGATCAGCTCGAAGCCCAGCTTCGCCGCCATCAGGGTGACGGTGCGGTGCGTCAGGGCACCGGAGACATGCCCTGCCGCCTTCAGATGCTTCTCGGCGAGAGCCTCGATCTCGGGCAGGTAGTTGTCGCGGGCGCGCATCGTCAGGCGCATCTCGGTGTTGGCGCGGCGCGCCTCCTCCGGAGTGGCGATCGCCTCGGTCTCACGGCGGTGCAGCTCGCGGTGCAGGCCCAGGATCGCCTCGATCGTCTCGTCGCTCATGGTCTTCGACACCCGGACGGCGGCGATGCCCAGCTGGCGGAAGATCGGGCTGGACTGGGCGCGCTCCAGCTCGATCTCGAGCGCGGCGCGACGGTTCGGCGGCTCTCCGGAGATGAGGTCGGCGACGTCGGTGCCGCAGGCCTCGGCGATCGACTGCAGCAGCGACAACTTCGGCTCGCGCTTGCCGTTCTCGATCAGGCTCAGCTGCGAGCCCGCGATGCCGACCTTCGCGCCGAGATCGTCCAGCGTGAGATTCCTCGCCGTGCGGTGGTGCCGGATGCGATGCCCGAGGGTGCTGAGTTCAAGTCCGCTGCTCGTCGCCATTCCTTGATCCTATCCGAAAAATTACAGCTTCTTTCAATCCTCCGCGACCGCAAACTAACCGAAACCTCGCGCAAGATGGAAGCAACTCACTCGCTTGAAGGAGCTCAGATGGCACTCGCCGACACGTTCACCACTCGCCCCGACTCCCTGGCAGGGACGCGGAGGTCGGGAGACGTGCCCGGGTACGACACCCCGGCCATGGCCGAGCTGCGCGCCTGGGTCGACGGCATCGCCGCGCTCACCCAGCCCGAGCGGGTGCACTGGGTCGACGGATCCCGCGCCGAGAACGACGCGCTCCTGCGTGAGCTGGTCGACGAGGGCAAGCTCATCAAGCTCAATCCCGAATGGCGCCCCGGGTCCTACCTCGCCCGCTCGCATCCCAGTGACGTGGCGCGCACCGAGGGGCGCACGTTCATCGCATCCGAGCGCGAGCGCGACGCAGGCCCGACGAACAACTGGGCCGACCCCGCTGAGATGCGCGAGACGCTCGACGGGCTGTTCGAAGGGTCCATGCGCGGACGCACCATGTACGTCGTGCCCTTCTCGATGGGCCCTGTCGGAGGCCGGCTCTCGCACATCGGCGTCCAGGTCACCGACAGCGCCTACGCGGTTGCATCCATCGGCATCATGACCCGCGTCGGCGACGCCGTCACCCGCCGGATCGCGGAGGGTGCGCCGTGGGTCAAGACCGTGCACTCGGTCGGCGCTCCGCTCGCACCCGGTCAGGCCGATGTCGAATGGCCCTGCAACGACGAGAAGTACATCGTGCACTTCCCCGAGACGCTGGAGGTCTACTCGTACGGCTCGGGCTACGGCGGCAACGCCATCCTGGCCAAGAAGTGCTTCGCGCTGCGCATCGCGTCGGTGATCGCCCGCGACGAGGGCTGGCTCGCCGAGCACATGCTGCTCATCCGTGTCACCGACCCGAAGGGCCGCGCCCACCACATCGCCGCGGCGTTCCCGTCGGCGTGCGGCAAGACCAACCTGGCCATGCTGCGCCCCACCATCCCCGGCTGGAGCGTCGACACGCTGGGCGATGACATCGTGTGGATCCGCCCGGGCGAGGACGGACGCATGTACGCGATGAACCCCGAGGCCGGCTTCTTCGGCGTCGCGCCGGGCACCGGCGAGTCGACCAACGTCACGGCGGTGGAGACGCTCTGGGGCAACACGATCTTCACCAACGTCGCGCTGCGTCCCGACGGCGACGTGTGGTGGGAGGGTCTCACCGACACGCCGCCGGCGAACCTCATCGACTGGCAGGGCAGGCCCTGGACCCCGGACAGCGCAGAACCGGCCGCGCACCCCAACTCGCGCTTCACCGTCTCCGCCGCGCAGTGCCCGCAGATCGCAGAGGACTGGGAGGACCCGGAGGGCGTGCCGCTGGATGCGATCCTGTTCGGCGGGCGCCGCGCGACGAACGTGCCACTCGTCGTCGAGGCCACCGACTGGAGTCATGGCGTCTTCATCGGCTCGACCATCTCGTCCGAGCGCACCGCGGCGGCCGAGGGGGAACTCGGCGAGCTGCGCCGCGACCCGTTCGCCATGCTGCCGTTCTGCGGGTACAACATGGGCGACTACTTCGCGCACTGGCTGCGGGTCGGCGGCCGGCTGCGCTTCGACCGCGCGCCGCGCATCTTCCAGGTGAACTGGTTCCGCCGCGGCGAGGACGGCCGCTTCCTGTGGCCTGGGTTCGGCGACAACTCCCGCGTGATCGACTGGATCATCCGCCGCATCTCGGGGGAGGTCGACGTCGTCGACAGCCCCATCGGGCGGCTGCCGAAGCGTGAGGACCTCAACCTGGACGGTCTCGAGATCACCGACGCCGACCTCGACGAGCTCTTCGAGGTCGACATCGACGCCTGGACGGCGGAGGCCGACTCGACCGAGGAGTTCTACGCGATGTTCGGCGACGCGCTGCCGTCGGCCCTGCGCAGCGAGCTGGAGGCGCTGCGCTACCGGCTGAACGCCGCCCGCTGACGACGCGTTCGCACTTCTTCGGTAGTCTCGGGCGTGAGCTCCGAGGAGGATCTGTGATGGAGACCAGCGCCCATTCTCTCGCCCACGCGTCCCGCGCGGACCGCGCGGACGACGACGTCATCCGACGCAACGCGGTCACGGTTACCGGACGGACGGATGCGCCGACGATCGTCTTCGGGCATGGCTACGGCACCGACCAGTCGACCTGGCGGGCCGTGGCCGAGCGCTTCTCGGACGACCACCGCATCGTGCTCTTCGACTACGTCGGCTCCGGGGGTTCCGACATCTCGGCGTACGACGAGCAGCGCTACGACTCGCTCGAGGGCTACGCCGACGACCTCATCGATGTGATCGAGGCGGCGGGCGGTGAGCCGGTCGTCTTCGTCGGCCACTCGGTCAGCGGCATGATCGGCGCGCTGGCCTCGATCCGTCGCCCCGACCTGTTCTCCCGCCTGATCATGATCTGCCCGTCGCCGCGCTACCTGAACGACGGCGAGTACATCGGCGGATTCGAACGCGACGACGTGCTCGAGCTGCTCGCCGCGATCGAGACGAATCAGCCCGGCTGGGCGGCATCGCTGGCACCTGCCGTGACGGCGCGCGAGGACCTGCCCGAGGTCAGCGAGAGGGTCCGCGACCTGTACGCGAACACCGCGCACCGGGTCGCCACGCACTTCGCGCGCGTGGTGTTCTTCAGCGACACGCGACACCGGCTGAGCGAGATCACGGTGCCGACCACCCTCGTGCAGTCGGTGGGCGACATCATCTGCCCGCCGCACATCGGCGGGTACCTGAAGCAGCGCATCGCCGGCAGCGAGCTGGTGCAGCTCGACTCCGCCGGTCACTTCGTGCATCTCACCGACCCCGCGCTGGTCGCAGAGCAGATCAGACGCGCGCTGTGAGTCGCGCCGGCGCGACCGGCTCGTACCACCTGCTCGAGCACAGTCCGATCGCTGTGTTCGTGCTGGGCGTCGACGGAACCGTGCTCGAGCACAACACGGGGATGCGCGTGTGGCTCGACGACCCGGGCGGCGACGGCGCGACGGGCCTGCGAGGGCGCAACATCGTCGAGTGGCTGACGCCGGGTTCGCGCATGCTGTACGAGACGCAGGTGATGCCCCGGCTTCTCGAGACCGGACGGCTGCGCGAAGTCATGCTCGAGATCCGCGACCAGGCGGGGCGACGTCGCACCGCCCTGGTGAACGCCGAGCTGCGGCGCGCCGACGACGGTCGGGACGTCGCGTACGTCGCTGCGGTGGAGACGACCGCGCGTGCGGCGTTCGAGAAGGAGCTGGTGACGGCGCGGCGAGAGGCGGAGATCTCCCACCGCCGCCTGGCGCTTCTGCAGGATGCGACGAGTGCTCTCGCCGTCGCGCACGGCCTCGACGACCTCGGGCGCACCCTCGTCGACGCGGCGAGCCGAGCGACGGCCGCAGCGTGGACGGCCCTGCGCCTGGTCGACACCTCCGCGTCGGCGCAGACCGCCGTGCGCGAATGGGGAAGCACCCCAGGCGGGATCGTGCTGGATGCGCGACCGGCGGCGTCCGATCAGCAGATGGTCTGCCGTGACATGGCGGAGATCGACCGTGCCGTGCCTCAGGACGCTGCCGCACTTCGCACCGCCGGGATCGAGGCGCTCGTCACCACGCCGATCGTCCGCGCGGCGACGGACAGCACGGTCGTGCTCGGCGAGATCCACTGCTGGTTCCGCAGGGCGCGCTCCCTCGAGCCGGACGAGCTCGAGACGCTGCGCGCGCTGGCCGCGCAGGCGGAGCGCGTCGTGGATCACCTGCGCCTGCGCGATCAACTGCAGCATCATGCCCTGCACGACAGCCTGACCGGACTGCCGAACCGCGTGCTCTTCGAGCAGCGGCTGCAGCGCATGCTCGCCGAGTCGGAGCGCACGGGTGAGCCGAGCGCGGTGCTCTTCCTCGACCTCGACGGGTTCAAGGACATCAACGATCGGCTCGGGCACGGTGTCGGCGACGAGGTGCTGCGCATCGTCGCGGGCCGGCTGCAGCGGGTGTGCCGTGCGGGCGACACGGTCGCGCGGCTCGGCGGCGACGAGTTCCTCATCGCGGCGACGGGAATGGACGACGACGAGACGGCGCGGTTCGCGGAGCGGGTGCGCAACGTTGTGCGGGAGCCGCTGGATGGCGCAGCGACCGGGTCGCCCCTGTCGGCGAGCGTGGGCGCGGTGCACTGGCATGCGGCGGAGGGAGTCGAGCCTCCGTCGGCTGAGAGGGCGGTCGCCGCGGCCGATGCCGCGATGTACCGTGCCAAGCACGCGGGCAAGGACGGCGTGCAGGTCGACGTGCTCGGGCGCTGACGGCGAGCGGACCGCGTCAGACCAGCAGCTGGTGCCGAGCCAGGTCGCGGTACAGCGGCGTCGACTCGATCAGCTCGGCGTGCGTGCCCTGCCCGACCACCAGGCCGCCCTGCAGCACCACGATGAGGTCGCTGTCGACCACGGTCGACAGGCGGTGGGCGATCACCAGCAGGGTCCGGTCGGCGGCTGCCGCGTCGATCGCCTCGCGCATGCGCTGCTCGTTGACGCCGTCGAGGGACGACGTCGATTCGTCGAGCAGCAGGATCGGAGCCTCGGTCAGCAGGGCGCGTGCGATGGCGAGCCGCTGCCGCTCACCTCCCGAGAGCATCACGCCGTCCTCGCCGACCGGCGCCTCGAGCCCCAGCGGGCTGCGCTCGAGCACATCTCCGAGGTTCACCGAGCGCAGCGCGCGCTCGCAGTCGGCATCCGTGGCATCCGGAGCGGCGAGCCGCAGGTTCTCGCCGAGCGTGCCGGCCAGCGTCGGCGCGTCCTGCTCGACGTAGCCGAACTGGGCGCGCAGCTGCTCGCGCGGATAGGTGCGCACATCGTGTCCGGCGAGACGGATCGACCCGCCGGTGGGGTCGTAGAAGCGCTCGATGAGCGAGAGGATCGTGCTCTTGCCGGCGCCGCTCGGCCCGACCAGGGCGACGCGCGCACCGCGGGGAACCGCGAACGAGACGCCCTTGAGCACGTCGCGATCGATCTCGGTCGCGACCTCCGACGGGGTCTCGAGGTGCGCGTCGACCAGCAGGGTCTGCGCCTCCCTGGCCGCCGCCTCGCGGGCGGCGATGACGGCGTCGGGATAGCGGAAGCGCACATCGCGGAACTCGATCGCAGGCGCTCCGACCACCGCGGCGGAGGTGGCCGCGGCATCCGGCTCGTCGTGCTGCGTCTCGGTCGGCAGGTCGAGCACCTCCTGGATGCGCCCGAGGGCGCCGAGGGCCTGGTTGACCGAGGTGATGGCGCCGAACGCCTGGCCGAGGGGCATCACCAGCATGAACAGGAACATGATGAACGTCACGAGGGCGGCGATCGTGAGGGCGCCGGATGCCACGCGGAACCCGCCGACGCCGAGCACGACCAGCAGTGACAGCTGCAGCGCGACGCCGGCGACGGGGACGACCATCGACGAGATCTTCGCGATGCGCACGCCGAGGCCGTACGCCTCTCCGGCGAGGGCCTCGACCGCCGCCGTCTCGCGCTCGGTCGCGCCGGAGGCGCGCACGGTGCGGATCGACGAGATGCCTCGTTCGACTCCGGATGCCAGCTCGCCGACCTTCTGCTGCTGCGCGGCCGATGCGGCGCGGATGCGCCCGGAGAGCAGCACGACCACGACCACCGAGACGCCGATCACGAGAACGATCAGCACCAGCAGCAGCGGATCGATGATCAGCATCGCGATGAGCGCGCCGATGAAGAGGATCGCCCCGCCGACGGCATCCGCCAGCCCCTGAGTGAGAACCGCGTAGAGCAGGGTGGTGTCGGTGCCGACCCGCGAGACGAGGTCGCCGGTGCGGCGTGCGTCGAACTCGCTGATCGGCAGATGCAGGATGCGGGCGATCAGCTTGCGGCGGCTCGAGTGCACCACGGCGGTTCCGGTGCGCTGCAGCAGGTAGTGCTGGTAGCCGGAGATGACGGAGGCCACGATCACGAAACCGATCAGCAGCCACACCAGGCCGCCGAGCGGCTGGGCCGCCTGAACCCGCGCGATGACCTGGCCGACGAGCAGCGGCTGCACGAGCGAGGCTGCCGCGCCGACGATGCTGAGCACCGCGACGACGGCGAGCACCTTCTTGTGCTCGAACAGGAAGGGGAGGAGCTGGCGGAACGTGGCGCGCGGACCGTCCGGCTGTGCGCGTCGTCCGCGTCGGCGTGACGGCGCCGTGCGAGACATGGAGACCTTCTTCGGGAATGGGGGCCGATCCATTCTGCGCCGCGCGGGTTATGCGTGTGCTGTTGACTCGCGGAGCGGGCGAGGATGGAGGGATGCTGATCCCCCCGAAGCTGCAGCCAGGAGACCGCATCGCGGTGCTCTCGCCCGCGTTCGCCGCTCCCGCCGCGGGCCCCGAGGTGCACGAGCAGGCGATGCGGCGCCTGCGTGAGGTGACCGGACTCGTGCCGGTGGAGTACGCGACGACCCGGCAGCTCGATGCGAGCCCCGCCGCGCGGGCGGCCGATGTGAACGCGGCACTCGCCGATCCGGGCATCCGGGCGATCATCGCCACCATCGGCGGCAGCGACCAGATCCTCGTGACGCCGCACCTCGACGCGGCGCTCGCCGTCGCCGACCCGAAGCCCTTCCTCGGGTACAGCGACAACACGAACATCCTGAACTGGCTGTGGCGGCACGGCGTCGCCGGCTTCTACGGCGGGTCCACTCAGGTGCATCTGGGGCCCGGGCCCGCGGTCGACGACATCCACCTGCGCGCGCTGCGCGCCGCACTGCTCGACGGCGGTCGAGTCGAGATCACCGAGCCGGGGGAGTCGGAGGACATCGGGCGGCACTGGGACGACCCGGCTGCTCTGACCGAGTACGGCGACCGCGAGCCGACCGAGCCGTGGACGTGGGCAGGGCCCTCCGCCGCTGTGACCGGGCGCACCTGGGGCGGCTGCCTCGAGGTGGTGAATCAGCTCGCGCTCGCCGACCGGATGCCCTCGAACGACGAGCTCGCCGGCACGATTCTGATGCTCGAGACCAGCGAGCGGCTCACGCCGGCGCATGATGTCGCCGAGCAGCTGCGCGCCTACGGCGAGCGGGGACTGCTGGGAGCCGTCGCCGGGGTGCTGTTCGCGCGCCCCGCGGTGAGCTCGTTCGAGGTGCTGCCCACGGCACGCGAGAAGGCCGCGCTGCGCGCCGCTCAGCGCGATGTCGTGCTCGAGACGGTCGAGCGGTACAACCCGGATGCCGTGGTCTGCGTCGGCCTGCCCTTCGGGCACACGCGCCCGCAGTGGATCCTGCCCTACGGCGGGGAGGTGACCCTCGACGGCACGGCGCGAAAGGTCACCGCAGTGTTCTGATCGCGCTCCCGGCGCGGGGCGTCAGGGCTGGGCGGCGACGCCCAGGTCGGCCTCGTAGTCGTGGTCCTTCGTCTCGGGCGAGAGCCACAGTGCGATGAACGTCAGCACGGCCATGGCCGACAGATACACCCCGACCAGCCAGGGCGAGCCGTCGCCGAGACGCCACAGCTCGACGGCGATCAGCGGAGCGACGGCGGCGCCCAGGATCGACGACACGTTGTACGCGATCGCCGAGCCCGAGTAACGCACGTTCGTGGGGAACAGCTCGGGCAGCAGCGCGCCCATCGGGCCGAAGGTGGCGCCCATCAGCAGGAAGCCGAGGATGAGGAAGCCCTGCACGACGGCCGTGGTCAGCGCCGGGTCGTCCTGCGGCGTGAGGAACAGGTTGAAGGTGAGGCCGAAGGCGATGATCGCGCCGGTCACCCACAGCAGCAGGCGGCGTCGCCCGAACCGGTCGGCCCAGGGGCCGGAGAGCAGCGTGAAGATGCCGAAGAACACCACGCCCACGATCTGCATGATCACGAACTGGGTGTAGCCGAAGCCGAGTCCGGGGTAGAACTGGGCCGCGAAGGCTGACGCGTCGAACGGCTTGCCGGCCGCCTCGGCGGCCTGCTGCGCGGCGGCCGACGCCACCTCGAGCGAGCCGGCCTTCGTGCCGTATGCGAGCGTGAAGTTCGTCATCAGGTAGAACAGCACGTAGGTCGCCAGCATGATGAACGTGCCGAGGATCAGCTGCTTCCAGTGGTGGCGGAACACCGTCGCGAGCGGCAGCTTGCGGATGCGTCCTGTGTCGGCCGCGCGAGTGAAGGTCTCGGACTCGACCAGCTTGAGACGCACCCACAGGCCGATGATCACCATGACGGCCGAGAACAGGAACGGTACGCGCCAACCCCAGCTCAGGAACGCCTCCGACTTCAAGGAGGCGTCCGACTCGTGCGGCAGCAGGGCGTTGATGCCGAGGAAGATGCCGTTCGCGATGATGAAGCCGAGCGGGGCGCCGAGCTGCGGGAACGACCCGTACCAGGCGCGCTTGCCCGCGGGCGCGTTCTCGGTGGCGACCAGCGCCGCGCCCGACCACTCGCCGCCGAGGGCGAAGCCCTGCGCGAGGCGCAGGACCAGCAGCAGCAGCGCCGCCCACCAGTTGATCTGCTGGAAGGTCGGCAGCAGCCCGATGAGGAACGTCGCGATGCCCATCGTGAGCAGTGAGGCGACCAGGGTCGCCTTGCGGCCGAACTTGTCCCCGAAGTGCCCGAAGACCACGGCGCCGATCGGGCGGGCGATCATCGCCGCGCCGAACACGCCGAACGACGCGAGCAGCGAGGTGGTGTCGTTGCCGGTCGGGAAGAAGAGCACGGGGAAGACGAGAACCGCCGCCGTCGCGTAGACGTAGAAGTCGTAGAACTCGATCGTCGTGCCGACGAGGCTGGCCAGGATGACCCGCGAGCGCGGGTTGGCCGGGGCGGTGGTCGTTGTCATGTGTTGCTCCTCCGGAGGCAGAACCTCGAGGAGTCTATGGGCCCGGCGGGCCGCCGGGTCACCAGATGACGGCGATGCCCGCGTTCACCGCGGTCAGCACGCCGATGCCCCAGAACAGGGCCGACGGCACCTGGCCGCTCTTGCGCTGGCGGGCCTGGCCGATGCCGAGGAACGCGCCGATGATCAGCAGCACGACGAGCTTCGTGCCGATCTTGGCGTAGTTCATCTCGGCGCCGTCGGGCAGGCCCCAGGGCGCTGCGAGCGCGAGCCCCGCGACGGCGGCGATCGTGACACCGATGTGCATCAGCTTGACGATCTCGCGCTTGCCGCCGAACGCCTGCACCGCCCAGGCTCCGAACAGCACGGCGAAGCCGATGAGGTGAACGAACAGGACGATGTGGCGCAGGGTCTCCATGACCCCAGGCTAGTCGGTCTGCCCGCGGCGGTCAGCCGCGCAGCGCGCGGACGACCAGCGCGGTGCGCAGCGCCGCGTCGGCGGCCTCCGCGCCCTTGTCCTCCTTCGAGCCTTCGAGGCCCGCGCGGTCGAGGCCCTGCTGCTCGTCGTCGAGGGTGAGCACGCCGAAGCCGACCGGCTTTCCGGCATCCAGCGCCACCCGGCTGAGGCCGTCGGTGGTCGCGGCCGAGACGTACTCGAAGTGCGGGGTGCCGCCGCGGATGATCACGCCGAGCGCGACCACGGCATCCGCTCCGCCGGCGAACGCCGCCTGAGCCGCGACCGCCAGCTCGAACGAGCCGGGCACGCGCACCAGCGTGTGCGCGGCGCCGGCGTCGTCGAGCACGCGCTGCGCGCCCGCGATGAGGCCGTTCGAGATCGTCTCGTGCCAGGTGCCGGCGATCACGACGACGCGCAGGCCGCTGCCGTCGATCGGGGTGGTCGGGGTGGGTGCTCCTGCGCCGCTCATGCGTCGTCCTTTCCGAGGGCCGCGGCGAGCTCCGCCGCGCCGATGATGTGACCCATGCGGTCGCGCTTGGTCTCGAGGTACTGGTGGTTGTTCGGGCCCACGCCGACGATCAGCGGGACCTGCTCGACGACGTCGAGACCGAGGTCGCGCAGCTTCGCCACCTTGTCGGTGTTGTTCGTGAGCAGGCGCACCTTCGAGATGCCGAGGTCGGTGAGGATGCCGGCGGCGGCCGCGTACTCGCGGGCGTCGGCGGGCAGTCCGAGGGCGAGGTTGGCGTCGACCGTGTCGAGGCCCTCCTCCTGCAGCGCGTAGGCGCGCAGCTTGTTGATCAGCCCGATGCCGCGGCCCTCGTGGCCGCGCATGTAGATGACGACGCCGCCCTCTGCGTCGATCCGC
The DNA here is from genome assembly GCF_047306785.1 of Microbacterium sp. OR21. Taxonomy (NCBI): domain Bacteria; kingdom Bacillati; phylum Actinomycetota; class Actinomycetes; order Micrococcales; family Microbacteriaceae; genus Microbacterium; species Microbacterium sp. OR21. Next base: position 177,065 of record NZ_JAZEXJ010000002.1, on the reverse strand, counting down.
TCGAGCGCCGCCTGCAGCTGCGGCCCGCATTCGCACTTCTGCGACCCGAACGCCTCGCCGGTGAGGCACTCCGAGTGCACCCGCACCAGGGCGGTGTCGCCGGGCGTGCCCGAGACGACGGCGATGTGATCGGTGCCGCTGATGCGGTCCTTGTAGGCGAGGAAGCGGAACGTGCCGTGTTCGGTGGGCACGTTGGCATCCGCGCGCAGGCTGACGCGGCGTCCGGTGCGCTGGGCGAGGCAGTCGGCCTCGTCGCGCGGATCCACCTCGTTCAGGTGCGCGATGAGCTGCTCGATCGTGATGACCGGAACCCCTTCGCGGGCGCCCAGCTCCATCAGCGCGGGCAGGCGCATCATGCTGCCGTCGTCGGCGACGACCTCGGCGATCGCGCCGACCGGCTGCAGGCCCGCCAGTCGCATAAGCTCGACGGCCGCCTCGGTGTGTCCGCCGCGCTCGCGCACACCGCCATCGACCGCGCGCAGCGGCAGGATGTGACCCGGACGGATCAGGCTGGTGGGGGTGGATGCCGGGTTCGCCAGCACGTTGAGCGTCAGCGCGCGGTCGTGGGCGCTGATGCCGGTGGTGACGCCCTCCGCGGCGTCGACGCTCACCGTGTAGGCGGTGGTGCGGGCGTCCTCGTTCGTCTCGACCATGGGCGGCAGGTTCAGCCGGTCGGCGAGGTCGGCGGGCATCGGCGCGCAGATCAGGCCCGAGGTCCAGCGCACCATCCACGCCATCGTCTCGGCCGTCGCGAGCTCGGCGGAGATGATGATGTCGCCCTCGTTCTCGCGGTTCTCGTCGTCGGCGACGATGATCGGCCTGCCGGCGCGCAGCGCGTCGAGGGCATCGGAGAGGGGGGAAAGGCTCATCGCGAGCCTCCTTCCGTGAGTGAGCGGAACGCCAGCAGGCGCTCCACGTGACGGGCCAGGATGTCGGTCTCGAGGTTGACGACGTCGCCCGCCTCGAGCGCGCCGAGGATCGTCGCCTCGAGCGTCTCGGGGATCAGCGAGACCTCGAACCAGTGCTCGCCCGCGGCGGCGGCGCTGACCGCGCTGACGGTGAGCGAGGTGCCGGCGACGCTGATCGACCCCTTGTCGACGACGAGCGGTGCGAGCTCGTCGGGCACGCTGATGCGCAGCACGCGCCACTCGGCTCCGGGGCGCACCTCGAGCACGGTGCCGACCCCGTCGACGTGACCCTGCACGATGTGCCCGCCCAGGCGCGCGCCGACGGGCATGGCCTTCTCGATGTTCACGCGCGTGCCGACCTCGACGGCGCCGAGCGCCGACACGTCGAGCGTCTGCTTCATGACGTCGGCGTCGAACGTGCTCTCGGTCGAGCCGACCACGGTCAGGCACACGCCGCTGACGGCGATCGACTCGCCGTGCACGGCATCCGCCGCGGCCTTCGGCGCGTGCACGGTGAGCCGCCAGCCGTCTCCCGACGCGGCGATCGCGGCGATCTCGCCGATCTCCTCGATGATTCCGGTGAACATCAGATCCCTTCCTTCCCCGCGACGGTGTCCGTCGCGGGACGTGCGATCGCGAGCAGGTCCTCGCCCAGCGGCATCCACTCGTCGATCCGCAGCCGCAGCGCGTCGCCGATCGAGCCGACGCCGATGTCGGTCAGAGCGAGCCGGTCGCCGCCGAGCAGCACCGGGGCGATGTAGGCGAGCACCGCGTCGACGAATCCTGCGGCGATGAACGCGCTCGCCAGCGTCGGCCCGCCCTCGACGAACACGCGCTGTACCCCGCGCACGCGCAGATCCTCGAGCACGGCCGACAGGTCGCGGGTGCCGTAGAACAGCGGAGCATGCGGATGCCGGTGCACGGCGGCGTCGGCGGGAGTCGGACGCGAGCCGATCACCACCGGGATCGGCTGATGGGGGAGCAGAGCGTCGCCGTCGCGGGCGGTGAGAGCCGGGTCATCGGCGAGCAGCGTCCCCGTTCCCACGACGATCGCGTCGGCCTCGGCCCGCCGGCGGTGCACGTCGGTGCGGGCGTCGGGACCGGTGATCCACTGGCTGGTGCCGTCGGATGCCGCAGCGCGGCCGTCGAGGCTCTGCGCCCACTTCACCGTGACGTGAGGTCGGCCCAGCCGCTGCACGGTCAGCCAGTCGCCGATGAGGGCGCGCGAGGCATCCGCCTGCTCGCCCGCGACCACCTCGACGCCCGCGGCGCGGAGCCGATCAGCGCCGCCGCCGGAGACGTCGCCCGGGTCCCCCGTCGCGTACACGACGCGTGCGATGCCCGAATCGATCAGCGCCTGCGCGCACGGGCCGGTGCGCCCGGTGTGGTTGCACGGCTCGAGCGTGACGACGGCGGTCGCGCCGGATGCCTCTCCCGGCCCGAGCTGGGAGAGCGCGTCGACCTCGGCGTGCGCGGTGCCGGCGCCGCGGTGCCAGCCCTCGGCGAGCACGTCGCCCGTGGGGGAGAGGATGACGGCGCCCACCTGCGGGTTGAGACCGCGCGGGCCATTGGCCGCGAGCGCGAGGGCGCGACGCATCGCGTCGCGTTCGGCTGCGCTCACTGCCATCGGTCATCCTTCTCTGGGTTCCCGGGGTCTGCAGCGCACGCGTACGCCACGTGCTGCCTCTCATCCGGACTAGCGAGCGAATGCTCGCATCACCGTCGGTCCCGGATTTCCACCGGATCGGCGCCTGTCACCAGGCGTTCGCGGACTGTCACCGCCGGTTCGGATTCGCACCGACCCCGGAGCACGTTGATGCTCTGAGTCTAGTCAACGTGGACGGGATCGATTCATTCCCCGTCACACCGTCGTCATTTCAGCAGACGCGACAGCCGGCGATCGGCCAGCACCCGCCCGCCGGTCTGACAGGTGGGGCAGTACTCCATGCTGCGGTCGGCGAAGAACACGCTGCGCACCGTGTCGCCGCAGATCGGGCACGCTTCGCCCCGGCGGGCGTGCACCTGCATGCCCCGCCGCTTGGCATCCTTCAGATCCGCCGGCGGCTTGCCCGCCGCCTCCGCGACGGCCTCGCGCAGCGTCTGCTGCATCGCCTCGTAGAGACGGTCGACCTCGCCGTCGTCGAGGTTCGCGGCCGGCGCGTAGGGGGACATCTTCGCGGCGTGCAGGATCTCGTCGCTGTACGCATTGCCGATGCCGGCGATCAGACCCTGGTCGCGCAGCAGCCCCTTGATCTGGGTGCGTCGCCCGGCCAGCAGCGCGGCGAACGCGTCGCGGGTGAAGGCGGGATCGAGCGGATCGGGGCCGAGGCGGGCGATGCCCGGCACGTCCATCGGATCGCGCACCACGTAGATCGCCAGCGATTTCTTCGTGCCCGCCTCGGTGAGATCGAATCCGCTGCCGTCGTCGAGCGCCACGCGCATCGCGATCGGGCTGCGCCCCGGCTTGATGAGCGTGGTCGGCAGCTCGTCGTACCAGCGCAGCCATCCCGCCTTGGCGAGGTGGAACACCAGATGCAGGTTGTCACCGAAGGCGAGATCGACGAACTTGCCATGCCGCGCGGCTGCTGTGATCACCGCGTCCTGCAGCGCGGTGACCGGCGGATCGAACGTCTTCAGAGCCGCGATCGACGTGACGCTCGCGCGCGTGAGCGTGCGTCCGACCGCGCGCTCCGCCAGGAAGCCGACCAGTCCCTGCACCTCTGGCATCTCGGGCATGCCGTCATCCTGTCACGCATCGTGCGTCAGAGCACGGGCCACTCGACCGGAGTCCGGTCGTCGGATGCCAGCAGGCCGGCGATCCAGCCGTCGTCGCGACCGCGTGCGCTGGTGAGGCCCTGGCGCAGCATCCCCTCGTATCGGAAGCCGAGCGAACGCGCGGTGCGGGCCGACGCGACATTGCCGACCACCGCGCGCCAGCTGACCCGGGCGAGGCCGAGCTCGCCGAACGCGAAGTCGATCACGGCTCGCGCTGCCTCGCCCATCACGCCCTGCCCTCGGAACCGCGCGACTCCCCAGAACCCGATCTCGGCGTCGCCGCCGTGCGGATGCTCGGCGATCCGGTGCAGGCCGATCATGCCGGCCAGCACGCCGTTCTTGCGGATCGCCCACACAGTCTCGACGCCGTCGGCCCACCACCCGGTGGCCAGCTCGATGAACTCGACCGCGTTCTCCCGTGTGTACGGGCTCGGCACCGTCGTCCAGCGGGGCACCTCGGGGTCTTGACAGGCGGCGGTGATCGCGTCGACGTCGGCTTCGGTCGGGATGCTCAGCACGAGGCGCTCGGTGCGCAGGGTGACAGGGTCCATCGGGCAACGTTATCCGGAACCGCGGCGCCGATATCCTGGACGGCGGTGCAGCACCGGTCGGCGGTGCGCGGAAGACGGAGGCGGAAGTGACGGTGCAGCACACCTCGCCGCGCGGGGTGCTCGCCTCGGTGCTCGCCTCGGTGCTCTTCGGAGCGATCTTCCTTCTCGCCGGCGTGCTCAGCTCGTCCGCCGAGGTGGTCTTCGCCTGGCGGATCCTCGTGACCTTCGCCTGCTACGCGCTCGCGCTGCTGCATCCCCTGGCCCGCGCGCAGCTGCGCGTGCTGGTGCGCCGGCTGAGGGCGCGCTGGTGGATGCCGCTGCTGCTCGCCGGTCTCGCCGCGATCATCGGCTTCCAGCTCTGGCTGTTCATGTGGGCGCCGATGCACGGCCACGCCCTCGACACCTCGCTCGGCTACCTGCTGCTGCCCATCTGCCTCGTCCTCGGCGGGCGGTTCCTGCTGCGCGCGAGGGTGAGCCGGATGCAGTGGCTCGTCGTGTCTCTCGCTGCCGTCGCCGTCGTGGTGAAGATCGCCGCCACTCCGCAGCTGTCGTGGGTGACGCTGGCGATCTGCGTGCCCTACACGGTCTACTTCGTGGTGCGACAGCGCTTCGGCCTCGACGGGCCGATCGTGTTCGGTGCCGAGTCGCTGCTCATGGTGCCCTTGGCCGTGCTCTTCCTCATGACCGCCGCGCCCGGTGCCGTCTCTGCCGCCGAGCTCGCGGGTCTGGCGGGCATCGGTGTCGCCAGCGCAGCCGCGATGTCGCTGTACCTGGCCGCGGCGACCCTGCTGCCGCTGCCCGTGTTCGGCCTGCTCAGCTACGTCGAGCCGGTTCTGCTGGTCGGCGTCGCACTGCTGCTGGGCGAGCGGATGCAGGGCGCGGACGCCGTCGTGTACGTCATCCTCGCCGTCGCACTCGCCGTTCTCGCGGTCGAGGGCTTCCGGGGCACACGGCGCAGCCGTCGGGGGCGGGGCGACCTGCCGCTGCCCAGCGATCCCGGTGCGCCCGGCGTCGGCGAGCCCGACGCCGATCGTCGCGACTAGAATCATCCGGTGACTGTTCCGGGGATTCTGCGCGCCTTGGAAAAGGCGAACCTGTACCGTGACGCCCTCACCTGGGCGCAGACCGATGCCGAGATCTCGGCGGTCGACGGCCTCGACGCTCCGATCATCGCGGGGCTGCTGCGCAAGCGCGCGGCGGCGGGCAAGCCGGCATCCGCCCTCGTCGTCACCCCCACCGGGCGTCGTGCCGAATCCGTCGCCGCGGCGCTGGACGCCTACCTCGCCGACGCCGAGATCCTCACCTTCCCGGCCTGGGAGACACTGCCGCACGAGCGGCTGAGCCCGAGCCCCGACACCGTCGGACGACGACTGGAGACGCTGCGCCGCATCGTCACCTGGACCGGCGAGAAGCCGCTCGTCGTCGTCGCCTCGGTGCGGGCCGCCCTGCAGCCGCTCGCCGCCAACCTCGGCGACGCCGCACCCCTCGAGCTGCGCGTCGGCGGACGCGGCGTCGAGCTCGAGGACGCGGTCGAGCAGCTGGTCGAGCGGGCCTACTCGCGGGTGGACATGGTCTCCCGGCGCGGAGAGTTCGCGGTGCGCGGCGGCATCCTCGACGTCTTCCCGCCCACCGCCGACCACCCGCTGCGGGTGGAGTTCTTCGGCGACGAGGTCGACCAGATCCGCGCCTTCTCGGTCGCCGACCAGCGATCCCTGCCCGGCGACGTGGAATCGGTTTCGCTCGCCGCAAGCCGCGAGCTGCTGCTCACCGCCGATGTGAGAGAGCGTGCCGGTGAGCTCATCGCCCGGTTCCCGGCGATGTCGTCGATGCTCGAGAAGATGTCGCAGGGCATCCCGGTCGAGGGCATGGAGTCTCTGCTGCCGGTGGTCTCCGGCCCCCTCATGACGCTCGCCGAGTATCTGCCGGAGGGATCCGCGACGGCGGTCGTCGACCCCGAGCGCGCCAGCTCCCGCGCGCAGAACCTCGGCGAGACGAACCGCGAGTTCCTCGACGCGGCATGGAGCGCCGCCACCTCGGGCGCCTCGGCGCCGATCGACCTCGGTGCGGGAGACTTCATCAGCCTCGGACGCATGCGCGAGATCGTGCACGAGCGCGACGGCGTGTGGTGGCGGGTGACCCCGTTCGCCACCGACGACGACGCCGCCGAGCACCTGGACTCATCGGTCATCCCGTCCTTCCACGGCAACGTCGACGGGGCGATCGCGTTCGTCGAGGCGCGACTCGGCGAGGGCTGGCGGGTGGTGGTGATCTCGTCCGGGCAGGGTCTCGTCGAGCGCGCCCGCGACGTGCTCAGCGACCGCGGCCTCGCCGCCCGCATCGTCGACAGCCTCACGGATGAGCCCGAGAACGGAGTGGCGACGCTGGTCGCCGGGTCGGTCGAGTCGGGTTTCCAGGTGCCGGATGCCCGGATCGCCGTGCTCACCGACAACGAGTTCTACGGTCGCACGATCGGCGGCGACCAGCGCATGGTCAAGAAGCTCGCCTCGCGTCGCCGCAACGTCGTCGATCCGCTGCAGCTGAAGCAAGGCGACTTCGTCGTGCACTCCACGCACGGCATCGGGCGCTTCGTCGAGATGACCAAGCGCGAGGTGTCGTCGGGCGGGCGCAACGCGGTGAAGACCACCCGCGAGTACCTGGTGCTCGAGTACGCGCCGTCGAAGCGCGGCTATCCCGGCGACAAGCTGTTCGTGCCCACGGATCAGCTCGACATGCTCTCGAAGTACGTCGGCGGCGAGGCGCCGACCCTGTCGAAGATGGGCGGCAGCGACTGGGCCGCGGCGAAGGGCAAGGCACGACGGGCGGTGCGCGACATCGCCGTCGAGCTGGTGAAGCTGTACTCGGCGCGGATGAGCTCGAAGGGGCACGCGTTCGGACCCGACACGCCCTGGCAGCGCGAGCTGGAGGAAGCCTTCCCGTTCGCCGAGACCCACGACCAGCTGCAGACGATCGAGGAGATCAAGGCCGACATGGAGCGGCCCATCCCGATGGACCGCCTGCTCTCGGGCGACGTCGGCTTCGGCAAGACCGAGGTCGCCGTGCGCGCCGCGTTCAAGGCGATCCAGGAGGGCAAGCAGGTCGCGATGCTCGTGCCGACCACCCTGCTCGTCAAGCAGCACCTCGAGACGTTCACCGAGCGCTTCGCGGGCTTCCCCGTGAAGGTGCGCCCGCTGTCGCGGTTCCAGACCGACAAGGAGGCGCGCCTGACTCTGCAGGGCCTCCTCGACGGATCGGTCGACATGGTGATCGGCACGCATCGCATCCTCACCGACCAGGTCATCTTCAAGGATCTGGGCCTGATGATCATCGACGAGGAGCAGCGCTTCGGCGTCGAGCACAAGGACGCGCTGAAGAAGATGAAGACCAACGTCGACATCCTCGCCATGAGCGCCACGCCGATCCCGCGCACGCTCGAGATGGCGGTGACGGGCATCCGTGAGATGTCGACGCTGCAGACGCCGCCGGAGGACAGGCATCCGATCCTGTCGTTCGTCGGCCCGCGCAGCGATAAGCAGATCGCCGCGGCGATCCGCCGCGAGATCCTGCGCGAGGGGCAGGTGTTCTTCGTGCACAACCGCGTGCAGTCGATCCAGCGCGTCGCCTCCGAGCTCGCCGAGCTGGTGCCCGAGGCGCGCATCGCCGTCGCGCACGGCAAGATGGGCGAGCACCAGCTCGAGCAGGTCGTGGACGACTTCTGGGAGCGCAAGTACGACGTCCTCGTCTCGACCACCATCATCGAGACCGGCCTCGACATCTCGAACGCGAACACGATCATCATCGACCGTGCCGACAAGTACGGCCTGTCGCAGCTGCACCAGCTGCGCGGACGCGTCGGGCGAGGACGGGAGCGCGCCTACGCGTACTTCCTCTACGACGACATGAAGCCGCTCAGCGAGACCGCCGCCGACCGGCTGCAGACCATCGCCGTGAACAACGACCTCGGCTCGGGCATGCAGGTGGCGTTGAAGGATCTCGAGCTGCGCGGCGCGGGCAACCTGCTCGGCGCCGAGCAGGCGGGACACATCGCGGGAGTCGGATTCGACCTGTACCTGCGCATGATCGGCGAGGCCGTGGCGACGTTCCGCGGGGAGGACACGAACTCCGAAGTCGAGCTGCGTCTGGAGCTGCCGGTGGATGCCCGCATCCCCGAGCACTACATCGACAGCGAGCGGCTGCGGCTGGAGGCATACCAGAAGCTGTCGTCGGCGGCGACGGTCTCGGCGGCGGACGACGCGATCGACCTCGTGGTCGAGGAGCTCGTCGACCGCTACGGAGCGTTCCCCGACGAGGTGACGACGCTGGTGAAGGTGGCGCGTCTGCGCCGGCGGGCCGCGCGGGCGGGCCTGTCGGATGTCGTCGCGATGGGGTCGAACCTGCGCATCGCGCCGGCGCGCTTCGAGGACTCGATGAAGGTGCGCCTGCAGCGGCTGTACCCGAAGGCGAAGCTGGTCGGCGGGGGAGAGGCGCTGGTCGTGCCGATGCCGGTCGACTCCGATCTGATCGAGTGGGTCGGCCAGCTGTTCACGGCGATGTTCCCCGAGCCGGTGAAGGCGGAGCCCGCCGGCGTCTGACCGAGCGGCTGCCTGGCACGACGCGCACTTCTACGTCTTGTAGAATTGCAGGGTGAGCGCTGACCAGAACGACCCGTGGGTGCTCGAGGCGTCGCGCCCGCAGGCACCGTCACGTCGGCCCGACCTGTCATCCGTGCCGAAGCGGGCGCTCTACGTCCTGGGCGCGCTGGCGGCGGTCCGTGCCCTCGGGCTGGTGCTCATCGCCGAGGCCGTTGCGCGCGGAATCGCAGGGCTCGCGGCATCCGGTCTCGCCCCCGAGGCCACCCGCGCCATCCTCGCCATCGGCGTCGGCGGCGCGCTGCTGCGCGCAGCGGCGGAGTGGGCCACCGCCGTCGTCTCCCGCCGGGTCGCCACCGCCGTCAAGCGGGATCTGCGCTCGAGGCTGTGGGCTCGCATCGTCGACGGCGATCGGGCCGGTGGCGGCACCGCCGTGCTCGCCGCCGACGGGCTGGACGACCTCGACGAGTACTTCATCCAGTCGCTGCCCTCGCTGGTCGGCGCGGCGATCGTGCCGCTGCTCGTCGGCGCGAGGATCCTCGGCGCCGACTGGCTCAGCGCCCTCATCATCGTGATCACCGTGCCGCTCGTGCCGCTGTTCATGGTCCTGATCGGCAGGCACACCCAGCAGCGCACCGACGCGGCGCTCGGCGCTCTCACCCGCCTCGCGGATCACCTCACCGAGCTCGCCCGCGGCCTGCCCGTTCTCGTGGGCCTCGGCCGGGTCGACGAGCAGACGCGGGCGCTCGACGGCATTCAGCGCCGCTACCGGCAGCGCACCGAGGAGACCCTGCGCTGGGCGTTCCTGTCGGCCCTCGCGCTCGAATTGATCGCGACGATCTCGGTCGCCGTGGTCGCCGTGTTCCTCGGCCTGCGTCTGCTGAACGGCACCATGGCGCTCGAGCCCGCGCTCGTCGCGCTGATCCTCGCGCCCGAGTGCTTCACCGCCCTGCGCGATGTCGGCACGGCGTTCCACGCCTCTCAGGACGGACTTTCGGCGCTCGAGCGCGTGAAGGCGATGCTCGGCGCACCGCGCCGTCGCGATGCGCGCGGCAACTCGACGGGTCCGATCCGCGTCGACGCGCTGACGGTCACCTACCCCGGACGCCAGGCACCCGCGCTGCGCGCCGTGACAGCGGAGATCAGCGAGATCACGGCGATCACCGGCCCCAGCGGTGCGGGCAAGTCGACGCTTCTCGGTGTGCTCGCCGGGGCGCTGCCGGCGGAGGCGGCGATCTCGGGTGCGGTGCAGGGAGTCGATCCGGATGCCGTGGCCTGGGCGCCCCAGGCCCCGCGCGCCTTCGCCGCGACACCGCGGGAGGAGCTCGCGCTGTACGGCGGCGGCGTCGAGGTGCTCGACGAGCTCGGTCTCGGGCGTCTGATGGACGCGGCGGTCGCCGAGCTCAGCCCGGGTGAGCAGCGTCGGCTGGCCGTCGCGCGCGCCCTCGCGCGAGTGGATGCCGGCGCGCGCCTCCTCGTCCTCGACGAGCCCACCGCGCACCTCGACCCCGTTGCCGCTCAGCTCGTGCGCGATGCGCTGCGGCGCCGCGCCGACCGGTGCACGATCGTGCTCGCCAGCCACGAGCCCGACACCCTCGCGCTCGCCGACCGGTTCATCGCGGTGGGAGCGCCGGTCACGGCCACCGTCGATGACGCACCGGCCGCGACGATTCCGGACGACTCCGCGGCTGAGGGACGCGAAGAGCTCGAGCATCCTGCAGAGTCGCCGTCGTCCTTCAGAAGTGCGGTTGCCCCGGCCCGGGCGCTCACGCTCGCCGCGCTGCTGCGTCCGCACGCCTGGCTCTGGGCGGGCTCGATGGCGCTCTCGGCGCTCGCCGCCGGTCTCGCGGTCGCCCTGACCGCCGTGTCGGGATGGCTGATCGTGCGCGCCAGCGTCGAGGAGTACATCATGTACCTGCTCGTCGCGATCGTCGGCGTGCGCGCCTTCGGCATCGGCCGGGCCGCCGGCCGCTACGCCGATCGCCTGGTCACCCACCGCGCGACCTTCCTCGTCGTCGATGCGCTGCGCCTCCAGCTGTGGCGGGCGATCGCCGCGCGCGGCGCCGGTTCCCGTCGCCTGCTCGAGGGCGGCGCTCCGCTCGACTACCTCGTCACCCTCGCCGACGACCTGCGCGATCAGCTGCCGCGCGTCATCCCGCCTCTCGGCGCAGGCGTGCTCGTGCTCGCGGGCACCGTCGTCACGGCGGCGTTCGTCACCCCGCACCTCACCATGCTGGTCGCCGCGGTGCTGATCACCGCCGTCGTCCTCGCATCCGCGCTCGCCGTCCTCAGCGAACGCGGCGCCGCCGACGATCGCGTCGCCGCCCGGTCGGCCATCGTGCGCTCGACAGCCGCACTCGCCTCCGCCGCCGACGATCTGCGTGGCAACGGGGTCGCGACCGACGCGCTGCGGCGACTCGACGTGCACGCCGGGCAGCTCGCATCGGCCGAGCGGCGCGCCGCGTGGTCTGCGGGGTTGAGTGCTGCCGTCGTCACCATCGCGACGACGACGCTCGCCGTGCTCGTGCCGGTGCTCTCGCCGGATCTGCCCGCGGAGGCAGCCTCCGTCGTGGCCCTGCTGTCACTCGCTCTGCTCGAGCCCCTCGCGGCTTTCGTCGCGGCGATGCACCGCCTGCCGGCGCTGCAGACGCTGGTCCGTCGCCTCGATGTCGTGCTGCGGCCGGCGCCGAGTCCGTCGTGGGGCACCGCGACACCGGGTGCCGTCACCAGCCTCGGCCTGGACGCGGTGACGGTTCGCTATCCGGGCACAGCGGCCCCTGCCGTGTCGAACGTCACGGCCGCGGTCGATCGCGGCGGGTGGCTCGTGCTGGACGGGCCGTCGGGCTCGGGCAAGTCCACGCTGCTGTCGGCGGTGATGGGCGCGCTGCCGGTGGAATCCGGCGCCATCACGGCCGACGGGCAGCCGATCACCGCCTTCGCCGAGCGCGCGTGGCGCGACCGGGTCGCCTGGTGCCCGCAGGACGCGTACGTGTTCGACTCCACGCTGCGCGGCAACCTGCTGCTCGCGCGCGATCGCGATGATGCGCCCGACCACGACGTGCTGCGGGGCGTGCTCGGGCAGGCGGGTCTCTCCGGTCTGCTGGCCGCGCTCGACGGCGACCTCGATGCCCGGGTCGGCCCTGGCGGCTCCGCGCTCTCCGGAGGGGAGCGTCAGCGGCTCGCCGTCGCGCGGGCCCTGCTCACCCGCGCCGAGGTGCTCCTGCTCGACGAGCCCACTGCGCACCTCGATCGGCCGACCGCCGCGGCGATGATGGCCGACGTGCGCGGCGCCACCGCCGATCGCATCGTCGTGCTCGTCTCGCACCGGCGGGCCGACCGGCGCGAGGCCGACGCCGTCGTCCGACTGGACGCCCAGGCCGTGCCGGTCGCCGGCTGACCGCGCGGGCGTCGAAAGCGCGCGGAACCGAAGACCGTCTCAGCCGGCAAGCCTCCGGAACCTGTCGCTCACCCGCATCGATCCCGAGACGGGCTGATCCGCGCCCGGCACGCCGCTGGCCCCGACCTGCAGAATCGCCCGGGCCAGCACCTCGTCGCGCACCTCGCGGCGGGCGTGGTCGTCGGCGAGCATCTCGACGAGGGCGGCGACCTCGACCTCGGCGCGCGCGGCGATCGGGAACCATGGCAGAGCCGAGCGCCACGCGCGGAAGGCCAGCAGCAGCAGATCATGACGCTGCTCGACGTGCGCGCGCTCGTGCGCGATCACGGCGACCAGCTCATCCGCGTCGAGGCGGTCGAGCAGCCCCTGCGAGAGCACGGTGACCGAGCGGGGCCCGTTGGGCAGGCAGTACGCCATGGGCACCGCGTCGTCGATGACGCGGGTGCGGGCGCGGGTCGGATGCGGGGAGGTGAGCATCTCGAGCAGTGCGAGGTGGCGGTGCCGCTGCCTCGTGACCTGCACGATGGTCACACCCAGATGCGTCAGCAGATAGACGGTGAACAGCGCGGCGGGGATCGGTGCGAGCCACGGATGCCCGGGCAGCGCGGCGTACCCCGCCAGGGCCAGCGCGCCGATCATCGACAGCCCGCCGGCGAGGCCGATCGCCTGCCAGAGCAGGAGAGCCATCACGGGCGCGCGCATCGGCCACGACGCGCGCGACAGCGCCACGGGCACCGGCCAGGCCAGCGCGATCGCGATCAGCCCGAGCGCGACCGCGCCGAACAGCACGACCCCGTGCGGGATCACGAGCGCGCCGCTCGGGGCGACCTCGGCGAGGGTCGTCAGCATGGCTCGTCGCCGTTCAGCACGGTGCCTCGCTCAGCCCGAGCGGCCCAGCAGCTGACGCAGCACGGCGGCATCCTCGGCGGAGACCCCGCCGACGAAGCGCTCGAGCACGGCGGTGCGGTCGCCGGCGTCGCCGAGCACCGAGTGCATCAGCTCGGCGACATGATCGGCGCGCGAGGCGACCGCGGTGTAGCGGTGCGGGCGCGCCGAACGGTCCGAGGCGACGAAGCCCTTCTTCTCGAGGCGTGACAGCACGGTGAGCAGGGTGGTCACCGCCAGCGCGCGGCCGTCGGCTTCCAGCTGGTGCTGCACGTCGTAGGCGCTGAGCGCCGTATCGGCGTCCCAGATGGCGTCCATCACTGCTCGTTCGAGTTCTCCGAGCGTGCCCATCGGTGCATCCCTCCTCTGCCGGGTTTTTCCCGGCTCCTGCGATTCTACTCCCTGTCGAATTTGTTCTATCGTGTGTCGAAGAAGTTCTACGAGGCGTAGAATTGCTGTGGCGGATCGCCGCCGCCCCTTCGCGAACGGAGAAACCGCGTGGACGTCCTCGACATCGCCCGCTGGCAGTTCGGCATCACGACCGTCTATCACTTCCTCATGGTGCCGCTGACGATCGGCCTCGGCCTGATGGTCGCGATCATGCAGACCCGGTGGGTGCGCACGGGAGACGAGAAGTTCCTGCGCATGACGAAGTTCTGGGGCAAGGTCTACCTGATCAACTTCATCGTCGGCGTCGCCACCGGCCTCGTGCAGGAGTTCCAGTTCGGGATGGCGTGGAGCGAGTACTCCCGCTTCGTCGGCGACGTGTTCGGCGCACCGCTGGCCATGGAGGGTCTGCTCGCGTTCTTCGTCGAGTCGACGTTCCTCGGCATCTGGATCTTCGGCTGGGGCAGGCTGCGCAAGGGCCTGCATCTGGCGGCGCTGTGGTGCGCCGTCATCGGCTCGTGGATCTCGGCGTTCTTCATCATCGTCGCGAACTCGTGGATGCAGCACCCGGTCGGTGTCGAGCTCGGCGCCGACGGACGCCCGGTGATGACCGACGTGTGGGCCGTGATCACGAACAACACCGCGATCGCCGCGTACACCCACACGATCTTCGGTGCTCTCGTCGTCGCCGGCATGTTCCTGCTCGGCATCTCCTGGTACCACCTGTGGCGGCGCCGCCACGACGGCATCGACTCCGTCGACGAGACCGGTCGCGTGATCGTCGGGCAGGCGGATGCCGTGGCGGGGCGCGACAAGAAGGACCACGGCGTGTGGATCTGGTCGCTGCGCTTCGGCGCGGTCGTGGCCATCGCGGGATTCCTCGGCACCGTGGCATCCGGAGACATCCAGGGCAAGCTCATGTACGAGCAGCAGCCGATGAAGATGGCGGCGGCGGAGGCCGCCTGCCACACCGGCTCGTCGTTCTCGGTGCTCTCCCTCGGCGACCCCGGATCGACGGACTGCGCCGACGTGGTCACCCTCATCGAGATCCCAGGCGTGCTCGGCTTCCTCGGCACGGGGGAGTGGGGCGCGGAGATGCCCGGCATCAACGACCTCGAGCCGCAGTACGTCGACCAGTACGGCAAGACGATCCCCGACGACGCGCTCTACGGCGACATGGCGGGCACCGACGTGCAGTACGTGCCCGTGATGTGGGTCACCTACTGGGGTTTCCGGCTGATGATCGGCCTCGGTGGGATCGTCGCGTTCGGCGGCGCGGTCGCGCTGTGGCTGACCCGCAAGGGCACCGTGCCGTCGTCACCGTGGATCATGCGGCTCGCGCTGCTCGGCATCGTCGCGCCCTTTGCCGCGAACATCGCCGGATGGATCTTCACCGAGCTGGGCCGCCAGCCGTTCGTCGTCGCCCCCAACCCGGACGCGACCGGCGTGGACGGCGTGTTCATGTACACCGCGGCGGCCGTGTCTCCCGGGGTGACGGCGGGTGAGCTGCTGTTCTCGGTGATCACGCTCAGCGCCGTGTACGGCGTGATGCTCGTGATCGAGCTGTACCTGATGGTGAAGTACGTGCGCGGCGGCGTCGCCGCCTCGATGCCCGAGCTCACGGCATCCGCACATGCCGACGACCACGACACCGACCCCGACAAGCGCGACGACGTGCTCGCGTTCGCCTACTGACCGATCCGAGAGGAACACCGCAGATGGAACCGCTTCCCGTCGTCTGGTTCGTGGCGATCGCCGTGCTCTGGACCGGCTACCTGCTGCTCGAGGGGTTCGACCTCGGAGTCGGCATGCACATGGTCTTCTCCACCCGATCCGAGCGCGAGCGCCGCGTCATGCTGAACACGATCGGTCCGGTGTGGGACGGCAACGAGGTGTGGCTGATCACCGCGGGGGCCGCGATGTTCGCGGCGTTCCCCGCCTGGTACGCCTCGCTGTTCTCGACCCTGTACGTGCCGCTGACGATCACCCTCGTGGGGCTCATCGTGCGCGCGGTCGGCATCGAGTACCGCGGCAAGATCCACACCGAGCGCTGGCGCACGTTCTGGACGTGGATGATCGGCCTGGGCTCGCTCATCGTCGCGTTCTGCATCGGCGCGGCGCTCGCCCTGACCTCGACCGGCCTGCCCATCGATGCGAACGGCGACCGCGTCGGCGGGCCCTTCGTCTGGCTCACGCTGCCCGCCGTGGTCGGCGGACTCGCGGTGGTGGGCTTCGCGCTGCTGCACTCGGCGACGTTCCTCGGGCTGAAGGCCGACGGGGAGGTGCGCGACCGTGCCGGACGATTCGCCGCCCGCTGGGCGCCGCTGTGCATCGCCCCGGCGGCGGTGTGGGCGATCTGGGTGCAGCTGGCGCACGGCGGCAGCAGCGTGCTCGCGTGGACTCTCATCGTCTTCGCCGTGCTCGCCGCGGTCTTCGGCTGGACGGCCGCGCGGCGCCGGTACGAAGGACGGGCGTTCATCGGCTTCGCGGGGTTCGGGCTCTTCGGCGCCGCGGCGATCTTCGCGGGGATGTTCCCCCGGCTGCTGCCGTCGACGGTGGATGCCGCCTTCGACCTCACGGTGTGGAACGCGGCGAACGGTCCGTACACGCTCGGCGTGATGACGGTCGTGGCCGCGGTGTCGCTGCCGGTGATCCTGCTCTACCAGGCGTGGAGCTACTGGATCTTCCGCAAGCGCGTGACCCCGGGCATGATCCCCGAGGTGCACATCGTGCTGCCCGCGGTGCTGCGCGCCCGCTGACGCACAGGGCTAGTCTGGCCGCATGATGTACGAGCACCTCGGGGCTCGGCCCCGCATCCACGACACCGCCGTCGTGGCGCCGACCGCTGTGATCTCGGGCGACGTCGAGATCGGCCCGAGCTGCCAGGTGCTGCACGGGGCGGTGATCACCGCCGAGGGCGGGCCGATCACGCTCGGCGAGCACGTGATCGTGATGGAGAACGCGCTCATCCGCGCCACCGCGGCCAACGCCGTGCACATCGGCGACCACACCCTCGTCGGCACACTCGCCAGCATCGCCGGCGCGACCGTCGGTGAGGAGGTGTTCCTGGCATCCGGCGCCCGCGTGTTCAACGGCGCGCTGGTCGGCCCGCGCTGCGAGGTGCGGGTCAACGCGATCATCCAGCGCCGCGCGGTGCTTCCCGAGGGCACCGTCGTCCCGATCGGCTGGGTGGCGGTCGGGCATCCGGTGCGCCTGTTCTCACCCGATCAGGCGGACGAGATCGCCGCCGCGATGCCCGATCTGGACTTCCCGGGGCACGTGTTCGGCGTCGACCGCGACACCCCCGACCTGATGGTGCAGCTCACCGAGCGCTACGCGAGCTCGCTCGCCCGGCACGCCGACGACCACCTGATCTGAGCCGCCTCTTCACGCGAGAAACCACCTTCCGCGTGAGAAGTGCGCTCGCGCATGGTTTCTCAGGCAGAGGGTGGTTTCTCGGCGAAGGATCGCGACGCGGCAGGGGTCAGATGACGCCCTGCGCGAGCATCGCCTCGGCGACGCGCTCGAATCCGGCGATGTTGGCGCCCGCGACGTAGTCGCCGGGAGTGCCGTAGCGCTCTGCGGCGCGGAACGACGCGTCGTGGATGTCGGCCATGATGTCGCGCAGCTTCTGCTCGCTGTTCGCGAAGTTCCACCGCTGACGCGAGGCGTTCTGGCTCATCTCGAGGGCCGAGGTGGCCACGCCGCCCGCGTTCGCGGCCTTGCCCGGGGCGAACAGCACCTCGGAGTCCTGGAACGCGCCGACCGCCTCCGGCGTCGAGGGCATGTTGGCGCCCTCGGCGACCGCGCGCACGCCGTTCGCGATGAGCATGCGGGCCGAATCCTCGTTCAGCTCGTTCTGCGTCGCCGACGGCACGGCGATGTCGACCGGGGTCTCCCAGACGTTGCCGCCCTCGATGAAGCGCGCGCCGGGCCGGCGGTTCGCGTACTCCACGATGCGGCCGCGCTCGACCTCCTTGATCTGACGCAGCAGCGCCAGGTCGATGCCCGCGTCGTCGACGATGTAGCCGGACGAGTCGGATGCCGTGACCGCCCGCGCGCCGAGCTGCGTGGCCTTCTCGATCGCGTAGATCGCGACGTTGCCCGAGCCCGACACGGCGACGCGCTTGCCCTCGAGGTTCTCGCCGTGCACGGCCAGCATCTCCTGCACGAAGAACACCGCGCCGTAGCCGGTCGCCTCGGTGCGCACCTGAGCGCCGCCCCAGCCGATGCCCTTGCCGGTGAGGATGCCCGACTCGTGCCGGTTCGTCATCTTGCGGTACATGCCGAACAGGTAGCCGATCTCGCGACCGCCGACGCCGATGTCACCCGCGGGGACGTCGGTGTGCTCGCCGATGTGGCGGAACAGCTCGCTCATGAACGACTGGCAGAAGCGCATCACCTCGGCCTCGCTCTTGCCGTGCGGGTCGAAGTTCGACCCGCCCTTGCCGCCGCCGATGCCCTGGCCGGTGAGCGCGTTCTTGAAGATCTGCTCGAAGCCGAGGAACTTGATGATCGAGATGTTCACCGAGGGGTGGAAGCGCAGGCCACCCTTGTACGGGCCGAGGGCGGAGTTGTACTGCACGCGGTAGCCGCGGTTGACCTGCAGCCGGCCCGCGTCGTCGATCCACGGCACACGGAAGATGATCTGACGCTCGGGCTCGACGAGGCGCTCGAGGACGCCCTGGTCGAGGTACTTCGGGTGGCGCTCGAGGACGGGTCCGATCGAGTGCAGCACCTCGTGCACCGCCTGGTGGAACTCCGGCTCATTCGGGTTGAGGTCGCGCACCGCGTCGAAGACGGGCTGGGCGGCATCGCTGAGCGGATGGAAGTCGGCAGTGTTCTCTGTCACGCGGGAAGCTTTCTGGTGGGGGATGGGGGAGTGCGATCGTGTCGCGTGATGCTTCGCCGGATCAGGCTGGAGCCTTCACTTTAGCTGGCGGGCGGCTCCGCCTCCGACGAGAAGTCGCAGGGGATGCTATCACCCGGTGTTCTGCAGGCCAGCCGCGACTCCGCTGACCGAGAGGAGCAGCAGGCGCTGCAGATCGGGATCGGTCTCACCCTGGATGTCGGAGCGCAGCGCGCGCAGGGCACGCAGCTGCAGCAGCGACAGGGCGTCGACGTACGGCGTGCGCAGCTGCACGGCGCGCTGCAGCACGGGCTTGTTGCCCAGCAGCTGCTCGCCACCGGTGAGACGGATCACCCAGTCGCGAGTGAGCGCGAGCTCGTCGAGCACGATCTTCGCCAGATCGTCGCGGTCGCCGAGCGAGAGGTACTCGCGGGCGATGCGCTCGTCGGTCTTCGCCAGGCTCATCGCGACGTTGTCGATCATGGTGCGCAGCAGCGGCCAGTCGCGGTACGCCTCGATGAGCCGAGCCTCGTCGCCGACGGCATCCAGCGCCGTTCCCAGACCGAACCAGCCGGCGAGGTTGATCCGCGCCTGCGTCCACGCGAACACCCACGGGATCGCCCGGAGGTCCTCGAGGGACTCGACGGAGAGCCCGCGGCGGGCCGGACGCGAGCCGAGGGCGAGCAGGCCGATCTCCTCCATGGGGGTGACGGTGGCGAACCACGGTGCGAACCCTTCGGCGGCGACCAGCGAGAAGAAGCGCTCGCGGGATGCGGCATCCATCGTCTGCGCGACGTCGGCGAACCGCTCGGCGGCGCCGCTGGTGCGCTGCTCGACCGTGGGGGAGGAGGCGAGCAGCGTGGCCGCGGCCACCTGGTCGATGTGGCGCATCGCGATCGCGGGCTCGCCGTAGCGGGCGAAGATGACCTCGCCCTGCTCGGTGAGCTTGAAGCGGCCGTCGACGGAATGCGGCGGCTGCGCGAGGATGGCGGAGTTGGCGGGTCCGCCGCCGCGGCCGAGCGCACCGCCGCGGCCGTGGAAGAGGGTGAGACGGATGCCCGACTCCTTCGCCCACAGGGCGATCTGGCGCTGCGCCTCGTACAGGGCGAGGTTGGCGGCGACCGGGCCGACGTCCTTGGATGAGTCGGAGTAGCCGAGCATCACCTCGAGGCGATCGCCGGTGGCGTCGAGCCGGGCGCGGAACTCGGGGAACTGCACCACCTCCGCGAGGATCGCGGGAGCCGCCTGCAGGTCGGCGAAGGTCTCGAACAGCGGCACGACATCGAGCACCGGAGCGTCGTCGCCGAGTGCGTAGGCCGCGAGACGGTGCACGTTGGCGAGGTCCTGCGCCGACTGCGTGAACGAGACGACGTAACGCCCGGCGGCGCGCAGCCCGTAGCGGCGCTGGATGTCGGCGACCGCACGGAAGACGTCGAGCACCTCCTCGGTCTGCGCGCTGATCTCTCCGCCGGCGTCGAGCTCGGCGAGAGCCTGGCGGTGCACCTTCGAGTGCTGACGCACCTCGAGCTCGGTGAGATGGAAGCCGTAGGTCTCCACCTGCCAGATCAGGTGCTGCAGGCCGCCGAACGCGTGGCGGCGCGCCCCGGCATCCGCCAGCGACGACTGCACCGCGCGCAGGTCGGCGAGCAGCTCCTCGGGGGCGCCGTAGGCGCCGGTCTGCTCGGTGCGGGTCGCGTGCACACGGTGCACGAGGGCGAGCATGGTGCGCCGGTGCGGCTCGGACGGCGAGCGGGTCGCGATGTCGTCTGCGAGATCGGGCTGCTCGTCGGCGAAGCGCTGCCAGATCGCGTCGACCGCCGCGCTCGGCGGCGTGTCGGCCGCGTCGAGGGTGAGCGAGCGGCCGATGCGCTCGATGGCGCGCTCGAGGCCGCGCAGCACATGCTCGGACGCGATCTCGGCGGCCTCGCGGGTGACCGCCGCGGTCACGAACGGATTGCCGTCGCGGTCGCCGCCGACCCAGGAGCCGACGCGAACGAATGCGGGCACGATCGGCGCGCTGGCCCCGGACTCGTCGCCGCGCAGCGCGTCGTCGATCCGGCGGTACACGTGCGGCACGGTGCTGAACAGCGTCTCGTCGAAGACGCCCATCACGGTGCGCACCTCGTCGGTCGGGGTGGGCTTCTGCGCGCGCAGCGGAGCGGTGCGCCAGAGCGTGTCGATCTCCTCCAGCATCCGCCGTCGTGCGCGCCGCTCGTCGGCGCCGCCCTCGCTCGCCGCATCGTGCTCGGTGAGCAGGTCGGAGAGCCGGCGGATGCTGCCGGACACGGCGCGACGGCGGGCCTCGGTCGGGTGCGCGGTGAACACCGGGTGGAACCGCAGCTCGGCGAGGCGCTCGCGGGCGGCGTCCTCCCCGACCTCCTTCGTCAGCTGGGCGAACGCGGTCGCGACGGTGTCGGTCGCGCCCTCGCGCGGCTGCCCCGACCGCTCGCGCAGGATGCGCACCCGCTGGTGCTCCTCGGCGAGGTTGACGAGGTGGAAGTAGCAGGTGAAGGCGCGGGCGACCTCGTCGGCGCGCTCGATCGAGAACGAGTCGGCGATCTCGGCGGCGCGGGCGAAGGCCGCCCCGTTCCCGTCGGCGTCGGATGCCTGGATCGTGGCCAGCCGCAGTCGCTCGACGTCCTCGAACAGGCCCGGACTGCCCGACTCGCGCAGCACCTGCCCGAGCAGGCCGCCGAGCATCCGGACGTCCGCGCGCATCGCGTCGGGAATGCCGTGGGAGGCTTCGAATCGGGTGATGACGCGGATGGCTTCGGTGTTCGTGGGCTCAAGCGACATGCTTCGAGGGTAAACCGCCCACTCGGTGCCTCCGTTCCCTATGACAGAGTGGAGGGGATGCGTATCTCCGACAACCCCCTTCGCGGTCAGCAGTTCCCGGCGGCGCTCCTCCTCGCCGCGGCGGCCCTCGGCCTGCTTCTCGCGAACCTCGCCACGCACGACGCGATCGCGGAGGTGCTGCACGCGCACATCGCCATCCCCGCCACCGGGCTCGACCTGTCGATCGAGGAGTGGGTGGCAGACGGGTTGCTCGCGATCTTCTTCCTCGTCGTCGCGATCGAGCTGCGCCACGAGCTCACCCACGGTGAGCTCGACTCGCCGCACAAGGCCGTGCAGCCGGCGATCGCCGCCACGGGCGGTGTGATCGTGCCGATCGCGATCTACCTGCTCATCGCCGGGCCCGCGACCGGCGAGGGCACGGCCGTCGGGTGGCCCATCCCCACCGCCACCGACATCGCTTTCGCCCTCGGCGTGCTCGCCATGTTCGGCAAGGGTCTGCCGGCGGCGGTGCGCGTCTTCCTGCTCGCTCTGGCCATCCTCGATGACATCATCGGCATCATCTTCATCGCCGTGCTGTTCGCGCACGACGTGAACTGGCTGATGTTCGCGCTCGCCGTCGCGTGCGTCGTGGTGTTCGCCGTGCTCAGCCGAGTCGTCGCGAAGACCGGGTCGTCCGGGATCGCCGTGCTGATGGGCGTGCTCGGCGTGATCGTCTGGGGCTTCATGGCGCTCTCAGGCGTCCACGCGACGATCGCCGGCGTGATGCTGGGACTGGCGATGTCGCCCGCCCCGGCCGAGAAGACTCGGCACGCGCTGGAGCCGACGGTCAACGGCGTCATCCTCCCGGTCTTCGCGTTCGTCGCGGCGTTCGTCGTCATCCCGCAGGTGTCGCCGACCGAGCTGTCTCCGGCGTTCTGGGGCATCCTCATCGCCCTGCCGGTCGGCAAGATCATCGGCATCGGCATCTTCGGATGGCTGAGCATGCAGCTGCGTCCGAAGGGCACCGAGCCCGCACTGCGACTGCCCGACATCCTCGCCGCCGGCACCCTCGGCGGGATCGGGTTCACCGTCTCGCTGCTGCTCGCGAACCTTGCCTTCGCCGACGACGGCGAGGTTCGCGATCAGGCGATCCTCGGCGTGCTGGGCGGATCGCTCATCGCTCTCGTGCTCTCGGCGATCGTCGTCACCGCGCGGGCGCGCTCGTACCGCCGGCTCGCCGCAGCGGTGGAGTGAGCGATGACCGATCCGCTGACCGAACCCGACGCGCTGCGCGCCGCCGCCGAGACGATGCGTCAGGTGCGCGAGCGGTGCGTCTGGTCGCAGCGGATCACCCATCGTGACCTCGTCCCGTACCTGATCGAAGAGGCGCACGAGCTGATCGACGCCGTCGAGCGCGACGACCGCGCCGAGCTGCGCGAAGAGCTCGGCGACCTGCTGTGGCAGGTGCTGTTCCACGCGGCGATCACCGCGCAGGACGCATCCGACCCCTTCGACATCGATGACGTCGCCCGCGGCCTCACCGAGAAGATGGTGCGCCGGCATCCGCATGTCTTCGGCGATGCCGTCGCGACGACGCCGGACGAGGTGCTCGTGCACTGGAACGCCGCGAAGGCGGCCGAGAAGCGCGAGCGTCGCAGCGTTCTCGACGGAGTGCCCGCCGGCATGCCCGCGCTGGCTCGTGCTCAGAAGGTGCTCGGGCGCGCCGCGCGGCTGCCGGTGCTGCCGGTGCTGCCGGTCGAGCGACCGGAAACGGCACTCGCATCCGAGGCCGACCTCGGCGAGGCCCTGCTCGCCCTCGTCGCCCAGGCGCAGCAGCACGGGTGGGATGCCGAGCGCGCGCTGCGCGAGCGCATCCGCCTGCTCGAGGCCGACGTCCGCGCCGCCGAATACGGCGGCTGAACCCCGTTCGAATCGCTCGTCTTGCAGCGTTCCGGCTCGGCGCGGCGCACTCCCCGCGATCCGCAGGGCACGTCGTTGCGGTGGGCCGGTGCGGATGCCGGTGGCGGTGGCGGTGGCAGGTGGCGCCGTCGTGACCGGGAGCCGGATGCCGGTTGCGAGCAGCCCATGACCGGCATGTGGCTCCCCGCCGTGACGCCGCTGGACCGAAGCCGGCCGCCGCCGGCGGTCGCGGTGCACGCGACCTGGGAAGATGGACGGGTGGCAACTGTGAACCCGCCGCGCGGAATGCGCGATTTCCTCCCCGCTGACAAGGCCCGTCGCGAGCGCGTGCTCGCCGTCATCCGCGAGCGCTACCGTGCGCACGGCTTCGACGAGATCGAGACGCCGGTGGTCGAGGAGCACGGGCGCCTGCACGCCGGGATCGGCGGCGACAACGAGAAGCTGTCGTACAGCATCCTGCGCCGCGGCCTCGACGCCGACGGCATCCGCGCCGCCGCCGACGACCTCGCCGCGCTCAGCGACCTGGGTCTGCGCTACGACCTCACCGTGCCCCTCGCGCGGTTCTACGCGACCAACCGCGGTCAGCTGCCCTCCGTCTTCCGCGCGATCCAGATCGGGCCGGTCTGGCGCGCCGAACGCCCGCAGAAGGGCCGCTACCGCCAGTTCGTGCAGTGCGACATCGACATCATGGGCGACGAGACCTCGCGCGCCGAGGCCGAGCTGATCGTGGCGTCCCTCGACACGATCGACGCCCTCGGCCTCGAAGGCGGCACGGTGCGCGTCAACGACCGCCGCGCCCTGGACTGGATGCTCGACAGCTTCGGCTTCACCGAAGACGAGCGCCCCGGCGTGCTCATCACGATCGACAAGCTCGACAAGGTCGGCGCCTCGGGTGTCGCCGCCGAGCTGCGCGAGCGCGGCGTCACCGCATCCGCCGTCGACGCGTTCGAAGCATTCCTCACCCGGCCGCAGACCCTGCAGCACGACCCGTACGGCGAGCGGCAGATCCGTGCGGCGCTGCCGGAGGGCGCGCCCGACGAGGTCGTCGCGCACCTCGTCTCGCTCGGCGAGGCGGTCGTCGCCGCCCGTCCGGATGCCGGGGAGCCGCCCCTCGTCTACGACCCCTTCCTCGTGCGCGGCATGGGCTACTACACCGGCACGATCTTCGAGCTCGCGCACCCCTCGGTGAGCTACTCGCTCGGCGGCGGCGGGCGCTACGACGGCATGATCGGCCGCTTCCTGGGTCAGCAGGTGCCCGCGGTCGGGTTCTCGATCGGATTCGAGCGCATCGTCGACCTGGTCGCCGAGCGCGAGGTCGAGGCGGCACAGGCCGTGGTGCTCGTGCATGACGCCGACGTGACCGTTCCCGAGCTGCTCGCGCACAAGTCGGCCCTGCTGCGCGACGGCGTCGCACGCGTGCGCCTCGAGCGCCGCCCGAAGAACCTGAAGGCGCTGCTCGAGCGGGCGGCGGCCGACGGGTACACCGGTTTCGCGTCGGTGCGCTCCGGAGACGAGCCCGGCGCAGCCGAGGTCAGGCCGCTGTCCTGAGCGACGGTCAGCGTGCGGCGAGCCTCAACCGCAGCATCCGATAGCCGACGCCGGCCAGCACGACGCCGGTGCCGATCAGTGAGGCGACGACCGGGAGCGTCGAGACGAGCACCAGGCAGCCGAATGCGCCGACCACCTGCAGCGCCCTCGGATACCGGCGCACGTCGGCCCGCTGGCGGAACGCCGAGGCGTTCGCGATGAGGTAGTACAGCAGCACCCCGAACGACGAGAAGCCGATCGCTCCGCGCAGATCAGTGAGCAGCACGATGGCGATCACGACCATCGCCACGACGATCTCCGCACGCTGCGGCACCTGCCACCGCGCGTCGATGGCCGAGAGGAACCGCGGCAGGTCGCCCTCCCGCGCCATCGCCAGCGTGGTGCGCCCGATGCCGGTGATCAGAGCAAGCAGCGCACCCAGCGAGGCGGTCGCCGCGGCGACCCGCACCACGGGGTTCGCCCACTCCCAGCCGGTGGTCGCGGCGACGTCAGCGAGCGGATGCGGGCTGCCGACGGCATCCGCGCCGAGAGTCAGCATCACCGTCACCGCCACCAGGGTGTAGACGACGACCGCGCCGCCGAGGGCGAGCACGATCGCGCGCGGAATCGTGCGGGCGGGGTCGATGACCTCCTCACCCATGGTCGCGATGCGCGCATACCCGGCGAACGCGAAGAACAGCAGCCCCGCCCCCTGCAGCACGCCGTAGGCGGTCCCGTCGGGGAGGGGAGCCGGCGCGGCCGTGGGAGCGGCGGCGAATCCGGATGCCACCACCGCCGCCAGCCCGAGCAGCGAGACGACCACGAGGATGCGCGTCAGCCGCGCGGTGCGCGTGACCCCGAAGCAGTTCACCGTGGCCAGGGTCGCGACCGCGAGCACCGCGACCGTGGTGCGCCAGCCCTCCGGCGCGGCGTAGGCCGCGAACGTCATCGCCATCGCGGCGCAGCTGGCGATCTTGCCGATCACGAAGCACCATCCGGCGATGAATCCGGTCCAGGGCCCGATCTCAGCCCGCGCGTAGGCGTAGGTGCCGCCGGCCACCGGATGCACGGCGGCCAGTTGCGCGGATGAGGTGGCGTTGCAGAACGCGACCAGCGCCGCGATCGCCAGCGCGATGAGGATGCCGGACCCGGCGACGCCGAGCGCCGGCGACCAGACGGCGAACACGCCGGCGCCGATCATCGACCCGAGTCCGATCGCGGTGGCGTCGGCGAGGGTGAGGCGGCGGGCGAGAGGCATCCGACCATGTTCCCATCGCGGGGTGAACAGCCGGTGACGCGATGCGCGCGCGCCGACTGAGAGGTCATGCCATTGTGATCTACTTGCCCTAGTTGATCTAGTGGCACTAGAGTAATGCGCAGGAGGTGCACATGCTCATCAGAGTCGACCCCGACAGCCCGCGCCCGCTGTTCGAGCAGATCGCTGCGTCGGTGCGCAGGGAGGTGCTCGCCGGCCGGATTGGACCAGGGGAGCGGCTGCCGGCCGCCCGCGACCTGGCCGAAGCCGTCGAGGTCAATGTGCACACGGCGCTGCGCGCCTACCAGGAGCTGCGCGACGAGGGTCTCGTCGAGCTGCGTCGCGGACGCGGCGCGGTGGTGTCGGCCTCGGCGGCGCCGCTCGCCGAACTCGCCGAAGAGATCGCCGCTCTCGTGCGACGCGCCGCCGCGCTCGGCGTCACCCCCGCCACCCTCGCCGCACTGATCAAGGAGATGAGCTCGTGACCACGCCCTCCCTCGACCCCGTCGTCCACACGGACGCGACCGCCGACGTGCGACGCGCACGCCGCGCGCTGATCGTCGTGGGGCTCGTGATCCCCGCGGTGCTCACCGCGATCGTCGTCGCTCTCATCGCGCTCTGGCTGCCCGAGCTGCCCGACCCGGCCGCCGTCCACTGGAGCGCCGACGGCGTAGACGGCTTCGGGCCACCCGCCACCTATCTGTGGCTCGCCATCGCGATCGGAATCGGACTTCCGCTGCTGATGGTGACGACGACCCTGACGATGACCCGCACGCAGTGGGGTGTCACCGCTCGCTTCCTCGGCGCCCTCGCGCTGGGCCTGTCCGGATTCAGTGCGATCACGGCCGCGGGATCCGTCTGGCTGCAGCGCGGCCTCGCCGATGCCGCGGCGGCGACGAACGTGCTTCCGGTGCTGATCGGCGCGTTCTGTGCCCTGCTCGTGCTCTCGGCGGCCGGGTGGGTGCTGCAGCCCGACATCGAGTCGGCGCCGGTCGCACCCCTGAAGACCGCCCACCTGGCATCGATCGCCGCGGGGGAGCGGGTGGTCTGGCTCGGGCGGGCGTCGATGGCGCGCGCCGCCGTGGTCGCCATCGGGCTGGCTTGCGTCGTCCTGATCGGAGCGAGCGCGGTGCTGCTGCTCCAGGCGCCCGAAAAGGTGTGGATCCCACTGCTCGTGCTCGTCGTGGTCGGGCTCGCCCTTGCAGCAACCTTCTCGTTCCGTGTTCGTGCCGGTGCCGACGGCCTCACTGTGCGCTCGCAGCTCGGGTTCCCCCGTCTGCACGTGCCGCTCGACGAGATCACCTCGGTGCGCGCGATCCAATGCCATCCGTTCGCCGAGTTCGGTGGAGTCGGCTGGCGGACAGGCGTCGACGGTCGCACCGGCATCGTGCTGCGCACCGGACCGGGCGTCGAGGTCGCACGCCGTGACAAGGGTGCGGTCGTCGTCACGGTCGACGGCGCCGAGACGGCTGCCGCGACCCTGCAGGCCCACCTCGAGCACCGGGGTGCGGCAGGGGCGGAGAAGAAGCGATGACAGATCACTCGACCGACCGGATGCCCGAGGTGGGCCTCGCCGCCATCATCGGCTACATCGTGATCGCGATGGGACTGGCGTGGCTGGTGGCGCTGCCGCTCTGGCTGGGCGACGGGCTGGCCAGTCCGCTCGCCGGCCTGGTGCTGCCGGTCATGATGTACACGCCTGCTGTCGCGGTGCTCTTCGTGATGCTCGTGCTGCGACCGGTGCCCCGCGGTCAGCGCCTGCGATTCCTCGGCATCTGGCCGCTGCGTCCGGTGAAGCGCGTGATCTGGATGAGCGTCATCGGCCTGTTCGGCACGATCGCGGTCGTGGTGCTCTCGCTCGCCATCGCGGCCCTGTGCGGCTGGATCACCCTCGACCTCGTCACCTTCTCGGGGTTCGCGGAGGTGCTGGAAGCCGGTCCGGGCGGGGCGGTCGCACTCCCGCCGCTCGGCATCCTGGTGACCGCCCAGCTGCTCGCGCTTCCGGTCGCCGCCGTCACCGTCAACGCCGTCGCCGCGTTCGGCGAGGAGATCGGCTGGCGCGGCTTCCTCGTTCCCGCCCTGCGTCGATACGGCACATGGCCGGCGCTGCTGATCAGCGGCGCCGTCTGGGGTCTCTGGCACGCGCCGATCATCCTGCTCGGCCACAACTTCGGCCGCACCGACATCACCGGGGTGCTGCTGATGACGGCCGGATGCCTGGCATGGGGAGTGCTGCTCGGCTGGCTGCGTCTGCGATCGGGGTCGGTGTGGCCGGCGGTCTTCGCGCACGGCGCCGTGAACGCGGCGGCGGGCCTGCCGACCCTGCTGTACGCGGCCGGCACGCGGCCTGATCCCGCGCTGGCGTTCACACTCGGGGCGTCCGGATGGATCGCGTGCGCGCTGGTGACCGTCGTGCTGCTCCTCACCGGCCAGTTCGGCCGACAGCCCGCTCTCGCCGCGCCGGCGGCGCCGCGCAGCGCTCCTCCCGCTTGACCTCGGCCCGCGGGGCGACTTGGCTGGGCGCATGGTCGAATCCACCCCGCACGCGTGGCGCGCCGCAGACGAGTACCTCTCCGACCTGCTGGTCGGGCACGACCCCGACCTGGAGAAGGCGCTCGAAGCGCAGCGGGCAGCGGGGATGCCCGACATCGAGGTCGCGCCGGTCGCCGGCAAGCTGCTGAACCTGCTCGTGCGGATCAGCGGCGCCCGCCGCGTGCTCGAGATCGGCACGCTCGGCGGATACTCCACCATCTGGATGGCGCGCGCCGTCGGCGAGCAGGGTCGCGTGGTCACGATCGAGGCCGAGCACGCGAACGCCGATATCGCGCGTGCCAGCATCGACGCGGCGGGGGTGGGCGATCGCGTCGAGATCCGGGTCGGGCGCGGCGAGGACGTGCTGCCGACCCTCGTGGGCGGATTCGATCTGGTGTTCATCGATGCCGACAAGGAGTCGAACACGCTGTACCTGGACTGGGCCGCCCGCCTCGGGCATCCGGGCACCGTGGTCGTGCTCGACAACATCGGGCGCGACGGCGAGATCGTGAACGACGCCACGACCGACACCAAGGTCATCGGCACACGCGAGGGGCTGCGGATGCTGGCGGAGGACCCCCGCTTCGATGCGACCGCGCTGCAGACGGTCGGCGTCAAGGGCTGGGACGGCATCGCCGTCGCCCTCGTCGTCTGACATGCGCCCGGGCCGCGACGACGGGCACGGCTAGACTGAAGCGCGGATCGACGTCGCTCCACCACCACCTTTCCCTCCCTTTCGAAGGAGCACTTCTGTGGCACTGATCGAGGCTGTAGGCGCACGAGAGATTCTCGACTCGCGCGGTAACCCGACCGTCGAGGTGGAGGTGCTGCTCGATGACGGTGTCGTCCAGCGCGCCGCCGTCCCCTCCGGTGCATCCACCGGAGCCTTCGAGGCGTACGAACTGCGCGACGGCGACAAGGGCCGCTACGGCGGAAAGGGCGTGCTGAAGGCCGTCGAGGCCGTCATCGACGAGCTCGGGCCCGCCATCGAGGGCGTCGAAGCGAGCGAGCAGCGCGTCGTCGACGAGATCCTCAACGAGGTCGACGGCACCGACAACAAGAAGCGCGTCGGCGCCAACGCCATCCTCGGCGTGAGCCTCGCCGTCGCCAAGGCCGCGGCCGACTCGGCCGACCTGCCGCTGTTCCGCTACCTCGGCGGACCCAACGCGCACCTGCTGCCCGTGCCGCTGTTCAACGTCATCAACGGCGGCGAGCACGCCGACAACGGCATCGACATGCAGGAGTTCTTCCTCGCCCCGATCGGCGCCGACACGTACTCCGAGTCGCTGCGCTGGGGCGTCGAGACCTACCACGTGCTGCGCAGCGAGCTGAAGGCCGCCGGCTACGCGACCGGCCTCGGCGACGAGGGCGGCTTCGCCCCCGACCTGCCCAGCAACCGCGAGGGCCTCGAGTTCCTCATCAAGGCGATCGAGAAGGCCGGCTTCACCCCCGGCAAGGACATCGCCCTCGGCCTCGACGTCGCCGCGACGGAGTTCTTCACCGACGGCGTGTACCGCCTCGACAACAAGGACTGGACCGGCCCCGAGCTGATCGAGTACTACCAGACGCTGGTGAACGACTTCCCGATCGTCACGATCGAGGACGCGCTCGCCGAGGATGACTGGGACAACTGGAAGCAGCTCACCGACGCGCTCGGCAGCAAGGTGCAGCTCGTCGGCGACGATCTGTTCGTCACCAACCCCGAGCGTCTCGGCGACGGCATCAAGCGCGGCGTCGCGAACTCGCTGTTGGTGAAGGTCAACCAGATCGGCACCCTGACCGAGACGTTCGACGCCGTCAGCCTCGCGCAGCGCTCGGGCTACACGGCGATGCTGTCGCACCGTTCGGGTGAGACCGAGGACACCACGATCGCCGACCTCGCCGTCGCCACGAACGCAGGTCAGATCAAGACCGGTGCGCCCGCTCGCAGCGAGCGCGTCGCGAAGTACAATCAGCTTCTGCGGATCGAGGAGGAGCTGGGTGACGCCGCGGTGTTCGCCGGCGCATCCGCCTTCCCGCGCTTCCAGGCCTGAGCCGGAGCGCACGCGCTGATCTGAACGAACGAAGGAGGAGGAGCATGGCCAGACGCCCGGTTCCTCCTCCTTCGGCGTCCCGGCCCGCAGCATCGGCCCGAGAGCGCTCGAGCGGGCGCCCGGCGACCACGGGTCGCACGGTCGACGTGCGCGAGTGGGCCGGCGGCATCCGCCTGTCGGGCTTCGCGGTGATCATGCTGTCGCTGGTCGTGCTCGGCACCTGGGTGCTCGTGCCCACCATCGGCACGTACCTCGGGCAGAAGCAGAAGATCGCCGCTCTCGAGAACTCGGTGCAGGTGACCGAAGAGCAGATCGCCGAGCTCGAGCGCGAGCGCGACCGCTGGGACGATCCGGCGTACATCACCACCCAGGCGCGGGAGCGGCTCTACTACGTCAAGCCCGGTGAGGTGCCGTACCTGATCGATTTCGATCTCGACCCCGCCGACCTGCCGCCCGAGCAGCAGGAGGTCAGTGACGAGCTCGAGGAGCGTCCGGCCGACTGGATGCCGCAGCTGCTGCGCGGGCTGACCTCGGCGGGCCTGGCGAAGACGGCGGTCGAGGCGCCGAACCGCTAGGGTGCGTCGGCGCACAGCGACCCTCCCGTACCCTGGTGGGGTGACGACACCTCCCTTCCCGACGCCGACCGCCGCTGAGATCGCCGTGGTCTCGAACCAGCTGGGCCGGGCCGCCCGCGGCGTCGTCGGCATCGCTGCGCGCTGCGTCTGCGGCAATCCGACCGTGGTCGCCACGGCGCCCCGTCTCGACGACGGAACGCCCTTCCCGACGTTCTACTACCTGACGCACCCCGCGGCCACCGCCGCCATGTCGACGCTCGAGGCGACCCAGGTGATGCCGGAGCTGACCCGGATGCTCGAGGACGACCCCGACGTCGCCGCCGCCTACCTCCGCGCGCACGAGGCGTACCTGGCCGATCGCGCACAGTTCGGCGACGTGCCCGAGATCGACGGCATCTCGGCCGGCGGCATGCCGACCCGCGTCAAGTGCCTGCACGCTCTCGCCGGTCATGCCCTCGCCGCCGGTCCCGGTGTGAACCCGGTCGGGGATGCCGCCCTGGAGCGCTCGAGCTGGTCGCCCGAGCGCTGCGCATGCGTCGACCCGGGTGCCGCGCGGGGAGACCAGGCGGGATGACGGCCGAGCGGATGCTTCGTGGCATCGCCGCGGGTGCGGCGATGGCGGCATCCGTGATCTTCGCCGCGACGCCGGCGTGGGCCGCCGACCCGTCGACGGGGACCTCTCAGCCCACGGCGGTCGCGACGGCGACCGCGACTCCGACGCCGACTCCGCCGCCCATCCCCGACGATCCGAAGGATCCCGAACGGGCGCTGGAGTACTGGCTCGACGGTGCCAAGATCCGGCAGGCGTGGAGCGTGACCCGGGGCAAGGGCGTGAAGATCGCCGTCATCGACACGGGCATCGGCAAGCCGCCGGTGATCTTCGACGGTGCGGTCGCAGGCGGCACTGACGTGTCCGGCGTGGGCAGTCCCGACGGGCGCACCCCCGTCGGCGTGCGTGATCCCAACCACGGCTCGTGGGTCGCCTCCCTCGCCGCCGGACGCGGCAATCCCGACGGCACCGGCATGATCGGCGTCGCGCCGGAGGCGCAGCTCCTGTCGGTCTCCATGGGATTCCCCGGCTCGTCATCGACGGTGCCGTTCACCGAGCAGGTCGTCGACGGCATGAGATGGGCCGTCGACAACGGCGCCGACATCATCAACCTGTCCTTCACCACCAACACCCTCGACTGGGACGAGAGCTGGGACGAGGCCTTCCTGTACGCCTTCGAGCACGACGTCGTCGTCATCGTCGCCGCGGGCAACCGGGGCAGCGGCACGTCGATGATCGGCGCGCCGGCGACCATCCCGGGAGTGCTGACCGTCGGCGGGGTGGATCAGACCGGGATCGCCAGCCAGGGGGCATCCACCCAGGGCATCACGATCGGCATCTCGGCGCCCAGCGAGTCTCTGCTGGGTGTCTCGGCCGACGGCACCCTGCGCTCGTGGGACGGCACGAGCGGCGCGGCTCCCATCGTCGCCGGGGCCGCCGCGCTGGTGCGCGCCGCGCACCCCGATCTGGACGCGGCGAACGTCATCAACCGCCTCATCAGGACGGCCGTCCCGGTACCCGACATGACCGGCACACCCGACCCGCTGTACGGCTACGGCCTGCTTGACGCGCACGCCGCGGTCACGGCCTCGCTGCCCACGGTCAGCAGCAACCCGATGGGCGACCTGAGGGAGTGGGTGCGGGTGTACCGCCGGGCCGAGGCCCCCGAGCAGCCGAAGCCCGACGCCACGTCGCAGGCCGTCGAGGTGCCTCCGCTTCCGCCCGTCGAGCAGCCTCCGGAGGCCGGGTCGCCGCTGCTGCCGACCCCCGAATCGCTGCGGTACGGTACCCTGCCTCTGCTGGCGCTCACCGTGCCTGGTATCCTGGTAGCGCTTGGCGTCACCGCAGCTGCCCGGCGCATCCGATCGGAGCGCGGTAGACGCACTCCCACCCCCTGACGACGAGGAGTTGTCCCCCTGTGCCTCAGAACAGCACTGCACCCCGCATTCTGATTGTCGGCGGAGGCTACGCAGGTTTCTACACCGCGTGGAAGCTCGAGAAGCACCTTCGCAAGGGTGAGGCCGATGTGACGATGGTGGACCCGCTGCCGTACATGACGTACCAGCCGTTCCTGCCCGAGGTCGCCGCCGGTTCGATCGAGCCGCGCCACGCGGTCGTCACGCACCGTCGTCACCTCAAGACGACCAACGTCATCACGGCGAAGGTCACCGGCATCGACCACGCCAAGAAGGTCGCGACCATCACGCCGCCGATCGGCGAGCCGTACGAGTTCGCGTACGACCAGATCGTCGTCACCGCCGGCGCCGTGTCGCGCACCTTCCCGATCCCGGGCATCGCCGACAACGCGATCGGCATGAAGACCATCGAAGAGGCCGTCGCCGTGCGCGACCGGCTGCTGTCGAACTTCGACAAGGCGGCGGCGATCCCCGCCGGCCCCGAGCGCGATCGTCTGCTGACCGTCGTGGTCGTCGGCGGCGGCTTCGCCGGCATCGAGGCCTTCGCCGAACTGCGCTCGTTCGCCTCGTCGCTGATCTCGAAGTACCCGCAGCTGTCGTT
Source organism: Microbacterium sp. OR21 (assembly GCF_047306785.1). Classification (NCBI taxonomy): domain Bacteria; kingdom Bacillati; phylum Actinomycetota; class Actinomycetes; order Micrococcales; family Microbacteriaceae; genus Microbacterium; species Microbacterium sp. OR21. The sequence continues at coordinate 143,544 of NZ_JAZEXJ010000002.1, read as the reverse complement.
CGACGACACGCACTTCCATCTCATCGAGGCGATGGGGCGCATCATGCCCGAGGTGTCGCTCGAGACCAGCAAGTGGGTCATGAAGGACCTCGGCAAGCGCGGCGCCTTCATCCACCTCGACACCCAGGTCACCAGCGCGGTCGGCGGCGACGTCGAGCTGTCGACCGGAGAGGTCATCCCGACCGACCTCATCGTCTGGACCGCCGGCGTCATGGCGAACCCGACCGTGGTGCGCGGCGGCGACCTGCCCACCGAACCCCGCGGTCGCATCAGCGCCCGCACCGACCTGCGCGTCGTCGACGCGGATGGCAACCCCGTCGAGGGCGCCTGGGCCGCCGGTGACATCGCGGCGGTTCCCGACAAGACCGGCGGTCTGCCCGACGGCACCTGCGTGCCGAACGCGCAGCACGCCGTGCGTCAGGCCAAGCTGCTCGCGAAGAACCTCGTCGCCGTGCTGCGTGGCGAGGGCACCAAGGAGTACTTCCACAAGAACCTGGGCGCTGTCGCCGGTCTCGGCCTCTACAACGGCGTCTTCCAGTCCGGCAAGATCGCGCTCAAGGGCTTCATCGCCTGGGTCGCGCACCGCGGTTACCACGGCCTGGCCATGCCGACCTGGGAGCGCAAGTGGCGCGTGCTCTGGGGCTGGTGGAACAACCTGTGGCTCGGCCGCGACTTCGCCAACCTCGCCGCCGTGCAGCACCCGCGCGCGGCCTTCGAGGAGTTCGCGGCACGGCCGCGTCCGGCGGCGGCCCCCGCTGCCGCGCCAGCCGAGCAGAAGGACACGGCGAAGGCGGATGCCGGCAAGCCCGCCGCTCATGCGGATGCCGTGAAGCCCGCAGCCAAGGCGGATGCCGCCAAGCCTGCCGCGAAGAAGCCCGCAGCCAAGAAGCCGGCGGCCAAGAAGGCGCCCGCGAAGACGAAAGCCGAGAACGTCGACGTCCAGGTCTGACCTGCGATGCGAGAAGGGCCCGTCCGACATCGGACGGGCCCTTCTCGCATCTGTGCCCCCAGTCGGATTCGAACCGACACTGAAGCGTGTTTAAGACGCCTGCCTCTGCCGTTGGGCTATGGGGGCCCGCGGTTCAGCCTATCGACGCCGCGGCACGGAGCACGTCGCGGGCCGCGTCGTATGGTGGGGGAGTGCTCGATCTCACCGCAGGCAGGCCGTCGGCAGCCGACGCGCCCTGGCTCACGCCCGATCTGTACTGGCCGGCCCTGACCGACGCGACCGCGCATCTGCCCGCGCCGGTCGCCGTGATCAACCGCGAGGCTCTGCGGCACAACGCCATGGACCTGCTGGTGCGAGCCGGAGGCATCCCGATCCGCGTCGCGACGAAATCCGTGCGCGTGCGCGCCGTGCTCGACGCCGTGCTGGAGATCCCGGGCTACCGCGGCATCCTCGCCTTCACGCTCGCCGAAGCGCTCTGGCTCGCCGAGCAGCACGACGACATCGTGCTCGGCTATCCGACCGCCGATCGGGCGGGTCTGAGCCGCCTGCTCGCCGATGAGCAGGCGGCGGCCCGCATCACGCTGATGATCGACGATCTCGCGCAGCTCGACCTCATCGACTCGATCGCGGCTGCCGGGTCGCGTCCGCACGTGCGCGTCGCCATCGACGTGGACGCCTCGCTGCGCTCGCCCTCCCTCGGACACATCGGGGTGCGGCGGTCGCCGCTGCACTCGGCATCCGACGTCGTGGCCTTCGCCAGACGGGTCGCTCGGCGTCCGGGGTTCCGGCTCGTGGGACTGCAGATGTACGAGGCGCAGATCGCCGGCCAGGGCGACGCCGCGGGCGTCGATGCGCCCGTCATCCGGATGGTGCAGGCGCGCTCCCGCGACGAGCTGATCCGTCGCCGTGCCGAGATCGCGGAGGCGATGGTCGACGTCGCTCCGCTGGAATTCCTGAACGGAGGGGGCACCGGTTCGCTGGAGTTCACCGGCAGCGACGAATCGCTCACCGAGGCGACCGCGGGCAGCGGGCTGCTGGCCGGACACCTGTTCGACGGCTACCGCGCCTTCCAGCCCGCGCCTGCCGCGGCCTTCGCGTTCGATGTGGTGCGCAAGCCGACCGCCGGCATCGCGACCGTGCTGGGCGGCGGGTGGGTCGCGTCGGGGCCTGCACTCGCATCCCGCCAGCCGCTTCCGGCGTGGCCGGCGGGGCTGCAGACGCTCGGGCGGGAGGGCGCCGGTGAGGTGCAGACGCCGCTGCGCGGCGCGGCGGCGCGGGAGCTGCGCGTGGGCGACCGCGTCTGGTTCCGACACGCCAAGAGCGGCGAGCCGGCCGAGCGGATCGATCGTTACCATCTCGTCTCGGACGGCGCGGTGATCGGCGAGCTGCCCACCTATCGCGGTGAGGGAAAGGCATTCCTATGACGCAACCGGGCGGAACCTGGCGGAACTGGGGGCGCACCGCTGCGGTGCGTCCGGTGCGCGTGGAGCGACCCCGCTCGCCGGAGGGCGTGCAGCGCGCGGTCATCGCCGCCGCAGCCCAGGGGCTCACCGTGAAGGCGGTCGGCGCGGGGCACAGCTTCACGGGGATCGCCGCGGCCCCCGGGGTGCTGCTCGAACTCGACGATCTGCAGGGGCTCGTCTCGGCCGATGCCGTCAGCGGCCGGGTGACCCTGCTCGCGGGCACGCGGCTGCATCGCATCCCCGCCCTGCTCAAGCCCTATGGGCTGGCCATGCAGAACCTCGGTGACATCGACCGCCAGTCGATCAGCGGCGCCATCTCGACCGGGACGCACGGCACCGGGGCACGCTTCGGCGGCATCGCCACGCAGGTGCGCGGACTGACCCTGATCACCGCCGCCGGCGAGTTCCTGCGCATCGACGAGCACCGCAACAGCGACCTGCTGGCGGGATCGATCGTCGGACTCGGCGCGCTCGGCATCGTCGTCGAGGTGACGCTGCAGTGCGTACCGGCCTTCGTCATGCACGCGGTGGACGCGCCCGCCCCGCTCGAGGAGACGCTCGGGTCGCTGCGCGAGCGCGTGGCGGATGCGGATCACTTCGAGTTCTACTGGCACCCGCACACCGACCTCGCGCTCACCAAGACCCAGACGCGGCTCCCCGAGTCGGCCCGGCGCCACCCGCGGCCGCCGGTGAAGCGGTGGATCGACGAGACCCTGCTCGCGAACGGGCTGTTCGGTGCGTTCTGCGCGGTGAGCCGAGTCGTGCCGTCCGTCATCCCGCCCTTCAACCGTCTCGCGGTCACCGTCACGGGTGACGCGGCGTACTCCGACCAGTCGCATCGCGTGCTCGTCCACCGCCGCGACGTGCGCTTCCGGGAGATGGAGTACGCCCTGCCGGCGGAGAACGTCGGTCCGGCATTCGATGAGCTGCGGCGACTCATCGAACAGCGCCGATGGTGCATCGAGTTCCCGGTGGAGGTGCGCTTCGCTGCCGCCGACGACCTGTGGCTGTCGACCGCGTTCGGCCGCGACACCGGCTACATCGCCGTGCACCGCTACTGGCACGCCGATCCGCGCGAGTACTTCGACGCCGTCGAGCAGATCATGCTCGCCCACGGCGGGCGCCCGCACTGGGGCAAGCTGCACACCCTCGGCGCAGACCAGCTGCGCGAGCGATACCCGAGGTTCGATGAGTTCGTCGCGCTGCGGGACCGGCTCGACCCCGATCGACTGTTCGGCAATCGTCACCTCGAGCGCATTCTCGGCGCCTGAGCACGGCCTGTCGTCCAGCCGACGCGCAGTCATACGCGCATAGGATGGATGTCGATTCACGAGGGGGACTCTGCATGGAATGGCTGTGGCCGGTACTGATCATCGTCGCGGTACTGCTGCTCGTCGGCATCTATCTGTGGTCGACGTACAACTCGCTGGTGCAGCTGAATGTGCGCGTCGACGAGGCGTGGAGCGGCATCACCGTGCAGCTCAAGCGACGAGCCGACCTGATCCCCAACCTCATCGAGACCGTGCGGGGCTACGCCGCGCATGAGAAGGAGGTCTTCGAGGGAGTCACCCGAGCACGCGCCGAGACGCTCTCCGCCTCCGGGCCCGCTGAGGCCGGGGTCGCCGAGGGGCACCTGCAGCAGGCGCTGCGCAGCCTGTTCGCGGTCGCCGAGGCGTACCCGCAGCTGCAGGCCAGCCAGAACTATCTGCAGCTGCAGCACTCGCTCGTCGACACCGAAGACAAAATCCAGGCCGCGCGCCGCTTCTACAACGGCGGGGTGCGCGAGCTGAACACCAAGATCAAGGTGTTCCCCAACAACCTGTTCGCCCGCGGCCTCGGCTTCAGCGAGCGCGAGTTCTTCGAGGTCAGCGACGACGGCGCGATCTCCGAGCCGCCACGCGTGCAGTTCTGACGCCAAGAGGGTCGATGCGACGACGTCGCATCGACCCTCTTCTCATTCCCGCGGGTGCACGTGACGGTCGACGGCGGTGTCGGAGCCGTGCAGCGCGCTCGCCAGGGCATCCGCCGCGTCGCCCCACCCCGATACGCTGATCCGCTCCAGACTCTGCCATCGCGCGGCCCGCACGAGCTCCTGGGCGATGTGCTCGGCGTCCGCCTCGGGTCTGGCGTGCGCCTCCCACCACGCCGACTGCACGCGCAGCGTCGAGGAGGCGCGGTCGGCCTTCAGGTCGGCGCGTCCGACGACCCGGTCGCCCACGAGCAGAGGCAGGGAGTAGTACCCGTATCGCCGCTTCTCGGCGGGCACGTAGATCTCGATCCGGTAGTCGAAGCCGAACACCCGCAGCGCTCGATCGCGGAACCACACCACCGGATCGAACGGCGTGAGCAGCGCCGCGCGATCGATGCGGCGCGGCAGCGTCGCGTCGCGGTGGCGCCACGCGGCGACGGGCTTCCCGGCGCGCTCCCACCCGCGCACGACGACCGGGTCCAGTTCGCCGGCGTCGACGAGATCGGCCACCGCCGCCCGCACGGCCGACTGGTCGCGCAGTCGGTAGTAGTCGTTCAGATCGGCGATCGTCGAGACGCCGTACGAGCGGGCAGCGCGCCGCACCAGCTCGCGGATCGCAGCGTCGCGCGTGACCATGGTGTCTCGGATGCCGGATGGGATGATCTGCTCGGCCAGCCCGTAGCGGCGCTCGAACCCCACCCGACCGGCGATGGCGACCTCGCCGCAGCGCCAGAGGTGCTCGAGCGCGATCTTGGCCTCATCCCAGTCCCACCACGAGCCGCGCTCACGGGGAGCATCGTCGCGCAGGTCCACCGGACGCAGCGCGCCGCGGGAGCGCAGCTCGTCCCGAACCCAGTCGAGGGTGCGCCGGTGCGCATGCATCCAGGCGTCGGGGCGGGCCGCGCGCTGCTGCCATTCCCGCATGCGGAAGCCCCACAGGGGCCAGTCGGCGACCGGCATGAAGGTCGCCTCATGAGCGAGGTACTCGACGTAGTGGGTCGTGCGTGACAGGAAGGTGCGATCCAGCAGCGCCGGGTCGTACGCACCCAGCCGGGAGAACATCGGCATGTAGTGCGACCGGGCGAACACGTTGACGGAGTCGATCTGCAGAACCCCAAGGTGATCCATCGCCCGATGCAGGTGGCGCGGCGCCACAGCATCCGGCCGGCGTCTGGTGAAGCCCTGGGCGGCCAGAGCCATGCGACGCGCCTCGGCGGCGCTGAGGGTGTTGGAAGGGTGGGCCGTCACCGCGCCAGGCTATACGCACCCGCCGACACGCGGCATGAGCCCGATTCGACCCGTACGTAGAATTGCACAATGAGCGACGACCTGAGACCGAGGTTCCGCAATCCGTTCCGCCACTATCCGCCGGTGCTCGACCGCACCGTCACCACAGAGGCCGACGAAGCCGTTCCCGCGCCGCTCCGCGTCACCGCCGCCTACTCGTGGCGGCTGCTCGTCATCGCCGGCCTGCTGGCCCTGTTCATCTGGCTGGTGATGCTGCTCAAGCTGCTGGTCATCCCGCTGCTGATAGCCATCCTCGTCACCGCCCTGCTGTGGCCCGCCTTCCAGCTCATGCTGCGCGCCCGATTCCCGCGGTGGCTGGCCATCGCCATCACCGTGATCGGCACGCTGGGCGTCGTCACCGGCCTGCTCTGGCTGGTGGTCTGGCAGGTGCGTGCCCAGCTTCCCGAGGTGCAGGCCAAGACGGCGGATGCCATCGCGCAGCTGCGCACCTTCCTGCTCGAGGGTCCGCTGCACCTCACCGAGAAGCAGATCGACGGCTACATCCAGCAGGGCATGGGCCTGCTGAACGAGCAGGCCGACCTGCTGCTCAACGGAGCGCTCGCCGTCACCGGCACCGCGGCTCACATCGTCACCGGCGCGCTGCTCACCCTGTTCATCCTCATCTGCCTGCTCGCCGACGGCGGCGGCATCTGGCGCTGGACGCTGAAGCTCTTCCCACGCATCGCACGTCCCGCCGCCGATGCGGGCGCGCGCAACGGATGGGCGACCGTCGTCGACTACGCGCGCACCCAGATGTTCGTCGCCGCCATCGACGCCATCGGCATCGGCCTCGGCGCCGCTCTGCTCGGTGTGCCGATGCCGATCCCGGTGGCCGTGCTCGTGTTCCTCGGCTCGTTCGTGCCGATCGTCGGCGCCGTGGTCACGGGGGCCGTGGCGGTGTTCCTCGCGCTGGTCTACAACGGCCCGGTGATCGGACTGCTCATGCTCGGCGTGGTGCTGCTCGTGCAGCAGCTCGAGGGCCACATCCTGCAGCCGATCCTTATGGGATCGGCCGTCAAGGTGCACCCCCTCGCCGTGGTGCTCGTCGTCGCCGGCGGTGCCATGATCGCGGGCATCCCGGGTGCCCTTTTCGCGGTGCCGCTCGCCGCATTCGTCAACGTCGCGGCGGTGACGATCGGCTCGGGAGCATGGCGCACCGGGCGGGAGCCCGCCGCGGAGGATCTCATCTGGAGCACAGTGCCGCGGGAGCGGCAGAGGAGGAATCGATGACAGCAGTTCCCAGCCTGGCCGAGTTCACCGCCGCCGCGGCGAGTCTCGACGGGGTGATCTCCCGTACGCCGACCGAGCTCTCCCGCGCTCTCAGCGAGACGCTCGGCTCGACGGTGATGCTCAAGATGGAGAATCTGCAGCGCACCGGCTCGTTCAAGGTGCGAGGCGCGACGTATCGTCTGTCGCGCCTGACCGCCGAGGAGCGGGCCAGGGGAGTCGTGGCGGCGTCCGCCGGCAACCACGCGCAGGGCGTTGCGCTCGCCGCGCAGATGCTGGGCATCCCGGCCACGATCTTCATGCCGCTCGGCGTTCCGGTGCCGAAGCTGCTCGCCACGCGCGGATACGGGGCCGAGGTCGTGCTCGAGGGCGAGACGGTGGCGACCTCGCTGCGCCTCGCCGCGGAGTTCGCCGAGCGCACCGGCGCGGTGCTGATCCACCCGTTCGACCATCGTGACATCGTCATCGGCCAGGGCACGCTCGGCCTCGAGATCATGGAGGACGTCCCCGACGTGGACACCGTGATCATGGGGATCGGCGGGGGCGGGCTGATCGCCGGCGTCGCCGCGGCGGTGAAGGCCGCGGCCGCCGCCGCCGGTCGCACCGTCCGGGTGATCGGCGTGCAGGCCGAGAACGCGGCGGCCATGCCGCCCTCGCTCGAAGCGGGCAGCCCGATCGAGATCCAGACGCACCCCACCATCGCCGACGGCATCCTCGTCGCCCGACCGGGCGACGTGCCGTTCGAGATCATCCGCGACCTGGTCGACGAGGTCGTCACTGTCACCGAGGACGACATCGCGCGGGCGCTGCTCGTGCTGCTCGAGCACGCGAAAGTGGTCGTCGAGCCCGCAGGCGCCGTCGGCGTCGCGGCGATCCTCGCCGGAAAGGTGCACGACACGGGCGTCACGGTGCCGATCCTGTCGGGCGGCAACATCGACCCGATGCTGCTGCAGCGCGTCGTGGCGCACGGTCTCGCGGCATCCGGCCGGTACGCGACGGTCCGGATCCCGCTTCCCGACCGTCCCGGACAGCTCGCTCAGGTGTCCGACCTGCTCGCCCAGGCGGGGGCGAACGTCATGGAGGTGCTGCACACCCGGCACGGCCACGGTCTGCAGATCAGCGACATGATCCTGCAGCTCTCGATCGAGACGCGCGGACCCGAGCACACGCAGCTGGCCCTCGACACCCTGCGCAGGGCCGGGTTCGAGCCGGTCGTCGTGCCCGACTGAGCGCTCGGCATGCGAAAGGGCGGGGTGCTCCGATCGGAGCACCCCGCCGTTTCACGAGTGAGCGGTGCGGGTCAGCCCGTGTAGGTCTCGACGCCCGTGATCTCGACGCTGATCGCGCGCCCGTTCGGCGCCTCGTAGCTCGACTTGTCGCCGACCTTCAGGCCGATGATGGCCTGGCCGAGCGGGCTCGCCTCGCTGTACACGTCGAGGTCGCCGCCGGCGGCGATCTCTCGGCTGCCGAGCAGGAAGACCTCCTCGTCGCCCGCGACCAGCGCGGTGACGACCGTTCCGGGCTCGACGATGCCGCGGCTGGTAGGCGCCTCGCCGACCTTCGCGGTCTTCAGCAGCTGCTGCAGCGTGCGGATGCGCGCCTCCTGCTTGCCCTGCTCGTCCTTCGCGGCGTGATAGCCGCCGTTCTCCTTGAGGTCGCCTTCTTCGCGGGCCGCTTCGATGCGGGCGGCGATCTCGTCACGGCCGACCGTCGAGAGGTGCTCGAGCTCCTCGGCGAGCCGGTCGTAGGCCTCCTGCGTGAGGAAAGGGACCTGAGCGTCTGTGGACACAGCGTGCTCCTTACGTAGCGGGCCCCTTCAGGGGCTTGGGGACATCGGGTCGGAGTGCTGACCCGAGGGATATGCGAAGACGCCCCGGCGTGGGCCGGGGCGTCGGTCATCTTTCGGATGATTCTAGGTGACCCAGCAGGCGTTCACCAAACCGGTGGTCGCTTCGGCCACCGTCGGGATGCTGACCGCGACGCCCTTGGTGTGATGCTCGCCGCCCGGGATCTCGACGATCTTCCAGCCGACGATGCCGAACTCCTCATCCTGCGCTTCGACCGCGCAGGCGACATCCGCACCCTGCGGCGCGGTGAACTGGAAGTGCAGCTCGACGGTGTGCGCGTCGACGACGGTGAAGCCCAGGTCATCGGCATCCACCGCGGTCATCTGCTTCGCCACGATCGTCCAGCCGAGCGCGACGACGGCGGCGGCGGCGACCGCGCCGAAGATCATCCAGGGGAGGCGACGCCTCGGCGTGCGACCGTATCGCTCATCGAGCTCGCGTGCGGTGGTCACGTCTCTCCCGGGTGTGGACGGCGGATAGGCTGGACTTCCAGGTTATTCGACCTGCGAGGAGAAGGCGGACCATGATCCTGTTCGGTGAGAACACCCCGATGCCGACGCCGTCGATGACGGTCGACCCGAACTCGGTGACTCCAGGATTCGCCGGCTTCGCGATGATCGTGCTGATCGTCGCCGCCGTCGTGCTGCTGATCTGGGACATGAACCGCCGCATCCGGCGCGTGCGCTACCGCGAAGAGGTGCGCGAGGAGCTGGATGCCGAGCAGGCGGCGCTGCGCGAGCAGACCGACGGCGACGCGAACGGCCGCTGAGACCCGCCCGGCTCAGACGCCGACGCGCTCGAACGCGTCGAGGCTGATGCCCTGATCGAGGATGGTCTTCGACCACTCCTTCGCGCTGTGCAGGCTGTGGTCGCGGTAGTTGCCGCACTCCACCGCTGACACGCCGGGCACATCGCTCCATTCGGCGTTCTCGGCGATGAACTCGAGGCCGCCGCGCACCGCCGCGACGACGTCCGCCACGGCCGGCTCACCCCAGAAGATCGCGTGGAAACCGGTCCGGCAGCCGAATGGCGAGATGTCGATGAGACCGTCAATGCGATCGCGCACGACGCTCGCGAGCAGGTGCTCGATCGTGTGCAGGCCGGCCGTGGGGATCTCGCCCTCGTTCGGCTGCACGAAGCGCACGTCGAAGTTCGAGATCGCGTCTCCCTTCGGCCCGTGCTCGACGCTGATGAGGCGCACGTACGGCGCCTTCACAGCGGTGTGATCCAGGGTGAAGCTCTCGACTTCGGCCATTCTCGCTCCTCGCTTGTGACGGTCGATTCGAGCGTATCCCCGGTGCACGTGACAGGCGCCGCGGGTTACCTTCCGCGACGGCATCCGGGCGCCGGGCCGCCGTCAGGGGGTGTCAGCCGCCGAGACCGAGCGAAGGGGAAAGCGGGTCGAGCGAGATGAGCAGGCAGGCCGTCCAGTGGCAGAGGAAGGCGAGCACTGTGCAGACGTGGAAGATCTCGTGGAAGCCGAAGTGCCCCGGCCACGGGTTCGGCTTCTTCATCGCGTAGATGATCGCCCCGACGGTGTACAGCAGCCCGCCGACGCAGACCAGCACCATCATGGCGACGTTGGCCTGCACCAGGTCGACCATGTACATCACGGCCGCCCAGCCCAGCGCGAGGTACAGCGCGACGTACAGCCAGCGCGGTGCGTTGATCCAGAAGACGCGGAACAGGATGCCCAGCACCGTGCCGCTCCACACCACGGTCAGCAGCACGAGGCCCTTCTCGGGTGGCAGGGCGAGCGTTGCGAGCGGGGTGTAGGTGCCGGCGATCAGCAGCAGGATGTTCGCGTGATCGATGCGCTTGAGGACGGCCTTCGTCGTCGGGCCCCAGTTGAAGCGGTGATACAGCGCGGAGTTGCCGAACAGCAGCAGAGACGTGGCCATGAAGACCGCCGCCGCCCACTTGGCCGGCACACCCTGCGCGAGGGCGATGAGCACGATGCCCGCGGCGATCGCGACCGGGAAGGTGCCCGCGTGGATCCACCCTCGCCAGCTCGGCTTCACCTCCGCCGCGGCATCCACCGCGGCCGCCTCCATCAGGGGCAGCTCAGGGACGTCGGCGTTGCCGGAGGATCGGGTGCTCACCCGCTCACTCTACGTTCGGCCGCATGCCGCCCGCGGTACATGTTCTGAGTGCTGCGCGGGCTCGGCGCCGGTGGCGGTAGCGTAGGCACGTGACTGCACGCGAGAGCTCGGGAAGAGGTCCCCTCTATCGGCTCTACGGGAGACGCCTGCGACGTCGCATCGATGTGTCGAAGGCGCCGCACCACGTCGCGATGATGATCGACGGAAATCGCCGGTGGGCGCGGCAGCTCGGCTTCGACAGCGCCGCAGCCGGGCATCGCGCGGGCGCCGCGAAGATGCGAGAGTTCCTCGGCTGGTGCGACGAGCTCGGCATCGGCGTCGTCTCGCTTTACCTGCTCTCGGCCGACAACCTGCTCAAGCGCGACTCGAAGGAGATCGGCGACCTGATCGAGATCATCGCCGAGCTCGCCGACTCGCTGGCCGAGCACGGCGAGTGGCGGGTGCAGCACGTGGGACGCGCCGACATCCTGCCTCCGGAGCTCTCGCACGTGCTGGCGGATGCCCAGCGGCGCACCAGCGGACACACCGGCCTTCATGTGAACCTCGCCGTCGGCTACGGCGGGCGCAACGAGATCGTCGATGCGGTGCGCAGCATCATCGCCAAGCACAACGCCTCCGGCGGCTCCCTGGAGGATCTTGCGGCGCAGCTCACTCCGGAGATGATCGGCGAGCACCTCTACACGGGAGGACAGCCCGACCCCGACCTGGTGATCCGCACCAGCGGTGAGCAGCGGTTGAGCGACTTCCTGCTCTGGCAGAGCGCGCACAGCGAGTTCTACTTCGTCGAGGCGCTCGGACCCGACCTGCGCGAGGTCGACTTCCTGCGCGCCATCCGCGACTTCGCAGACCGCGACCGCCGCTTCGGGCGATGAGTCGTTCACCGCAGGTTCGGCGACACGCCACACGCCGTTGACCCTTCCGATGAGCTCGAAGGCTTACGTTCATGGCATCGGACACCGTGTCCGATCGAGTCGGCCCCAAGGTCTGCGACTCGTGGCCATGGCCGACTCGCTGCAGAGCCGGGAGCACATCCCGGGTGGGAGTGGATCGTGACCACACGTACAGCACAGCAGCAGTCCACGTCAGCAGCCCGAGCCGTGTCACACGATGACACGGCTCTTCGCACATATGTGCTCGACACCTCGGTGCTGCTGAGCGACCCGCAGGCCCTGTTCCGCTTCGCGGAGCACTCGATCGTGCTCCCCGTGGTGGTGATCAGCGAGCTGGAGGGCAAGCGCCACGATCCCGAACTGGGCTACTTCGCCCGTCGCGCTCTGCGCCACCTCGACGAGCTGCGCATCGAGCACGGTCGCCTGGACTTCCCGGTCGAGGTGGGCGACGGCGGCACGCTGCGCGTCGAGCTCGGCAATGTGGACATGTCGGTGCTGCCGGCGGGCATCCGGCTCAGCGACAACGACAGCCGCATCCTCGCGACGGCCGCGCAGCTCGCGAATGATGGACAGAACGTCACGATCGTGTCGAAGGATCTGCCGATGCGGGTCAAGGCCGCATCGCTCGGTCTCTCGGCTGAGGAGTACCTCGCCGAGCAGGCGGTGGATTCGGGCTGGACGGGTATCGCGAGCCTCGACCTGTCGGGCGATGAGATGAGCGACCTGTACGAGAGCGAGGTCGGTCTCAGCGATGAGGTTCGCGGCGTGCCGGTGAACACGGGGCTGATCATCCACTCCGAGCGCGGGTCGGCGCTCGGTCGCGTCGTGGGCGATGGCGAGTACCGCCTGGTGCGCGGTGACCGCGAGGTGTTCGGCATGCACGGGCGTTCGGCCGAGCAGCGGATCGCGATCGACCTGCTGCTGGACCAGGAGGTCGGCATCGTCTCGCTCGGCGGACGAGCCGGAACCGGCAAGTCGGCGCTGGCGCTGTGCGCCGGCCTCGAAGCGGTGCTCGAGCGACAGCAGCAGAAGAAGATCATCGTCTTCCGTCCGCTGTTCGCCGTCGGCGGGCAGGAACTCGGCTACCTGCCCGGCGACCAGGGCGAGAAGATGAACCCCTGGGGACAGGCGGTGTTCGACACTCTCGGATCGGTCGTCTCGGGGAATGTCCTGGAGGAGGTCGTGGCGCGCGGGATGCTGGAGGTGCTGCCGCTCACGCACATCCGCGGTCGGTCGCTGCACGATGCGTTCGTCATCGTCGACGAGGCGCAGTCGCTGGAGCGCAACGTGCTGCTGACCGTGCTCAGCCGCATCGGGCAGAACTCGCGGGTCGTGCTGACGCACGATGTCGGGCAGCGTGACAACCTGCGCGTCGGCCGATACGACGGCATCGCCAGTGTGATCGAGACGCTCAAGGGACACGACCTGTTCGGCCACGTGACGCTGCAGCGCTCGGAGCGATCGGCCATCGCCGCACTCGTCACCGAGCTGCTGGAGGGCGGCGAGCTGAGCTGACCGCTGCGTTGCGGGGCCGACACGCCAGATGACGGACGTTCTTCGCGAATCCGTCCGACATCCGGAGTGCCGGCCCCGTTTCGTGTTCGCGGCGGTGCGTGGAGGTTCGGGCCTGGACGTGCGTGGTGGGTGGTGTCGTCGTCAGCAGCCGGGCGCGGAAGGCAGTTCGGCGCAGGTGTGCGCGACGAGGGCGGTGTGCGCCTCGAAGATGCGGATCTGCTGCGTCGGACCCGGGATGTCGAGCCGGCCGTCGATGGGGAACCAGCCCACCCCGAGGTCGATCTCAGCGGTGTACGCGATGTCGACGCGAGCGTCGTAGGTGCCGCGGTCGGTGTAGGTGTGGCTGGTGTCCGTCGGTGTGAACTGCGCCTGTCCGAGGCTCTCCCAGCTCGAGCCGGGGGAGGAGGTCGTATCGCTCTCTCCGTCGCCGTAGTGGAACGTGTACGACACGGGCGTGAACCGGACATCGATGGGGAAGCCGAACAGCTCCCCGGATCGGACGTGGGTCTCCGCCTCGGTCACGAAGTTCGTGGGCAGCCCGGCGACGCCGAGGTTGTCAGGCTCGCCGAGGATGGTGCCCTTGGCGGGCGAGAAGCTCGCCAGATCGGTGATCGTGATCGGCGGCAGCCCGGGTGACTCCTCACCCTCTTCGGGCTCAGCGTCTTCGCTCGGAATGCTGTTCTGCCAGCAGCCCCGATAGCTGTCCCAGTCCACCAGGCATTCCTCGAACGGCGTCGGCGCATCCGGGGTATAGCCGATCGTCGCGTTCGAGCCCCCGCCTCCGCCCTCTCTATTCGGCCTCTGGCCTGGCTGCCCTCCTGCCGTGGACTTGCCGGAAACTTGAACGACGTCTCCATTGATGGTGGATCCGCACCCGGTGGACGCGATGCCGCAGGAGGGAGGTGGGGCTGCGCTGCCAGGGATGAGGGCCGCCGCAATGAGAATGGTCGTACCTAGCCCGGGCATGGAGTGTCATCTCCCGTAGTGCGCGATACCTTGACGCCGCGCGCGCCCTGAATCTCGAAATCCACCAGCAACGACTGCACGTCTGCGCGATTGGCCGGGACCAACGACTCACCCTCAGCGTCGACAAGATCAGTTGCAGACACATCGACGCAGACGTGCATGGAGACCTTTCCAGCTGGCAGATCCGCTGCTAGTGGTTTAACGCTTGCAACCTTCGAGGCGCCAGACATAGTGACTCCCCGCGCCTGAAGTTGAGTCAGGCTTTCGCGGATCGCGATGTACGCGTCGTCAACCGTCAAGTTGTAGACCGGCTCGAAGGTCGCTTCGTCAGCGAGATCAATGCTGTTCTGGGCTTTCACGAAAGCCCGGTAAGTCTCCTCCGCGGCTGCGAATGCTTCCTCGTCCGTGGCGAAGGCGGCCGTCTTCGTGGGCTCAGGAGTCGGCTTCGCTTCGGGGGTGCATGCGGACAGCATCCCGACCAGCAGACCCGCGACAGCCACGGCAGAGCCCGTGCGCACAAGGGTGGTCGTCATCGTCACCGCACCACGCTAACCCGGATGAGGGGAGTGGCGCTGGAGTTATCCACAGCCGACCTCACGCTCGCTGGGCCGTCCGCTGCAGTGCCATGGCGATCGATGCCTGCACGGCAGGCCAGTCGTGGATGATCTGCGCGTAATCGAATCGCAGGGTCTCGTATCCGAGGGCGGACGCAGCGGCATCCCGGATCAGGTCCTTGTGCCGCATCGTCGCGCCGTCATGATTCTCCTTGCCGTCGACCTCGATGATCAGGCGACCGCCGACGACGAAATCGACTCGTCCGACGCCGAGGATGTTGACTTGGCACTCCAGCGCGATGCCCAGCAGGTGCAGGCGCAGACGCAGCAGCGACTCGAGTCCGCTGTCGGCGTCCGGTCGTGCGAAGTCCACGAGCCACCGAGCGCGGGCTGGCAGACCGGCGCGCACCTGGTCTCGTTGCGAGCGTGACAGAAGGCGCTTGCGCCAGGCCGACTCGAATGCCGCGAAGAATGCCTCGTCCCCCTCGCATTGACGAAAGTGCAGCAGTGCACTCACCAGCGAGGCCATGCCCAGAGGCGGGGTGCCCTGCTGATAGTGGTTGATGCACCGGCATCCGGAATGATCGCGGGTGTGACGGCCCGGGCCCATCCAGACGTGCACCGCGTCCGAGTCCGACAGGGTCCAGACTCCTGATCGGCGCAGAACATTGACGCAGGTGAGCGCGCCGCCGTGGACGACCGCCGTGTGAACATCATCGGCGAGGGCCTTCGAGGCGAACACGCCGGGCCGCACGCGCCGGATCTCGCCCCTCGCCACGCACGCGGCCAGGTGGCGCCGGTCGAAGCCGAGGGTCTGCAGGTGCGCGCTGCGAGCGACACCTCCGAGGCGGTGGATCGTGTCGGAAGCCGAGAGCATGGCATCCACTCTGAATGCCATGTGGCCGCCGGACTGCACCGATTCACGGGGATTGGGGACAAGCCACCCGACTTCCCGGGTTGTGGACAGCGCTCCGATGCACAGAAATCCCCGCTCTGCACACGGATCACGGGGATTCATGTGCAGAACGGGGAAATCTGTGCAACCGCGCGCCGGCGCGGCGCGAAGGCCGGGTCAGCCCGCGTGCGTCATGGACAGGAGGTCGAGCTTCGCGTCGAGCTCCTCCTCCGAGATCTCACCGCGCTCGACGTAGCCGAGGTCGATGACCGCGTCGCGCACCGTGATGCCCTTGGCGACCGAGTGCTTCGCGATCTTCGCCGCGGCCTCGTAGCCGATGACCTTGTTCAGCGGCGTGACGATCGACGGGCTCATGCCCGCGAAGGCGGCGGCGCGCTCGACGTTTGCCTCGAGGCCGTCGATGGTCTTGTCGGCCAGCACGCGCACGGCGTTCGAGAGCAGACGGATCGACTCGAGCAGTGCGGTGCCCATCACGGGGATCGCCACGTTGAGCTCGAACGAGCCCGAGGCGCCTGCCCAGGCGACGGTCGCGTCGTTGCCGATCACGCGCGCGCAGACCATGAGCACGGCCTCCGGCACGACGGGATTGACCTTGCCGGGCATGATCGACGATCCGGGCTGCAGGTCGGGGATGTGCAGCTCGCCGAGACCCGTGTTCGGCCCCGAGCCCATCCAGCGCAGGTCGTTGTTGATCTTCGTCAGCGACACGGCGATGGTGCGCAGCGCGCCCGAGGTCTCGACGAGGCCGTCGCGGTTCGCCTGCGCCTCGAAGTGGTCCTTCGCCTCGGTGATCGGCAGCTCGGTCTCGGCGGCGAGCAGCTCGATGACCTTCTGCGGGAATCCGAGGGGTGTGTTGATCCCGGTGCCGACGGCAGTGCCGCCGAGGGGCACCTCCGCGACGCGGGGCAGAGCCGACTGCACGCGCTCGATGCCGAGACGGATCTGGCGGGCGTAGCCGCCGAACTCCTGCCCGAGGGTGACCGGCGTCGCATCCATGAGGTGCGTACGACCCGACTTCACGACGCCCTTCCACAGCTCGGCCTTCGTCTCGAGGGCGACGGCGAGGTGGTCGAGCGACGGGATCAGGGTGTCGATGAGCGCCTGGGTCACGGCGATGTGCACCGACGTCGGGAAGACGTCGTTCGACGACTGCGACGCGTTGACGTGGTCGTTCGGGTGCACGGTCGAGCCGAGGATCCCGGATGCCAGGTTCGCCAGCACCTCGTTCATGTTCATGTTCGAGGAGGTGCCCGAGCCGGTCTGGTACGTGTCGACGGGGAACTCACCGTCGTGCTTGCCGGAGGCGACCTCGTCGGCGGCCTGAGCGATCGCGTCGGCGATCGCGCCGTCGAGGGTGCCCAGCTCCTTGTTGGCGAGGGCCGCCGCCTTCTTGATGCGGGCGAGAGCGGCGATCTGAGTCGACTCGAGACCCTTGCCCGAGATCGGGAAGTTCTCGACGGCGCGCTGGGTCTGCGCGCTGTACAGCGCCTTGGCGGGCACGCGCACCTCGCCCATGGTGTCGTGCTCGATGCGGTACTCGATGTCGGTCATGCCGATACCTCCTCAGAAGCGGGGATCTGCCCCTCGGTGTCGATGCCCACAGTGACGACGGGCACCGCGGTGCCCTCTGCGAGACGGTAGTTCGCGCCGACGATGCCCAGACGGCCGGCGGCGACGGCGTTGCTGATCATCTCGGACGAATGCAGCAGGTCGGCGACGGTGTTGCGCAGGTGCTCGCGTCCGACGAGCTCGGCGTCGATGTCGGCCGGCGTGGTGCCGCCGGTCTCCGCGAGCACCTTGCGGGCCGCGGGGACGATCGGTGCGATGAGCTTCCAGATGCCGGCGGGCAGCGGAGCGGAGTCGATGGCGGTGCCGTCGATGGCGGCGCGCACGGCGCCGCACGAGTCGTGAGCGAGCACGACGATCAGGGGGACGTTCAGGATGCCGACCGCGTACTCCAGGCTGGCGACGATCGACTCGCCGATCACCTGCCCCGCATTGCGGACGACGAACAGGTCGCCCAGGCCCTTGTCGAAGATGATCTCTGCCGCCAGCCGCGAATCCGAGCATCCGAACAGCGTCGCGATGGGCGCCTGCCCATCAGCCAGCTCGTGTCGCTTCTCCACATCCTGGTGCGGATGCGCAGGCGTGCCGGCGACGAATCGCCTGTTGCCGTCGAGCATCTCCCGCCAGGCCTCAGCGGGGGTGAGCGTTGCGGTCATTCGGCCTCCTTCAGGTCGTCGATCTGTGCGGACAGGGTCTCTGCCAGCTCGGCGGTCGCCTCGGGCGACTGCGAGCCGTACAGCAGGACGTAGTCGGGTCCGGCCTGGATCCCGATGGCGTAGGAGATGTTCGCGGTGCCGCGGTCACGCAGGTCGAACTCGTCCCATTCGCGACCGTCGATCGTCGTCGTGCCGTTCGGCGCCATCCCGTCGAGCACCTGCGGGGCCCAGCCGACATCCGCTCCGAACGCCTGCGCGACGCGGATGAATCCGCGCTCGTCGTCTGCGGCCGGGGCGAGTGTGATCGTCCAGACGGGCGTCGCGCCGCCGCTGAGAGCGGCGTCGTTGACCCGCCAGTAGTCGTCGGCCTCGACCACGAGGGCGGGGCGCTGCATCGACGTCTCGACGTCGGTGGCGATCGCGGCGACGTCGATCGGGGGCCGATCGGGAACCTCGCCGCGCGGCACGCCGAGCACCACGATCGCCACGACGCCGACCGTGACGATCAGCGCGGCGATGAGATTGCGGAACGTCTGGCTGGAGCGGTAGACGCGGCTCGCCTCAGCCTTGCGGTCGGCGGTCTCCTGGGCGGTCTCCGGGCGGCCGAGCCCGGCGACGACGCGCGGTTCGCGGCTCATTCGCCGGCTCCGGATGCCGAGTCGCGGGCAGCCTCGAGACGGCGCTTCGCGCCGAGCAGCCACTCCTCGCAGCGGGCGGCGAGCGCCTCACCGCGCTCCCAGAGGGCGAGGGAGTGCTCGAGCGTCGGGGAGCCCTGTTCGAGCTCGGCGACCACGCGCACGAGCTCATCGCGTGCGGCCTCGAACGACAGTGCTTCGACAGGGGAGTCGCTGGGGGCAGTCACACCCCCATCCTACCGGCGTGTCGGACACCCCCGATCCGGCCGCTCAGCCGGATTCGGCGACCGGTCCCTCCGATACGGCGCGCACCGACCCGCGGTCGACCGTGACGGTCAGCGGCGTCCCGGCCGGCGCATCGGCGGCGTCGCTGAGGATGCGTCCGTCGTCGAGGTGGGCGATCGCATATCCGCGCGCGAGGGTGGCGGCGGGGGAGAGGGCGCGCAGCGACGCGCGCAGCTCGGAGGTCGTTCGCTGTGCGGCATCCACCGCCCTCGTGACGATGTCGCGGCCGCGGGATGCCAGCAGCCACACCTCCTGCGCGCGGTCGTCGATGATCGGATCGGGTGAGCGCAGCACGGGTCGCGAGCGCAGCTGCTCGAGCTGTGCGATGTCGTGCGAGACACGCTGCGTCAGGCGGGTGGTCGCCCGCGCGCGCAGCTGCGCGACGATGGCGCGCTGCTCGCCGACATCCGGCACGACACGCTTCGCGGCGTCCGTCGGCGTCGACGCGCGCAGATCGGCGACGTCGTCGAGCAGCGGGTGATCGTTCTCGTGTCCGATCGCGCTGACGACGGGGGTGGACGCCGCCGCAACGGCGCGCACGAGCCGCTCGTCGCTGAAGCCGAGGAGGGTCTGCGGGTCGCCGCCGCCTCGGGCGATGATGATGACGTCGACCTCGGGATCGGCATCCAGGCGCCGCAGCGCGGCCAGCACGTCGGGAACGCATCGATCGCCCTGCACGGTGACGTGCTCGGTGCGGAAGCGCACCTGCGGCCAGCGCAGCTCGGCATTGCGATGCACGTCCTTCTCGGCATCCGATCGCTCGCCGGTGATCAGGCCGATGCAGTGCGGCAGGAACGGCAGCGACTTCTTGCGCGATGAGTCGAACAGCCCCTCCTGACGCAGCTGCGTGCGCAGCTTCTCGAGTCGTTCGAGCTGGTCGCCGAGGCCGACGTGCTTCATCGCAGAGACGACGAAGCTGAAGTCGCCGCCCTTGACGAAGTAGTCGGCCTTGACGGCGACGACGACGTGGTCGCCGACGGCGATGTCTGCGGGGATGCGCGGCCGCACACTCGACCACACCCGGATCGAGATCTGCGCGTCGGAGCGGGTGTCCTTCAGTCGGGCGAAGACGTTGCCGCCGCGCAGGTTCCACGACGTGATCTCGCCCTCGACCCACACCGTGTTCCATCTCGCGATGAAGTCCCGGATGGTGCCGTTCAGCCGCGCGACCGAGGTGGGAGCCGCGGACGTCGAGTCGCGGGGCGCCACCGAGTCGGCGGGCGGCGGCTCGCCGGGGATCGCGGCGGCTTCGAAGACGGTCATCGGTCCATTCTCACGGATGCCGCCGACACGGCGCCCACAGTCGGACCCCGCGGCGGCGCAGCCCCGGGCCGCTCCCGGCCCCTGGACAGGTGGCGTCGGTAGACTGCAGGGGTGAGTTCAACCGCTGTCTCGCTGCCCGTGCCGCACATCCCGACCCGTCGTCGCGCCCCCGAGCGCGCCCGTCTCGAGAACCGACCGGTCGACGGCGAGAAGCGCGTGCTGCTGGCCGCGCCCCGCGGCTACTGCGCAGGCGTGGACCGCGCGGTCGTAGCGGTCGAGAAGGCGCTCGAGCGCTACGGGGCTCCGGTGTACGTGCGCAAGCAGATCGTGCACAACATCCACGTCGTCACCGAGCTCGAGCAGAAGGGTGCGATCTTCGTCGAGGAGGTCGACGAGGTGCCCGAGGGCGCACACGTGGTCTTCAGCGCGCACGGCGTCTCGCCGGCGGTCGTGCAGGGCGCCGCGGATCGCGGTCTGCACGCGATCGACGCGACCTGCCCGCTCGTCACGAAGGTGCACCGCGAGGCCGTGCGCTTCGCCCGCGACGACTTCGAGATCCTGCTGATCGGTCACGAGGGCCACGAAGAGGTCGAGGGCACGGCCGGTGAGGCACCCGAGCACGTCACGATCGTCAACTCTCCCGACGAGGCCGACACCGTGGTCGTGAAGGACCCGAACAAGGTCGTCTGGCTCTCGCAGACCACGCTGTCGGTCGACGAGACGATGGAGACGGTGAACCGCCTGCGTGCCCGGTTCCCCGAACTGCAGAACCCGCCGTCCGACGACATCTGCTACGCCACGCAGAACCGTCAGGTGGCGATCAAGAAGATCGCGAAGGACGCCGACCTGGTGATCGTCGTCGGCTCGGCGAACTCGTCGAACAGCGTGCGCCTGGTCGAGGTCGCGCTCGAGTACGGCGCGAAGGCCGCGTACCGGGTCGACTACGCCGACGAGGTCAGGCAGGAATGGCTCGACGGCGTGCGCACGATCGGCGTCACGAGCGGCGCGTCCGTGCCCGAGGTGCTCGTGCGCGAAGTGCTGGAGGCCTTGGACGAGGCGGGCTACGCCGACGTCGAAGAGGTGCGCACGGCGGAGGAGGACCTCATGTTCTCGCTGCCGAAGGAGCTGCGTCAGGACACGTCGGGCAAGCGCGACGAGCGCGCCCTGGGAGGTCGGGTCTCGCGCGCATGAGCTTCGATCGTCCGCAGTACGGCGAGTACGCGTCTCCGGAGGAGCAGCGTGCGCGGGCAGGCCTGCCTCCGCTGGGCACCCAGCCTGGGGCAGCCGAGCCGGCGGCCTCTGTTCCCGACCCCACCCCCTCCGCCGCACCGACCGCGAACCGGACCGCACCCGCGCGCCCGGTCGGACGCCTGGTCACCTTCGTGCTGCTCGGGTTCGGCCTGGTCAACGTGCTCTCGTCGATCCCGCAGTTCGTGAACATGGCGTCGACCCTGAACGAGTCGATGCAGATGCTCGGGATGGACGGCGAATTCACCAACTACGCGGCCGCGCGCACCTGGGGCGTCGTCGCCGTCGTCATCCTGCTGGCCGGCTACGCGACGACCGTATGGCTGTCGTTGCGTCAGCTCAAGCGCGGCAGGTCGGCCTGGTGGATCCCGCTGGTCGGCTTCGTGGTGACGATGTCGCTGGTCTCGGCCTGCATCTCGGTCGTGATGTTCAGCGACCCGGCTTTCACCACGGGACTGCTGACACCTCCCGTCGAGTGATGCCGGGTAGCCTCGAGGGGTGACAGCAGAGCAGATCGCGTTCCACGTCAGCTACGCCTCGGTCGAATCATCCGCGGGGGATGACCCGACCCCGATCGCGGCGGACCTGCTGCGCACGGAGCGTGTGCTCGCGGCATCCCGCGGCTTCGACGGTGACGAGGCCGTCTTCCTGATACCGGTGACCGAGAGCGGCCACGTCGTCGCTCTCGACGACGACGACCGCCTGCGTTTCGACCTGAGCGCTCTCGAACTGCAGCGACTGTTCGAGGCCGCCGCGCTCACGCTGCATCTCGACCTGACGGACGACGCGCTCGAGGAGGTCGATCAGGAGCTCGATGAGGAGTTCGGCGCGGCCTTCGAGCAGCTCGACGATCCGGCCGCCGCCTCGGAAGACCTCGCGGGGTTCGGGATGCCCGATGCCGACGACGACATGGACTGCGATCTCGCACCGGTGCGGGTGGCGGAGTTCTCGCGACGCGGGCCGTGGGGCGCGCGGATCACCGCGCAGGTGACCGGCGTCGACGTCGACTACCTCGAGGACGGAACCTGGTCCCTCTACCGGTACGCGACCGACCAGCCGCACATGGCGCTGTCCGGCGGCCGTGCCGACGAGCCGATCATCGAGCTGAACCTTCCGCAGCACGGCGACGCCTGGGTCGAGGTCACCGCCGGTGGGCGCACGGGCATGTTCTGGCCGAACATCGAACGGCTCACGCAGCCGGTGCTCGACATCGACGCGATCAGCGTGCCCGAGAGTGCGGACGTGTACCGCCGCATGCTGCTCGAAGCCGACGGCACGACCGAGGAGCTGCAGGGGCTGGGACTGGGCGAGGCGGTCGACGTCGAGGCGGCGACGCGCGCGTGCGCCCCGGAGGCGCTGGGCGGCACGGCGGGCGAGCTGGATCGCGTGAGGGCATTCGTCGCGGCGTTCGGCGTGCCGGAGGCGCTCATCGCCGCCGGTGTCGATGTGCAGACGGCCGGTCGCCGCTTCACGCCGCGCGGCTGGCCGCGCACTGTGGCAGACCTCGCCGTGGCGGGGATCGGCGAGACCACGTCGCTGACCCGGCGAGAGCGACCGCTGCCGCGCGCGGCACGGTTCGTGCGCGAACGCCCGGCCATCGGCGCCGCGATCAGCGCCGCCGAGCTCGCCGCGGGAGTCGCGGCCAGCCGCACCCGCTCTCCGCTGGTGCGCGGGCTCGGCGTGCTGATGATCGTCGACGCGATCATCGACCTGGCGATCTGGGCGCGCCGCGCGCTCTCGCGCTGAGCGCGCCCGCCGACGACGCGGCCCGGTACCGCACGCGGTGCCGGGCCTCGCTGATGAGAAAGAGGGATGCCCCGGACCGGTGGGTCCGGGGCATCCCTCTCAGGCGTGAAGAGCGTCAGCTCTTCGACTGGCCGTACGAGCCCAGCTGACGGGTCGACTCGACGACGCGGGCGGCCATCGCCGACTCGGCGATCTTGCCCCAGGCGCGCGGGTCGTACTGCTTCTTGTTGCCGACCTCGCCGTCGACCTTCAGGACGCCGTCGTAGTTCTTGAACATGTAGTCGGCGATCGCGCGGGTGTACGCGTACTGCGTGTCGGTGTCGATGTTCATCTTGATCACGCCGTTGGCGACCGCGAGGGCGATCTCCTCATCGCTCGAGCCCGAGCCGCCGTGGAAGACGAGGTCGAGCGGCTTCGGGCCGGTGCCGTACTTGGCGGCGACCTCGGCCTGGATGTCACCGAGCAGCTCGGGACGCAGCTTCACGCCACCCGGCTTGTACACGCCGTGAACGTTGCCGAAGGTGAGGGCGGCGATGTAGCGGCCCTGCTCGCCGAGGCCGAGCGCCTGGATGGCCTGGTCGACGTCGTCGAACGTCGTGTACAGCGCGTCGTTGGAGCCTTCGTGCGCCACGCCGTCCTCCTCACCGCCGACGACGCCGATCTCGACCTCGAGGATCGCGTTGATCGCCTTCATGCGGGGCAGCAGGTCCTTGGCGATCTCGATATTCTCGTCGAGCGGCACGGCCGAGCCGTCCCACATGTGCGACTGGAAGATCGGGTTGCGGCCGGCCTTGACCTCTTCCTCCGACGCGGCGATCAGCGGCTCGACGAAGCCGGCGAGGGCGTCCTTGGGGCAGTGGTCGGTGTGCAGCGCCACGGTGACGGGGTAGTTCTTGGCGACCTCGGTCGCATAGCGGGCGAAGGCAAGGGCGCCGGTGGCGCGGGCCTTCACGGTGTGGCCGGCGAAGTAGTCGGCGCCGCCGGTGGTCACCTGGATGATGCCGTCGGAGCCCGCCTCGGTGAGACCCTGCAGGACGGCGTTGATCGTCTGCGAGCTCGAGACGTTGAAGGCGGGATACGCGAAGCCACCGGCCTTCGCGCGGTCGAGCATCTCTGCGTACTGTTCCGGAGTGGCGACGGGCATGAGTTCTCCTGCATCTGTCGGTCGGGGTCATGCTCACTTTAGCCCGCAGGTGAGCGGATCCCGCTGTGGTTACGCCGCCTCGCCCCCGGATCTTTATCACGCGGCAAGAACAGCGTTTCCTTCGTGCTCGCATCGTGAAAACTCGCGGTTTTCGACTGGTCTCGTCACTATGCTGACCCACATGGTGAGCCTCTCAGCCGATCTCAGCCCCCTGCACCCCGACCGCAACCTCGCGATGGAACTCGTCCGCGCGACCGAGGCGGCCGCGATCCGCGCGGTGCCGTTCATCGGCCGTGGCGCGAAGGAGGCAGCGGACGGCGCCGCCGTCGACGCGATGCGCGCCTTCCTCGGCACCGTCGACTTCCAGGGGCGCGTGGTGATCGGCGAAGGCGAGAAGGACAACGCGCCGATGCTCTTCAACGGCGAGATCGTCGGCACGGGGCGCGGTCCTGAATGCGACATCGCCGTCGACCCGATCGACGGCACGACCCTCACCGCCGACGGCCGGCAGAACGCGCTGTCAGTGCTCGCCGTGTCGGACCGCGGCACCATGCTCGACGCCTCGAGCGTGTTCTACATGGACAAGCTCGTCACCGGTCCCGCAGGCGTCGGCGTCGTCGACATCCGCAAGCCCATCGGCGAGAACATCCGCCGTCTCGCGAAGGCGCTCGGCAAGCCGGTCGACGAGATCGTCGTCTCGGTGCTGAACCGACCGCGCCACGAGAAGCTCATCGCCGAGATCCGCGAGGCCGGCGCCGGCACCCGCCTGATGAGCGACGGCGACGTCGCCGGCGGCATCAACGCAGCCCGCCACGATGCACGCACCGACATGTGCGTCGGCGTCGGCGGCAGCCCGGAGGGCATCGTCACGGCCTGCGCAATCAAGGCACTCGGCGGCCATATCCAGGGAGTGCTCTGGCCCCGCGACGACGACGAGCGCCAGCGCGGCATCGACGCCGGGCTGGAGTTCGACAAGGTGTACGAGGCCGACGACCTGGTCAAGGGCAACAACACGATCTTCGTCGCCACCGGCGTCACCGACGGCCAGCTCGTGCGCGGCGTGCGCCGCGAGAACAACTACCTCTACACCGAGAGCGTCGTGCTGCGCGGTGCGTCGGGCACGCTGCGGCGCATCGTGTCGGATCACCTCGTCTCGAAGTGGCTCTGACGCGGGCATCCGACCCCGCATCCCGGCTTTCCCAGACAGCCCTGGCAGAATAGGCGGTGCCGGCGCGACCTGCGCGCCGGAATGGTCATGAAGAGGAGCGCTCGGGATGTCGTCGAACGAGTCGTCTGAGAACCCGAGCCGCGCACAGCACATCACCACGAAGACCGGTCGCATCCTCCGGGTCACCGAGGAGCAGATCATGGCGGCGCAGCAGGCGAAGGCCGCCGTGCAGCCCGGTTTCGATCCCGCACGACGCGCCGACGTGCTCTTCCGTGTGCGCCGCGCCGAAGGCCATGAGCTCAGCTCGTGGTGGTTCATCGGCGCGTTTCTGGCGACATCCGGCGTCGTCATCGCGCTGCTGTCGTGGGTCCCGGGCGGCGCGTGACCCATCGGACGCCGTCGCGGAGTTCTCAGTAGGAGTCGAGAACGGCGCGCATGTCGCTCAGGCCGAACTGGTCGGCGATCTGCTTCGCGCTGTGCCCACCGGCATCCTGATCCGCGCCGGCAACGAGCAGCGCGCGCAGCAGCGGCTCATTGCGGCGGAACACGGCGCAGGAGATCGCGGTCTGACCGTTCGCGTTGACGGCATCGAGGTCGGCGCCGCGCGCGATCAGGTCGGCGACGGTCTCGAGGTGCTCGGCATACGCCGCGACGATCAGCAGCGTGTCCTGACGCGGATTGCGCACATCGACCGGCACGCCGGCATCGATCATCTCGCCCAGGGGGACGGTGCGGCCCTGGCGGGCCAGGTCGAATACGCCCTCGATCACCTCGAGGCTCAGTCCGTTCGTCACCTGACCATTGTGTCGGATGGGACGGTCAGGCCACGCGTTCGAGCTCGCAGACGAGCGGTGCCGACAGCGCGACTCCCAGCGCACCGCTGAGTGCCGCGATGTCGTCGACCAACGCACGGCGCGCGGCGTCGATGACGATCTGCGCGCACGCACGCGCATCCGCGAGCGCATCGTGATGCGGGAAGTCGCCGAATCCGGCGGCTGCTGCGGCCAGCGGCAGCCGGTAGGAGTCGAGGTCGTACGTCTTGCGGGCGACGGCCAGCGAGCACAGCGAACGGTACGGCGGCGCCTCGAGGCCGGTGGCCTCGCATGCGCGACGCAGAACGTTCAGATCGAATCCGGCGTTGTGCGCGACGAGCACGTCGTCGCCGGCGAATTCGCACAGCCGGCTGAGCTGCTCGGCCCAGGTCGCCGCTGCGATGACATCGTGCGGGTGGATGCCGTGGATGCGGGTGTTCCACTCGTTGAACTGGTCGTGGCCCGCCGGTGGACGGATCAGCCACCCGGTCTGCGCGACGACCTGGCCGCCACGAACCCGGACGAGCCCGACCGAGCAGGCGGAGGCGGGACTGGAGTTCGCCGTCTCGAAGTCGATAGCAGTGAAGTCCAGGGGCACGGATCCAGCATCCCCGGGCATCCGGATGCCGCACGTCAGACTCGCCGTAGGCTGACCAACATGAGCGATCCGCGCGCTCATCCTGCGCCGGTAGACTCGTATCCCGTGGCTCTCACTATCGGAATCGTCGGCCTGCCCAACGTCGGCAAGTCCACCCTCTTCAACGCGCTGACCAAGAACGACGTGCTCGCAGCGAACTACCCGTTCGCGACGATCGAGCCGAACATCGGTGTGGTGAACCTGCCCGACCCGCGTCTGCAGGTGCTGGCCGGCATTTTCGGCAGTGAGCGCATCCTGCCGGCCACGGTGTCGTTCGTCGACATCGCGGGCATCGTGCGCGGTGCAAGCGAGGGGGAGGGCCTGGGAAACCAGTTCCTCGCCAACATCCGTGAGGCCGACGCCATCGCGCAGGTGGTGCGCGGGTTCGTCGACGACGACGTCGTGCACGTCGAGGGCGCCGTCGACCCGAAGAACGACATGGAGACGATCAACGCCGAGCTCATGCTCGCCGATCTGCAGACCATCGAGAAGGCGCTGCCGCGCTTCGAGAAGGAAGTGAAGCAGAAGAAGACCGACCCGGCGGTCCTGGATGCCGCGAACGCGGCGAAGGATGCCCTGGAGCGCGGTCAGCTGCTCTCGACGGCGGGCATCGACCTCGCGCCCATCAAGGAACTCGGGCTGCTGACGGCGAAGCCCTACATCTACGTGTTCAACGTCGACGAGTCGGTGCTCACCGACGATGCGAAGAAGGCCGAACTCGAGGCTCTCGTCGCGCCCGCGCGAGCGGTGTTCCTCGACGCCAAGATCGAGTCCGAGCTGATCGGGCTCGACCCGGAAGACGCGCAGGAGCTGCTGGAGGCGACCGGGCAGACCGAATCGGGTCTCGACCAGCTCGCCCGCATCGGTTTCGCGACCCTCGGCCTGCAGACCTACCTCACCGCCGGCCCCAAGGAGTCGCGCGCCTGGACCATCCCGCAGGGCGCCAAGGCGCCGCAGGCGGCGGGCGTGATCCACACCGACTTCGAGAAGGGCTTCATCAAGGCCGAGGTCATCTCGTTCGAGGATCTCGTCGCGACCGGCTCCGTCGCGGAGGCTCGCGCCAAGGGCAAGGCGCGCCTCGAGGGCAAGGACTACGTCATGCAGGACGGCGACGTGGTGGAGTTCCGCTTCAACGTGTAGCGGAAGCTCCGGGCAGTTTGCGTTCAGACCACCCGCGGGTAGTCGATCGTCAGCAGACTGTCGTCGCGGATGTCGCGGAGCACGTCCTCGGTGAGATCTCCCACTCGGACACCTCGAGCGTGGGAGGGCACGACATCGTCGTCCTCAGGGCTCCACGCGCGGAGCACAGCGACGCGCGAGACGTTCGAGACGTGGTCCGGCATGTCGCGCAACCACCCGAGCCACACGTCGGCTTCGATCTCACCGTGGACCGTGAAGGCTGCGGCGTTGATCGCCCACAGATTGGCGGCGCACATGCTCTCCATCTTTCCGCGTTCGACCGCCACCGTGCACACCGCTAACGGTGACGTAACCCGGTGGAGTTCCGCTTCAACGTCTGAGCCAACCCGGTCGTCGAGCGACACTTCGTCTCGCTTCGCTCGCTCAGTGCGGGTCTCAGCGAGACGAAACGCAGCACCGTAGGCTGGACTGCAGCCACGGCCCGGAGGTGAGGATTGCCGACGATGACAGACAATGCCGGATTGCGGATCGCGTGAGTGGTCATCTTGTCGTGATCTCTGGTCTTCCGGGGGTCGGGAAGACCAGTGTCGCTGAGATCGCCGCTGCACTCGTCGGCTCCGTTCACCTGTCCATCGACGCGGTGGAGGAGTCGATGCTCTCTTGCGGGCTGCCCGTGAGCCGGCAGGTCGGCGTCGCCGCGTACGAGGCGACTCGCGCGATGGCGGAATTGAATCTGCAACTCGGTCGCAGCGTCATGGTCGATGCAGTGAATGACAGCGAACCGGCTCGCCAGACCTGGCGGACTGCGGCTTCGAGGACGGGCGCGCGCCTAGACTTCGTGCACCTCGTGATCACGGACGCAAGAAAGCACGAGCAGCGGCTTCGCAACAGGGATCGTGGTCTCGCCCATGTCGGCGAGCCGGCGTGGGCGGACGTTCAGCGGCGTCGTGCCGATTACGCGGCGTGGTCAGATAAGGTCTTGGAGTTCGACACGACAGCACGAACGGCGGATGAGGTCGCACGCGCGCTCGTGTCCCGCCTCAGCGCGAAGCAGTGAGCGGCCGGAGTCAGCCGGTGATATGCCTACCCCTGATGTGATGCGGTGGAGTTCCGCTTTTCGCTCTAACCTCTACGCGCACCTTTTTTGGGCCGTACCAAGTGATTCGATCCCGGTACTGGGATGCATCTCCAGGTCTTGCCCGCCGTCTATCTCAGGCTGACTGATTCAGGCTTCCTGACTTATCGGGAGCTCGCGCGAACGCGACGGTTCGGCGGCACGCGCCTTCGTCGCAGGTGCGAGCGAGAGGACCAGGAGCGAGGCGCAGATGCCCGCGAGTCCAGCCCATGCGAGGACGGGGAGGCGCTCGCCGACGATGGCCACGGCCAGGAGGGCGGCGATCGCGGGTTCAGCGAGCGTGAGCGTTGTCGCGGCGCTTGGAGTGACGCGCGTGAGGCCGTACCCGAAGAGCAGATAGCCCAGGAACATCGGGATCAGCGCCATGTAGATCCCGACCATCATGGCTTGGGTGGAAGCGATGAGCGGTGCCCCGGTGAGCAGGAGCACGGGCATCAGGGCGATGCCGCCCAGGCCGAAGACAGCGCCCATCGCGGCCGCGCGCCCGACCCCGCGGTTCATGAGGCGGTGAGCGCTCCACGAGTACATGGCGTAGGTCGCGCCGGCAACCAGGCCGAGCACGACACCGGCGATCGTGGGGAGTGTCTCGTTCGGCCCGTCGTGCACCTTCGCAGCGCACAGGATTGCGCTGCCCGCGATGCCGAGCGCCGCTGCGAGCATCCACCAGCCGCTGAGCCTGCGCCGCTCGATCACTCGTTCCAGGAGACCCGAGGCGATCGGGGCGGAGCCGAGGGAGACGACCGTGCCGACGGCGACGCCCGCCAGATGCATCGAGCTGTAGAAGGCCAGCGGGTAGATCATCACGGCTGCAGCTCCGGCGATCACTGTTCGACGATGCGAGGACAATGCGGGATGCTCTCTGCGGAGCGAGGGGGCAGCGATGGCGGCCTGCAAGATGCCGCCGATGCCGAGCGCAGCCGCGCCCATGGCCAGCGGGCCTACTGCCGGTGCGAATGTCGCCGCAGTCCCGGTGGTACCCCACAGGCAGGCGGCGGCGAGCACCGCGAAGATGCCAGTGAAGGAACTTCGCTTCACAGTGCGGCCAGCATCCGCGATGCGATGGCCCGGGCGTGCTCCAGGCGCGCAGGGGTGCCCTCGAGGCCTGACCGTGCGACGGCTCCTTCGAGGAGGAAGCTGAAGTGCTCGGCCAACTCCAGTGCCTCGGCTTCGGTGGTCATGGATTCCAGGTTCTCGGCGAGAATCTTCTCCACCTGCTCTTTGTGCGCGCGTACGGACGAGCGGGCGGGATGTCCGGCCGGAAACTCGGCGGCCGCGTTGAGCAGCCCGCATCCTCGAAAGCCCTTGCTGTGGTCGTCGTCCGCGTGGACGATGTAGGCGTCGAAGACTGCCAGGACCCGGTCCGCGGCTGTCGAAGCTTTCGCAGAGCGTTCCCGATGGAGGTCGAGCCACTCCTCGTGGCGGGCGTTGATGTAGGCGCGGACGAGCTCCTCCTTGGAGGAGAAGTTGTTGTAGAGGCTCTTCTTCGCGACACCGGCCTCAGACGTGATCGTGTCGATCCCTGTCGCGTGCACGCCGTCCTCGTAGAAGCGTCTCGCCGCAGCATCGAGCAATCGCTCCCGCGCTGATCCCTGAGTCATGTCGCACACTCCGGTGGTAGTTAGACCAGTCTACATACCAACTGAAGGGTGATTCGACATCTGTGCTCGTGGATGAGTGTTGCCGGAAGGCTGCGACGAGATGGCCTGACGTGTTCCATGAGGTGTGCACTCGCACAGGTTGTTCCGTGCCTGGACTCGGTGGAGTTCCGGTTTAACGTCTAGCGTCAATGACGGAGTCCGTTATATGCTGGGCTCGTGATCAGATCGTTCGGGAGCAGAGACACCGAGCGCATCTGGCACGAGCAATACGTCAAAGGCATCGATCGAGTGTTGCAGCGGGCGACGTTGCGGAAGCTTGAACTGATCCACGCCGCGAAGGATGTCGAAGATCTTCGCATCCCTCCCGGGAACTGTCTGGAGCAGCTGACTGGCAACCGTCGTGGTCAGCACAGCGTCCGTGTGAACGCGCAGTGGCGTATCTGCTTCGTCTGGAGAGATGGAGGTGCGGAAGATGTCGAACTCGTCGACTACAACTGAGATGGGCCTGATCGAGCCGATTCACCCGGGGGAGATCCTCATGGAGGACTTCATCGTCGGCTTCGGGATAACGCAGAACAAGCTGGCCGTATCGATCGGCGTTCCGCCGCGCCGGATCAACGAGATCGTGCACGGCAAGCGTGGCATCACGGCAGACACGGCGATCCGTCTGGCGCGCTACTTCGGCACCTCGGAGGAGTTCTGGATGAACCTTCAGTCGAACTATGAGTTGCGCCTCGAACGCCGGGCGCTGCGCGACAAGGTCGCGGAGATCACGCCGTTGAAGGTCGCCTGACCGGCTGCGTGACTCTTGAGCCATTGGCGCGCGCTCAGCCTGCGGGCGGAGCGGTCAGCATCAGACCGGCGACTTCTGCCGGCCTGACCCCACAGGTTGCTACCTGCGCGCACGGGGTGGAGTTCCGCTTCAACGTCTGACAGCCGCTCCACCTCACTCAGAGGGTGATGTCGGTCGATGTCTCGGTCTGCGGGCGGCGACCGAACCGATTGCTGCGAGACCTGGTGGATGGCGCACGGACGTTCTGCGAAAATGACGTCATGATCACAGCCAGGCTTCCCATCGCCGTGGCCGCACTCGGGCTGACCGCGATGCTGCTCGCCGGGTGCACCACCACAGCCGCGACTCGAGCGACCGAACCGTCCCCGTCCGCGACAGCGGCCACCAATCCGGTCGCAGAACCGACGCCGGAGTCGACGGAGTCGATGGAGTCGACGGCGTCGACGGAGTCGCCGGAGGCGGATTCCTGCTCCCGCCTGTCCGAGGTCATCAGCCATACGGACGGGCTGTACCTGCAGCGCCAGGGGACTCTCCGCGATCGAGGCGCACGAGAGTTCGCGCAGGGGGAGGTGGCCGTCGACGAAGACGGCACCCCCGTGACCTACACCGTCGCGCCTGGCGACGTCGAGACAGTGGTCGCGGAACGGCTCTGCGCGTACCCGAACCTCGGTTCGATGAACCACAGGCGGGACATCCATCCGGGCCAGGTGCTCTGGCTCACACCGAACCCCGACACCCCGTGGGTGGACTATTACGGCCCGCATGACGCGCCCGCCGGGTTCCCGCAGATCCCGTACCAGCAGGCGATCGAGTCGGCAGGCAGGGCAGTCGACGCCGGCGAGGTCGACTCCGTCCGGAGGATCTGGAACGACACGCTGAGGCCCATGTTCTCGAATCAGGTGACCATCGACGCGGTGCAGAAAGTCGTCGATGCCGGAGACCTGGACGCGCTGCGTCAGCTCTTCTCCTGAGCCGGCTCTCGCACACAGACGCGAGCCGATCGTGGAGCGGCCGAGAGCTTCGACGCACGCAAGGGCGATTGCACATCCGACCGCACGGCGCGACCATGAGATATGGGAACACTGAGCTTCACCGCCACCGTCTCGGTCGACGGGTACGCGGCGGGTCCTGACGGCGACTTCCAATTCGGAGCGCCGAGCGAGCAGGTGTTCCGGTTTCACGTCGAGCGGATGGCCGCGATCTCCACCGAGATCCTCGGGCGGCGCACCTACGACCTGATGCACTACTGGGAGGCGGAGCCCGACGGAGAGGACTGGTGTGACGACGAACGTGAGTTCGGGCGACTGTGGCAGGGGCTCGACATCGTCGCGGCGTCATCGACATTGACGGCGGACGAGATCACCCGCGAGAACCACCGGCTCGTCACGCAGCTCACGCTCGACGAGATCGCCCGCATCACCGAGCAAGCGCCAGGGGAGGTGGAGATCTTCGGGCCGACGACCGCCGCGCCGGCCATCCGCGCGGGCCTCGTGCGAGACTTCCGCTTCTTCATCGTCCCGGTGATCCTCGGCAGTGGACTGCGAGCACTGCCCGAGGATGCGCATCTCGATCTGCGCCTGATCGAAAGCCGCGTCTTCGAGAACGGTGTCACCATGCTGCATTACAGTGCCGACCAGGCGAACCCTGCCGATGCCCAGTGAGGGAGAGACCATGACCGATCCGATTCACGAGTCGCCCCTCGGGCATGACCGTCACGAGCCGATGGTTCCCGAGATAGAGGCGGACGAGAGCATCGCCCCGCGTCCGGAGGAGGAGATCGCCGACGTGCTGCGGGCCGAGCCCGACGTCGCCGATCACTCCGCACACAGCTAGTGGCCGTTCTCGGTCCGCGTGTCGGGCCCAACGGCGCTCTCCGAGGGCGTGCCTGCCGCGTCGCCCTTCAACTCGACGAAAATCGTGTGAGTGGGGGTCGTTCCGGTGATCTCCCCGGAATGCCGCTGCGCGGGCAACTACACCGCCTTTCCTGCAGGGAGCGAGACATCGAGGGTGCGATCGCCCGAAGCCAACAGGCCCCTTGCGAGGACAGCGCCTTGTCACGGAGAGCTTCGACATCGGTCATCGATCGTCCGCTGGCGCGCTCGCCGTCCACACCTCGTGCCACTTCTCGGCGAGCGTGCCGGCGGTCTCGTGCGCGTTCAGTCCACTCGGATTCGGCACGACCCACAGCGACACCTCCGCCGGCCAGCTGTCGAGCGCGCTGACATCCTGCAGCCCCATGCGGGCGCGCGGCGCGTCGAACGCGGCGCGGTACGCGGTGATGCCGACGATGGCCACGACGCGCGGACGCAGCGCTCGCACCCGCTCGCGCAGCCGGAGCCCTCCCGCGCGCAGCTCCGCACGGGTCAGCTCGTCCGCACGGGCGGTCGGCCGCGCGACCAGGTTGGTGATGCCGATGCCCTGCTCGGCCAGCATCCGCTCGTCCGACTCCGACAAGCCCCGCGACGCGTCGACGGCCCCATCGGTGACGCCGGCCGCAGCCAGCGACGGCCAGAAGCGGTTGCCCGGTCGTGCGAACGGCGCGTTCACGGCCGCTGTCCACGGACTGGGGTTGATGCCGACCACGATTAGGCGCAACAGGCCGGCCGAATCATCATCGGCGGGGAAGGGGAGCACGTCCTCGGTGTCGAGAGCGTCGCCGGCCGCGCGTGCGAGATCCGCGGGCGCGGGGCGCCGACCATCCAGCGGGGAGGGTGTGCGCCACGGTGCCCACCCTGCTGGAAGAGGCGGCCGGTACATCATCGGCGGACGGCGGCGAGATTCACGGGGCGAGCAGCTCGGTCGTCCAGCCCGATCCGCCGCGACTGTAGACCAGACGCTCGTGCAGGCGCGACCGTCGACCCTGCCAGAACTCGATCCGCTCGGGCGTGATCCGGAACCCGCCCCAGTGCGGGGGTGCCGGCACCTCGGCATCCGCGAAGCGCTCCTCCGCCGCGGCGACCGCCGCCTCCAGCTCGGCACGGTCGGCGATCGGCCGGCTCTGACGCGAGGCCCACGCACCGAGCTGCGACCCGCGCGGGCGGGTGGCGTGATACGC
Source organism: Microbacterium sp. OR21 (assembly GCF_047306785.1). Classification (NCBI taxonomy): domain Bacteria; kingdom Bacillati; phylum Actinomycetota; class Actinomycetes; order Micrococcales; family Microbacteriaceae; genus Microbacterium; species Microbacterium sp. OR21. The sequence continues at coordinate 108,978 of NZ_JAZEXJ010000002.1, read as the reverse complement.
CTCGACCTCGGAGCGGGTGACCGGCGCCGCCGCTCCCTCCACTCGGACCTGCCGCTCGAGCTCGGGCCAGTGGAACACCAGCGACGCCTGCGGGAATGCGGCGAGCTCACGCCCCTTGTCCGAGTCGATGTGGGTGAAGAACACGAACCCCCGCTCGGACCAGTCCTTCAGCAGCACGACGCGGGAACGCGGCCGCCACTGATCCCCGACCTTGGCGACAGTGGAGAGCGTCATCGCCGTGGCAGAGAACGGACGGTCGGATGCTTCGGCGCTGCGCGCCTCGGCGAACCACTCGTCGAAGAGCGGGAAGGGAGTCGCAGGCGGCGTGGCAAGGGGCATGCACCCATGGTGCCCGATGCGTGCGGCATGATCGACCGCCACGTCGCCCGGTACGCTGGGAGAGGCCATCGACGCGCCACCGACTGACCGACCGGAAGCGAGCACACATCGTGACCCAGCCCAGCACCTTCGAGCCCGAAGGCCGCGCCGTCCCCTTCGTCGACGAGGGTGAGGGCCCCGTCACGCTCGTGCTGGTCACCGACCGCAGCCTCGAGGCCGACGGTCTCGGCGTCGTCTCGCACTACCTCGCCGAAGAGGCCGGATTCCGCGTCGTGCGCATCGGCTCCCGCGCAGCCGCCGAGGGCATCACCGCAGCGGAGCGCGCCGCCGACGCGGCGGCCGTGATCGAGGGTCTCGGCATCGAAGACACCTGGATCGGCGGCCATGGTCGCGGCAGCACCATCGCGCGCACCTTCGCGATCGATCACCCCGAGCGCGTCAACGGGCTGCTCATGCTGGGCGTCGAAGATGAGCAGATCCCGCTCGCCCCGGGCATCCCGGTGCTGATCATCCAGGCGGAGAACGATGACGTCACACCCGCCGCGAACGCCGAGGCGCTGCAGGCCACGGCTCCCGAGCGGGCGACCATCACCCGCATCTCCGAAGCCGACCACTACTTCGTCGCGACGCACCCGATCGAGACCGCCGTCGTGATCGAGGAGTACCTCGACTGGGACTGACACCCCGGCCGAAGAGTCGACGATGAACCCGGTGCGCACCGCGATCGCCGAACTGGCGCCCGGGTACTTCGCCGCCGTGATGGGCACCGGGATCGTCTCGATCGGGCTGCACGACCTGGGCTTCCATGCGGCCTCCGTCGTGCTGATGTGGCTCGCGGCGACGCTGTACCTCGCGCTCTGGACCCTGTACGTCTGGCGCGCGATCGCGTTCGGGGCGAACGTCGTCGCAGACCTGCGCGACCCCGAGAAGGCGTTCGCCTTCTTCACCGTCGTGGCGGCCTCCGGCGTGCTCGGCGTCCGCTTCGCGCGGGAGGAGCTGTCGGCTCTCGCCGTCCCGCTGTTCGTGCTCGCCGGAGTCATCTGGGTGGTCTTCGGCTACCTGCTGCCGTGGCAGGTGCTGATGACTCGCGACGGCAGGCCCATCCTGGCGCGCGCCAACGGAACCTGGTTCATCTGGGCGGTCGCCAGCCAGTCGCTCGCGATCAGCATGACGCAGCTGCACCCGCCCGCCGGCAGTGAGATGGCCACCTGGGTGGGCGTGCTCGCCGTGCTCGCGTGGTCTGTCGGGGTGGTGCTGTACGCGGCGGTCGCGATGCTCGTGCTGCTGCGCGTCGTGCACTACGGCGTGACCCCGCAGCAGTTCGATCCGGCTTACTGGGTGGCGATGGGCGCCCTCGCGATCGCCGTGGTCGCCGGTGCGAGCATCGTCGGTATGCCCACGACGCCGATCGTCGACGCCGTGCGCCCGCTGATCGCCGCGACAGTCGTGATCTTCTGGGTCTTCTGCCTCTGGCTGATCCCGCTGCTGATCGGCGCGGGGGTGTGGCGGCACGGCGTGCACCGCGTTCCGCTGCGCTACATGCCGACGCTGTGGTCGATGGTGTTCCCCATAGGGATGTTCGCCGTCGCGTCCGAATCGCTCGCTCGCGCCGACCGGTTGCCTGCAGCCGGAGCAGTGGGACGCGTCGTGCTGGTGATCGCCGTGATCGTCTGGACAGCGGTCTTCGTGGCGATGCTGCACCACGCCGGCCGGACGCTATGGGCGTCGCGGCCGTCGGCGTGGCTCAGCCGAGCAGATCCTTCCGCATGAAGATCTGCTCGGCGCCGTCGTCCTGCGGCACCCGCTCGCTGATCCGATAGCCGCAGTTCTGGTACAGACGGATGTTCGCCTCGCTGAGGCTGCCGGTGAACAGCTCCGCCTGCGCGGCGCCGCTGCCGCGCTCGGCGGCGTCGAGCAGGCCGCGTCCGATGCCCTCGCCCTGCATATCGGGGGCGATGGCGATCCTGCCCACGAGAAGCAGGTCGCCGTCCACCCGACCGCGCAGCGCACCGACGAGCCGGCCGTCGACGCGAGCCGTCCAGCCGTAGCAGTCGGCGAGTTCGGCCTGCACCGCCTCGAGCGTCTGGGTCAGTGGAGGCATGTCGACGCTGCCGTAGATCTGCGCCTCCGAGACGAAGGCTGCGCGCTGCAGGGTCAGCACCTCTCCGGCGTCGTCGGTCGAGATCCGGGCGTACTGCACATCGAGTGAGGCCATGACCCCATCATCCCTCTTCGCGCAGGCGCGGCTCGACACGATGCTCGGGGCGCAGACCCGCCTTGTCGGCGTAGAAGGCCCGGATGCGGTTCATATCCGCGGCGACGTCGCCGGTGAGCTCGATGGTCGGACCAAGGCCGGATGTCATGGTGTTGCGGTCGACATAGCCGAGGGTCACGGGCATCCCGGTCTCGCGCGCGATCCGGTAGAACCCGGACTTCCAGTGCGTGTGGCCCCGGCGAGTGCCGTCCGGCGTCACGACGAGGCCGAACACCGCGCCGCGTCGCACCATATCGACCACGTCGCCGACCACCCGGCCGGGGTCGTCGCGATCGACGGGGATGCCGCCGAGTGCGCGCATGAGCGGACCGCGCCAGCCGTGGAAGAGGCTCTTCTTGCCGAGCCAGCGCACATCGATCCCCAGGCGCCACGAGATCGCGAGCATGAGCACGAAATCCCAGTTGGAGGTGTGCGGCGCGCCGATCAGCACGGTCGGTGTGGCCGGCGCGGGGCGGGAGCGCAGAGTCCAGCGGCTGCAGAGCCAGAAGACCCGCGCGATCAGGCGTCGAAGCATCCGTCCACGCTACGGCAGTCGGTATGCGGACGAAGGCATGGTGCCGACGACGGATGGACCAGCCGCGCGACGAAATCAACCCCCTCAGCGCGTCCGACGTCGGGTGCTAGCGTCGCGTCGAACACACAACCGACCGCGCGCCGCGCGAGCGCCGCGCAGAAGACAGAGGTGGTATTCATGGCAGCCAAGAGCACCGCGACCCAGAAGTCGAAGAACGCCGGCACCAAGACGAAGGACTCGGCGAAGACGAAGGATGCCGCCGAGACCACGCCGCTGGAGAACGCCGAGAAGGGATTCCAGGCTTCCCCCGAACTGGTGCGCGACCTTCAGGCCGTGCTGGTCGACCTCATCGAGCTGTCGGTGCAGGGCAAGCAGGCGCACTGGAACGTGGTCGGTCGCAACTTCCGCGACACCCACCTGCAGCTCGACGAGATCATCGAGGCGGCACGCGGGTTCGGCGACACGGTGGCGGAGCGCATGCGCGCGCTGCACGCCGCCCCGGACGGACGCAGCGCGACCGTCGCCAAGGCGACCACTCTGCCGGAGTTCCCGATGGGCGAGGTCTCGACCACCGAGACGATCGACCTGATCACGGTGCGCCTGGAGGCGACGGTGGCCACCATGCGGCGCGTGCACGACCAGGTGGATGACGAGGATCCCACCTCGGCCGACATCCTGCACGCGATCATCGAGAAGCTCGAGCAGTTCGCGTGGATGGTCAGCGCGGAGAACCGCACTCCCGCGTCGTGACCTCGACATGCGACGAGAGCCGTCACCCGAACGGGTGACGGCCCTCGCTGCGTGCGGCGCTCAGGCCGGCTGCGGCAGAAGACTGAACGACACCGCGCCCTGCTCGTCGACAGAGGCGTCGAGCACCTTGTCGTCGAGGGCGTCGGCGGCGGCCTTCTCGAGGAACACGCGGATGTCCTCATCGCCGATGATCGAGTCGCCCGGTTCGGGCGTGGGGGCGACCGTCACCGCGAAGCGGGGTTCGGTCGCGGTGCCCGACGAGTGGATGCGGAGTCCGGCATCCGGCGTCGTGCTCTGCTGGGCGACGATGGTCGCCGCGATCGTGTTTGCGTTCTCGGTCAGGGTGAGCATCGGCTCTCCTTCCGGTTGCGGACACCGCACCGTCCGGCGCGATGTCCGTGCCACGATTCCGCACCTCGGCGCCGGGTTCAAGCTGAGCGGGGTCACTCTGAGGGGTTTCACACCGAGTGCTCCCGCACCTCACAGCGCGGGGGGTCAGCGTTCCCTTCTCAGCAGCAGCGGGAGCCCGACCCAGAGCACCAGGATGACGACCAGGCCGATGCCGCCGGCGATGTAGGCGAAGACGTGGTTGAAGGTGAAGTCGATGATCAGCACCGTGACACCGACCGTCAGCGCGGCGATGACGACCATGTTGGCCTTCACGATGCGGTGCGCGACGTGCACGAGTTCGGCTTTGCGGCCCTTCGCGAACAGCACACGGTGCATGCCGACCGGGGTCAGCGCGAGGATGGTCGCGGTGGCGGCGAGCAGCACGAGCACGATGTAGAGGACGCGCTGCAGATCGCTCAGATCGCGGAACAGCGGCTGGAAGGCCACGGCGAGCAGGAAGCCGGTGAGGATCTGCGTGCCGGTCTGCATGACGCGAAGCTCCTGCATGAGCTCTTCCCAGTTGCGGTCGGCGCGCTCTGCAGCCGTCTCGTCGCGCCCGTCGTTCTGCGCATCGGGATGCCTGTCGTTCATGACATCGGACGTTACCGGCTCGTGCCTCGGCGACGGCAGGGGCTTGCGGGCGCCGCCGCGATTCGGCACGGCGCCCCGATGTCGTGACGGGCGTACGATCGAGGGATGCCAGAGAACCGGGCTTCCGAGACTCGCTCGCACCTCACCCCTGCGCCGGCGGCACTGACCCTGCTCGGCGGCGACGCCGCAGGAGTGTGCACGGACGGCTACTGCGTCCTTCCCGCAGCTTCCGAGCCCGCGGGCGCGGCCTCCGAGCCCGCGGGCGCGGAAGACGCCGATGCCGGGACGCCCGGGCCCGTCGCCGACTGAGCCGCCCCCGCGCGGCCGTGCTCGGCCCGGTGCCGCAGCGCCGCAGCCAGCTCCGGCGCGATCAGGGGATCATCGTCGAGCGGCACGGCGAGGGCCAGCAGAGACCTGCTGAAATGGTTGCGCAGCCCGGCGGCGAGGGTGATGTCGACGATCTGTCGATCGGTGAAGCCGTGCTCGCGAAGCGCCGCGGAATCGGCATCCGTCATCTCCCGCGGCGACGTCGACAGGCGCTCCGCAAACCGGATGACCGCCCGCTCCGCATCGGTGAAGGCGGAATCGTCATCCGCGGCGAACGCGCGCAGCCCCGCCTCGTCGACGACGCCGGCCGTCATCGACTTGCGACCGTGCGCGATCAGGCAGTGCGACGAGCCGACAGCACGGGCGGCGCCGAGCGTCGCGGCCTCGTAGATCCGTGCGCCGATCGACGGAACCACTGCCCGGACCATCGCGACGAAGGCCTCGTGGGCCGCGGGGTTCACCGCCATCGCCGCGGTGTAGGAGTGCACGAAGCCGTCGGCGTCGAGGTCTTCCTCGTACATCGCCGCGGCCCCGTCGTCGGCGTCTGGTGCCGGGGTGGTGATGATCATGAAGCGGACGGTACTCCGCCTCGCGCCCCGGCGGAAGGGCGTCAGTGACCGCCGTGCACCGGCGCGTCCGCGCCGTCGTCCTCCGGCTTGCGGATGAGGAACGCGCCGACGATCGTCACGGTCGCGATGACCGCGCCGATCGTGACCGACGTGCGGGTTCCCGCCGCGACGGCCTCGGGGACCTCGGTGCCGCCGCCGGCGTTCGCGACCGCGGTGAAGACGGCCACCATGACGGCGATCCCGGCGGCGCCCGCAACCTGCTGGATCGTGCCGATCACGGCGCTGCCGTACGAGTAGAACTTCGGCTTCAGCGATGCGAGCGACGCGGTGAACAGCGGCGTGAACGAGAGGGCGAGCCCCACCGAGAGCAGCGTCTGCGCGACGAGCACGAGCCAGATGGAGCTGTCGACGCTCAGCGTGGTGAACAGCCACAGCATCGACGCGGCGAGGATCGACCCGGGGATCAGCAGGATGCGCGTGCCGTGGCTGTCGTAGATGCGGCCGATCAGCGGGCCGAGCAGGCCCATCGCGAGAGCGCCCGGCAGCACGACCAGTCCCGCGTCGAGCGCCTTCAGCTGCAGGGCATCCTGAAGGAACAGCGGAATGACGGTGATGCTGCCGAAGAACGCCAGCGACAGCAGGAACATCTGGATCATCGACAGCGAGAAGTCCTTCGACGCGAACACGCGGAGGTCGAGAAGCGCATCGTCGTCGCGCTGCAGGCGCACTTGACGCCAGAGGAACAGCGCGAGTCCGACCAGGCCGACCGCGAGCGCGATCGCCATCGGCGCCCAGCTCGCGCCCTTGCCCAGTCCGCCGATCTGGCTCAGTCCGAACACGAGACCGCCGAAGCCGAATGCCGAGAGCACCACCGACACCAGGTCGATGGGCGCGCGCATAGTCTCGCCGACGTTCGTCAGCCAGCGCCATCCGATGAACATCGCGATCAGTGCGATCGGCAGCACGACGACGAAGATCGCGCGCCAGCCGAAGTGATCGAGCAGGAACCCGGACATCGTCGGGCCGATCGCCGGAGCGAGCGACATCACGATGCTGACGCGGCCCATCATGCGCCCGCGCGACGACGCCGGCACCAGGTTCATGATCGTGGTCATCAGCAGCGGCATCATCACCGCGGTGCCCGTCGCCTGCACCACGCGAGCGGTGAGCAGCGCCTCGAAGCCCGGGGCGAGCGCGGCGAGCAGCGTTCCCGCCGAGAACAGCGCGATGGCGCCGAGGAACATCTGGCGCGTCGTGAACCGGCGCAGCAGGAAGCCGGTGATCGGGATGACGACGGCCATCGTGAGCATGAACGCGCTCGTCACCCACTGCGCAGCGATCGGGGTGATACCGAGGTCGACGATCAGATGCGGGATCGCCATGCCCATCGTCGTCTCGTTCAGGATCGCGACGAAGGCCGCGGTGAGCAGCACCCAGATGACGGCCATGTCCTTCGGAGGGATGATGCCGGCGGCGGGAGGTGCGACGGGAGTCGACCCGGTGTGGACGGCAGACATGGGTCTCCTCGAGACGATGGGGGCGTGAGGCGCGAAAAGCGTGGACTCGGCCGGACGGCGGGCCGGTCGGAGAGAACAGCCGTCCATCCTAACCCCTCGAGGCAGAACGGTATTCCCCCTTCTTCGGCGCACTAGCCTGAGGGGATGAGCATGGGTGTCGGGGGAGGACGCGGCGCAGTCTTCCGCGGCGTCGATGAGGCGGCGCAGCGACGCATGAACGCGTCCGCGCCGAAGGTGCCCGGTCTCGGTCGCCGTGTGGTCGCGCTGTTCACCCCCTATCGCGGAAAGCTCGTGCTCACCGCCGCGCTCGTGATCGTCGGCGCCGGCCTCGCCGTGATCCCACCGCTGCTCGTGCAGCGCATCTTCGACGACGCGCTGTTCCCGCTCGAGGGCGGCGGCCCGCGCATCCCGCTGCTCACCGCGCTGGTGAGCATCACGATCGGACTGTTCCTGCTCTCCGCCGTGCTCGGCGTCGTGCAGACCTGGCTCACGTCCACCGTCGGCAACGAGGTGACCGGCGACCTGCGCATGCGGCTGTTCGAGCATCTGCAGGCGATGGAGCTCGGTTTCTTCACCCGCACCAAGACGGGAGTCATCCAGTCCCGCCTGCAGAACGACGTCGGCGGCGTGTCGGGCGTGCTGACCAACACCGTCACCAGCGTGCTCGGCAACACCGTCACCGTCATCGCGTCGCTCGTGGCGATGATCCTCATCGACTGGCGCCTCACCCTCATCGCCGTGATCCTCATGCCGATCCTGGTGCTCGTGCAGCGTCGCGTCGGTCAGGTGCGGGCGCGCATCGCCGGAGAGACCCAGGAGTCGCTGTCCGAGCTGAGCAGCATCACGCAGGAGACCCTGAGCGTCTCTGGCATCCTGCTGTCGAAGTCGTTCAACCGACAGCGCACTGAATCGGTGCGCTACCAGGCCGAGAACCGCAACCAGGTGCGTCTGCAGGTGCGACGGGCGATGAGCGGCCAGGGATTCTTCGCTGTGGTGCAGGTGATCATGGCCAGTGTGCCCGCGGTCATCTACCTCGTGGCCGGGTTCTTCCTCACCGGGGGCGCCCCCGAGATCACCGCCGGCGCGATCGTCGCGTTCACGACTGTGCAGGCCCGTCTGCTCATGCCGCTGATGGGGCTGATGCGGGTGGCGCTCGACCTGCAGACGTCGGCGGCGCTGTTCGCCCGCATCTTCGAGTACCTCGACATGGTGCCCCAGATCCAGGACGCGCCCGACGCGATCGACGCGGGTGATGCGCCGGGGCCGCGCGGACGCATCGCGTTCGAGAACGTCGTCTTCCGCTATCCGGATGCCTCGGCCGATGCGCGGCCGACGCTGGACGGCGTCTCGTTCGTGGCCGAACCCGGCACTCACGTCGCATTCGTCGGGCCGTCTGGTGCCGGCAAGACGACGATCCTCTACCTCGCGCCGCGTCTGTACGAGGCATCGAGCGGCACGGTCGAGTTCTCCGGAGCCGACGTCAGGTCGCTCACCCAGGAGTCGATCATCGACCGGATCGGGATCGTCTCGCAGGAGACGTATCTGTTCCACGCCACGATCCGCGAGAACCTGCGGTATGCGAAGCCGGATGCCACGGACGAGGAGCTCGAGAACGCCTGCCGCGCGGCGAACATCCACCACGTGATCGCCTCCTTCGACCAGGGCTACGACACCGTGGTGGGGGAGCGCGGATACCGACTGTCAGGCGGAGAGAAGCAGCGCATCGCGATCGCCCGCGTGCTGCTGAAGGATCCGCCGGTGCTGCTGCTCGACGAGGCGACGTCGGCGCTCGACACTGTTTCCGAGCGGGTCGTACAGGAGGCGCTGGATGCCGCGGCGCGGGGACGCACGACGCTGTCGATCGCGCACCGGCTGTCGACCGTCATCGACGCCGACATGATCCACGTCGTGGAGGCCGGCCGCATCGTCGAGTCCGGAACACATGCGCAGCTGCTCGCGAGCGGCGGGCTGTACTCGACGCTCGCGGCGCAGCAGATGGCATCGGCGCGGGCCGTCGAAGAAGGGCAGCGCTGAGAGCCGTCGCTGATGCGGGTCAGTGCACCGAGAGGCCGCCGTCGACGAACAGCGACTGCCCGGTGATGTATCCCGACGAGCGTCCGGCGAGGAACACCGCGATGCCTGCGAAGTCGTCCGGCACACCGTTGCGGCCGACCATGGTGCGCGCGGCCAGCTGCTGCACCTTCTCCGGGTCCTCCTGCAAGCGTGAGTTCAGCGGAGTGAGCACGAAGCCGGGCACCAGAGTGTTCGCCGTGACCCCCTGAGACGACCACGCCTCGGCCTGGGACCGGGTGAGCGACTCGAGCCCGCCCTTCGAGACGCCATAGACCCCGCTGGTCACGAAGGCGCGGTGGGCCTGCTGGGAGCTGATGTGGATCAGCCGGCCGAATCCGCGCTCGAGCATGCCCGGGGTGTAGCGACGACTCAGCAGGAAGGGCGCCTCGAGATTGACCGTCATCGTGGCATCCCAGACGTCCATCTCGATGTCGTTCATCGGGGGACGCAGGTTGATGCCCGCCGAGTTCACGAGGATGTCCGGCTCGCCGAAGGGCTCCGCGGCAGCATCCGCGGCGGCGAGGATGCCCTCGCGGGTGCTGAGGTCGCCGACGATTCCGGCAGCGCGCCCTCCGGATTCGGAAATCTCGCGCACGGCCGCATCGATGCGCTCCCCGCCTCGTGCCACGACCGCGACCGACGCGCCCGCGCCGGCGAGAGCGGTCGCGATCGCCCGGCCGATGCCGGACGATCCGCCGGTGACGACCGCGGTGAGGCCGTTCAGAGAGAAGAGGTCGTCGAGGTTCACCATGCCAGCGCCTCCATCATCGTCGGGACGGGTGTCGCGTCGCCGTACCCGGGCAGGGCTCGCAGCGTCGCCTCGAACGCGTCGAGAGCGGCGGCATAGGCCGGGTCCGGATGCTCGGCGGCTATCGCGTGCAGCGAGGGGAGGTCCATTGCGCGGATGAGTGCGATGCGAGCGCGGACGGCGTCGTGCTGATGCGCGGCGACGAGAACGTCGATGCCGCCGAGGAGCGCTGCGAGGTAGTCGTGCAGCACGGGCAGCTGCGCCTTGCCCTGTGTGATCGAGGTGCCGTCGGCGCGCACGCGCCAGAGCACGGCGACATCGGGGATGACGTCGAAGGCGCGCGCCTCGGTGTACATCCGCTGCGCGACGACCTGGTCCTCGTAGGCGACGTTCTCGGGGAACCGCAGGCTCTCCCAGATGGACGTGCGGCTGAGCTTCGACCACGCGACGATGTTCGCCGAGGCCTCGGGATGCTCGGCTAGGGTGACGCCGAGGCGTCGGGGTGAGGTGGCCGCGGCGACCCACGGCTGCACGCGGCCCGCGCGATAGGCGCCGTCGACGAGCCGGGAGCGCACGTAGGCGGCCGCCACGAAGTCGCTGCCTGACTCGTCGAGGGTCGCCAGCCAGGTCGCGACCGCGCCCGGAGTGAGCTCGTCGTCGGCGTCGAGGAATCCGACGAAGGGCGTGTCGACGCGGTCGAGGGCGATGTTGCGCGCCGCGCCCAGCCCGCGCGCCTCATCGTGACGAAGCACCTCGAAGCGCGGGTCGCGGGCGGCCGCATCGGCGAACACGGCGCCCGTGTCGTCGTGCGAGCCGTCGTCGATCAGCAGCGCGCGCCAGCGGCTCTCGGTCTGCCCCTGCAGCGACGCGATGGCGGCCGGGGCGAAGGTGGCGATGTCGCGGCCGGGCACGATGATCGTCACGAGCGGGTTCACAGGCCGAGTCTACGGTCCGGCGGATGCCACGACGCCTGCCGGGGCGTAACCTGCGATGCATGACTTCGCTGGCGAAGGACACGATCGACTGGCTGCGGGACTCCGACCCCTCGTTGCGCTGGCAGGTCGAGCGCGACCTTATCGGGGAGCCGGAGCAGGTGTGGCAGGCGACCCGGGCGCGGATCGCGACGGAGGGCTACGGCGCGGCGGTGCTCGCCAGACAGGATCCCGACGGACAGTGGGCGGGCGGAGCATACTTCCCCGCGCGGGATCGCGACCTCACCGGTCTCGGCATCATCGAGCGGGATCCGGACGCCCAGCCCTGGATCGCCACGACCTGGGCACTGAAGGATCTCCGGGAGTTCGGCCTGGACTCCTCGGCGCTGACCGGCACGGCCGAGAAGCTGGCGACCAACAGCCAGTGGGAGTACGACGATCTGCCCTACTGGGGCGGCGAGATCGACGTGTGCATCAACGCGTTCACGCTCGCCACCGGCGCCTGGCTCGGGGCGGACGTGTCCGCACTCGCCGGCTGGTTCCCCGCGCATCGGCTCGCCGACGGCGGCTGGAACTGCGAGGCCGAAGAGGGGCGATCAGAGCGCTCGTCTTTCCACTCCACGCTCAATGCGGTCGTCGAGATCCTCGCATACCAGCGGATCACCGGCGACGCGCGTCTCGATGACGCCCGCCGCGGCGGGGAGGAGTATCTGCTCGAACGGGGGCTGATGCGTCGGCTCTCGACCGGTGAGAGGGTCGGGCCGTTCGTCACGGACTTCATCTCGCCGAACCGCTGGCAGTACAGCGCGCTCGCGGCTCTCGATCACTTCCGGCAGGTGACGCTGCACGACGGCACCCGCCCCGATCCGCGGATGGCCGAGGCGGTGGAGGTGGTGCGCGCCGCGAGACAGCGAGACGGCACCTGGCTGCAGGGCGAGGCTCACGGCGGAGCGGTGTGGGTGAGCGTGAACGGGCTGCCGGGGCATCCGTCGAAGGGGCTCACGCTGATCGGCACCCGCGTGCTCGACTGGTGGGACGCGGCGCACTCGTGTGACTGATCAGGAGGAGACGGCGGCGACAGCGGCCGCGACCAGCTCTGCGAGGTGCTGCCCGGAACCTGCCGGCAGAGGCGCGCGGGGGAAGGTGAAGCGCACAGAGGTCTGGGCGACGGCCGCCGGGATGCCGATCGCCAGAAGAACAGGGGAGGGTTCGTCGCTGCCTGCGGCGCAGGCCGACCCGCTGGATGAGACGACACCGCGACGCTCGAGCTCCAGAAGCACGGCTTCGCCGCTGGTGCCGGCGAAGGTGAAGCTCGCGAGATTCGGCAGACGGTGTCGTACTGAGCCGGTCAGCGCGGCCTGCGGCACGGCAGAGCGAACCGCGGCGATGAACTCCGTGGTCTGCGCGGCCACCGTCTCGGTGCTGCGCACCCGTTCGGCCTCGGCGAGGTCGAGGGCGGTCGCCAGCGCCACCGCTCCGGCGACGTTCTCTGTTCCGCTGCGCCGCCCTCGCTCCTGACCCCCGCCGTGCAGCAGCGGCTCCAGGGGCACACGGGAGCGCACTGCGACGGCGCCGATGCCCTTCGGGGTGCCGAGCTTGTGGCCTGCGATCGAGATGCAGTCGGCGTCGAGCTCGCGCAGATCGAGCCACCCGGCCGTCTGCACCGCGTCGAGGTGCACGGGCACGCCGTGCTCGTGCGCTGCGGCGATCAGCGCGGCGGCGTCCTGCACCGTGCCGATCTCGTTGTTCGCATGGCCGAGGCTCACCAGCGTCGTCTCGCCCTCATCGAGCGCCGATCGCAGATCGTCGACCGCCACGACTCCGTGCTCGTCGACGGGCAGCAGCGTCACCTCGACATCGTGCAGCCGGCGCAGATACTCGGCCGACTGCAGGATCGACGCGTGCTCTATCGGGGTGGTGATCAGTCGCCGTCGCGCGGGCGGCTCGTGAGCCGCGCCCAGCACGACGCCTTTCACGGCGAGATTGTTCGCCTCGGTGCCGCCGGAGGTGAAGACGACCTCGCTCGCTCGTCTGCCCAGCGCCGCGGCGACCCGCCCGCGCGCCCACTCCAGAGCCCCCGCCGCCGCCTCGCCCACCGTGTGGTGGCTCGACGGGTTGCCGTACGCGCCGGTGAGATACGGCTGCATCGCCTCGAGCACCTCCGGTCGCACCGGTGACGTGGCGGCGTGGTCCAGGTAGAGCATGTCACCCGACCCGCAGATCGAGCCCGAGATCCAGCGCTCGCGCGGAATGGGTCAGTGCGCCGACCGAGATCACCTGCACGCCCGTCTCGGCGATGCGCCGCACCGTGTCGAGGGTCACGCCGCCCGACGCCTCCGCGGTCGCCCGCCCGGCGATCAGGGCGACGCCTGCCCGAAGATCGTCGAGACTGAAGTTGTCGAGCAGCACGGTGTGCGCGCCGCCCTCGAGCACAGCCGGGATCTGATCGAGGCGGTCGACCTCCACCACGACGTGCGTCGTGTGCGGCAGGCGGCCGAGCGCCCCGCGCAGCGCCGTGGCGAGATCCTGCCCGCTCTGACGGAGCACCGCGAGGTGGTTGTCCTTCGCCATCACGGCATCCGACAGCGAGCGCCGGTGATTGCTGCCGCCGCCCGAGACGACCGCGTGGCGTTCGAACTCGCGCAGTCCGGGCGTCGTCTTGCGGGTGTCGGCGATGCGCGCCCCGGTGCCGTCAACCGCGTCGACGTAGGCCGCCGTGAGCGTCGCGATGCCGCTCATCCGCTGCGTGAAGTTCAGGGCGACCCGCTCAGCGGTCAGCAGGGCGCGTGCGGCGCCGCTCACCGAGGCGAGCACATCACCCGCAGCGAAGCGGTCGCCGTCGGCGACATGGAGGTCGACAACCGCGTCCGCGTCGGTGAGCGCGAAGGCTGCCGAGAACACCTCGCCGCCGCTGAAGACGCCGGGCTCGCGGGCGACGAGATCCGCCGTCGCGCGGGCGGAGGCGGGGAGCAGGGCGGTGCTGGTGAGGTCGCCCCACGGGGCATCCTCCTCCAGAGCGGCCGACACGGTGCGACGCAGGGTTGCCGGGGTGATCATGCGGCTCCGATCAGGGCGGGGGAGACGACGAAGTGGGCGCCGAGCGAGCGGGTGCGGGCGAGGGAGGCGGATGCCACGGCGCGCGCCACGGTGAGCAGGTTCGCGTCCTCCTGCGCTGTGCGCGACGTCGCCGGCGGCGGCGACCACGCGTGCAGGCGCGCGACGGCGTCACGCAGGCCCTCCTCGGTGCGCATCAGTCCGACATGCTCCCACATCAGCCGCTGCAGCGCCGTCCGCTCGAAGACGCACCCGTCCTGCCCGCCGTTGCCCACGACCACCCGCTTCTCGCTCCCGTATGAGTTCGGGTCGCCTGCAGGGGTCGCGAGCGGCACATACTCATACGGGAGTGAGTGGTGGGTCAGGGATTCGGCCGCGCGAGCGCCGAAGACGGCGCCCTCCAGGAGGGAGTTCGACGCCAGTCGGTTCGCGCCGTGCACGCCGGTGCGTGCGGTCTCGCCGACAGCCCACAGACCGGGCAGCGTCGTCCGGCCGTCGACGTCGGTGACCACCCCGCCCATCAGGTAGTGCGCAGCGGGGGTCACCGGCACGGGCTGCCGCGACCACTCGATTCCCCGTCGCCGCAGCTCGGCGTCGATCGTGGGGAAGCGCTCGGCCAGTATCTCGGCGCCGAGCGCCGTGGCATCCAGCACCACCGGCGCCGACTGCGCGGCGGCGCGACGTGCGACGGCCCGTGCCACGACGTCGCGGGGGGCGAGCTCGGCATCCGGGTGCTCTTCGAGCATGAAACGGTGCCCGCCGGCATCCCGCAGCACGGCGCCCGCGCCGCGGACCGCCTCGGAGACGAGGAACGGCGCGCCGTCGCCGAGGACGGTCGGGTGGAACTGCACGAACTCTAGATCGGCGACCGCAGCGCCCGCGCGCAGCGCGAGGGCGATCCCGTCGCCGGTGATGCCGGGAGGGTTGGTGGTGTGCGCGTACAGCTGGCCGGAGCCTCCGGTCGCCAGGATCACGCCGTCGGCGTGCGTCTCGACGCCGTCGAGCGACCGGATGCCGCGCACCCGCCCGCTGTCGACGAGCAGGTCTGCGACGAACACCCCCTCGCGCACCTCGACCGAGGACGCCCGCACCCGGCGCGCCAGGGCCGCCGAGATCGCGGCGCCCGTGGCGTCACCGCCGGCGTGCGCGATCCTCGGCCGGCTGTGCGCGGCCTCGAGGCCGCGCGCGAGCAGCCCGTCCGCGGAGCGGTCGAAGGCCACTCCGGCAGCGATCAGCTCGTCGATCGCGCCCGCGGCGCCGTCGACCAGCGCGGTGATCGCGAGCGCGTCACCGTGGCCGTCGCCGGCCTGCAGGGTGTCGAGGGCGTGCAGTGCGGGGGAGTCGCCCGGGCCGTATGCTCCTGCCACGCCGCCCTGCGCGCAGGCGGTGCAGCTGTCACCGATGACGTCCTTCACGAGCAGCGTCACGCGGTGGCCGAGCGCGTCGGCGCGCAGCGCGGCTGTGAGCCCGGCGATGCCGCCGCCCACGACGATGACGTTCATCGCGGCTTCGCCGCCAGCATCCGCTCCAGCGCGACCCGAGCCGGCCGCGCGACGGCGTCGGTCACCCGGATGCGGTTCTGCACGCGCCCGGCCACGAGCTCCTCCAGCACCCACGCGAGGTACCCGGGATGGATGCGGTACATCGTCGAGCACGGGCAGACGACGGGGTCGAGACAGAAGATCTCATGCTGCGGATGCTGCGCGGCCAGACGCCGGACGAGGTTGATCTCGGTGCCGATCGCGAAGACGGCGGGCTCCGCGGCGGCGGCGATCGCCTTGCGGATGTAGTCCGTGGAGCCCGCCTCGTCGGCGGCGTCGACGACCTCGACAGGGCACTCCGGATGCACGATGACCCGCACATTCGGGTGCTCCGCGCGCGCCTTCTCGATCTGGTCGACGGTGAAGCGGCGATGCACCGAGCAGAAGCCGTGCCAGAGGATCACTCGCCCCTGCTGCAGCTCCGTCGCGCTGGAGCCGCCCAGCGGGCGGCGCGGATTCCACATCGGCATCTGCTCGAGCGGCACACCCATCGCCTTGGCGGTGTTGCGCCCGAGGTGCTGATCGGGGAAGAACAGCACCCGCCGGCCGCGCGCGAACGCCCACTCGAGCACGGTCTGAGCGTTCGACGAGGTGCACACGATGCCGCCGTGACGACCGACGAATCCCTTGATCGCGGCCGAGGAGTTCATGTACGTGACGGGGATGACGGGCAGCAGGCCATCAGCGTCCGGTTCGTCGAGCGGGCCGAGCACCTCGGCCAGCTGCTCCCAGCAGTCCTCGACCTGATCGATGTCGGCCATGTCCGCCATCGAGCAGCCCGCGGCGAGGTTCGGCAGGATCACCGACTGCTCCGGTCGGGAGAGCAGATCGGCGGTCTCCGCCATGAAATGCACGCCGCAGAACACGATCGCCTCGGCGTCGGGATGCTCGAGGGAGGCGTTCGCGAGCTGGAAGGAGTCGCCCACGTAATCGGCGTGCCGCACCACCTCCTCGCGCTGATAGAAGTGCCCGAGCACGACGACCCGATCGCCGAGGGACCGCTTGGCCGCGCGGATGCGCGCGTCGAGCTCCTCCTCGTCCGCCTCGCGGTACGCGGCGGGCAGCTCACCCTGGCGCGGGGCGCCGACCGGGATGACATCCCCCATCGATGAGCCGGGGCCGTAGCCGGGACGGGCGTCGAAATCCCACGGCCCGGCGGCGAGATCGGTCGTGCAGGTGGGGTCGAGAGAAGCGCCCGCGACGATGGCCTGCAGGGCGTGGTCGACCGACGGGTCGAGGCTGCGGAGTGTGGGCACGGAGAGGACCGCCTTCTGGTCGCGATGACATTTACTGTCCGCGAACAGATTAGGTCGATTCGACCAGAACTGCAATCGGAGCCCGGCCGACGACGGCGACCGGGAGGCTCAGGCGTGGGCGACGTAGCGGTACAGCCGGGCAGGACGGTGCTTGCCCGTGCGGAACGACTCGGTCGGCACGAGTTCGTCCGAGCCCTCGAGCAGGCGGCGGAAGTTCGACGGGTCGAGCCGCTGGCCGAG
Source organism: Microbacterium sp. OR21 (assembly GCF_047306785.1). Lineage (NCBI taxonomy): Bacteria > Bacillati > Actinomycetota > Actinomycetes > Micrococcales > Microbacteriaceae > Microbacterium > Microbacterium sp. OR21. Next base: position 91,862 of record NZ_JAZEXJ010000002.1, on the reverse strand, counting down.
CACCGCCTCGTACACCTCGCGCAGCTCGGTGAGCGTGAACTCGTCGGGCAGCAGTCCCGCCGCGATGCGGCTGTAGCCGACCTTGTTGCGCAGCCGCCACAGCGCGTAGTCGGCGATGCGATTGTGGTCGAACGCCAGCTCGGGCAGCGCGTCGACGTCGAACCACTCGACGTTCTCGGGCGCACCGGCGCCCGAGCGCTGCGCGTCGACGAGGTCGGACCGCAGCAGAGCCCAGTAGACGATCGAGATCGTGCGCGCGGGTGCACGGTCGACGTCGCCGAACGTGTAGAGCTGCTCCAGATAGCTGGGCTTCAGCGCCGTCGTCTCGGCGAGCGTGCGCGACGCCGCGGCATCCAGATCCTCCGCCGGATCCAGCCATCCGCCCGGCAGAGCCCAGGACCCGAGATGCGGCTCTCTCGTGCGGCGCACGAGCGGCAGCATGAGGCGATCGCCGTCGTCGGCTGTGCGCAGTGAGAAGATCACCGTCGACACGGCGACGCCGATCGCGTCGCGTCGTCCCGTCGTGCCACTCACATCGACGAGCCTAGACGGCGGCGAGTCCGCTCCCCGCGCCGACCCACGGGAGTCCGGCGGATGGCGAGGGGAGCCATCCGCCGGACCACGGCATCCGGGAGCGTTCACGCTCACCGGCAGCCATCCGTTCGGACGAGCGCACAGATGGCACGGAGGCGCTGCAGCGCTTCTCCGTGCGGGCGCTGGGGATCGCCGAGGCGCGTCGCCCGCACTCATTCTCCGCCGGGCGTCCTCTGCATGGCGACCGCGGCGGGGTGAAAGCCGGTATGAAATCCTCCAGCGCCGTGCACAGCATCGTCAGATCGGGATGGGTTACATTGCCACCGCGGGCCACGGCCCGCTCGGATCACGATCGAACGGAAGTGGAGCGGTGACCGAGGATCGACACGTTCCCGCGCCGGCTCACCGGCCGGATCCGTCATCCGCGTTCCTCGCTGCGATCGCCGACGGCGACGAGCTCGCTGTCGAGAACGCCGCCCGCCGCCACTGGTTCGAGCTCATCGGAGAATGCTCGGCGGCAGCGTCGGCCCTTCGCGGGATGGCGGATGCCGCGCTCGCCCGCCGTCCTCTGCTGGACATGCTCGCGGGGCTCTGCGGGCTCGAGACCGGGGATGATCCCGAGCGGGGCATGCGGCGGATCGGCCGCGCCGTCGCAGCCGCGCAGGACGAGCACACCGAGCTCACGGCGATCGATCGCGCGCTCATCCTCTACGCGGAGAGCGCGCGACGACAGCGGCTCGGAAGCGACGCGCAGGCGATCCGCGTCGCCCACGCGGCGCTGGAGCACGCCATGGTCGCCGCTGCGTGGGTGCAGACGCTGCCGCTGGCGGCTCTGTTCACGCACATCGGCGTCTCCCTGCACTACGCCGGTGAGGTGGATCTCGCCCTCGAGGCGTTCTCCGCCGGCCAGACCGCGGCGCCGGCGACCCCTGGTCCTGCGGGCGCGACAGAGCTCGCCGGCCGTGCGGCCGCGTTCGCGTACGAAGGTGACGTCCCGCTGGCCACGCGCTATCTCGAGCAGGCACGAGCCATGACGGATGCCGTGAGCCCTGCAGGCGCTGTCAACCAGTGGGTGGCCGCCTCGATGATCGAGCTCGAGCACTTCGACAGCGCAGGCATCCTCGCCCGCCTGGACGCCATCGACATGGAGGTGCCGTTCGAGCACCAGATCGCCGTGTGCACCGTGGCGGCGATGGCGCGCATGGTGCAGGGCGACGCCGCTGCGGGCCTGGCCTCGCTCGAGGCGCGGATCCGCTCGATCGAGCTGCACACCGGCCGAGCCGTGCCGCCGAGCTCTGTGGCGACCGCACGGTCGATGCTGCAGCTGAGCCTGGGCAACGTGCGCGTGGCCTCGGCGATCGTCGAGAGCGACTTCCCGCCAGGTCCGACTCGCGAGGTCGCCCGTGCGCGGATCGAGCTGATGCGCGGGCATCCGGCAGCAGCGCTGAGACGGCTCGCAGAGCTGTCTACCGATCGGCTGCCGTTGCGCACGGCCGCAGAGGCGTCCGCGCTCGAGACCGCGACGCTGCTGCGACGCAGCAGGTCTTCTCGCGCGGACGCGGCGGTCGACTACCTCGGCGCCCTGCTCGCCCGCACCGGAATGCGGATGCCGCTGGCCTTTCTGCCTCGCGCGGACTTCGACCGCGTCGTGACCGCGTTGCGCGCGGCCGGGCACGACGAGCTCTTCCAGAGCATGCACGCGCGGTCGGTGCTTCCCGATATCGCATCGACGACCACGCTGACGGCCCGTGAGCGCACCGTGCTGCGGGCGCTGATGGACAGCGGGTCGGCCACGGAGATCGCACGCGAGCTCTACGTGTCGCCGAACACTGTGAAGTCGCAGCTGCGCAGCATCTACCGGAAGCTGGGCGCCGCGACCCGGCAGGAGGCGATCATGCTCGCCGTCGAGCGACAGCTGCTCGAGCCGCGCGCCGAGGGCGGCCCCGAAGACGGCTCCTCCCGCTGATCGGGCGCACGCCTGGTGGCGAGCGCGCTTCCCGCTATGCTGGAGGCCTAATCGAACACAGGCCGCATGACCCGTGCGGGAGAGCCCGATGATCACGGTCGGGCACCGAAGGAGCAAGCCTCCCCGCCAATCTCTCAGGTATCCCCACCGCCCAGGTCCGGCCGCTCTGAAAAGCGATGCTCACGCATCCGCCGACGGTGAAAGTCCCGCTGGCAGGTTCTCCGAACCCGCCACTGGAGCGAAGCTCTCAGGCCCGATGACAGAGGGGGAGTTCCGAGGATGCCGACGACGTCGTCCTGCCCGATCCTGACCGGGAGAACTCCGTGACCGAACCCCGCTACACCCCGCTCCGCGCGCGCCATGAGGCGCTCGGTGCGTCCTTCACCGACTTCGGCGGCTGGCAGATGCCCGTCCGCTACACGTCCGATCTCGCAGAGCACCACGCGGTGCGCGAGGCCGCCGGCGTCTTCGACATCTCGCACATGGCCGAGTTCACGGTGCGCGGTGCTGCGGCGGCCGAGTACCTCGACTACGCCCTCGCCGGCCGCCTGTCGGCCATGAGCGTCGGCAAGGCGAAGTACTCGCTGCTGCTCGCCGACGACGGCGGGATCATCGACGACGTCATCGTCTACCGGCTGGCGGACGACGACTTCCTCATCATCTCCAACGCCGGCAACCGCGACGCCGTGGCCGAGGCGCTCGCCGCACGCGTCGGGCAGAGCGACGTCGCGGTGCAGGACGTCTCCGACGAGTACGCCCTGATCGCCGTGCAGGGCCCGAAGGCCGTCGCCATCGTCGCCGCAGTGGAGGGCATCGACGAGGTAAGCGTCCCATGGGACGAGCAGAAGTACTATGCCTGGGCGAGCGCCGTCTACCGCGGCAAGCCGCTGCTCCTGGCACGCACCGGCTACACCGGCGAGGACGGCTTCGAGCTGCTGGTCGCCGCCGCAGACGCCGAAGCGCTGTGGGATGCCGTGATCGCCGCCGGCGCCGACCGCGGTCTCGTGCCCGCAGGCCTCGCCGCGCGCGACACGCTGCGTCTCGAGGCGGGCATGCCGCTGTACGGCAACGAGCTGAGCCGCGAGACCGTGCCCGCTCAGGCAGGTCTCGGCCGTGTCGTCGTCGCGGACAAGGAGCGCTTCGTCGGCAAGGAGGCCCTCGCCGGAGGCGCCGCCGGCGCTGGAGCCCAGGCCGGGCGCACCCTGATCGGCCTCACCGCCGAAGGTCGCCGCGCCGGCCGATCCGGCTATCCCGTCGTGCTCGAAGACGGCACCGCCGTCGGCCAGATCACCAGCGGGGCTCTCAGCCCCACCCTCGGCCACCCGATCGCGATGGCCTTCGTCGACCCCGAATACGCCGAAAAGGGCGCCGACCTGTTCCTCGATGTCCGGGGGACGAAGATCCCCGCCACCCGCACCGCCCTGCCTTTCTACCGGAGGAAGAAATGACCGATCTCAGCACCCTCAAGTACAGCGAAGAGCACGAGTGGGTCGCCCTGGAGGGCACCACCGCGACGATCGGCATCACCGACTTCGCCGCCGACGCCCTCGGTGACATCGTCTTCGTCGAGCTGCCCGAGGTGGGCGCCGAGCTCAGCCGCGGCGACGTCTTCGGCGAGGCCGAGTCGACCAAGTCCGTCTCCGAGCTCTACGCCCCGGTGACAGGCACGGTCGTCGAGATCAACGACGCGGTCGTCGACGACCCCGCGCTGCTGAACTCCGCGCCGTTCGGCGACGCGTGGCTCATCAAGGTCGAGGTCGCCGACGGTGCGCTCGACGGGCTGCTCGACCGCGACGCCTACGTGGCTCACACGGAGGCGTGAGAGTGACCTCATTCGCAGACCGCCATATCGGCATCACCGCCGACGCGCGCGAGCAGATGCTCGCCGCGCTCGGAATCTCCGCCTCCGCCGACGCCTCCGAAGACCCGATGGCTGAGGGGCCGATCGAGGCGCTCATGCGCCAGGCCGTGCCGGCCTCCATCTTCACCGGCCCGTCGGACGAGTCGGTGATCCCCGCCGCCGCGAGCGAGGCGGATGCCCTGGCCGAGCTGCGTGCTCTCGCGAGCCGTAACACGGTGAACCGTCCGATGATCGGCCTGGGGTACTACGGCACGCTCACGCCGTCGGTCATCCAGCGCAACGTGCTCGAGAACCCGTCCTGGTACACCGCATACACCCCGTACCAGCCCGAGATCTCGCAGGGCCGGCTCGAGGCGCTGATCAACTTCCAGACGATGGTCTCCGACCTCACGGGCCTGTCGACCGCGAACGCGTCGATGCTCGACGAGTCGACCGCCGTGGCCGAGGGCATGCTGCTGGCGCGGCGCGCATCGAAGTCCAAGTCGAACGTCTTCGTCGTCGACGCCGACGCGCTTCCGCAGACCAAGGCGCTGCTGCGCACGCGCGCGGATGCCGTGGGTGTCGAGCTCGTCGAGCGCGATCTCGCCGGCGGCGAGCAGCTGCCCGAGGAGCTGTTCGGCGTGCTCGTGCAGTACCCCGGCGCCTCGGGCCGCGTCTGGGACCCGAGCGCCGTCATCGACGCCGCGCACCTGGCGAACGGCATTGCGGTGGCCGCGGCCGACCTGCTGGCCCTCACGCTGCTGCGCTCGCCCGGCTCGCTCGGCGCGGACGTGGGCGTGGGCACGACCCAGCGCTTCGGCGTGCCGATGGGCTTCGGCGGCCCGCACGCGGGATACATGGCGGTGCGCGCCGGCCTCGAGCGTCAGCTGCCCGGGCGGCTGGTCGGCGTCTCGGTCGACGCGGTCGGCTACCCCGCCTACCGCCTGTCGCTGCAGACCCGCGAGCAGCACATCCGTCGCGAGAAGGCGACCTCGAACATCTGCACCGCCCAGGTGCTGCTGGCCGTGATGGCCTCGATGTACGCCGTCTACCACGGCCCGGACGGTCTGCGCGCGATCGCAGCCGAGGTGGCGGGCAAGGCCGTGCTGCTGCGCGACTGGCTGGTCGAGGCGGGTGCCGAGGTCGTGCACGATGCGTTCTTCGACACGCTCAGTGTGCGCGTCGCCGGCGGTGCGGCTGACCTGGTCGCCAGAGCACACGCCGAGGGCATCCTGCTTCGGCTGACGGATGCCGACACCGTCGGCATCGCGATCGACGAGACCACCTCGTTCACCGACCTGCACCGCGTCGCGGTGCTGTTCGGCGGCAAGCAGGAGCGGGTCTTCGGCTTCTTCGGAGCCGGTTCCGCGGGCGCTCTGCCCGAGGCGCTGCTGCGCGAGGACGAGTACCTCACGCACCCCGTCTTCCACGCGCACCGCTCGGAGACGGCGATGATGCGCTATCTCAAGCAGCTCGCCGATCGCGACTACGCGCTCGATCGCGGCATGATCCCGCTCGGCTCGTGCACGATGAAGCTCAACGCGGCCACCGAGATGGTGGCGATCACCTGGCCGGAGTTCGCCCAGCTGCATCCGTTCGCGCCGGCGGAAGACGTCGAGGGCTCGCTGGCCATGATCGACCAGCTCGAGGCCTGGCTCGCCGAGGTCACCGGCTACGACGCGGTCTCGCTGCAGCCCAACGCCGGCTCGCAGGGAGAGCTGGCGGGCCTGCTCGCCATCCGGGGCTATCACCTCGCGAACGGCGACACCCACCGCGACGTCTGCCTCATCCCGAGCTCCGCGCACGGCACCAACGCGGCCTCCGCCGTCCTCGCGGGCATGAAGGTCGTCGTCGTCGCCACCGACGCGCTCGGCAACGTCGACCTCGACGACCTGCGCGCGAAGATCGCGCAGCACGCCGAGTCGCTGTCGGCGCTGATGATCACCTACCCGTCCACGCACGGTGTGTACGAGCAGCAGGTGGTCGACATCACCTCAGCCGTGCACGACGCCGGCGGTCAGGTGTACGTCGACGGCGCCAACCTCAACGCGCTGCTCGGCTACGCGCGCTTCGGCGACCTGGGCGGCGACGTGTCGCACCTCAACCTGCACAAGACCTTCGCCATCCCGCACGGCGGCGGCGGTCCGGGCATCGGCCCCGTGGCGGCGAAGGCGCACCTCGCGCCGTACCTGCCGGGGCATCCGCAGGCGCAGAAGAGCGAGCACGCCGGCGGCTTCGTGTTCGACGGCGGCCCCGTCTCGGGCGCTCCGTACGGCTCGGCCGGCGTGCTGCCGATCTCGTGGGCGTACGTGCGCATGATGGGCGCCGAGGGGCTGCGCGACGCCACCGCGGCCGCGGTGCTCTCGGCGAACTACATCGCCCAGCGTCTGCGTGAGCACTACCCGGTGCTGTACACCGGTGAGAACGGTCGGGTCGCGCATGAGTGCATCCTCGACCTGCGTCCGCTGAAGGAGGCGACCGGGATCTCGGTCGACGACGTCGCGAAGCGCCTGATCGACTACGGCTTCCACGCGCCGACCATGTCGTTCCCCGTCGCCGGCACCCTGATGGTGGAGCCGACGGAGTCGGAGGATCTCGCCGAGGTCGACCGCTTCATCGAGGCGATGATCCGGATCAAGGCCGAGGCGGATGCCGTGGCGGCCGGCACCTGGCCAGCGGATGACAATCCGCTGGTGAACGCCCCGCACACCGCCGCGTCGCTGATCGCAGGGGAGTGGAGCCACGCGTACTCGCGCGAGGTGGCGGCGTACCCCGTGTCGTCGCTGATCGCGTCGAAGTACTGGCCGCCGGTGCGGCGCATCGATCAGGCCTACGGCGACCGCAACCTCGTGTGCGCATGCCCGCCGATCGAGGCGTTCGCCTGAATCGACCCGCATCCGCGATCACCCCTCGGCGCCTCGGCGGCGAGGGGTGATTTCGGTTAAGGCTGGATAACAGTTCTGCGGGCGTGCTGGCGACATCAGTGGCGGGTCTTAGGATCGATGATGAGCGCGTTCGACGACGAGCGCGTGCTTGTCCCGGTCCACAGGAGGACACTGTGAAGCACAAAAAGATCACACTCGCGGGCGTCGCGCTGCTCACGGCGGGTGCCCTGGCACTCTCCGGCTGCGCGAGCGGCGGCGACAGCCCTGACGCAGACAAGGGCTCTTCGAGCGCCGACGCGTCCGCGATCATCAAGGTCAACGGCTCTGAGCCCCAGAACCCGCTGATCCCGACCAACACCAACGAGACCGGTGGCGGCAAGATCCTCGACGCGATCTTCGCCGGCCTGATCGGCTACGCGGCCGACGGTGCGGTCTTCAACGAGGTCGCCGAGGAGATCACGGTCGACGACCCGCAGAACCTCACGGTGAAGCTCCGCAAGGGCCTGAAGTTCACCAACGGCGAAGAGGTGACCGCCGACAACTTCATCAAGGCGTGGAACTACGGCGCCCTGGCGTCGAACGAGCAGCTCTCGAGCTACTTCTTCGAAGACATCGAGGGCTTCAGCTACGAGGAGGACTCGGAGCTGACCGGCCTGAAGCAGGTCGACGACCACACCTTCACCATCAAGCTCAACAAGCCGGCCTCCGACTTCGCGCAGCGCCTCGGCTACTCGGCCTACTACCCGCTCCCGGACGTCGCGTTCGAGGACATGAAGGCATTCGGCGAGAACCCCATCGGCAACGGGCCCTACATGCTCGACGGTGAGGGCGCCTGGCAGCACGACGTGGGCATCAACCTCGTCAAGAACCCCGACTACGACGGCCCCACCGAGGCAGCCAACGGCGGTCTGAACATCGTCTTCTACGCCTCGCAGGACAGCGCGTACGCCGACCTGCTGGGCGACCAGCTCGACGTGCTCGACGCCATCCCGGACTCCGCCTTCGGCAACTACGAGTCGGACCTGGGTGACCGCGCGGTCAACCAGCCCGCCGCCATCTTCCAGTCGTTCACGATCCCGGAGCGCCTCGCGCACTTCAGCGGCGAAGAGGGCAACCTGCGTCGTCAGGCCATCTCGATGGCGATCAACCGCAAGGAGATCACCGACGTGATCTTCCAGGGAACCCGCACCCCGGCCAGCGACTTCACCTCTCCGGTCATCGACGGCTGGACGGATGACCTGGAGGGCTCGGAGGTCCTCGAATACAACGAGGAGAAGGCCAAGGAGCTGTGGGCCGAGGCTGACAAGATCAGCCCGTGGAGCGGCACGTTCCAGATCGCGTACAACGCCGACGGCGGCCACCAGGCCTGGGTCGACGCGACCACGAACTCGATCAAGAACACGCTCGGCATCGACGCCTCGGGTGCTCCGTACCCGACGTTCGCTGAGCTGCGCGGCAAGGTCACCGACCGCACCATCGAGACCGCGTTCCGCACCGGATGGCAGGCCGACTACCCCGGTCTGTACAACTTCCTCGGACCGCTGTACGCCACCAACGCCGGATCCAACGACGGCGACTACTCGAGCCCCGAGTTCGACAAGCTGCTCGCCGAGGGCGTCTCGGAGACCGACCCGGAGAAGGCGAACGAGCTGTACCAGCAGGCTCAGGAGGTCCTCCTGAAGGACCTGCCCGTCGTGCCCCTGTGGTACTCGAACGTCGTCGGCGGCTACGGCGAGAAGGTCGACAATGTGAAGTTCGGCTGGAACTCCGTGCCGCTCTTCGCGGAGATCGAGAAGAAGTCGGAGTAACCCTTCGCGACGAGGCGGTGGTGGAACACACCACCGCCTCGTTCTCTTTGCCCTCGAGGCGCGCGATCCGCGCCTCGCACCCGAAGGGAGGTCGAGGGTGGCCGTATACATCCTCAAACGGATCCTGCAGGCGATCCCGGTGTTCTTCGGAGCGACCCTGCTGATCTACTTCATGGTCTTCGCCATGCCGGGCGACCCGATCGCCGGTCTGTTCGGAGACAAGCAGCCCAACCCCGCTCTGCTCGAGCGGCTTCGCGCTGAGTACCACCTCGATGAGCCGTTCCTCGTGCAGTACGGCTACTACATCGCCGGCATCTTCCGGCTCGACTTCGGCACGAGCTTCTCCGGCCAGCCGGTCGCAGACGTTCTGGCCCGCACGTTCCCGGTCACGCTGCGTCTCGCGGTGATGGCCGTCGGAATCGCATTCGTGCTCTCGATCATCATCGGCCTGTTCTCGGCGCTCAACAAGGGCGGAGCGTTCGACAATTCGATGCTCGTGCTCGCGCTGATCTTCATCGCCGTGCCGATCTTCGTGCTCTCGTTCCTCGCGCAGTACTTCCTGGCGATCAAGCTCGGCTGGTTCAGACCGACGGTGGGAGCCAACAACGACTGGGGGGATCTCTGGCTGCCGGCCTGGGTGCTCGGGTTCAGCGTCTATGCGACGAGCATGCGACTGACCCGCGCCTCCACCATCGAGACCCTCGGTCAGGACTGGGTGCGCACGGCGTACAGCAAGGGACTCTCGCGACGCCGCGTCATCCCGGTGCACGTGCTGCGCAACTCCCTCATCCCCATGGTCACCGACCTCGGCACCGTATTCGGCGTGCTCATGGTCGGCGCCACGGTCACGGAGGGCATCTTCAACGTGCCGGGTGTCGGCAACACCCTCTATCAGGCGATCATCCGCGGCGAGAACCCGACGGTCGTGTCGTTCGTCACGGTGTTCGTCGTGGTGTACGTGCTCATCAACCTCGTCGTGGATCTCATCTACGGCCTGCTCGACCCGAGGATCCGCTATGTCACGACCTGACCTCGACCGCGGCCACTACGTCGCACCGGCCGACACCATGTCGGTTCCCGTCGACGTCGTGCGCATCGACGCCAAGCCCAGCAACCTCTGGCTGGACTCGTGGCGCGACCTGCGTCGCCGCCCGCTGTTCTGGATCTCGGCGGCCTTCGTGCTGCTGGTGATCATCGTCGCCCTGGTGCCCACTCTGTTCACGCAGGTCGCGCCCAACTCGGGCTGCCTGCTGGCGGACAGCAACAAGGGGCCCACCGACGGGCATCCGCTCGGATTCACCCGCCAGGGCTGCGACATCTACGCGCGCACCATCTGGGGCACCCGCACCTCGCTCATCGTCGGCGTGCTGGCGACGCTGATCAGCACCATCGTGGGAATCGTGATGGGGGCCCTCGCCGGGTTCTACGGCGGCTGGCTCGACTCGGTTCTCTCGCGCATCGGCGACATCTTCTTCACGATCCCCTACATCATCGCGGGCATCGTGGTGATGTCGGTGCTGCCGCAGCGCAACGAGCTCGTGCTCGCGTTCGCGATCGGCGGCTTCGCCTGGGCGTCGACGGCGCGCATCATGCGCGCCGAGGTGCTGCGCGTGAAGCAGGCGGACTTCGTCATGGGCGCCGAGTCGATCGGTATGTCGAAGTTCAAGACGCTCCTGGTGCACGTGCTGCCGAACGCGATGGCTCCGGTCATCGTCGTCGCGACGCTCTCGCTCGCCGGCGCCATCGTCGCCGAGGCGACGCTGTCGTTCCTCGGCGTGGGCCTGGGCAGCGGCACCATGTCGTGGGGTCTGGACATCAGCCAGGCACAGACGAACATCCGCACGGCGCCGATGGCGCTGTTCTGGCCGTCGCTCGCCCTGACCCTCACCGTGCTGGCGTTCGTCACGCTCGGTGAGCTGCTGCGCGACGCCGTCGACCCGAAGGCGAGGGCTCAGCGATGACCGAACCACTTCTCAGAGTGCGCGACCTGCGCGTCGCGTTCCGCAGCGGCAAGAAGAATCGCGAGGTGCTGCACGGCGTGAGCTTCGACATGATGGCCGGCGAGACGCTGGCGATCGTGGGGGAGTCCGGGTCGGGCAAGTCCACCACGGCCTCGGCGATCGTGGGCCTGCTGCCAGGCACCGGGCACGTCACCGAGGGAAGCATCACCCTCGATGGGCGCGAGCTCACGACCGCGAAGCGGGCCGAGCTCGAGCACATCCGCGGCCGGGACATCGGCTACGTGCCTCAGGACCCGATGTCGAACCTCAACCCGGTCTGGTCGATCGGGTTCCAGGTCAAGGAGGCGGTGCGCGCCAACGGACTGGCCCAGGGCCGGCAGGAGGTGCGCGATCGAGCGGTGGAGGTGCTGCAGCAGGCCGGCCTCGCCGACGCCGCACGCCGCATGCACCAGTTCCCGCACCAGTTCTCGGGCGGTATGCGCCAGCGCGCGCTGATCGGCATCGGGCTGGCAGCCGACCCGCAGCTGCTGATCGCCGATGAGCCGACCAGCGCGCTCGACGTGACGGTGCAGCGGGTGATTCTCGATCACCTGGCCAGCCTGACGAGCGAGCGCGGCACCTCGGTGCTGCTGATCACCCACGATCTGGGGCTGGCCGGCGACCGCGCCGACCGCATCATCGTGATGAATCAGGGCGAGATCGTCGAAGCAGGGCCCAGCGCCGAGATCCTGACTCGGCCGCAGCACCCGTACACCCAGCGCCTGGTCGCGGCGGCTCCCAGCCTCGCGTCCAAGCGGATCGGTGCTGTGACCACCCGCGAGGAGGCGAAGGTCGAGACGGCGCCCGCCGTCGTCGAGGTGCGCGATCTCGTCAAGCAGTACTCCATCCGCAGCGGCGGACTGCGCAGCGAGAAGTTCCTGGCCGTGGACGGCGTGTCGTTCTCGATCCCTCGCGGCAAGACGCTCGCGCTGGTGGGCGAGTCGGGTTCGGGCAAGTCGACGGTCGCGAAGATGCTGCTGCAGCTCGAGAAGCCGACCGACGGTGAGATCCTCATCGACGGCGAGGCCACGAGCACGATGTCGCGTGCCGAGGTGTTCAAGCTGCGCCGGCGCATGCAGCCCGTCTTCCAGGATCCGTACGGGTCACTCGATCCGCTGCGCAGCATCGGCAACCTCATCAGCGAACCGCTGCACGTGCACGGCATCGGCACCCGCGACGAGCAGCACAAGCGCTCGCTCGAGCTGCTCGATCAGGTCGCGCTGCCGCGCGAGCTCGCCGAGCGGTATCCGAACGAGCTGTCGGGCGGGCAGCGTCAGCGTGTGGCGATCGCTCGCGCGCTGGCACTCAAGCCCGACATCGTCGTGCTCGACGAGGCGGTATCAGCTCTCGACGTGCTCGTGCAGGACCAGATTCTGCACCTGCTCTCGGATCTGCAGAACGAGCTCGGTCTGACCTACCTGTTCATCACGCACGACCTCGCGGTGGTGCGGGTTGCCGCCGACCTCGTCTGCGTCATGGAGAAGGGCCGGATCGTGGAGCAGGGCACGGTGGACTCGATCTTCACCGACCCGCAGGAGGAGTACACCCGACGCCTGCTCGACGCGATCCCGGGGGCGTCGTTGCCCCTCGGCGGCGTCGGGCTGTGAGCCCCGAGCAATCCTCAGCATCCGCAGGCGCCGCCTCGCTCCGCAACCGGGGCGGGGTGGCGCTGCTGGTGATCTGCGCCGCGCTCGCCCTCGTGCTGCTCGTCGACGCGGCCGTGCGGGCGGACGTCGGCACGGCACTGCTGCTGGCTCCGTGGCCCCTGCTGGTGCTGTGGGGCGTGTACGTCGTCGGCGTCGCCTCGCGTGTGCGCGCACAGCGCGATGGTGTGTTCGTGCAGAACCTGCTGCGCACGACCTTCGCGCCGTGGCCGCGAGTGCGGCGGATCGACATGCGCTGGCAGATCGAGATCGCGTTCGACGACGGCTCTCAGCTGGCCTGCTTCGGCGGTCCGGGCCGGCGCAGGCCGCAGCGTCTCGGTCCCGGGCGCATCAAGGAGGACGCCAATGGCGACGCCGATGACGCGGTCGCCGCACTGCGTCGGGCGAAGGCCAGCGCCGAGCGCGTCTCATCGGTGCCGCCGATCCGCCGCGGCTGGGACCTGCCCGCGATCGTCGCCCTACTCGTGCTCGTCGCCTGGGCCGTGATCGCCGTGCTGCTGACTCAGGTCTGAACGGGGGATCAGCCCGGCAGGCCGAACAGCGCCGGCCAGGTCGCCGCCGCCCAGGGGTACCCCACGAAGGCAACCGCGTCGATCGCGAAGTGCGCGACGAGGAAGGGCAGCAGGCGACCGGTCCGCGCGAAGAGCCAGCCGAACAGCAGCCCCATCGCGAGATTGCCGACGAACGCTCCGGGCCCCTGGTACAGGTGGTAGCTGGCGCGCAGCACGCTGGTCGCGATGATGATCGGCCCCATGCCCCAGCCCAGCTGCCGGAGGCGGGCGAAGAGGTAGCCGAGCACGACGAACTCCTCCTGCACGGATGCCCGTGCCGCCGAGAGCAGCAGGATCGGCACCGTCCACCAGTGCGCGTCCAGCCCCGCCGGGTCGACCGCGACGAACCAGCCGAGGGCGCGGCCGATGAGGTAGAGGGCGATGCCGGGGATGCCGATCGCTGCGACCAGCCCGAGGCCCCAGCCGACGTCGCGCGCCGGCCGTGCGCCGTCGAGCCCGAGCATCCCGAGGTGCGGCCGGTGCGACTGCCAGAGCAGGAAGCAGACCAGCAGAACGGGCACGACGCCGAACCCGATCGAGAGCAGCTGATAGATGAGATCGAAGATCTCCCGGTCGCTGCGCGAGGGGTTCAGCGTCGCGGTCTGATCGGCCAGGGGAGTGGAGTCGGTGAGCCGATAGGCCAGCTGCACGATGGCGTACACCGCCGACTGGCCGAGGCCGAGCGCGAGCACGATGCCGATCTCCCACCACAGGCGCATCCGGTTCACGCTCTCGATGCTACGGCCTGCTCTCAGGCGGCATTCCCGACCGTACGCTATTCTGGAACGTCGCTCTCGTTCATTCGGCGCACGCGGCACCCCATCTCACACCAAATCCGCATTGGACTTCTTGAATGGCGCACGCCCTCCGCTCTGACCTCCGAAACGTCGCGATCGTCGCACACGTCGACCACGGCAAGACCACGCTCGTCGACGCCATGCTCCGTCAGACCGGCTCATTCGGCGAGCACGCCCACGTCGAAGAGCGCGCGATGGACTCGAACGACCTCGAGCGTGAGAAGGGCATCACGATCCTCGCCAAGAACACGGCGATCACCTACAACGGCAAGCACACCGAGGTGCCGGTGACGATCAACGTCGTCGACACCCCCGGTCACGCCGACTTCGGCGGCGAGGTCGAGCGCGCGCTGTCGATGGTCGACGGCGTCGTGCTGCTGGTCGACTCCTCCGAGGGCCCGCTGCCGCAGACCCGGTTCGTGCTGCGCAAGGCGCTCGAGGCGAAGCTCCCGGTCATCCTGCTGGTCAACAAGACCGACCGCGGCGACGCCCGCATCGCCGAGGTAGAGGAAGAGGCGCACGATCTGCTTCTGGGTCTGGCCAGCGACCTGCAGGACGACGTGCCCGACCTCGACGTCGACGCTCTGCTCGACGTGCCGGTCGTGTACGCCTCGGGCCGCGCGGGAGCTGCGTCCCGCAACCGCCCCGCGAACGGCGAGCTGCCCGACAACGACGACCTCGAGCCGCTCTTCGAGGCGATCCTCGAGCACGTGCCCGCGCCGTCCTACGATGACGAGGCACCGCTGCAGGCCTGGGTCACCAACCTCGACTCCTCGTCGTTCCTCGGCCGCCTCGCGCTGCTGCGCATCTTCAACGGCACGCTGAAGAAGGGTCAGACGGTCGCGTGGGTCCGTCAGGACGGCACCACCCAGAACGCGCGCATCACCGAACTGCTGATGACCAAGGCGCTGGAGCGCTACCCGGCCGAGTCCGCAGGCCCCGGCGACATCGCCGTGATCGCCGGCTTCGCCGACATCATGATCGGCGAGACCATCGCCGACCCCGACGACGTGCGCGCGCTGCCGCAGATCTCGGTCGACGAGCCGTCGATCTCGATGACGATCGGCACCAACACCTCGCCGCTCGTCGGCAAGGTGAAGGGTCACAAGCTCACCGCCCGCATGGTGAAGGACCGCCTCGACCGCGAGCTCATCGGCAATGTGTCCATCCGCGTGAACGACATCGGCCGCCCCGACGCGTGGGAGGTGCAGGGCCGCGGTGAGCTGCAGCTCGCGATCCTCGTCGAGAACATGCGCCGCGAGGGCTTCGAGCTCACCGTCGGCAAGCCGCAGGTCGTCACCCGCAAGATCGACGGCAAGGTGCACGAGCCGTACGAGCACCTCACCATCGACGTGCCCGAAGAGCACCTCGGCGCGGTCACGCAGCTCATGGCGAACCGCCGCGGCCGCATGGACAACATGATCAATCACGGCACCGGCTGGATCCGCATGGAGTTCATCGTCCCGTCGCGGGGCCTGATCGGCTTCCGAACCGAGTTCCTCTCGATCACCCGCGGCACCGGCATCGCCAACGCCATCTCGCACGGTTACGACGAGTGGGCGGGTTCGATCGTCGCGCGTCAGAACGGCTCTATCGTCGCCGACCGCGCGGGCGTGGTGACCCCGTTCGCCATGATCGCCCTGCAGGAGCGCATGTCGTTCTTCGTCAAGCCGACCGAAGAGGTCTACGAGGGCATGGTCATCGGCGAGAACTCGCGCGCCGACGACATGGATGTGAACATCACCAAGGAGAAGAAGCTCACCAACATGCGCTCCTCCACGGCCGACTCGTTCGAGTCGATGACGCCGCCGCGCATCCTCTCGCTGGAGGAGTCGCTCGAGTTCGCCCGCGAGGACGAGTGCGTCGAGGTGACACCCGAGGCCGTGCGGATCCGCAAGGTGATCCTCGATCAGACCACCCGCGGTCGCGAGGCGTCGCGTCTGAAGCGTCAGGACGCCAACGCGCACGCCTGACACCGCATGACTGAGCGAAGACCCCGGCCCTGTGCCGGGGTCTTCGTCGTTCCGGCGTCGCCGCCGGGCCCGCCGGAAAGTAACGAACGCATAACACACTTTTCCGAGAGTGATCGCGCGTCATTCCCTGCGTTCGGCCATGATCCGTCCAGGTTAGGGCAGGGTTACGTCCAGGTGGGGCCGTCAGGCTTGTTCTTCGTGCCCGGGATACGGCGCTCCCATGAGCGCGCCCCGCGAGGGTCCGGGCCGTCGACAACCCGAAAGTCGAAACCCCTCCCATGACCCATACCCTGAACACCCGTGCGTCCCAGCGGGTCTCGCACCTGGCATCCGCCCATTCGCGCATGCGTCGCCCCTTCATCGCCGTGGCCATCGGCGCCGTGCTCGCCGCCTCGGCGGCAGCGGGCGCGGTCTTCGCACCCGCCGCGCTCGGCGCGATCCCCTCCGAGCACGCTCTGGACGAGGCGGCCGACGCCGCCGACGACGGCAAGATCGCCCTGGTCAACGCACAGTCGCTGAACAACGTCGTGGCCGAGGTCGACTTCCCGATGCAGACCGAGACGACCCAGGTCGATCTCACCGACCTGAAGACCGACGTGAAGCGGCTCGGTCGCGCTGATCAGCTGACGTCCGAGCAGGTCTCCGAGCTGACCGCGGAGGTCGTGCTCGGCACGGTCATCGTGCAGTCGGAGACGTCGGAGCTGCAGGATGCGCTCACTGCTGCGAAGGCGGCGGAGGCCGCCAGGGTCAAGGCCGAGGCCGAGCGGGTGGCGGCAGAGAAGGCCGCGAAGGAGGCCGCCGAGAAGAAGCGTCGCGCGGCGGCGGCTCTCGCCGCGGCGAACACGCCCGAGGGCGCGAAGGCCGTGGCGCGCACGATGGCCGCCGAACGCTACGGCTGGGGCGAGGGCGAGTTCTCGTGCCTCGCGAAGCTGTGGACCAAGGAGTCCGGCTGGAACTACCAGGCCTACAACTCCAACGGCGGCGCCACGGGCATCCCGCAGGCCCTTCCGGGCAGCAAGATGGCGACGGCCGGCGCCGACTGGCGCACGAACGCCGCCACCCAGATCGCCTGGGGCCTCGGCTACATCGACCGCGCGTACGGGTCGCCGTGCGCCGCCTGGGGTCACTCGCAGGCCGTCAACTGGTACTGAGCCGCGACAGTCTCGGGCTCAGCGCAGCTCCGACACCAGCACCGCGCTGGTGCCGGGGCTGTGCGCCTCGAAGATGTGCGCCGCGTCACCCGCGTACGACAGGTAATCGCCCGGATGCAGCACCTCGGGCGCATCCTCGGGGCCCACCGTCGCCTCGCCGCTGACCATCACGACGTGCTCGGTGGTGCCCGCACGGTGCGGAAGCGAACGCCTCGGCTCGCCGGGCTCGGCCTGGATGAGGTAGATGTCGCGTCGAGTGCCAGGAGCGGCGGCCGAGAGCAGCGTCGCCAGATAAGGCGCGGCTGCCGAGGGGACCCCGGCATGGTCGCCGACGCGGATGAGGCGCGCGGCCGGCGCGCGGTCTTCGACGAGGGTCGCGAAGGGCACGCCCAGCGCATCGCCGATCGCCCAGAGCGTCTCGACGCTGGGATTGCCGGCGCCGTTCTCCAGCTGCGATATCGTCGCCTTCGACACACCCGCACGTCGGGCCAGCTCCGACACCGAGAACCCGGCGCTGTCGCGCTCGCGCCGGAGGGAGTGGGCGAGCCGTTCTCGCAGTTCCATCCGTTCAGTATGACAAACGATCATTCAACTTGACTGAACAGCTCACCACTGTTCAGGATTGTGTACATGCGTTCACTCCAGCGAACATCGGTGCGGGATCGCGGGACCCGTGATCTCGCGAGTCGCGAGGTCTGGCGCGAAGGACTCGGAGTGGCCATCGCCACGAGCGCCTACGGCGTCTCGTTCGGAGCGCTGTCGGTGGCATCCGGCCTCGACGTCTGGCAGACCTGCGCGCTCAGCCTGCTCATGTTCACCGGGGGATCCCAATTCGCCTTCATCGGCGTCTTCGGTGCGGGCGGCATCTCCGCCCTTCCCTCCGCCGTCGCCTCCGCCGCGCTGCTAGGCGTGCGCAATGCGGCGTACGGCATGCGCATGTCGTCGATCATCGGCCGGGGTTGCTGGCGTCGAGCGGCCGCGGCGCACGTGACGATCGACGAATCCACCGCGGTCGCCATCTCCCAGGAGCAGCCGCACCTGCGCCGTCTGGGATTCTGGCTGACCGGCCTCGGGGTGCTGATCGGCTGGAACATCACCACTCTCGCCGGTGCGCTGCTCGGCGATGTGCTCGGCGACCCGAAGACGTGGGGGCTCGACGCCGCCGCGGCGGCCGCTTTCCTCGCCCTGCTCTGGCCGCGACTCAGACAGCGCCAGGCGGTCGCCGTCGGCGTCGCCGCGGCGGTGGTCGCAGCCGGCCTCACGCCCGTGCTCACTCCAGGGCTCCCGGTGCTGGTCGCCGCCGTGGTCGCGGTCGTGGTCGGGTGGTTCAACTGGCTCGGGCGCGATGCCTCAGACACGGGGGACGTGGCACGGAACACTCGCGACGGGGAGGTGCAGGCATGAGCGTCTGGACTGCCGTGCTGCTCGCGGCATGCATCTGCATGGCGCTGAAGCTCGCCGGATATCTGGTTCCCGCGCGGCTGCTCGAGGCGCCGCGACCGGCGCGGATCTCGGACCTGCTGACCGTCGCCCTGCTCGGCGCGCTTGTCGCCGTGCAGACGCTCGGAGCCGGGCAGGCCGTGATGCTGGATGCCCGGGTGCCCGCCGTGCTCGTGGCCGCGGGGCTGCTGTGGATGCGCCAGTCCTTCCTGGTCGTCGTGTTCGCCGCGGCGGCGGTCGCCGCGGTGCTGCGCCTAGCGGGTCTCGCATCATGACCCGCCCTCAGCCGCGTGACAGCGACGCGCACTAGGCTGATCCGGTGCGCAGAATGCTCTCTCGTGGCCTGTCCTGGGTGGCCGCCGCCTTCGTCGGGGCCGTCTACGGAATCGCCGCGACCATCGCGCACAGCTTCACGATCGGACCGATTCCCGTCGGGATGATCCTGGGCACGATAGCGTGCGCCGGGCTGCTTGTCGCCCTGCGGGCGCTCACCGGTGACCGATGGGCGGCACTGGCCGCCGGGCTCGGCATGCTGGCGCTGCTGCTGGTCATCTCGCAGCGTGGCCCGGGCGGTTCGATCATCGTGCCGAACACGCCCCTCGGCAACATCTGGATGTACGTGGCGGCGGGCATCGTCATGCTCGTCGTGGCCTGGCCCGACACCGCGCGTCTGCGCGCGCTCTCGGACGGCTCGACCGTCACGCGGGGCGATGCGCGCTGAGGGGTCGTAGACTGGGCACGTGACGTACGTGATCGCTCTTCCCTGCGTCGATGTCAAGGACCGCGCCTGCATCGACGAGTGCCCCGTGGACTGCATCTACGAAGGTGAGCGGATGCTGTACATCCACCCCGACGAGTGCGTGGACTGCGGTGCCTGCGAGCCGGTCTGCCCCGTCGAGGCGATCTACTACGAAGACGACCTCCCCGAGGAGTGGGCCGACTACTACAAGGCCAACGTCGAGTTCTTCACCGAGATCGGCTCGCCGGGCGGCGCATCGAAGGTGGGCGTGTACGACTTCGACCACCCCGTCGTCAGCGCCCTGCCGCCGCAGGGGGAGTGAGTGGGAGTCCGCGACCTCGCCGACTACCCGTGGGACGCGGTGGTGCCCTACCGTGAGCGCGCCGCCCGGCATCCGGACGGACTCGTCGATCTCTCGATCGGATCGCCCGTCGATCCCACCCCCGAGGTGATCCGTCGAGCCCTCGCCGAAGCCACCGATGCGCACGCCTACCCGCAGACCGTGGGCACGGCCGACGTGCGCCGCGCCATCGTCGAATGGTACGAGCGCCGCCGCGGTGTTCCCGGGCTCGCCGAGACGAACGTCATGCCCACGATCGGCTCGAAGGAGCTCGTGGCGCTGCTTCCGCTGCTGCTCGGCCTCGGCCCTGGCGACATCGTCGTGCACCCGCGCGTGGCGTACCCGACGTACGCCGTCGGCGCTGCCGTCGCCGGCGCCACCGCCGTCGCCGCCGACCACCCCGAGGAGTGGCCGGACGGGGCGAAGCTGATCTGGATCAACACCCCGGGCAACCCCGACGGACGCACCTGGGATGTCGACGCCCTGCGCGTCGCCGTCCGGCGCGCACGCGAGCTGGACGCCGTCCTCGCCAGCGACGAGTGCTACGCCGAGCTCGGGTGGGACGGCACCTGGCAGAGCGAGACCATCCCCTCGGTGCTCGACCCCCGGGTCACCGACGGCACGCGCGCGAACCTGCTCAGCGTGTACTCGCTCAGCAAGCAGTCCAACCTCGCCGGCTACCGTGCGGCGTTCATCGCCGGGTGCTCCCGGCTGATCGCCGAGATCCTCGCCGCCCGCAAGCACCTCGGCCTCATGCCGCCCGCGCCGGTGCAGCACGCGATGGCCGTCGCGCTGCGCGACGACGAGCACGTCGCCGCGCAGAAGGAGCTCTACCGCCGGCGCCGCGAGGTGCTGCTGCCCGCCCTCACGGCCGCAGGCTTCCGCATCGACGGATCCGAGGCGGGTCTGTACCTGTGGGCCACCGAGGGGCGCGACGCGTGGGAGTCGATGGATCGCCTGGCGTCGCTCGGCATCCTGGCGGGCCCGGGGCACTTCTACGGCGATCACTCCGCCCAGCACGTGCGTCTCTCGCTCACCGCTCCGTTCGAACGGGTGCAGCAGGCAGCAGCGCGACTGGCCGCCTCCTGACGCCGAGCCTTTGTGCTCAGCGTCACATGATGCCGCCGATCTCTTGGCGGATGTCACAGTAGGCCGACGGCACGACTAGGCTGTAACGGCGATGGGGTCCCACGCGACCCGGCGCTGCGTGCGTCTCACATCGCCTACGACGATACGAACGCAGCAGGAGGTTGGCGTGAGCTCAGCTCAGCCCGAGAAGGCTACTCTTTCGATCGGCGACACCACAGCGGAGTTTCCCGTGGTCCGCGGTACGAGCGGCACCGACAGCATCGACTTCTCCACTCTGACGCGCCAGACCGGTTACACCGGCCTCGACTACGGATTCGTGAAC
The DNA here is from genome assembly GCF_047306785.1 of Microbacterium sp. OR21. Lineage (NCBI taxonomy): Bacteria > Bacillati > Actinomycetota > Actinomycetes > Micrococcales > Microbacteriaceae > Microbacterium > Microbacterium sp. OR21. The sequence goes on along the minus strand of NZ_JAZEXJ010000002.1, from coordinate 70,763 downwards.
ACCGCATCCACGAAGTCGGCCGTCACGTTCATCGACGGCGACCAGGGCATCCTGCGCTACCGCGGATACCCGATCGAGCAGATCGCGAAGAACTGCAGCTACCTCGAGGTGGCATGGCTGCTCATCTACGGCGAACTGCCCACGGCGGGTGAGCTCGCCGAGTTCGACGAGAAGATCCGCCGACACACCCTGCTGCACGAGGATCTCAAGCACTTCTTCTCGGCGCTTCCCCACACCGCCCACCCGATGTCCGTGCTGTCGTCGGCGGTCGCGGCCCTGTCGACCTACTACGAGGGCCAGACCGACCCGCACAACCCCGAGCACGTCGAGCTGAACATGGTGCGCATGCTCGCCAAGCTGCCGGTCATCGCGGCGTACGCGCACAAGAAGAGCATCGGTCAGGCGTTCCTCTACCCCGACAACTCGCTGAGCTTCGTCGACAACTTCCTCAAGCTGAACTTCGGCGTGCACAGCGAGCCCTACGAGGTCAACCCGGTGATGTCGAAGGCGCTGGAGCTGCTGCTGATCCTGCACGAGGACCACGAGCAGAACGCGTCGACCTCGACCGTGCGCCTGGTCGGCTCGACCGGTGCGAACCAGTTCGCGTCGATCTCGGCGGGCATCCAGGCGCTCTCCGGTCCGCTGCACGGCGGCGCGAACGAGGCCGTGCTCACCATGCTCGGCCAGATCCGCGATTCGGGGCAGAGCGTGCAGCGCTTCGTCGAGAGCGTGAAGAACAAGGAGGCCGGTGTGAAGCTGATGGGCTTCGGGCACCGGGTCTACAAGAACTACGACCCGCGGGCGAAGCTCGTCAAGGAGGCCGCCGACGAGGTGCTCGCCGAGCTCGGCGTCACCGATCCGCTGCTCGATCTCGCGAAGGAGCTCGAGGAGATCGCGCTGGCCGACGACTACTTCAAGGAGCGCCGGCTGTACCCGAACGTCGACTTCTACACCGGCGTGATCTACAAGGCCATGGGCTTCCCGACTCGCATGTTCACCGTGCTGTTCGCGATCGGCCGCCTGCCCGGCTGGCTGGCGCAGTGGCGCGAGCTGAACCTCGACCCGCAGACGAAGATCGGGCGCCCGCAGCAGCTGTACGTCGGCTCGCCCGAGCGCTCCTACCCCGGACGCTGAGCCGAGCACGAGGCGGCCCCGCACGCGCTGCGTGCGGGGCCGCTTCTGCGTGCGCGCCGGACCAGGCGCTCGCGGGCTGCGCGAACGCGCCCTATGATGCGGTCATGGACGATCTGATCATCGATGACACCCCGTTCCAGCAGATGAGCGGTTTCATCACCTTGTTCGGAATCTTCTTCGTCGGAATCCTGATCTTCATCATCGTGTCGGTCGTTCGTCGCTGGAAGGTCGCGCGGGACGCGGGGTACGACCCGCTCGCGATGGACGCCCAGATCGCCGCTCAGCTGGGCCGCAGCGAGCTGCTGCGTGCAGCCGAGACCACTGCGGCCGACGCGCCTGCGCAGCAGAGATCCATCGAGGACCGCCTGCGCGAGCTGGACGATCTGCACGCGAGAGGCGTCATCTCGGATGCCGAGCACGCGGCCGCGCGGACCAAGGCGCTCGAGGGCTGAGTCCGGCCGCGTCTCGCGAACGCGGGAGGGCCCGTCACGCCGAACGCGTGACGGGCCCTCTTGATCAGACCGAGCCGGGCTCAGCGGCCCTGCGGACGGCTCGCGCGACGCGAACCGGTGCGCGCCCGTCCGGCGCCCTGGTCGCTCTGCCGCGACTGACCGGACGGGGCGCCGCTCTGAGTGGAGTAGCGGGTCTGGCTGCCCTGCGAACGAGACCGGCCGGCATCCGCATGACCGGGTTCGTGACGGGGGCCGGCGGTCTGACGGTGACTGCCGTTGTGGCGCGGCCCCGTCTCAGTCCGCTGCGCGGTGTCGGTGCGGCGGGCGGCGTCGCCTGCGCTGCCGCGACCACGACGGCGCCGTCCGCCGCCGGAGGCGGGCTGCGCGCCATTCGCCGCAGGCTTCGCCTTCGGCTTGTTCTGCTGCTGAGCGACCGGGACGGTCTTGATCTTCGGGGCCCGCTCGCCGACCAGCTCGTCGACGATCGCGGGGGTGACGTCCTCGAGTCCGACGGTGATCTGCGCCTTGCGCAGGATGTCCTTCACATCGCGACGCTGCTCGGGCAGCATCAGGGTGACGACTGTTCCCGCCGCCCCAGCCCGAGCCGTGCGGCCGGAGCGGTGCAGGTACGCCTTGTGCTCGACCGGCGGGTCGACGTGCACGACGAGCTCGACGTCGTCGACGTGCACGCCGCGGGCGGCCACGTCGGTCGCGACCAGCACGCGCACACCGCCGTCGGCGGGGTCGGCGCCGAACGCGGCCAGGTTGCGCTCGCGGGCGTTCTGCCCGAGGTTGCCCTGCAGATCGACCGACGGGATGCCCGCCGCCGTCAGCTGCTTGGCTAGCTTCTTGGCGTGGTGCTTGGTGCGGGTGAACAGGATGCGGCGGCCGGTGCCGGACGCGAGATCCTCGACGAGCTTCTTCTTCGCATCCGCATCCGAGGCGATCAGGACGCGGTGCGTCATCTCGCCGACGGGCACGCTGGCCTCGTCGACCTCGTGGCTGACCGGACGGCTGAGGAACCGCTTGGCCAGTGCGTCGATGCCGCGGTCGAGCGTGGCGCTGAACAGCAGGCGCTGTCCGCCGGCCGGGGTCGCGGTGAGGATGCGGGTGACGCCGGGCAGGAAGCCCAGATCGGCCATGTGGTCGGCCTCGTCGAGCACGGTGACCTCCACGGAGCCGAGGGAGATGATGCCCTGCTTCATGAGGTCTTCGAGACGGCCGGGGCAGGCGACGACGATGTCGACGCCGCCGCGGAGCGCCTGCTCCTGCGGACGCTGGCTGACACCGCCGAAGACGGTGGTGACGCGCATGCCGACGGCGTCGGCGAGCGGCTTGATGGTGGCCGCGATCTGCGTGGCCAGCTCGCGGGTGGGGGCCAGCACCAGGCCACGCGGCTTGCCGGGACGGCGCGCGCCGCCGGATGCGGAGAGGCGGGCGACCAGGGGCAGCGCGAACGCGATGGTCTTGCCGCTGCCGGTGCGGCCGCGGCCGAGCAGGTCGCGCCCGGCGAGGGAATCGGGAAGGGTGTCGCGCTGGATGGCGAAGGCTTCGGTCTTGCCGTCGGCGGCGAGCACGTCAGCCAGCACGGCGGGCACGCCGAGGTCGAGGAAGGAAGGCATAGGAGTATCTCCGGGAAGGCGCAGCATGCTGCGGGATGGGGCGACGGCGCGGGCTCGCGCATCGTTTCGCCGCTCGAGGTGACCGCGACCGGATGCCGGTGCGGAAAGGGTATCGACGACGCAGACGTCTCGCTTCGCGAGGGGCGTCACCGTCAACCCTAACAGTCGCCGAGCGGTCGAGCCTGGACGATCGCCGTCGACCCGCCGACCCGTCGATCAGCCGGCCCACCCCGCGAGACTTGCCTTCCAGCATGAGACGTCGCTCACGGCGAGCTGTTTCGTGCTGGAACAGAAGTTTCGCGGTCGGGGAGGGGCGGCCGGGGAGGGCCGGTCAGGCGTGCAGCATCTCGTTCAGCGTCACGCCGTGGCCCGAGCGGGGCACGACCTCGACCGCCCCGCTCAGCGAATTGCGCCGGTACAGCAGTCCGCTTCGGCCCGAAAGCTCAGCCGCCTTGATCGTCCGGCGTTCGCCCTCGGGATCCCCGGGCGCGCCCACGATGACGACCTTGGTGCCCGCGGTGATGTACAGGCCCGCCTCGACGACGCAGTCATCGCCCAGCGAGATGCCGATGCCGGCGTTCGCGCCCAGCAGGGTGCGCGAGCCGATCGACACCCGATGCTGACCGCCCCCCGAGAGCGTGCCCATGATCGACGCGCCGCCGCCGATGTCGCTGCCGTCGCCCACGACGACACCCTGCGAAATCCGGCCCTCCACCATCGATGCGCCGAGAGTGCCCGCGTTGAAGTTCACGAAGCCCTCGTGCATCACGGTGGTGCCGGGGGCGAGGTGCGCGCCGAGACGCACCCGCGAGGCGTCGGCGATGCGCACGCCCGCGGGCTGCACATAGTCGGTCAGACGAGGGAACTTGTCGAGTCCCTGCACCTGGATGCCGTTGCGCTGCAGCACCGGCCGCAGGCGGGCGGCGTCCGCCGGGAGCATGGGGCCGGCGTTGGTCCAGGCGACGTTCGGCAGATGAGCGAAGATGCCGTCGAGGCTGATCTCGTTCGGGCGCACCAGCAGATGCGACAGCGCATGCAGGCGCAGGTAGGCGTCCGGGGTCGACGCGACCGGCGCATCCGGATCGACGCTCAGCTGCACGAGCTCGACGGTCACGCCGCGGCGCTCGTCGTCATCCTCGAAAGCGCCCCAGGTGGATGCGGCCGTCTCAGCGTCGTCGGACTCCTGGGCGCCCAGCCCCAGCTCGGGGTACCAGGCGTCGAGGACGGTGCCGTCGGATGCGATCGTGCTGAGGCCGACACCCCATAGCGTGCGCGCAGTGCTCATGCGTCTACGGTACGGCTCCCAGCCGGTGCGCGGTCGGATATGACGACGTGGCTAGGCTGAAGGCATGGCGCTCGATCTGACCGCAAGCTCCCTGGACCTCACCCGCACCATCTGCGACATCCCCAGCGTGTCGGGGGGTGAGGCGCGTCTCGCCGACGAGATCGAGGCGGCCGTCCGCGCTCACGGGCATCTCGAGGTCACCCGGCACGGGAACACAGTGGTGGCCCGCACCGACCTGGGCCGTGCGCAGCGCGTGGTGATCGCCGGTCACATCGACACGGTGCCGATCAACGACAACGTGCCCACCCGCGACGTCGAGATCGACGGGGTGCCTTACCTGTGGGGTCGCGGCACCGTCGACATGAAGGCCGGCGTCGCCGTGCAGCTGAAACTGGCCGCCGAGCTCACCGCGCCCGCGGTCGACATCACCTGGATGTGGTACGACAACGAAGAGGTCGACGCCGCGCTGAACGGGCTGAATCTTCTCGCCCAGGCGCGTCCCGACCTCTTCGCGGCCGACTTCGCCATCCTCGGCGAGCCGTCCGACGGACGCGTCGAAGGGGGCTGCAACGGCACACTGCGGGCCGTCGTGCGCGTACACGGCGTGCGCGCGCACAGCGCCCGATCGTGGATCGGCGAGAACGCGATACACGCCGCGGCTCCGATCCTGGCGCGTCTGGCAGAGTACCGTGCGCGTGAGGTGACGGTGGAGGGGCTCGGATACCGGGAGGGCCTCAACGCCGTGAGCATCCGGGGCGGGGTCGCGGGCAACGTCATCCCCGATCTGTGCGAGGTGGAGGTGAACTACCGCTTCGCCCCGAGCAAGAGCGTGGCCGACGCCGAGGCGCACGTGCGCTCGGCCTTCGCGGGCTTCGAGGTCGAGATCCTCGACGCCGCGGGCGGCGCCCGCCCGGGTCTGGACGCGCCGATCGCGCAGCAGTTCATGGCCGCGGTGGGCGGGGAGGCGCACGCCAAGTACGGTTGGACCGACGTCGCGCGCTTCTCGGCGATGGGGGTGCCCGCCGTCAACTACGGCCCGGGCGACCCGCACCTGGCGCACCATGACGAGGAGCGCGTGCCCGTGTCGCAGATCGAGGACGTCGAACGCGGGCTGCGCACGTGGCTCAGCGGGGTCTGACCCGGGCGCTGCGCGGCTGGATCCGGACGCCGGTCACCGCGCGGATCGCGGTGGTCTACGTGCTCTCGCGGCTGGTGACCACCGGCTTCTTCGCGCTCGCCGCAGCCGGATCGAGCTTCGGCTCGCGCTTCGGCGCCCAGCCGACACTGGCCGACTACGTGCTCGGCTGGGATGCGCAGTGGTACTGGAGCGTTGCCGTCTTCGGCTACCCGACGGCGCTTCCGGTGAACGACGCCGGCCAGGTGACCGAGAACGCATGGGCGTTCATGCCGGTGTACGCCTACCTGTCGCAGATCGTCGGAATCGGCGACTGGGGAGTGGGCGCGCTGCTGGTCTCGCTCGTCGCCGGATACCTCGCGTGCCTGGCCCTGCACAGGCTCCTGCGGCCGCGGATCGGCACGACGGCCGCGCAGTGGGCCGTCGCGTTCTTCGCCTGCGGCCCGCTCGCCGCTCTCTTCCAGGTGGGGTACGCGGAGAGCCTGTTCGTGCTGCTGCTGCTCGTCGCGCTCGACCTGGCATCCCGGCACCGCTATGGCTGGTTGTACCTCGTGATCCCGGTGATGGGCTTCACCAGACCCGGCGTCCTGGCGTTCGCGCTGTTCCTCGGCCTGCACGGCATCGCCCGCTGGACGGCCCGGCACCGAGACCCGCTGCCCGCCAGGGACGTCGTGCACATCGTCGCGCTCGGTGCGCTGACCACCGCGGTCGGCTTCTCGTGGCAGGTCATCGCCGCCGCGGTCACGGGCGATGCCGGCGCGTATCTCAAGACGGAGCTGTCGTGGCGGCGCAACTGGCTCGCCGAGCCGAGCGCCGCGTTCGTGCCGTTCGACGGCTTCGTGCGCGGGGCCGAGTTCTGGGCGACGCAATGGGGGATGCCGGCGTGGGCCGGCTGGGTGGTCCTGGCGCTCCTGGTGATCGCGGCGGCGTACGCCCTGCTGCGCGCGCGCAGCGTGCGGCGGCTGGGCGTCGACATCCGGCTGTGGGGGGCCAGCTACCTGCTCTACCTGCTCGCGGTGTTCTTCCCCCAGTCGAGCACCTTCCGGCTGCTGTTCCCGCTCACCCCGTTCGCCGGAGCGCTCGCCGTTCCGCGCTCGCGCGTGTATCGCTGGGCGACTCTTCTGGTCTGCCTGCTGCTGCAGTGGCTGTGGATCCACGCGATGTACGGGCTCGCGCAGACGTACTGGCAGGTGCCGTGATCAGGATGTGACGCGGGTAACACCGAACCTGTGAGGCTACCGATAAACTTGACGCATACCACCGAGGGAAAGGGTGCCACGATGGCAGCGATGAAGCCGAGGACCGGCGACGGACCGATGGAGGCCGTGAAGGAGGGGCGACTCATCATCGTGCGGGTTCCGCTCGAGGGCGGCGGCCGACTGGTCGTCTCCGTGAACGACGCCGAGGCGAAGGAGCTTCACGACGTGCTGGCAGCCGTCGTGAGCGCCTGACCTGCTGGCGAGAGGGGCGGTGGATCTTCGGATCCACCGCCCCTCTTCTGCGTCCCGGACGACAGTGGCGCCTATTCGGCGATGCGGGTCAGCTGCAGCAGCCCTTCTCCCACGGTGGAGAGCGCGGCCAGCACGGCCTGCGACTCCTGGGTCTCCTGCACCAGCGAGCGGTAGGCGGTCGTCACGGCATCCCGCTGCACGGGATCGGCCACCCGCCCGCCGTGCAGCACCCGCGGCACGAGCACGAGGCCGCCGGTGCGCACCAGCCGCAGACCGTGCTCGACGTATTCGATGACGTTCTCGGCGTCGGCGTCGATGAAGACGATGTCGTACGCGCCCTCGTTCATGCGCGGCAGCACGTCGGCGGCGCGGCCGGTGATGAACCGGCCGCGCGCGGCGGGGATCCGCGCGTCTGCGAAGGCCTGCCGGGCGGCAGCCAGGTGCTCGGGCTCGTTGTCGATCGTGGTGAGCACCGCCTGGGGCGCGCCGCGCAGCAGCCACAGGGCGGAGACGCCCGCGCCGGTGCCGATCTCGACGATCGACCGGGCCGCGGTCGCGGCGGCGAGCACGGCGACCTGCGCGCCGACGGCCGGACTGATCGGTGCGGCTCCGAGCTCCAGTGCGTGGGCGCGCGCACGGGCGATCGCGGCGGGTTCCACGATGGTCTCGCGCGCGAATCGGGCGTTCGCGTCGTGCTCGCTCATGGTCTCTCCTCGGAAAAGCTTGTGATGACCAGCGTAAGCGGCTGGGCCGGATCACAACGGGAGGCGCGGCGGGTAGCCTGGGGGGATGGAACTGGGGTTGACCTTCGACAAGCTGCTGCTGATCGGCCTTGTCGCTGTCATCATCATCGGCCCTGAACGACTGCCGAAGGCGGCCGAGACGTTCGCGAAGTTCGTCCGTCGCGCGGGCGAGTACCTGCGCGAGACGAAGAGCCGGATGCGCGACGAGCTCGGGCCTGAGATCGACGAGGTCGACTGGCGCAAGCTCGACCCTCGCCAGTACGACCCTCGTCGCATCATCCGGGATGCGCTCTTCGAAGAGCCCGAGTTCGACGCGAAGCCGGTGTCCGCGCCGACCGCCGTCGCCACCGATCCGGTCGCCCCGGTGCGGCCGCGCATGACTCGCATGTACTTCTCGCGGCAGACTCCGCCGCCCTTCGACGTCGAAGCCACCTGACCGGCCGCGCGCCGAGTCGACGCCCAGGCTGGGACGGCTCAGCGCAGTCGCAGCGGCAGGGTGCGACCGGCGAGCCCGCGGCCGCGGTGGGCGAGCCGTTCGGCGAGCCCGGCGATGGTGCGCGCGGCGATGTCGTCAGGTTCGCCGAGCACGACCGGCAGACCCTGATCCCCGCCGCGGCGCAGCGCCGGACTGAGCGGAACGGATGCCAGCAGAGGCACGTTCTCACCGTCGGCGCTGAGCGCCCTCGCCACCTCGGCGCCGCCGCCCTCGCCGAACAGATCGAGCACGGTGCCGTCGGGCAGGGCGAACGCCGCCATGTTCTCGATCACCCCGATGACCCGCTGACCGGTCTGCCTGGCGACGAGCCCGCTGCGGATCGCGACGTCCGCTGCGGCCGGCTGCGGCGTGGTGACGACGAGCACCTCGGCGTGCGGCAGGATCTGCCCGATCGAGATCGCGATGTCTCCGGTGCCGGGCGGCATGTCGATCAGCAGCACGTCCAGGTCGCCGAAGAACACGTCGGTGAGGAACTGCTGCACGGTGCGGTGCAGCATCGGCCCGCGCCAGGCGACCACGGCCTCGCCGTCGCGCAGGAACATGCCGATCGACACGGTCTTCACGTCGTGTGCCACCGGCGGCAGCATGAGATCGTCGATGCGCGTGGGCTGCGTGCCCGGGGCGATGCCGAGCAGACCCGGGATCGAGAAGCCGTGCACGTCGGCGTCGACCAGACCCACCCGCAGTCCACGCTGTGCGAGCGCGACGGCGAGGTTCGCGGTGACGGTCGACTTGCCGACGCCGCCCTTGCCGCTGGAGACGAGGATCACTCGGGTGAGCGAGTCCGGTCCGAACGGCATCTGCCGCGCGGGGCGACCCTCGCGTAGCTTCTCGGTGAGCGCGCGGCGCTCGTCGGGGGTCATCACGCCGACGTCGACGGTCACCTCGTCGATGCCGGCGACGGAGGCGGCGGCATCCCGCACATCCTGCTCGATGCGCTGAGCGGCAGGGCATCCGACGATCGTGAGCACGATCCCGACCCGGGCCGTCGAACCGTCCACGGCGATGTCGCGCACCATGTCGAGGTCGCCGATCGGTCGACGCAGCTCGGGATCGGTGACAGCGGCGACGGCCGTACGCACCCGCTCAGCGAGCGTCATGACCGGTCTCGGATGCGCTCTCGTCGTCGTTCAGGTCGGCGAGCAGTGCCTTCAGCTCCTGGCGCAGCACGTCGCGGGTGATCTGCTGGTTCGAACGCTCCTCGAGCGCCATGCGCAGCGCGACGATCTCCCGGGCCAGGTACTCGGTGTCGGCCAGGTTGCGCTCGGCGCGCTGGCGGTCCTGCTCGATCTGCACCCGGTCGCGGTCGTCCTGACGGTTCTGCGCGAGCAGGATCAGGGGCGCCGCGTACGAGGCCTGCAGCGACAGGATCAGCGTCAGGGCGGTGAAGCCCAGGGCGGCGGAGTCGAAGCGCCACCAGCCGTTCTGCTCGGCCAGCATGGTGTAGCCGATCCAGAGCGCGCAGAACAGCGTGAGGATCGTGAGGAAGGTCGGGGTGCCCATCGCCCGGGCGACCCACTCGGTGAACCGGCCGAACCGGTCGCGCGACGGCGCCTGGGCGCGCGTGGCGCCGCGGGTGCCCGGGGTGTCGAGGCGCGGGGTGCGCGTGGGGCGGGCCATCATCGGGCGCCCGCCGTCGGCTCGTCCGCGTCATGGGTGCGCCAGTCGTCGGGCAGCAGATAGTCGAGCACGTCGTCGACGCTGATCGCGCCGACCAGCCGATGCGCGCTGTCGATCACCGGCAGCGAGACCAGGTCGTAGCTCGCGAGCATGCGTGCGACCTCGGCGGCCGAGGCGGTGACGGCGACCGGCTCGACGGAGTCGTCGAGGATCGCGCCGAGTCGCTCGTGCGGCGGGTAGCGCAGCATCTTCTGGAAGTGCACGACACCGAGCAGGCGGCCGGTGGGAGTCTCGAACGGCGGCAGCGTGACGAAGACGGCGGCCGCGAGCGCGGGGTGCAGCTCGTGACGACGGATCAGGGCGAGCGCCTCCGCGACGGTCGCGTCCGCCGACAGGATGATCGGCTCGGGGGTCATCAGACCGCCGGCGGTGTCTGCGCCGTAGCGCAGCAGCATCCTGACGTCCTCCGCCTCCTCGGGATCCATGAGCTTCAGCAGATGCTCGAGGCGCTCCGGGGGCAGCTGGGCGAGCAGGTCGGCCGCGTCGTCGGGCTCCATCTCGTCGAGGATGTCCGCCGCGCGCTCGTCGCCGAGACGGTCGAGGATGCCGACCTGGTCGTCCTCCGGCATCTCCTCGAGCGCGTCTGCGAGGCGCTCGTCTGGCAGCTCCTCGGCCACCTCGATGCGGCGTTCCTGGGGCAGGTCGAGCAGGGTGGTGGCGAGGTCGGCGGCGTGCAGTTCGGAATACGTGGCGACCAGCTGCTCGGCCGACTGCGCCTCGCCGGGCTTGCGCAGCTCGGCGACCTCGTTCCACGCGGCGAAGGTGGTGGGGCCCTTGGCGAACGGCGAGGCGCTGGTCTTCGCCTTGCGCAAGAACAGCTGGGTGATTCCCCACTCGCCGTGGCGATCCTGCTCGATCGCGACGTCCTCGACGACGGCCGTGCCGCCGCCGTCGGTGAGGCTCACCCGCCGCCCGAGGAACTCGGCGACGACGCGCACCTCGCCGGGGCGCGGCTGGAAGCGGCGCACGTTGATCAGGCCGGTGCTGATGACCTGGCCCGACCGGATGGAGGTGACGCGTCCGATGGAGAGGAAGACCTGGCGGCGCCCGGGGATCTCGACCACCAGGCCGATCACGCGCGGAGAGGCCGTCTTGCGGTACACGATGACGACATCGCGGACCTTGCCGAGACGATCGCCTACGGGATCGAACACGGCGCAACCAGCCAGACGTGCGACGAAGACCCGTTGTGTGCTCACCGCTCCAGCGTAGCCCGCGAGCAGGCTGTCGGCCGGGCGGGTGACGGCTCATCGCCGTCGATGGGACAATGGCCGGATGAGCATGCTGAATCGACCGGGAAACGGCACCGACCTCGGCGAGGTGATCGCCTCGACGAAGGACTACGAGGCCGCCCAGAAGATCGTGTCGAAGCTGATCGCCGGCGAGGTGCCGGCGCGCGACATCGCCATCGTGGGGGAGGGCGTGCGCACTGTCGAGAGGGTCACCGGCAAGCTCGGCTACGCGGCTGCCGCGAGGTCGGGTGCCACCAACGGCGTCCTCATCGGCCTGCTGCTGTCGGCGATCATGCTGTTCGGCACACCCGACGCCCCGATCTCGCTCTTCCTCGGGTTCCTGCTCATCGGCGTCGCGCTCGGCATGATCATGAGCCTGGTGACGTATTCGATCGTGCGTCGGCGCCGCGACTTCGCGAGCATGATGCAGATGCTCGCCGAGCACTACGAGGTACGGGTGCAGCCGGCGTCGCTGACGAAGGCGCGCGGCGTCGTCGGACCCGAGCGGCCGCAGACGGTGCGTCCTCCCGTCGATCTCAGCGAGCCGCCGCGCTACGGCGAGCGGGTTCCGCCGGCGGGACAGCCGACGCCCGCCCCGACGCCGGCACCCCCTGCTCCCGGCGCGGATCCCGCCCCTGGCGCGGATCCCGCTCCTGGCGCGGACCCCGCCCCTGGCGCGGATCCTGCACAGGATCCGGCCGCCCAGCCCGCGTCCGATCCGGATGTCGGGCCGGTCGTTCCGCCCCGGCCTCCGCTTCCGGGCGCCGGTGGCGCACCGGGCGCCGGGGCATCCGGGATCCCCGCGACTCCTGCCATGGGCCCGGCGTCCGGCCCCGAGCCGGGCATCGACGGTGAGGCGCCGAAGCCGACCGAACCGCGATGAGCGAGCCGGGGCGGACGGCGACGGGCGCGTCGGCCTGGGCGATGGGCCTGCTCGCGCTGCTTCCCATCCCGATCCTCGGCCCCATCGCCGCAGGCGGCGGCATGATCGCCGCCTACGGTCCGCTGTCGCGGCAGGGACCTCTCGCGAAGCAGAACGCGGCGGCGGCGCGATCGTGGGGTCGGGTGTTCCTCGTCTCCTCGACGCTGCTGCTGCTCGCACAGCTCGTGATCGGGTTGGTGCGGATGACGCAGCCCAGCGCTGAGGCATCCGGGTTCTTCCCGCAGGGCATCCCTCTCGCGCTCTATCTCGTGGTGTGCGTCGTGCACGTGGTGGTCGTCCTGCTCGGGCTGCGCCGGGCACGCCGCGGGGAGATCGTGCGGGTTCCGTTCGCGAGGAGCGCCTGATGCTGGTCGAGGTCGAGCTGCCGGCAGGGCCGGTCGCGGTGTCGACCGCGTGGGAGGCGCCTGAGGGCGAGTCGCGCGGCGTGGTGGCGATCGCGCACGGCGCCGGGGCGGGGATGGATCATCCGTTCCTGCTCGGGTTCGCGGCGGCGCTGCGCGGCGAGGGCTTCACGACGGTGCGGTTCAACTTCCCCTACCTCGAGGCGGGGCGGCGGATGCCCGGTCCCGCCGCGCACGCTGTGCTGACCTGGCGGGCTGTGGTGGCGCGCATCCGCGCCGAGCGGCCGGATGCACGCGTGTGGGCGTGCGGCAAGTCGTACGGCGGCCGCATGGCGTCGATGGCGGTCGCCGAAGGGCTCGAGGTCGACGGGCTCGTGTACCTCGGCTATCCGCTGCATCCACCCGGCAAGCCCGACAAGCCCCGCACCGAGCACCTGCCTGCGGTGCGTCCACCGCAGCTGTTCGTGGAGGGCACGAACGACCCGTTCGTGCAGCCGCTGTCGCAGTTGGAGGAGGCCGTGGCGTCTTGTCAGGATGCCCGGATCGCGTGGATCGACGGTGGGGGTCATTCGTTCGAGGTGAAGGGCGCCAAGCGCCCCGCCGACGTCGTCGGCGCGGGCCTGGCGCCACTGGTGATGGCGTTCATCGACGAGGTCGCACGCGCCTGAGCCGCGATGCCGCCCTGCGTGGTCAGCCCTTCAGCCGCGCGATCCACGCCTCGACATCGTCCACCGTGCGGGGGATGTCGGCCGACAGGTTCACGGCGCCGTCGGCGGTCATCAGGATGTCGTCCTCGATGCGCACGCCGATGCCGCGCAGCTCCTCGGGCACCGTAAGGTCGTCGATCTGGAAGTACAGGCCGGGTTCAATGGTGAACACCATGCCCTCCTCGAGCACACCGTCGTAGTACATCTCGCGCCTGGCCTGCGCGCAGTCGTGCACGTCGATGCCGAGGTGGTGCGAGGTGCCGTGCACCATGTAGCGGCGGTGCTGCCCGCCGTTGTCCGCGTCCAGAGCCTCGTCGGCGGTGACCGGAAGCACGCCCCACTCGGCGGTGCGCTTCGCGATGACCTCCATCGCCGCCTCGTGCACGCTGCGGAACCGCACGCCGGGCTTCGCGGCCGCGAACGCGGCGTCGGCGGCCTCGAGCACGACCTCGTACACCCGGCGCTGCACCTCGGAGAACCTGCCGTTCACCGGCAGGGTGCGCGTGATGTCGGCGGTGTACTGACTGTCGACCTCGACGCCCGCGTCGATCAGGATCAGATCCCCCGGCACCACGGCGCCGTCGTTGCGGGTCCAGTGCAGGTAGCAGGCGTGGTGGCCGGACGCGGCGATCGTGTCGTAGCCCTCCCAGTGGCCGTCGCTGCGCGCGCGCTGGTGGAAGACGCCCTCGACGATGCGCTCGCCGCGGGGGTGCGCCACGGCGCGGTCGAAGTCGCGGATGATGTCGTCGAATCCGGATGCCGTGACGGCGACCGCGTGACGCATCTCGGCGATCTCGTACTCGTCCTTCACCAGACGCAGCTCCGAGACGAAGCGGGTCAGCTCGTCGTCCGCATCGACGACGAGGTCGTCGTCTCCGGCGACGAACGTGTCGACGTGCGCGGTCGCGAGGTCGAGGTCGGCGGCGACGCCGGCGAGCGACGGACGCGGGCCGATCCAGAACTCGCCGATGGTGGCATCCGAGTAGAACTCGCTGGTGGTGCGGTCGGCGCGCTCGCGGAAGTAGAGCGTGACCTCGTGCCCGGCGTCGGTCGGCTCGAACACGAGCAGCGAGTCGGGCTCGGACTCGTTCGCCCACCCGGTCAGGTGCACGAAGGCCGAGTGCGCGCGGAACGGGTAATCGGTGTCGTTGCTGCGCTGCTTGAACGACCCGGCCGGAACCACCAGCCGCTTGCCGGGGAAGGCCTGAGACACCTTCGCACGACGCGCTGCCGCGAACGGCGCCTGAGCGCGCGCAGCAGGCAACGACTCCGGACGCTCGGCCCATCCCTCGGAGATCGTCTCGAGGAACCCGCGCGGGAACGGCTGCTTGCGGGGGTTCTTCTCTTCGGCGACGGGCTCGGCGGGGGTCTCGACGGCGGCGTCGTTGTCTGCGCTGGTCATGCATCCATTCTGTCACCGGCGACGGATGCCCGCCCCGGCGGTTACCGGCTCGCGCGTTCCAGCTGAGCGACGACTGCGCGGTGGTCGCTGCCGCCCGAGTCCTCGAGGACGACCGACCCGGTCGCCTTCCACTGCGGGCTGGACATGATGTGGTCGATCGGCGCTCCGACCAGCCGCGGAAGCTTCGCGGGCCAGGTGCCGACCATGCCGTTGCCGGTGCTCGCCGCGGCGTCGACGCAGCGGCCCATCGTGCCGCCGTCGACGCCGAACGACGCCATGTGGTCGAGGGTCGCGTTGAAATCGCCGGCGAGGATGAACTCGCCCTCCGGGCACTGGTCGGCGATCCACTCCAGGTCCGACCGCCACTGCGCCATGGCGTCCTGGCGGGGAGCGACGGCGTGCACCGCGACGATCGTCGGACCCGTGCCGTCGACCGGCATCGCCACGGCACTGGGCACGGAGCCGGTGTTGCTCGACCCGTCACGCGACGAATCGATCACCGAGTACTCGCCGAGATCGACCGAGATGAGGATCGTGGTCTGCCACGCCTGCGGCCCGTCGGGCACGTCGGGGCGGATGTTCACGTGGTGCACCCACATCGGCCTGCCGGCCTCGCGCATCATGATGGCGATCTGCTCGCCCACCTCCTCGGAGGTCTCGGGCAGCGCGACGACATCCGCCTGCTGGTCTGCGATGACGCCGGCGATCGTCTCAGCAGACACCGCGGCGCCGGCGGTGTTCCAGCTCAGCACCCGCACGGCGCCGTCGGTCTTGTCCGGCAGCGACGGCGCGCCGTAGCCGCGGACGGCGCCGATGGCGCCGATGGATCCGGCGCCGATCAGCGCGACGATGAGGATCGAGGCGGCGAACCCGCGCAGCGGCCGCGCGAAGAGCAGCAGCGCGGCGAGGACGGCGACGACCAGCAGGCCGACCGCCGCGGCCGCGCGGGACGCGACGATCTGCGCGATCGGGAACGTCAGCTCGAGCTGGAAGAACTGCGGCCAGACCAGAATCGCCGTCGCGATGGCGAACAGCACCGTGAGGAGTATTCCGACGAGTCGTAGCATCGCCCGAAAGCCTAGGGGAGACGGCTGTGACGGCGCTGGCGGTACTCTCGGAGGATGACCACAGGCCCCTCCGCCCGCTTCCGGGGACCGAGCGACCTGCATCTGCACTCCAACCACTCCGACGGCACCGAACCGCCCGCGGAGGTGATGCGTCAGGCGCACGCCCACGGCATCCGCACCGCCGCCCTCACCGACCACGACCGCACCACCGGCTGGCGGGAGGCGGGCGACGCCGCCGTCGCGCTCGGCATGACGTTCCTGCCCGGGATGGAGTTCTCGGCCAAGCACGAGTGGCGCAGCGTGCACGTGCTCGGCTACCTCTTCGACCCCGACGACCCCGATCTCGTCGCCGAGACCGACCGCATCCGCAGCGACCGGGTCGGCCGCGCCGAGCGGATCGTGCGCAGCATCGGCCGCGACTACGAGCTCGTGTGGGACGACGTGCTGGAGCAGACGACGCCGGATGCCACGGTGGGCCGCCCGCACATCGCCGACGCCCTCGTCGCCCGGGGGATCGTGCGAGACCGCAGCGAGGCGTTCGACGGCATCCTGCATCCGCGCGAGGGCTACTACGAGCCGCACTACGCGCCCGACCCGCTGACGGCGGTGCGACTGATCACGCGCGCCGGGGGAGTGGCCGTCATCGCGCACCCCGTCACCGCCGGGCGCGACCGGATGATGCCCCTGTCGTACATCGAGCGGCTCATCGGCGAGGGTCTCGCCGGCTTCGAGATCGATCACCGCGAGAACACCGCCGACGGCAAGCGGCTGCTGCGCGACATCGCCGCCCGGCACGACCTCATCGTCACCGGATCCAGCGACTACCACGGAGCAGGCAAGCCGAACCGCCCGGGCGAGAACACCACGGCCGACGAGATGGTGACGCGCATCATCGAGCGCGCGACCGGCACGCGACCGCGCACGCCCTGACCCGGGCCGTCACGCGATCGAGGCCCCTCCTGCCGTGCAGGAGAGGCCTCGGTCAGCGCAGCGCGTCAGGCGCCGCTGGGCGCGGCACCGCCGCTGCGGCGGCGGCGACGCCGGCGCTGCGGCGCCGGCTTGCCGTCGCGGTGCTCGCGGGTGGCGTCGCCGTCGTGCGTGCCGGCGCCGTCGGCCTCGCGTCCGGCGGTGTCGTTCGAGTCGGAGTGTCCGGATGCCGGCTGCTCGGCGCCCTCGACGAAGGTCGAGCCCACCTTGTCCTCGCCCGAGCCGCGGCGGCGGCGGCGACGGCGACGCGTGGTGCCCTCGTCGGAGCCCTCGGCAGCGGCATCCGCGGCCTTCTGCGGCTGACGCTGACGGCGCTCGGACGCCGGCTTCTCGGCCTTCGGCGCCGTCACCAGACGCCCCTTCGTGCCCGCCGGGATGTCGAGGTCCTCGAACAGGTGCGGGCTCGACGAGTACGTCTCGACGGGCTCGGGCTGCCCGAACTCGAGTGCTCGGTTGATGAGGGCCCACTTGTGCAGGTCCTCCCAGTCGACGAAGGTGACCGCGATACCGGTCTTGCCCGCGCGCCCCGTACGGCCGGCGCGGTGCAGGTAGGTCTTCTCCTCGTCGGGGATGGTGTGGTTGATCACGTGCGTGACGTCGTCGACGTCGATGCCGCGGGCGGCGACGTCCGTGGCGACCAGGACATCGCGCTTGCCCGCCTTGAACGCGGCCATCGAGCGCTCGCGCTGCTCCTGGCCCATGTCGCCGTGCACACCGCCGACGTTGAAGCCGCGGTCGCCGAGCTCGTCGACCAGCTTCTGCGCGGCGCGCTTGGTGCGGGTGAAGATCACCGTCTTTCCGCGACCCTCGGCCTGCAGGATGCGGGCAATGATCTCGTCCTTGTCAAGCGAGTGCGCGCGGTAGACGATGTGCTTGATGTTGGCCTGCGTCAGCCCCTCGTCGGGGTCGTTGGCGCGGATGTGGATCGGGTTCGACATGAACCTGCGCGCGAGCGCCACGATCGGGCCGGGCATGGTCGCCGAGAACAGCTGCGTGTGGCGCACGGCCGGCACCTTCGAGAAGATCTTCTCGATGTCGGCGAGGAAGCCGAGGTCTAGCATCTTGTCGGCCTCGTCGAGCACGACCTCGGTCGCGTTCGACAGGTCGAGCAGACGCTGGTTCGCCAGGTCGATGAGGCGACCCGGCGTGCCGACCACGATCTGGGCGCCTGCCTTCAGCTGGTCGATCTGACCCTCGTAGGCCTTGCCGCCGTAGATCGCCACGACGCTGGTGGAGCGGTTCGAGGTGAGCAGATCGATGTCCTCGTACACCTGCACGGCCAGCTCCCGAGTGGGCACCACGATGAGCGCCTTGACACCCGGCGCGGGGTCCGGACCGAGGCGCTGCACCACGGGGATGCCGAAGCCGAAGGTCTTGCCCGTGCCGGTCTTGGCCTGGCCGATGATGTCCTGGCCGGGAAGGCCGAGGGGGATGGTCTGCTCCTGGATGGGGAACGCATCGACGATCCCCTTCGCGGCCAGCGCGTCGATGATGTCCTGATCGATTCCCAGATCGGCGAATGAAGTCACGTTGTTCTCTTGCCTGTCCGGCGCGTGCGCGGCGTGAGCGCGGCGCCTCGTCATGGATCCACGCCGTCTCAGTGCATGCCACAGGCGCGGGGCCCTGCTCCGATGGCAGGACGGGACAAGCCTACCGGAGGACGGCCCCCGGCCCAGTAGTCTGGGCGGGTGGTCAACTGGTTCTGGAAGCGCAAGCCGCAGCGGCGCCCCTTGAGACTGCGCAGTCGTGGGGAGGCGGGCGACACCACCCGCGTGGACTTCGCCGAGCTCGCTCCCGAGCTGAACCGGTTCCTCGGGCAGGCCGCCTACCTGCAGCTGGGCTACTTCGAGACGCTCAGCCGCGGCATCCGCGGCACGCAGGAGCTCGCCCGCAAGGAGGCGCTCTCGCGCGCCGCCGGCGCCGCCCTCGACAAGCATCGCGCCATCGTCGAGGTGATCGCCGAGCGCGGCGACGACCCGACCCAGGTCATGCTCCCGTTCCGGGAGAACCTCGACGAGTTCCGCCGCAAGACGATCGGCGAGCGGCAGGAGGAGACGCTGCTCGCGGTGTACCTGACCGCCGGGATGCTCGACGACTTCTACCTCGCGCTCGCCTCCAGCTACGGCGAGACCGGCGAGCGGGTCGCCGCGATCCTGCGCCAGGACGATCGCGGCGAGGAGATCGTCTCGATCATCCAGCAGACCATCGAGAGCGACGACGAGTGGCGCTCGCTGCTGTCGATGTGGGGGCGCCGTCTCGTCGGCGACACCCTGCTCGTCTGCCGTGACGCGCTGCGACCCGACCGACTCGTCGCCGACGATCAGCGGATCGAGCCGGTGTACACCGAGCTGATGGGCGCGCACGCACGGCGGATGGATGCCATGGGGCTCGCCTCATAGCATCCATCCGGAGTCAGATGCCGAGCGCCTGCTTCTCGAGAGCGTCGTGGCGGGTCCGCCGGGCGGTGATCGCCGCGGTGGCCGCTGCGGCGAGCAGGATGCCCGCCCCGATGCTCGCGACCCACAGCCACACGTCGCCCTCGCCGATGCCGCTCCACTGCATGATCGTGTAGACGGCGGCGGCGGTGGCGGTCGCGATCGCCGGGGTGACCGCGACCCCGCGCAGGTCGCGACGCGGCATCAGGAAGTGCAGGGCGACGCCCAGCGAGCACGCGGCGATGAGCGCGAGCAGGATGTACACGTCAGGCGACGAAGCCGACGCGGCGGGACTCCTCGGTGCCCAGCTCGATGTAGGCGAGGTTCGCGGTCGGCACGATGTACGAGCTGCCCTTGGCATCGGTCAGGCTGATGTGGCTGGCGTTCTGCTCGAGAGCCGAGGTCACCTGGGTGCGCACCTCGTCAGCGGTGCTGGTCGTCTCGAAGCTCAGCTCACGGCCGGTGTTGATGATGCCGATGCGGATTTCCACGCGATCTCCTCAGGTTGGGCGAACATCGGCAACTCTACCCGGTGGCGATCGCGCCGGTTCGGCGGCGCGGGCCGATTTCGCCCTGGGCGCACAGCCCGCGCGCGCCTCGCCGCTGAGCCGGGTGTCGGCGGGCGGCGATAGCGTGGAGAGCATGATCCCCGATGCCGCTCAGCTCGCCGTCGTGCACGCCGACGCCACGGCATCCGGCGTCATCATCGGCGCTCCGGGCACCGGCAAGACGGCCGCCCTGATTGATCGCGTGGTGCACCTGCTCGCCACCGGCGTCTCCGCCGACGAGGTGCTGGTGCTCACTCCCAGCAGGCAGGCCGCCACGGCGCTGCGCGACCGCGTCGGCGTGCTCGTCGACCAGGCGACACCGGGCCCACTCGCGCGCTCGCTCGGCTCGTTCGCCTTCCAGCTCGTGCGCGGCGCGATGGTGCACGAGGGGCACGAGCCGCCCGCCCTGCTGACCGGAGCCGACCAGGACCGCATCCTCGCCGATCTGCTCGCCGGCGACGCGGAGGACGACGTGCGTCGCTGGCCCGACTCGCTCAGCCCCGCGGTGCGCGCGTCGAAGGGCTTCCGCTCCGAGCTGCGCGCGTTCCTCGCGGAGTGCACCGAGCTCGGCATCCGTCCGGGCGATCTCGCGGCGTCGGAGCGGGGGGTGTGGCGCGCGGCGGACGACTTCCTCGGCGAGTACCGCGACGTGATGGGCGGCATGCGCGTGGCCCATCGCGACGTATCCGAGCTGCTCGCCGAGGCGACGGCGATCCTGCACGCGGCGGAGCCCGCCGCCCTCGGCCCGCTCGCCCGGCTGCGGGTCGTGCTCATCGACGATGCGCAGGAGCTGACCCGAGGCGGGGTGCGCCTGGTGAGGGCGCTGCGCTCGCGGGGGGTCGCCGTGCTCGCGTTCGGCGATCCGGACATCTCCTCGGGCGCGTTCCGTGGGGCCAGCGCGCAGCTGTTCGCCGAGCTCGCCGAGATCCTCGGCGACGTGCGCGTGCTCGACACCGCGCACCGGCAGGCGCCCGCCCTGACCGCGCTGACGCGCACGGTCACGCAGGCCATCGGCGTCGCCGGCCGGGTCGATCACCGCCGCCCGCCGGACGCGACGGACGGGACGGGTGTGCGCACGCTCATCGCGCCGTCCCCTCACGAGGAGATCGACCGCATCGCTGGCGTGCTGCGCGACTGGCACCTCAGCGACGGCATCCCGTGGAGCAGGATCGCCGTCATCGCGCACGACACGCGACAGATCGTCATGCTCGAAGCCGAGCTCGCGGCCCGAGAGGTGCCGACCAGGGCGGCGGGTGTGCCGCGGCCGCTGGGCAGCGAGGGCATCGTGCGCGAGATCGTCGAGATCGTGCGGCTGGGTCTGACGCCGCCGGACGAACGTGCGGCCGATCTGCTCTCCGAATCGCTGACCTCGCCGTTCGGGGGCCTCGACGCGGTCGGTCTGCGCCGCCTGCGGGCGCGACTGCGTCACGTCGAGCTCGAGCAGGGCGGGTCGACGCCGGCGCGCGAGCTGCTCAGAGAGGCGATGCAGTTCCCGCATCTGTTCGACCGCGTCGACGCGCCCGAGGCGCGCATCGCGCAGCGCTTCGCCGAGACGCTGCGGATGCTGCACGACGAGGGCGCCGCCGGCCGCACGATCCACGAGCTGCTCTGGACGGTGTGGGATCGCGCGCGCTCCGTCGGCGGCGGTTCCCTGCAGGCGGCATGGCGGGCCGCGGCGGATCAGCCCGGCGGCTCCGAGATCGCGCGCTCGCTCGACAGCCTGGTGGCCCTCTTCGACGCCGCCAAGCGCTTCGTCGAGCGCTCGCCGCAGGAGAAGCCGGCTCTATTCATCCGCGACATCCTCGACAGCGAGGTGCCCGAGGACACTCTCTCGACGCCCGACCGACCCGGGCTGGTGACGCTTCTCACGCCGGCGACCGCGCTGGGGGCGGAGTTCGAGGCGGTCGTCGTCGCCGGGGTGCAGGACGGCATCTGGCCGAACGTGCGCCTGCGCGGCGGGATGCTCGAGACGTGGCGTCTGGCGGAGGCCGTCTCTGCTGCGCGCTCGGGTGAGCCCGAGACGGTGCCGGGTGTGCTCGACCGGCGCAGAGCCGCGCTGCATGACGAGCTGCGGCTGTTCGTGCGCGCGATCTCGCGGGCTCGCACGCGACTCGTCGTCTCCGCCGTGGACGACGACGATCTCACGCCGAGCCCGTTCTTCTCGTTCCTCCCGGCCGCGCCGCCGGAGGAGGAGGACGAGGTGCGCTTCGCCCACCCTCTGACGCTGCGCGGCCTGGTCGCGCGGCACCGCCGGACGCTGACCACCGCCGCCGACCCCGCGGAGCGGGCGTTCGCGGCCGGCCAGCTGCGCATCCTCGCGGACGAGGGCGTCCCGGGCGCCCACGTCGACGACTGGTACGGGATCACCCCGTCCTCGAGCACGGCGCCGCTGCGCGATCTGCAGCTCGCGCCGGTGCGCGTCTCGCCGTCACGGCTCGAGGCGTTCGAGGAGTGCGGGCTCAACTGGGTCGTCTCCGCACTCGGCGGCGACACGGTCATGCCTCCTTCAGCCGGGATCGGCACGATCGTGCACGAGGTGATGGAGAGGGTTCCGGACGGCGATCCGGATGCGATGCGGGCGATCGTCGACGAGCACTGGCCCGAACTGGACTTCGAGACCGCATGGATCGGTCGCAAGGAGCGCCGGCGCGCGGATCTGTACGTGGAGCGCCTGCGCTCGTACCTCCACGAGGTGGCTCGCGACGGCGGGCGCGTGGTCGGTGCGGAGGTGCCCTTCCGGTTCGCGGTCGATCTGGACCGCGGAGGCGTGCTCGCAGCCGACGAGAGCGCCGAGGAGGCGGACCCGCGGCCGCGAGCGCTGATCAGCGGCATCATCGACCGCGTCGAGGTGTATCCGACCGGCGCCGGCGAGCATGCAGCGGCGCGCGGGCAGAGATGGGAGCGGATGAGCGACGGCGAGGCGGGGGAGAGGGTCGTGGTCGTCGACCTGAAGACCGGCAAGTACGAGCCCGACACCGAGGCGAACGTGCGCGAGCACGCTCAGCTCGCGGCCTATCAGATCGCCGTGCAGGAAGGCCTGCTCGACGGCGCTCCTGCCGCAGCGCTCACCGGGGCACGTCTGGTCATCGTGTCGAAGACGGTGGGCAAGGCGGACTACCGCGTCGCGCATCAGCACACGATCGGCGACGAGGCCCGCGCAGCCTTCCTGCAGCGCGTGACGGCGGCCGGTCGTGGCATGGCCGCCAGCAGCTTCACGGCACAGGTCGAGGCGCACTGCGCCGACACCCAGGTGCGCGTCACGCCGTGCCGCATCCACACCGTCCCGGCGGTGAGCTCATGACGCTCATCGGCACGCAGCCGATCTCAGCCCAGACCATCGCGCTCGCGCTCGGACTGCCCGTGCCCACCGATGCGCAGCAGCGGGTGATCGAGGCGCCGCCGTCACCGGCGCTCGTCGTCGCCGGAGCCGGAAGCGGCAAGACCGAGACGATGTCGGGCCGTGTGGTCTGGCTCGTCGCGAACGGACACGTGCGCCCCGACGAGGTGCTCGGGCTCACCTTCACGAGGAAGGCGGCGGGCGAGCTCGCCGAGCGCATCGGCGCGCGGCTCGAGATGATCGATCATTTCGCCCGGCGTGGGCTGCTGCCGCACCTTCCGCGGATCGTCGCCGCCGACGCGCTGCGCCGTGTGCACGCCGCCGTCGCCGGGACGCCACGCGACGCTGTGCGCGTGCAGGTGCTCGACGAGCTCGCCGAACGCTTCGGCACGGGATGGGAGCCGGGCACCCCGCGCTCCGCGGAGGACCTGCTGATCCGTCCGAAGGTGTCGACCTACAACGCCTTCGCCGACGGCATCGTGCGTGAGCACGCGGCGAGGATCGGTCGCGACCCCGAAGCCGCCATGCTGAGCCAGTCCGCGTCGTGGCTGATCGCCCGCACCGTCGTGCTGCGCGCCGACATCCCGGACCTCGAGGAGATCGACCGATCCCTCGGCGGCGTCATCGACGCGGTGCAGCGGCTCGCTGCGGAGGTTCTCGACCATCGCGTCGATCTCGACGCGGTGGAGCGCATCGCAGCCGAGCAGGCCGCGGCCTTCGAGCCCTACCGCACCAACCGCGATGTCGACACGGCGGCGCTGAATCTGCGGAGCATCCCCGTGCTCACCCGACTCGTGCGCGAGTACATGGCCGAGAAGCAGCGCCGCGGCGTGCTCGACTTCGCCGACCAGGTCGGCGGCGCATTCGACATCGTCGAGAGCGCACCCGACGTGCGGGCCGCCCTGCGCGAGCAGCACCGGGTCGTGCTGCTCGACGAGTATCAGGACACCTCGGTGATCCAGACCCGCTTCCTGGCCGCGCTGTTCCGCGACAGTGCGGTGATGGCCGTCGGCGACCCGCACCAGTCCATCTACGGGTGGCGTGGCGCGAGCGCAGACAACCTGTACGCGTTCAGCCGCGCTTTCGCTCAGGATGAGCCGGCCACCACGTACAGCCTGATGACCAGCTGGCGCAACGACACGCGCATCCTCGATGTCGCCAACCGGGTGCTCGCGCCGCTGGTGAGACCGGGTCTCGACGTCCCCGCCCTGCAGCCGCGACCGGGGGCCGGTGCGGGCGACGTGGAGGTCCGGTTCCCGCACACGGTCGATGAGGAGGCCGATCAGGTCGCCGAGTGGTTCGCAGAGCGTCGTCGTCAGCACGCCGCGTCGAAGCCGGACCGCGCGCACACTGGAGCCATCCTGTTCCGGTCGAAGCGGCACATGCAGACGTTCGCGGCCGCGCTGGCGCGCCAGGGCATCCCGCACCGGATCCTCGGACTCGGCGGGCTGCTCTCCACTCCCGAGGTGGTGGACGTCGTCTCGATGCTGCGGGTGATCCACGACCCCACAGCAGGTTCCGCACTCATCCGCCTGCTCGTCGGCCCCCGCTTCGCGATCGGCGTCGCCGACATGGCGGTGCTGTACGACCTGGCCACGGCGCTGGCGTCGCGTGACGCCGACCTCGCCCCGCTCGCCGACGAGGTGCGAGAGCGCCTGCGCTCCTCCCGCGGCGCGGACGAGGCGGTGTCGATCGTCGACGCCGTCGACTTCCTCCGGGCGGCTCCCGACGACTACCGGCTGATCTCCGCGATCAGCGTCGAGGGGCGCCGCCGGCTGCGCACGGCCGGGGAGATCCTCGAACGGCTGCGGCGCGCGGCGGGACTTCCGATCCCCGAGCTGATCCGCCTGATAGAGCTCGAACTGCGTCTGGACATCGAGCTCGCCGCGAACGAGTCCAGGGGGCCCGCGCGCATCGCGGCCACCCAGCTGCGCGCCTTCACCGACGAGGTGCGGGCGTTCCTCAGCGCCGACGACCGCGGCACGATCGCCAGTCTGCTCGCCTGGCTCGATAAGGCCGAGAGCACCGACGAGCTGATGCCGCGGCCGGAGCCGCCCGAGCCGGGTGTGGTGCAGCTGCTCACCATCCACGGGTCGAAGGGGCTGGAGTGGGACGCGGTCGCGGTGGTCAGGCTCGTCGACGGAGAACTGCCCGGGCGCCCGCAGGACACCGCGGGGTGGTTCGGGTTCGGAGTGGTGCCCTTCGTGCTCCGCGGTGATCGTGACGCGCTGCCGGTCTTCCGGTGGGACCCGCAGGCGGAGATGGATGCGGCCGGCGACGTGCCCGCGAAGCGGCACAAGGCCGCGCTCGATGCGCTCGCGGCCGGGGTGACCAAGGCGCACCCGAGCGGCGGTGCGCTGCGCCGGTTCAAGAACGAGTACCGCGACTATCAGCAGCAGGAGGAGCGCCGCCTGGCGTACGTCGCGTTCACGCGCGCGCGCAGCGATCTGCTGCTCTCCGGCGCCCACTGGGCGGGGCAGGTGAGGCCTCGGCAGGCGAGCCCCTACCTGCGTGAGGCCATCGAGGTGCTCGGACTCGAGCCGATCGGCGAGGTCGACCCGGACGAGAACCCGTATGACGGGCCGGGCATGACGCGCTCGTGGCCGATGGATCCGCTCGGCGATCGCCGTCGCCGGGTCACCTCGGCCGAGCAGGACGCGCGTGCCGCGCTCGCCGGGCCCGCGCCCGCGCCGACGGCGCAGCTGCAGCGCCTGCTCGCCGAGCGGGCTGAGCGGCAGCAGGGTGTCGTCGGCGAGGCGCCCACTCGCGTGCCGGCATCGCGGTTCAAGGACTGGGTGACCGACTACCGGGGCGCCCTGCGTGACCTCGGCCGGCCGATGCCCGAACGCCCGTACACGCAGACGAGGGTCGGCACCCTCTTCCACGCGTGGGTCGAGCACCGCTCGGGCCTGGTGGGGGCGAGTTCGACCGCCGAGAGCGCGCTGTGGGAGCTGGACGACGAACCGGGCGAGGCCGCGCCGACGGCGCTCACGAGAGACGACGACGAGCGCGCTTTGGCCGAGCTGCGTGCCGTGTTCGAGCACAGCGAGTGGGCGCCGCTGCAGCCGATCGCGGTCGAGATCGAGATCGACTTCGCGTTCAGCGGCGGGCACATCGTCATCTGCAAGCTCGACGCCGTCTACCGCCGCGACGACCGCGGCGGACGCATCGAGATCGTCGACTGGAAGACCGGGCGCGCACCGCGCACCGCTGCCGAGCGGGAAGAGCGGATGCTGCAGCTGGCCCTCTACCGGCTGGCCTACCACCGCCGCTTCGGCGTGCCGTTGGAGGACATCGACGTCGCGCTGTTCTACGTCGCAGACGATCTCGTCATCCGCGACGACCGGATCTACTCGGAGTCGGATCTGGTCCAGCGCTGGAGCGCGGCACGAGCGGCCCGCTGAGCCTCATTTGCGGAATCGAGGTCGCTGCCCGCAGACCCGTCGTCTGCGTCCGTCTCCGAATTGGAACCCGTCGCGGTCGAGCCGGAAGGGCCACGGGAGGACCCGCGGACTCCGCTGACCTCGCTGAGATCCTGCGTGGGTGTGTCCCAGCCGGTCCGGGCTGCGCCCTCGATCCCGCCGGTGGGCGGCGATCCATCGGAGGACGCCTCGGCCGAGGACATCCCGCCGCCGGATGCCGCATGAGCGTCGTCCTGGTCGTCCTGGTCGTCGTGGTCGTCCTGGTCGTTCTGGTCGTCCTGGTCGTCGCGCCAGAGATCCTCCGGACGGTACGCGTCGGTCTGCATCGACGTGTCGATCTCGGTCGCTGCGGTGGCGGGCACCCGGTCGAGAAGGTCGAGCGCCGAGTCCACCCCGCCGGTGTAGGTCGCGGCCACGCGCAGGTCTTCGCTGCGCAGACCGTCGCTGAGCGACTCCAGCAGCGCCGCTGCGTCATCGACGATGTCGGGGCGGCGCAGCTCGTCTCCGTGCACGAGCCACCGGGCGAACTCGAGTTCGGCGTGCAGCCGTGCGCGCGCCTGCAGGGCGTCATCGGCCGCGCGCTGCGATGCGGCGGTATAGGCGGCGAGAACGTCGGATGCGGCATCCGGAGCGCCGGACAGCCAGCCGAGATCCTCCGCCGGGTCTCCGACGGTCAGACCGCGCCAGCCCAGCACCGCGACCACCTGCGGACCGTCCTGCGGGTCGTCCTCGAAGAGGAAGGACAGCGCCTGGATGCCCCCGAGCGTGACGGCGCTCTCGAAGTGCCACAGCTTTTCATCGGCGACCGCGCTGCGCCAGCGAGCACTGAGACGCGCTGGCACCCGGCCCGTCGCCGATGCGCGATCGACAAGCTGCTCGGTCTCTGCGCGCACGGCGGCGGCATCGCGCACGCTCAGACCCGCCGAGCGCACGACCGATGGGGGAAGAGAGTGCACCGCGGCGATCGCCTCGCCGACGGACGGCGCCGCGCCTCGTCCGGCCGGGATGTGCGCGGCCTCGATCTGGAAACCGGGCATGAGGTCCGTCACCAGCGCGCGCGCTTCGCCCACCCGGGTCTCGCCCATCGCGTTCGGCACGCGGAAGGGCAGCATCTCCCGCGCGCCCGCCGTCAGTGCACGCAGCGCGAGCGCCTCCTCGGCCAGCTCGAGCGCGGCGGCATCATCGGCGGCGACCCGGATCACGAGCTCGCTGCCGTCGGCGAGCGTCGCGACGGCCGAGTCGAACCTCCCGTCTCCGTCCGCGGTCAGAGCGCGAGCGCCCGTGACCTCCGCCCCGGGCACAGCGGCCGTGACCGCCGCGACTAGAGTGAAAGGAGAGCGTGCCATGCTCCCCAGCGTAGGTCTGCCCGTGCGCAGTTCGCGTCCACGCCACGCCCGTGCGGCGGCATACGTCGCGCTCCGGGAGACGAGCACGAGAGCAGGAGGACGCATGAGCACCGGGTCCGACATCCTCGACAGAGCGGGTGAGCTGCGCACCGAGCCGGGCATCATGGATCGGCTGCGGGCCGAGCCCGACAGCAGGGTCGTCGTCGTCCGCGACCGCCGGGTGCGCGTCGCGGGCCGGGAGGTCGTGCGGGTCGGGGTCGCCGAGGTGGGGGACGCCGACTGGGCGCTGCTGGGCAGGGATGCCGACGGCAGCGCCCTGCTTCTCGCGTCGGTCGCGCGCGAGAGCGAGAGCATCGACGCCGCGCCCGAGGAGACGTGGCTGGGGCTGCGTGAGGTCGGCGGCCTTCTCGAACCGTTCGAGGGTGAGATCTTCGTGACCGCGGTGGCGATGGCCGCCTGGCTCGTCGATGTGCGACACTGCAGCCGCTGCGGCAGCGCTCTCGAGCTGCGCAGCGCCGGATGGTCGCGGCACTGCGCCACGTGCGACACCGAGCACTTCCCCCGCACGGACCCCGCGGTGATCGTGGCCGTGGAGAGCCCGGACGGCGAGCGTCTGCTGCTCGGCGCGAACGCAGCCTGGCGCGGCACCATGTACTCATGCTTCGCCGGGTTCGTGGAGGCAGGGGAGTCGATGGAGGCCACCGTGCATCGCGAGATCGCCGAGGAGGCCGGCGTGCGCCTGCGCGAACTTCGGTACATCTCGTCGCAGCCCTGGCCGTACCCGCGGTCGCTGATGGTCGGATTCCGGGCCGTCGCCGCCGACGACGAGGCCACCGCGGACGGCGAGGAGATCATCGACGTGCGCTGGCTGACCCGTGAGGAGATCGGGCAGTCGCTCGCCGGCGACGGGCCGGTCGGCCTGCCCAGCCGCTCGTCGATCGCGCGGCGGCTCATCGAGGACTGGTACCGGGAGTCGCCACGGAGCGGCGAGCGGAGCGAGTCGAAGTGCGATGTGCTGAGCGAGCGGAGCGAGTCGAAGTGCGATGTGCTGAGCGAGCGGAGCGAGTCGAAGTGAGCGCACTCGACGCGCTCGACGAGCGCCAGCGGCAGGCGGCGAGCGTGCTGCGCGGGCCCGTCGCCGTGCTCGCGGGTGCGGGCACCGGCAAGACGCGCGTCATCACACACCGCATCGCGCACGGTGTCGACACCGGGGCGTACTCGCCGCAGCGGGTGATGGCGGTGACGTTCACCGCGAAGGCCGCCGGCGAGCTGCGCGGCCGGCTGCGAGCGCTCGGCGTCGGCGGCGTCGCCGCGCGCACCTTCCACGCCGCGGCCCTGAAGCAGCTCAACTTCTTCTGGCCCACCGTGGCGGGGGACTCGGCCCCCTCGCTGATCGACAACAAGGTGCGGATGCTGGGGCAGGCGGCCGACGCGATGCGCCTGCGCCCCAGCACGGCGACACTGCGCGACATCGCCGCGGAGATCGAGTGGCGCAAGGTCTCGATGCTCTCGATCGAGCAGTACGCCGAACTCGAGCGACCGATCAGCGGCATCCGACCCGAGCAGCTCATCGAGCTGCAGAGCGCGTACGAGGCGCTGAAGGACGAACGGCGCCAGCTCGACTTCGAGGACGTGCTGCTCGCCTGCGCGGGGATGCTCGAGGCCGAGCCCCGGGTGGCCGCCGCGGTGCACGAGCAGTACCGGCACTTCACCGTCGACGAGTTCCAGGACGTCTCCCCGCTGCAGAACCGGCTGCTCGAGCTCTGGCTCGGCGACCGCCGCGACATCTGCGTGGTGGGCGACGCGAGTCAGACCATCTACTCGTTCGCGGGCGCCCAGCAGCGCTACCTGCTCGAGTTCGAGCGGCGCTTCACCGACGCGACCGTCGTGCGGCTCGAGACGAACTACCGCTCGCGCGCGCCGATCCTCACCGCGGCCAACGCGCTGATGCGCGGCCGGCCCGGCGCACTGGCGCTCGCTCCCGCCGGTGCGCACGACGACGAGGAGACCCCCACTCTGACCGCCTACGACACCGAGACCGACGAGGCCGCCGGTATCGCCGAAGCCATCGTGCGGCGCATCGCGTCCGGCGCGGCCCCTTCCGAGATCGCGGTGCTGTACCGGGCGCACGCGCAGTCGGCGGTGCTGCAGCAGGCGCTCGCCGCACGCGGGGTCGCGACCAGCGTGCTCGGCGGCACGCGGTTCTTCGACATGCCCGAGGTGCGCCAGGCGGTGCTCGCGCTGCGGGCCGCTGCGGTCGCGCCGACGGACGCGGGCTTCCTGCCCACCGTGCGGGACGTGCTGCGCGGACTCGGCCTCACCGACGAGCCGCCACAGGCGGGCGGCGCACAGCGCGACGGCTGGGAGGCGCGGCGTGCGATCCTGCGGCTCGCCGAGGAGGCGGAGTCCGGCACGACGCTGCGGGTGTTCGCCGATGAGCTGATGGCGCGGGCGAAGGATCAGCACGAGCCCACGCTGCAGACCGTGACGCTCTCGACGCTGCACGCGGCCAAGGGCCTGGAGTGGCCGCACGTGCTGCTCGCCGGCTGGGCGGAGGGCTCGCTGCCGATCTCGTACGCCACATCGTTCGAGAACATCGACGAAGAGCGCCGACTGGCCTATGTCGGCATCACGCGGGCCGCGCGTACGCTCGCGGTGTCGTGGTCACGCTCCGCGGGGCGAGGGGAGCGGGCGCCGTCTCGCTTCCTCGCCGAGATCGGGACGACGGGTCGAGGCACGGGCATCCTTCGTGATGTCGCACCGACCGCCAGGCGTGTCGCCCGTCAGGGCTGACCCGCACCATCAGGCCCGCGCCGGGGGTCGGCGTGCGCAGGATCCGTGCGGCGAGCGTCGCCGCCTGCGCGATCCGCGCCGACGTCACCTGCACCGTCGTGCCGACCAGCTGTGCGTGCAGTCGCGGCCACGCCTCGTCCCGTTCCTGCTCGTGCGCGTCGCGGCAGGACAGGCACGGCGTGCGCCCCGGCACGACCAGCGGCCCGACGACAGCGGCGTCCTGCTCGAACGCGAGAGGCAGGTGCGGCACGTCGTCGCGCAGGTACGCGGCCATCTGCAGGGCCGCCACCGCCCCTCCGATCATCACCACGGCCACGGCCCCCGGGGCATGCGGATCGGCCTCGTCGAGTCCCTCGTCGATCAGCGACTGCCGCAGCCTCTCCTGGCCGCGGCCGTCGGGGAGGTTGATCCCGTCCACCCAGAACGGAGGGGCGGGAAGCGCATCGTCGACGAGCAGGGGCCGCAGCGCCGCGAGCATCCGGCGCGCCTCGCGGCGAGGCGCACCCACGCCGTGCGCGACGACATCGAACGAGCTGAGCCGGATGCCCGCCCGCAGCCGGTTCAGCAGCGGCTCGACCCACGGGCCGGCGACGTCGATGCGCACGACGCTCTCGAGCCCGAACTGCACCGTGTCGGCATCGCGCCACAGCAGCGGGTAGCGCGGATCGAGACGGGTCAGAGTCGGCGGAGTCACGGGGCACATGACCCGATTGTGTCCCGCGGCCCCAGCCCTCGGTGCGGAGATGGACGATCTGTGGACGGATCCGCGCCCGGACTCGTCTGTGCAGAACCACTCGCTGCGCGGGACGGTCCCGGCGCCGACCGTCGGAGCGGAGATCAGACGGGTCGGTCGCCCTCGGGGCGGTCGTCGTCGCCGGGCGAGTCGGGTGCGGGGGAGTCGGGGGTCTCACCGTCGAGCAGGCGGGCCAGCGCCTCGTCGAGCTCGTCCGCCTCGGGGGTCTCGCCGCGCTGCAGAGCCTCCAGCCGGGCGATCAGAGACGACGGGTCGTCGATGTCCGTGGCGAGGGGCATGATGTCGGGATAGTCCCACAGCGCGTCGCGCGCGGCGATGCCGACGGCATCCGTCACCGCTCGCCACATCGCCGACGCCTCCCGGAGGCGGCGCGGGCGCAGCTTGAGTCCGACGAGGGCGCCCAGGGCATCCTCCGCCGGGCCGCCCACCGCCCGACGGCGACGGGCGGCCTCCGCCAGCCGTGCGCCATCGGGCAGGCGCGTGGTGGCCTCCTCCGTGACGACGTCGACCCAGCCGTCGATGGTGGCGATGAGGTTCTCGAGCCGGGCGAGCGCCTCCCGCTGCGAGTCGGTCTGCTGCGGAAGCAGCGCGCCGCCCTCGATCGCGGCGCGCAGCTCTTCGGGGTCGGTGGGATCGAGCCGGGATGCCAGTCCTTCCAGCGCCTCGATGTCGACCGTCACGCCGCGGGCGAAGTCGGTGATCTGGGAGAGCACGTGCAGGTGCAGCCACTTCGCGTGACGGTACAGCCGCGCGTAGGCGAGCTCTCGTACCGCGAGGTACAGGGTGATCTGATCTTCGGGGATCTCCAGACCCTCGCCGAAGTCGGCGATGTTCTGCGGGATGACCGCCGCGGTCCCGGCCGGAAGAACGGGGATGCCGACATCTCCGCCCGAGACGACCTCGAGCGAGAGCCGGCCCAGCACCTGGCCGAACTGGGCGGCGAACAATGAACCGCCGAGTCCGCGCATCAGCTGGCCGGCGCCGTGCACCATGCTCTGCATCTCGGGCGGCACCTGGGTCTCGAGGGCGTCGGTGAGCGCATCGGCGATCGACGTCGACACGGGGGCGGCGATCTCCTTCCACACCGGCAGCGTCGCCTCCACCCATTCGCCGCGGGTCATCGCCTGCGGCGCGGAGGCGAGTTCGGAGATCGTGGTCGCCTCGCCGAGCCACAGGTTGGCGAGGCCGAAGGCATCCACGAGCGACGTCCGGGCGCCGCCTGCGATGCCGAGCCCGTCCCGGTTGGCGATGTGCAGCGCCTGCTGCCGGGCGCTCTGCCAGGGGTCGCCGGCGAACATGCCCTGCATCTGCGACATGAACGCCGACATCTGCGCCGGGTCCATCGACATCCCGCCCATTCCGGACAGCGCGTCGCGCAGCGCTTCGGGGTCGACCTGACCTCCCGACATCATGCGCCGGAGCATCTCCTCGAAGTCGGATGGATCGCGATCGTCGTCTGCCATGCGAATAGCCCTCTCAGCATGCCCGTAGCGTGTGCGCTCTACGCTAGTCACACGATCCTGTGCTCGAGCACGATGCGCGCGGATCCCTGTACGCCGCTCGCGAACGCCCCGGAGGTTCCGTGTCATCACGCCGCAGCAACGGCACGGTCACCGGCGTCGTCGCCCTGAGCATCTCGCTGGTCGCCCTCGTCGCGCTCACCTTCGTACCCACGCCGTACGTCATCCAGCGACCCGGCCCGGTGTACGACACCCTCGGCACGGCGCGCAGCGCCGATGGCACCGAGGTCCCGCTGATCGAGGTCGACGGCGCGACCACCTATCCGACCGCCGGCGCCCTCGACCTGACCACCGTGCAGGTGATCGGCAATCGTGAGCGCACACCCACCTGGTTCGAGCTGGCGATGGCGTGGACCGACCCGACCCGCGCCGTCGTGCCGATCGACAGCGTCTTCCCGCAGGGCGTCAGCTCCGACGAGCGAGATGAGCGCAACGCCGCGCTGATGGTGGACTCGCAGCACGAGGCGACCGCCGCGGCCCTCACCGAACTCGGCTACGACGTCGGTGCGAAGGTGCGCGTCGTCGAGGCCGTCGACGACAGCCCCGCTCAGGGCGAGCTCGAGGCCGACGACCTCGTGCTGGCGATCGACGGCACGCCGGTCGATTCGGCCACCCGACTGCGCGACGCCATCCAGGAGGCGGATGGGGCGGAGGTCACTCTGACGGTCGAACGCGACGGCGAGGAGAAGCAGATCGCGATCACGCCGGAGAAGTCGACCGACGCCGCCGGCGACGAGGTCTGGCTGATCGGCATCGTGCTCACGACCGACTACGACTTCCCCGTCGACGTGCGCCTGCAGCTCGACAACGTCGGCGGCCCGAGCGCGGGCATGATGTTCGCCCTCGGGATCATCGACACCCTGACTCCCGGTGAGCTCAACGGCGGCAAGCGGATCGCGGGCACCGGCACCATCGACGCCGCGGGTGCCGTCGGGCCGATCGGGGGCATCCGGCAGAAGCTGTACGGCGCGCGCGATGCAGGCGCGACCGTCTTCCTCGCTCCCGAGGAGAACTGCGACGAGGTCGTCGGGCATGTGCCCGACGGTCTGCAGGTGTTCCGCACAGGCACGCTCGAGGAGTCGCTCGACATCCTCGAGGTGGTCGCCGACGGCGGCGACACCTCGAAGCTCCCCGTCTGCACCGCGAACCGCTGATCCGCCCGGGCGAACCCTGCGCTCATCCGCGGCCGCGTCATAGGTGGCCTGCCTAGGATGGAACGGTGACCTCGACCTCAGCGCCGCAACCGGCCACACCCAGCACCTCACGCCGGATCCTCGCGATCTCGGTGGCGATCATCGCCGCCATCATCGCGGGATTCTTCGTGTTCTCCTCGCTCTACACCGAGTTCCTCTGGTTCGATCAGCTCGACTTCGCCGGGGTGCTCACCACGCAGTGGATCGCGACCGCCACGATGTTCGCCATCGGGTTCCTCGGCATGGCGCTGCCGATCTTCCTGTGCATCCAGCTCGCGTACCGGCTGCGCCCGGTGTACGTGCGTCTGAGCTCGCAGCTCGACCGCTACCAGGAGGTCATCGAGCCGCTGCGCCGTCTCGCGATGTGGGGGATGCCGGTGTTCTTCGGCGTCTTCGCCGGGTTCGCCGCTGCGGGCAACTGGAAGACCGCCTGGCTGTGGGCTAACGGCGTCACCACCGACACCCTCGACCCGCAGTTCGGCGTCGACACGGGGTTCTACCTCTTCGCGATGCCGTTCTACTCGGCGCTGCTCGCGTTCGCTTCCGCGGTGCTGCTGCTCTGCCTCGTGATCACCGCGCTCGTGTCGTACCTGTACGGCTCGGTGCGCATCGGGCAGCGCGAGCTGCGCATCTCGAAGCCGGCGCGCATCCAGCTTGCCGTGCTCGCCGGGCTCTACCTCGCGGTGCAGGCCGTCAGCCTCTGGCTCGACCGCTACCTCACCCTGGTGCAGCCCGAAGGGCGCATCACCGGTGCCGCCTACACCGGAGTGAACGCGACCATCCCGGGTCTCGCGATCCTCTCGATCATCGCGGCCGTCGTCGCGGTGCTGTTCCTCGTCACCGCGGTGATCGGCCGCTGGCGCTTCCCGCTCGCGGCCACGGCGCTGTTCGTCGTCGCCTCGCTCGTGGTCGGCATCGGCTACCCGTGGGTCGTCACCACCTTCCAGGTCAAGCCGAACGAGAACGCCTATCAGGCCGAGTTCTACGACCGCAGCATCGAGAGCACCAAGGAGGCGTACGGGGTCGCCGACATGGAGGTCACGCCGTTCGCCGCGGCGACCGATACCGAGCCCGGTCAGCTGCGCGAAGACGCCGAGACCACGGCATCCGTGCGCATCATGGACCCGGCGATCATCAGCCCGACCGTGCGTCAGCTGCAGCAGTACCGCTCGTACTACCAGTTCGCCCCCGAACTGGACGTCGACCGCTACGAGATCGACGGCAAGTCGCAGGACACCGTCGTCTCGGTGCGCGACCTCGACCTCACGAAGCTCGGCGGCGGTGACAGCTGGAACAACCGCGCCGCCGTCTACACCCACGGCTACGGCCTGGTCGCGCTCGCCGGCAACCAGCGCACCAGCGACGGCGAGCCTGTCTTCCTCGAGCAGGGCATCCCGACATCGGGGTTCCTCACCGAGACCGAGAAGTTCCAGCCGCGCGTGTACTTCGGCGAGTCCTCGCCCGAGTACTCGATCGTCGGCGCCCCGGAGGGCACCGAGCCGGTCGAGATCGACTACCCGCGCGGTGAGGACGGCGCGAGCGACACCAAGACGACCTTCGAGGGCGACGGCGGTCCGCGCATCGGCAACACCTTCGTGAAGCTGCTGTACGCGATGAAGTTCCAGTCCGAGCAGATCCTCTTCTCGAACCTCGTCAACTCCGAGTCGCAGATCCTGTACGACCGCGACCCGAAGACCCGCGTGCAGAAGGTCGCACCGTACCTGACGCTCGACAACGACCCGTACCCGAGCGTCGTCGACGGCCGCATCGTGTGGATCGTCGACGGCTTCACCACCAGCGCCAGCTACCCCTACTCGAAGACGGTGAGCCTGCGGGACGCGATCGCCGACTCGCGCACGCCGGCCTCGGTGGTGTCGTTCGACAAC
This sequence comes from Microbacterium sp. OR21, assembly GCF_047306785.1. Taxonomy (NCBI): domain Bacteria; kingdom Bacillati; phylum Actinomycetota; class Actinomycetes; order Micrococcales; family Microbacteriaceae; genus Microbacterium; species Microbacterium sp. OR21. The sequence goes on along the minus strand of NZ_JAZEXJ010000002.1, from coordinate 34,852 downwards.
ATCAACTACATCCGCAACTCGGTCAAGGCCACCGTCGACGCCTACGACGGCTCGGTGAAGCTGTACGCGTGGGACGACGAGGACCCGATCCTCAAGGCATGGCAGAAGGTGTACCCCTCGACGGTCGAGCCGATCAGCGAGATGTCGGGCGACCTGATGAGTCACGTGCGCTACCCGACCGACCTGTTCAAGGTGCAGCGCGACGTGCTCGGCGTCTACCACATCGACGACGCCCGCTCCTTCGCGCAGGAGGACAACCGCTGGCAGACGCCGGACGACCCGCGCGCCAAGGACCGACTGCAGCCGCCGTACTACCTGTCGATGAAGATGCCCGGGCAGGACGAGGCGCGCTTCTCGATGTTCTCGACCTTCATCCCCGCCTCGGCGCAGGGTGAGAGCCGAGAGGTGCTGATGGGCTACCTGGCGGTCGATTCGGATGCCGGGAACAAGAAGGGCGTGAAGGCGGAGGGCTACGGCAAGCTGCGCCTGCTGGAGATCGACACGAACACGACGGTGCCCGGCCCCGGCCAGGTGCAGAACACCTTCGACTCCGACACCGAGATCGCGAACAAGCTGAACGTGCTGACCCTCGGCAAGTCCGATGTGAGATACGGAAACCTGCTCACCCTGCCGGTCGGCGGCGGTCTGCTGTACGTGCAGCCGGTGTTCGTGCAGTCGTCCGAGGGCACCAAGTTGCCGAACCTGCGCAAGGTGCTCGTCGCCTTCGGCGACCGGGTTGCGTTCGAGGACACCCTGACCGAGGCGCTCGATGTGCTCTTCGGCGGTGACGCCGGTGCGTCCGGCGGCGATGACGACGTGGAACCGACCGATCCCGGCACGCCGGCTGATCCGAACGCGCCGACCGAGCCCGACACGGGCAGCACCCCGCCGACCGGCGAGACGCTGACCGCGCTGGAGGAGGCCCGCGCCGCTCTCTCGGCGCGCGAGGCGGCGCTGAAGGCCGGGGACCTCGAGAAGTTCGCCGCGGAGGACAAGAAGCTCACGGCGGCGATCGAGAAGCTGCTCGCCCTGGAGGACGAGGCCGCGAGCGAGTAGCACCCGCATCAGAAGGAGGGCAGTCCGTCGGGCTGCCCTCCTTCTGCGTTCGGGCACCTCTGGTGTCCCGTCGCGGACCGGCGCACAATGGACGCATCTGCTTCTCTTCGAGGAGGGTGATCGTGATGCGAGCAGCACCGGGTTCGAGGATCGTGATCCACGGCGCGCACGTGGACAGCGCAGAGCGTCGAGGCGAGGTGATCGAGACGCGGGGCGAGAACGGTGGGCCGCCGTACCTCGTGCGCTTCGACGATGGAAGCGAATCGCTGATCTTCCCGGGCCCCGACTGCGAGCTCGAGCACTCGCCGTCCGCTTCCGACCGACCGTGACACACCCGGGCGTACGAGCTCGATTCGCCCTCCCTCCGAAGCCGTGTTAGGCTTTCAGATGTGCCGCGGGGTGGAGCAGTTCGGTAGCTCGCCGGGCTCATAACCCGGAGGTCGCAGGTTCAAATCCTGTCCCCGCAACAAGAAGAAGGCCCGGTCCGTGAGGACCGGGCCTTCTGCCTTCCCGCCCACGATCGCGTTTCGCATCCTGCGTCCGAGCGCGGCATCATGTTCACATGCCCGCCCCGATCGTCGCCGTATGCCAGTTCGCTCCGGATGCCTCGCCCGAGCGCAATAGGGCGCGAATCGCAGGGCTCGTCGCCGCGGCCGCGGAGCGGGGCGCGGACGTCGTGGTGCTGCCGGAGTACTCGAACCACTTCGTGACACCCATGGACGACTCGGTCGCCGCCAACGCGGAGGAGCTCGACGGCGCCTTCACGTCGGCGCTGCGCGCGCTCGCCGCCGAGCACGACCTCGTCATCGTCGCCGGGATGGTGGAGAAGGCGGATGGCGGTCGCGTGCGCAACACCGTCGTCGCGGTGTCGGATGCCGGCGTGCAGGCCGTGTACCGCAAGCAGCACCTGTACGACGCGTTCGGTCAGCGGGAGTCGGACTGGATCGAGCCTGGGGAGCTCGGCGCGGCTGCGGTCTTCGAGACGTCGGACATGCGCTTCGGCCTGATGACCTGCTACGACCTGCGTTTCCCCGAGGTGGCGCGGACGCTGGCGGATGCCGGAGCGGATGCCCTGATCGTGCCGGCGGAGTGGGTGCGCGGCCCGCTCAAGGAGCACCACTGGAACACGCTGCTCGCAGCCCGTGCGATCGAGAACACCGCGTACGTCATCGCCGCGGACCATCCGGGCCCCGTCGGTGTCGGCCTCTCACAGGTGATCGACCCGCAGGGCGTGGTCGTCGCCGGGGTCAGCGCCGGGGAGGGCGTGGCCGTGGCATCCCTCGATCCGGGTCTCATCGCCCGCACACGCGAGACGAACCCCTCACTGCGGCTGCGCCGCTATCGCGTCGTGCCCCGCTGATCGCGAACGCGCGTCAGCGCAGACTCGCCAGCCGGCGGCCCGCCTCCTCGATCACATCGACCCGCTTGCACGCCGCGAAGCGCACGAGGCCGGCGTACGCGCCCTGGTTCTCGGGAGCCACGAACGCTGTGATCGGGATGGCCGCGACACCTGCCCGCTCGGGCAGAGCTCGGCAGAACGCCGCCGCATCCGCGCCGCCGAGGGCGGTGGCATCCGCGACGGTGAAGTAGCCGCCCTGCGGGGCGAACACCTCGAAACCGGCCGCGCGCAGCGACTCGCCGAGCAGCGCGTGCTTGCGCAGCATCGTGTCGGCCGCATCGGTGAAGTAGGACTCGGGCAGCCGCAGACCCACGGCGATCGCGGGCTGGAAGGCTGACCCGTTCACGTAGGTGAGGAACTGCTTGACGGTCAGCACGGCGGTGATCAGCGCGGCCGGCCCGTGCACCCAGCCGATCTTCCACCCGGTGGTGGAGAACGTCTTGCCGGCGGACGAGATCGTGAGGGTGCGCTCTGCGGCGCCCGGGAGGGTAGCGATCGGCACGTGCGGGGTGTGGAAGGACAGGTGCTCGTAGACCTCGTCGGTGACGATGATCGCGTCGTGCACAGCGGCCAGGCGGACGATCTCCGCCTGCACCTCGGGGGTGAAGACCGTGCCGGTGGGATTGTGCGGGTCGTTCACGAGGATCATCCGCGTGCGGTCGCCGACCGCAGCCGCGAGCTCGTCGAGATCGGGCTGGAAGTCCGGTCGGCGCAGCGACACGGTGCGCAGCCGCGCGCCGGCCAGGGCGACGGCGGCCGCGTACGAGTCGTAGTACGGCTCGAACACGACGACCTCGTCGTCGGGACCGTCGATGAGGGCGAGCAGTGTCGCGGTCAGCGCCTCGGTCGCGCCGGCAGTGACGAGGATCTCGGTGTCGGGATCGACCTCGAGTCCGTAGAAGCGACGCTGGTGTTCGCTGATCGCGGCGAGCAGGTCGGGCATGCCGCGGCCGGGCGGGTACTGATTCGCGCCGTGGGCGATGGCGTCCCTGGCCGCCTCCAGAACCTCCGCCGGGCCGTCCTCATCGGGGAAACCCTGGCCGAGATTCACCGAACCGGTGCGCGCGGCTGCCGCCGACATCTCGGCGAAGATGGTGGGCGCCACGCGCCCGTCGGGGGAGAGCAGTCCTGCTCCGGCGGCAGTGCGGCGCCAGGCTCCTGGTATTGCATCCATGCAGAACAGGCTAAGACCATAGGCGAATGTCATCCGCGGCATACGAAACGCACAGACTCGGTTGTCACTCTGATAGGGCGTTGTGAAGGAGCAGAAGATGAACGAGAACAGCACCCCCGACCAGCCCTCGAACTCCGAGGCATCGGCTCAGACCCCGCCGTCCGGCACGCCCGGTCAGCACACCCCCGCGCCCTTCGGCTCCGAGCAGGCGCCGTGGCAGCCCCCGGTTCCGCCGCAGCCCGGCGTCTCACCGCAGTACGGCATGCCCCCGGCTGCTCCGGCGCAGCCCGGCGGCCAGCCCCCGCAGGGCACGCAGCCCCGGCAGGGTGGCCACCCCCAGTCCAGCGCACACGGTCAGCCCGGGGCGTCCTTCGGGCACGGAGCGCCTGCCGGTCAGCCGCAGCCGGGTCAGCCGCTGCCTCCGCGTCCGATGGGATCGCACCCCTCGGCCGACCAGCCCACGCTGACGCTCGACCCGACCCTGACCGCCCCTCCGTCGACCACGGCGGGCGCCGCGAACGGCGACGGGCAGAAGAGGAGCGGCGGACCGGTGCGGCTCGCCGGTCTCATCCTCGCCGCCGCTCTCGTCGGCGGGGTCGCCGGGTTCGGCGGCAGCGCGCTGGGCACGGCGGTGTTCGACCGTCCCGCCTCGCAGTCCGCGACCGGTCCGCAGAGCGTCACCGTGAACAACCCGGGGTCGGTCAACGAGACCACCGCGATCGCCAGCGAGGTGCTGCCGTCGGTGGTCACCATCGAGGTCGCCGGCTCCAACGAGTCGGGCAGCGGATCCGGGGTCATCCTCGACAAGCAGGGTCATGTGCTCACCAACACGCACGTCGTCACCCTCGGCGGTGCCGCGGCCGATCCGACGATCAGGGTCACCACCTCCGACGGGCGCATCTATCAGGCGAGCGTCGTCGGCACCGACCCGATCTACGACCTCGCGGTCATCAAGCTCGAGGGCGCGAAGGACCTCACTCCGATCGAGTTCGCCGATTCCGGCAAGCTCAACGTGGGAGACACCGCCGTCGCGGTGGGCGCGCCCCTGGGCCTGTCGAACTCCGTGACCACGGGAATCGTCAGCGCGCTGAACCGCAGCATCGAGGTCGCGTCGTCTGCACTCCCCGACAACGCCACGCAGCAGCCCGACAGCGAGGGCGAGCAGGGCGACAGCGGCAACCCGTTCCAGTTCGACATCCCCGGCATGGGCCAGCAGCCGGCGAAGCAGTCGATCTCGATCGCGGTGATCCAGACCGACGCCGCGATCAACCCGGGCAACTCCGGCGGCGCGCTCGTCGACAGCAAGGGCAGCCTGATCGGCATCAACGTGGCCATCGCGACGGCCGGCGGCTCGTCGTCGAGCGAGGCGGGCTCCATCGGCCTCGGCTTCGCCATTCCGTCGAACATCGCCCAGCGTGTCGCGGACGAGATCATCGCCGACGGCGCCGCGACGCACGGTCTGCTGGGCGCCACGGTGCGCGACGCGTCGAGCGTGCAGGGCGCGTCGGTCGCCGGCGCGGTGATCGACACTCCGACGCAGGGTGGCGCCGCCGCCGAGGCCGGTCTCAAGCGCGGCGACATCGTGACCGAGTTCAACGGCGTGCCGATCACCGGAGCCAGCGACCTCACCGCGCAGGTGCGTGCGGCGGCCGCCGGCAGCGACGCGACGCTGAGCTATGTGCGCTCGGGCAAGACCTACGAAGCCGAGGTGACGCTCGGCGAGCTGAAGCTCTGAGCGGTACCCAGCCCGCTCCCCGGTCAGGACGCCACCCCGCGATAGGCTCGCGGGGTGGCGTCCTTCTCTTTCGGCACCGGAAACGCGGCGAAGCTGCTCCGGATCCCGCTGTATGCCGTCGGACGCATCGCCGCGCTGGTCATCCCTCGCAGCGACAGATGGGTGTTCGGCTGCGGAGCCGGCATCGGCGACGGAGCCCTGGCCCTGTACCGGGTCGCCGAGCAGAAGGGCCATCGGGTGCTGTGGCTGGCCCGCTCGACCCGGGATGCCGATGACGCGAAGGCGCTGGGCATCCGCACCGTTCCGCGCGACGGACTGCGCGGCTGGTGGGCGACGATCCGGGCCGGGGTCGTCGTCGTCACACACGGGCTGGGAGATGTGAACCGCTACGGCAGCAGCGACGCCTTCGTCGTGCAGCTCTGGCACGGCATCCCGCTCAAGCGCATCGGACTCGATTCGCCGGTCACCGCACAGGTGCCGCCGGGCGTGCCCGGCGCCGTCGTGCTGCGCCGGCTGCTCACGGTGCTGTATCGGAGGGCGGCGCAGCGCATCCAGGTGCTGCCCGCGGCCTCGCATCGCTCGCGCGGACGGCTGGAGTCGGCCTTCGGGCTCGATGATGACCGCGTCATCGTGACGGGGGAGCCCCGGGTCGACGTCCTCTCGCAGGGCACCCGCGAGCAGCGACGGCAGAACGCCGCCACGCTGCTCACCCGCACCGGTCCGCTGCTCGCCGCCCAGCGAGTGCTGCTGTACGCCCCGACCTGGCGCGACGGCGCGGCTGATCCCGCGATCCCCACCGCCGCGCAGTGGGTCGAGATCGTGCGACTGCTCGAGAAGCACGACGCGATCCTCTTCATCCGCTCGCACCCGCTCGGCGAAGGCGCCTACTCGCCGCCGTGGTCGAGCGGACGGGTCCGGATGCTGAACTCCGATCTGCTGGCGGACGTGACACCCGCCCTGCCCCGCGTCGACGTGCTGATCACCGACTACTCGTCGATGGCGTACGACGTCGGTCTGCTCGCGATGCCGGTCGTGTACCTTGCGCCCGATGCCGAGCAGTACGCCCGCGAGCGCGGCTTCTACGGCAAGTACTCCGACGTCGCGGGCGACGACAACGCGCCCGACTGGGAGACGGCGCTCGCACAGCTCGACGCGGTGCTCTCCGACGACGCCGTGCGGGCGGAGCGCTCGGAGCGCTCCGCCGAGCTCAGCGCCCACATGCACGCTCACCGCGACGGGCGCAACGCCCGCCGCGTCTACCAGGCCATCCGCGCGCGGGGCGTACCCGCGCCGAAGGGAGCACGATGACCACCGCTCGCATCGATGAGCAGGCGCAGACGCTGATCATCTCGGGTGCCGGGGCGCGCCCCGCATCCGCCGACCTCGTCGGCCCGCGCGCCCGCGTGAAGGCGAGGATGACCGGCGGCGGGAAGACGTGGAAGGCCACCCTGCCGCTGCGGGTCTCCCGCTGGGGCGGAGCCGAGCTGCCGCTGCCGGCGGGCGAGTACGAGGTGACGGTCGACGGCATCGACCTCGACGGGGTCGACCTCGAGCCGACCCTGCTGTCGGGTCTGCGCATCGAGATGCGCGGCGCCCGCGCGGTGATCGCCCCGCCCATCGCGCCGATCTACGAGACCGCCGAAGGACAGCGCACCCTCGAGCAGCGCTACGCCTCGCAGATCGGCGCGGGTGAGAACGCCGTGTTCTTCGAGAGCTTCTACGGACAGACCTCCGGCTGCAACCCGCGGGCGCTCGACCGGGTGCTCGCCCAGCGGGCGCCGTCGGTGACCCGGTACTGGAGCGTCACCGATCTGTCGGTGGAGGTGCCCGAGGGTGCCGTCGCGGTCGTCGAGAACGGCCCGGAATGGTGGCGCGCCCGCGCCGAGTCCCGCCTCCTGGTCGTCAACGACTGGCTGCGCCGTCGGTTCGTGCGCAAGCCCGGGCAGATCGTGCTGCAGACCTGGCACGGCACCCCCCTGAAGAGGCTCGCGCTGCACCGCCCCGGCTTCGACCCGCGCCGTATGGCGGCGGTGGTGAAGGAGTCCCGCCGGTGGGATGTCCTTCTGGCGCAGAACCCGTACGCCGCGCGCATCCTCAAGAAGGCGTACGCGTTCTTCGGCAAGCCGATCTGGGTCGAGGGATACCCGCGCAACGACGTGCTCGTGAACGGCGACCCCACCCCGGTGCGCGAGGCGCTCGGCATCGGCGCAGACGAGCGGGTGATCCTGTACGCCCCGACCTGGCGAGACGACCGCGCCGAGATGGTCGACTTCGTCGACCCGCAGCTTCTCGCCGAGCAGACCGACTCCGTCGTGCTGGTGCGTGGTCACTCGCGCACCATCCGACCGGGCCGAGACCACGCGGGCGCGCGGGTCATCGACGTCACCGGCTACCCGGAGACGGCGCGGCTGCTGCTCATCGCCGATGTGCTCGTCACCGACTACTCGTCGGTGATGTTCGACTTCAGCGTCACCGGCCGGCCGATGTTCTTCCTCGTCCCCGACCTCGCGCACTATCGCGGTCAGCTGCGCGGCTTCTACTTCGATCTCGCCGAGCGGGCACCGGGACCGCTGGTGCACAGTCAGGACGATCTGGTGCGCGCGCTCGATGACCTCGAGGTGAGTGAGGCGTATGGCGAGCGATACGCCGCGTGGCGCTCGCAGTTCAACCGCCGTGACGACGGACAGGCGGCCGACCGGGTCGTCTCGCGCATCCTGGATCAGGGCTGGCTGACGGCCTGACCGGCCGGGGAGCAGCCTGACGGCTACGGCAGCGGGGTGTTGCGGGAGCCCAGACGCGACGCGTCGACGGTGTCGCGTGCGCCACGCAGCGCACCGCCGATGAAGCCGAGACCCCACGAGAAGTGCATGGTGGGCAGCACGGCCATCGTCCACAGGCGCTGACGCACCCCACCGGGGCTCACGAGGCCGACTCCGATGACGAGCAGGGCGTACGCGATCAGCGGCAGGTAGATCACCGATGCGATCAGCGCGGCAACGCCGCGCAGCACTCCGGCGAGCTGCAGGATGCCCGTGAGCAGAGCGACCGCCGTCACGATCACGAGTGCGGGCGGCGCGAAGAAGCGCAGGCCGTTGCTGCGTCCGAAGCGGCGCACCAGCTCACCGCGCCAGGCGCCGGTGGCGCGGAACTGCCGAGCAAGTCGCGACCAGCTCTCGCGCGGCCAATAGGTGACGGACAGGGCGGGGTCGAACCAGACGAGATGACCGGCCTGCCGGATGCGCAGGTTCAGCTCCCAGTCCTCGCCGCGGCGGATCGTCTCGTCGAACAGACCGACCTGATCGATCACCTCCCGGCGCATGACGCCCAGATACGCCGACTCCGCCTCGCCCTCGTGCTCGCTGCCGTGATACGCGCCGCCGCCGAGACCGACCGGGGAGTTGTACAGGCGTGCAACCGCGCGCTGGAAGGGCGTGCGGCCATCGGCGCGCATGATGCCGCCCACGTTCGCCGCGCCGGTGCGCTGCAGCGTCTCGAGCGCACGGCGGGCGTACCCCGGAGCCAGCTCCGAATGCGCGTCGACGCGGATGATCGTCGGGTGGCTGCTCGCGCGGATGGCGGCGTTCAGACCCACCGGGATGTGCGCCGCCGGATTCCCGACGAGCAGGATCCGCGGGTCGTCCGCGGCGAGGCGCTCGGCCAGCTCGGTCGTGCCGTCGCTGGAGGGGCCGAGAGCCAGGACCAGCTCGGTCGGACCGTCGACGTCCTGCTCCAGCACCGAGCGCACGGCGTGCTCGAGATACGCACGCTCGTTCAGCACGGGCATCACGAACGAGACGCCGGCGGAGGTGATCCTGTCGTCTTCGTGCACGTGTCGATCATGTCATGCGCGCTCCGGCGGCCGGTTCGGACGATTCGGAGGTTGGCTCGATAGCGTCCGCGGATGGACGTGATCCACGACGCGCAGAAGGCCTATCGGCTGGTGCGACGCGCCCTGCGCCTCGGCGCCGCGAGGCGGAGCACGGGCGCACTGCTCACCCAGCGACCAGCCCTGCCCGCCCGGCACTTCCAGATCGCCGTGTACTTCGCCGACACCGATGTGAACATGTACCAGATCAGGCAGTGGTACCGGCCCCTGAGGCGGCTCGCCGACCGGCATCCGGTCGTCGTCATCTCCCGATCGCCGCTGGGCGCCCTCGCGCTGCTGCAGGACGACGCCCTCCCGGTCGCCTTCCTGCCCGAGATCCCCGAACTCGAGGCGTTCCTCGCCGAGCAGGACATCAGGATCGTCCTCTACGTGAATCAGAACACGCGCAACTTCCAGATGTTCCGCTACGGCCGGCGCCTGCACGTGTTCATCAACCACGGCGAATCCGACAAGGTCTACATGACCAGCAACCAGTACAAGGCGTATGACCACGCCCTCATCGCCGGCGAGGCTGCGCGCGACCGGCTCGCCGACGCGCTGTGGGACTACGACGTCGACACCCGCACGACGATGATCGGCCGACCCCAGGCCGACCACTTCGAAGGAGACCCGCCGTTCGAGCCCGACGAGCGCACCGTGGTGCTCTACGCACCCACGTGGGAGGGAGACCGGGAATCGATGGCCTACGGCTCGGTGCGCACGCACGGCGTCGCGCTCGTCGAGGCGCTGGTGGCGACCGGGCGGCATCGCGTGATCTACCGTCCGCACCCGAGAACCGGTGTGATCGACGACGCGTACCGCGCCGCCCACCAGCGGATCGTGTCCCTGCTGGCCACGGCGAACGCGGCCGACGCCGCTGCCCACCACGTGCACGATGACGGACCCGAGATCGGCTGGCAGCTGACAGCCGCGGATGTCGCCGTGCTGGATGTGTCGGCGATGATCTACGACCGCCTCGCCACCGGGCGACCGCTGCTGGTGACGCGCCCGGCGAGCCGGGAGGCGAAGATCGACGAGAGCGGATACCTCTCCGCCTGCGAGTGGCTGCGCGCGGAGGACGTCTCGGCCGAGGGGGTCGCGGAGATCGACCGTGTGCTCGTCGATGCCGACGCCGTCGCGCGGCTGCGCCGCTGGTCGGCCCGGTACTTCGGCGACACCTCGCCGGGAGCGGCGACCGCGCGTTTCGAGGCCGCCATCGACCGGCTCTGGGAGCAGGCACCCGCGTATCCCGGCACCTGAGCGGCCGCACAGTGCCCGGTATCCTGGAGGGATGGGTGTGGTCTCGGACGGGAAGAAGGCGTATCGACTGCTGAAGAAGGCACTCGCGTCGCGCTCGGCGGTGCAGCGGGTGCGTCGGCGGCTCGCCGCGCAGGGACCGCATCCGCATCACCACTACCGCGTCGCGGTGTACTTCGCCGACGGCGCCGTCAATATGTACCAGATGCGTCAGTGGTACCGCCCGCTCGCCGAGCTGGCCGGACGCTGGCCCGTCGTGGTGCTCTCGCGCAGTGCGACCGGAGCCGAGCAGCTGTTGCAGGAGGATGCGCCCCCGGTCGCGTTCGTGCCCACCGTGCGGGACCTCGAGAGGTTCATCGCGACGCAGGACATCCGCGTCGTGCTCTACGTGAACCAGAACACGCGCAACTTCCAGATGTTCCGCTACGGGCGCCGCTGGCACGTGTTCATCAACCACGGCGAGTCCGACAAGATGTACATGACCACCAACCAGTACAAGGCGTACGACTACGCGCTGATCGCCGGTCAGGCGGCGCGCGAGCGGCTCAGCCGCACGCTGTGGGACTACGACCTCGACGCGCGGACGATCGAGATCGGGCGCCCGCAGGCCGACCACTACTCCGGAACGCTCCCGTACACCCCCGACGAGCGCAGAGTGGTGCTGTACGCGCCCACCTGGGAGGGCGACCGCCCCTCGGCGCACTACGGGTCGATCGCCTCGCACGGCGAGACGCTCGTGGGCCGACTGCTCGCCACCGGCCGCCACCGGGTGATCTACCGCCCGCACCCGCGCAGCGGCGTGGTGAACGAGGAGTACGGGGCCGCGCACCGGCGCATCCTGACCGCGATCGCCGAGGCGAACGCCGCCAACCCCGGCGCCCAGCACGTGCACGACGACGGACCGGAGCTCGGGTGGCAGCTCGCCGCCGCGGATGTGGCCGTCGTCGACATCTCGGCGATGGTGTACGACCGGCTCGCCGCCGGCAAGCCGTTGCTGATCACCCGTCCCGCCGACGAGCGGGCCTCCATCGACACCACCGGCTACCTCTCGGCCTGCGAATGGCTCACCGTCGCCGGAGCCGCCGACATCGTCGCAGAGGTCGAGCGCGTCGCCGCCGACGAGGAGGCGGTCGCGCGCCTGCGCACCTGGGTGACGCACTACTTCGGCGACACGACACCCGGGGCGGCCACCGCGAAGTTCCACGGCGCCATCGAGCAGCTCATGCAGAAGTGGGATGACTGGCACGCGCGCAGTGCGGATGCCGGCGACGACAGCGCAGACGACGAGAGCGATTCCGACGAGGACGACGACTGATGCAGCTGTCGCGTGCCCGCGCGCTCGCTGATCCGCTCATCGTGCTCGACACGTGCGACTCGACCAACGCCGAGCTGCGCCGGCGCGCCGAGGCGGGGGAGCGGCTGGGGCATCTGGCCGTCCTGCTCACCGACGCGCAGACAGCGGGGCGGGGTCGCCTGGGGCGCACCTGGACGGCGCCGGCGGGTTCGGCGCTCGCCGTATCGGTCCTGCTGCGCGATCTGCCGGCCGACATCGATCGATGGGGATGGATCCCGCTGGCGGCCGGGGTGGCGATGACGGATGCCGTCGCGGCGCAGCTCCCGGGCCGCGCTGTCGGACTGAAGTGGCCCAACGACGTGCTCGTCGACGGGCGCAAGATCTGCGGGATCCTCGCGGAGGTGACGCCGCACGGCGTCATCGTCGGGACGGGCGTCAACACGGCCATGACCGAGAGCGAGCTGCCGGTGCCGTCGGCGACGTCCTTCGCAGCTCTCGGGGCTCCCGTCGACGTCGACCGGCTGCTGGCCGATCACCTGTCGGGCCTGGAGGCACGGGTCGCGGGTCTCACCGCGAGCGGCGATGCCGTGGCATCCGGCCTGCACGCCGAGGCGCAGCAGCGCTGCCTCAGCATCGGCCGCGACGTCGAGGTCACGCTTCCGGGCGGCGAGATGCTGCACGGGCGCGCGACGGGGCTGCAGGACGACGGATGCCTGCTGGTCGATGTCGAGGGAACCGTGCGCGCCATCGCATCCGGAGACGTCGTGCACGCCCGACTCGCCTGATGCGACGTTCGAGGAGCGATCCGGCCCGCCCGGTCTGACCGACGCACCCGGTCTGACCCGACGCGCCCGGCACGCCTGCCGCGCAGGCAGGCGGTCGCGGGCACAATGGAGACGTGACCCAGCCCGTGACTCTCGGCGGTCGGCCGAACATGCCGCCGCCGGGTGCGCCCGTCGAAGAGCTGCTCGTGGCGCGCTTCCGCAGCCATGCGCGGCGGCTGTTCTGGCCGGCCGTGCTGCTCATCGCGACCGCCGGTGCCACGGCCTACCTTTACGACAACCTGCCCGCTCCCTTCGAGAACTGGATGCTGCTGGCAGCTGCAGGGATCGTCGTGCTGCTGCTCGTGGTGCTGCCGTTCCTGTTCTGGCTCTCGCGCACCTGCACGATCACCACACGTCGCGTCATCGTCCGGGAGGGTCTCGGCTCGCGGCACCGGCGGGAGCTGTCGCACACGCGCGGCTACTCGATCAGCGTTCGCCGAGGGCCCCTGCAGCGGCTCTGGGGTGCCGGGACGATCACACTGAGCAACGGCGTCGACGAGCCGATGCGGCTGCAGAACGTGCCCATGGTCAACCTCGTGCACGAAGTGCTCGCAGACCAGGTCGAGGTGAACCAGATCCTCGCTCACCGCGACGCGCAGATCTCCGGCCAGGGCTTCTGAGCACACGCCGTCTCGCGTCCGCGTCGGAGTGCGCGAGAATGGAGGCGACGAAAGGGGCGCTGCATGACCGTGCGCGTGGGTGTGATCGGCGGAGGACAGCTGGCTCGGATGATGATCGCCCCGGCGGTCGAGCTCGGACTCGACATCCGGGTGCTCGCCGAAGACGAGGGCATGTCCGCCTCGCTCGCCGCGACCGCCGTCGGCGACTACCGCGACGCGGAGACCGTCCGCGCGTTCGCACGCGACGTCGATGTGATCACGTTCGACCACGAGCACGTCCCGCAGGAGGTCCTCCGCGCCCTCGTGGCAGATGGCGCTCAGGTGCACCCGGGCCCGGACGCTCTGCAGTACGCACAGGACAAGCTGGTCATGCGCGCTCGTCTCGCCGAGCTCGACGTGCCCCAGCCCGACTGGGCCGCGGTGCGCGACGCCGACGAGCTGCAGCGCTTCATCGACGAGCACGGCGGCGGCGCGGTCGTGAAGACGCCGCGAGGCGGCTACGACGGCAAGGGCGTGCGCGTGGTGCGCGTCGGTTCGGAGGCCACCGACTGGTTCGACGCGGCAGCCGGCGATGCCCTGCTCGTCGAGGAGCTGGTGTCGTTCCGCCGCGAGCTGGCACAGCAGATCGCTCGACGTCCCAGCGGCGAGATGGTCTCCTATCCGGTCGTCGAGACCGTGCAGCGCGACGGCGTGTGCGCCGAGGTCATCGCTCCGGCCCCCGCCGCGACCGAGCGGCTCGTCGAGATGGCCGAGCAGATCGGCCGCCGGATCGCCGAGGGCATCGGCGTGACCGGGATGCTGGCCGTCGAGCTCTTCGAGACCGACGACGAGAGGATCCTCGTCAACGAGCTGGCCATGCGTCCGCATAACAGCGGGCACTGGAGCCAGGACGGCGCGGTGACAGGACAGTTCGAGCAGCACCTGCGTGCCGTCGCCGATCTCCCGCTCGGAAGTCCCGAGCCGCGGCAGCCGTGGACGGTGATGATCAACATCCTCGGCGGCCCCGCCGACGGCGCCCTCGCCGACCGGTTCGCCTCGGCCATGGAGGAGTACCCCGACGCGAAGATCCACACCTACGGCAAGGCGCCGCGGCCCGGGCGCAAGGTGGGCCACGTGAACGTGTCGGGCGACGATCTCGTCGACGTCACCTACACCGCCCGCGCCGCCGCGGCGCTGTTCCTCTGACCCGGTGCGGCGCGTGTCGCGGTGGCGCGTGCCGCTGCGACCTTCTCTCAGCGGCGCCGCGTAACCTGTCATGGTGACTGAGCCACTGCACTCCTCGAGCTCGCCCCTGGTCGGCGTCGTGATGGGATCCGACTCCGACTGGCGGGTGATGAGCGACGCCTCTCAGGCGCTCACCGACTTCGGCATCCCGCACGAGGTCGAGGTCGTCTCGGCGCACCGCACGCCCGACAAGCTCATGAGCTACGCCCGGGAGGCCCGCGGCCGCGGCATCCGGGTGATCATCGCCGGCGCCGGGGGAGCAGCGCATCTGCCGGGCATGCTGGCCTCGATGACCGCGCTGCCGGTCATCGGCGTGCCCGTGCCGCTCGCATACCTCGACGGCATGGACTCGCTGCTGTCGATCGTGCAGATGCCGGCGGGCATCCCCGTGGCCACCGTGTCGATCGGCGGGGCGCGCAACGCCGGCATCCTCGCGGCTCGGATTCTGGGCACCTCCGACGCGGACCTCGCCGACCGCGTGGAAGCGTACGCGGCAGAGCTCGAGAGCCAGGTCGAGCAGAAGAACCAGCGGCTGAAGGACTCCCTGTGACCTTGGCCGCCCCGCACGCTCCCGCGCGAGGCGGGCGGCCGCTCATCGAGACGCGCCCGCTGCGGCACCCCGACAGCGCCGACGAGGCGACGATGGGGCGGCGCGGATGGTGGCTCGTGGTGCTCAACGCGCTCATCCCCGGCTCCGCGCAGGTGCTCGCCGGCAACCGTCGACTCGGACGCTTCGGACTCGGGGCGACACTGCTCGGATGGCTCCTGCTGCTCATCGCGGCGGGGCTCGCGCTGTTCGGCCGCAGTGCACTGGTGTGGCTCGCCGTCGGACCCCTGTCATGGTTCGTGCTCACCCTCGTGCAGGTGCTGCTGATCGGCTACGCGATCCTCTGGATCGTGCTCACCGTCGACACCCTGCGCCTGGTCCGGCTGGTGAAGGTGCCGTCGATCTCGCGGTGGACGCTGCCGGTCGCAGCCGTCCTCGTGCTCTCGCTCGCGGCATCCGGCGCCGTCTACGGATCCACCGTCGCCGCGTCCAGTCGCGGCGCGATCGGCAGCATCTTCGGCGGCGGCGGCCCGAGCCTGCCGCCCAGCGACGGCTACTACAACATCCTCCTGCTCGGCGCCGACAGCGGCGACGGCCGCGACTCGATGCGCTTCGACAGCATCTCGGTCGTGTCGGTGAACGCCGACTCCGGTGCCGTGACGATCACCGGCATCCCGCGCGAGCTGCCCCACGCGCCGTTCAGCGACGGCAGCCCGATGCAGCAGCTGTACCCGGACGGGTTCGAGGGCCACGACTCCCGCACCTGCGGCTGGAATGGCTGGATGAACCACGTCCGCAACGCCGCAGAGGTCTGCCGCGAGGACCAGGGCGCGTCTCTCTATCCGGATGCCGCACAGCACGACTCCGCGCCGGGGATCGAGGCCACCAAGGACGCCGCCGAGGGTGTGCTCGGCATCGAGATCCCGTACTACGTCTTCGTCGACATGGACGCGTTCGCCGAGCTGATCGACGCCCTGGGCGGCGTCGACATCGAGGTCGCGAAGCGGCTGCCCAAGGGCGGCGGCCCCGGCGACACCGACCGTCCCGCCTCGGAGTGGGCGACCGGCTGGATCGAGCCCGGCAAGCAGCACATGGACGGCGACACGGCGCAGTGGTACGCCCGGTCGCGCTACACCACCAGCGACTGGGACCGCATGAAGCGCCAGCGTCAGCTGCAGATCGCGATCCTCGAGCAGTTCACTCCGGAGAACGTCGCGAGCCGCTTCAACGAGATCGCGGCGGCCGGCACGGCGCTCGTCGAGACCGACCTGCCGCAGGACAAGCTGCCCGAGTTCTTCGGTCTGGTGATGAAGGCCAAGGAGCAGCAGGTCACTCAGATCGAGCTGACGCCCGAGTTCGGGGTCGACGAGCACGAACCCGACTACGCTCACATCCGCGAGATGGTGCAGGACGCCCTGCATCCGCCGACCAAGACGCCCGCGCCGGACGGCTCCTGAGCGCGGCGCTTTAGGGGTGCAGCCAGGATGACGCAAGCCCGTGGCGCAGATCGGCGCCGCGCGATGCACTGAGGACGTGAGCACAGATGACATCGACCGCGTCGCGCGCGAATCCTTCGGAATCGATCGACTGAAGCCCGCCCAGCGCGACGCCATCGAGGCGGCCGTGAACGGACGCGACGTGCTGGCAGTGCTGGCCACCGGGTACGGCAAGTCGGCGATGTACCAGATCGCGGCGGCACTGCGCGACGGCGTCACCGTCGTCGTCTCGCCGCTGATCGCCCTGCAGGAGGATCAGCTGGTCGGCATCGAGAACGCACCCGATGCGCCCGCCGGCGTCGCGCTCAACTCGGCCGGGGGAGTGCGCAGAACGCGCGAGGCGTGGCGGATGCTGCGCACCGGTCGTGCGGAGTTCGTGCTGCTCGCGCCCGAGCAGCTCGCCAAGGACGACGTGCTGGCGGCGCTCGCGGAGCTGGAGGTGTCGCTGCTCGTCGTCGACGAGGCGCACTGCATCGCGTCGTGGGGGCATGACTTCCGGCCGGACTATCTCATGATCGGCGCGGCGGCGGAGCGCCTGGGCCGTCCGCCCGTCATGGCGCTGACAGCGACGGCGTCCACACCCGTGCGCGCGGAGATCGTCTCGCGGCTGGGCCTGCGTGACCCGTTCGTGTGCATCGGCGAACTCGACCGCCCGAACATCTCACTGGCGGTGCGTCGCCATACACAGGACGCCGACAAACGGGCCGCGGTCGTCGACGAGGTCGTCGAGCTGCCGACGCCGGGCCTGGTGTACACCGCGACGCGACGTGACACCGAGCGGTACGCGGAGCAGCTGCAGGAGCGGGGACTGCGCGCCGCCGCCTATCACGCGGGCATGTCGGCGAAGTCGCGCGAGCAGGTGCACGAGGACCTGCTCGAGGACCGGCTGGATGCAGTGGTCGCCACGTCCGCGTTCGGCATGGGCATCGACAAGCCGAATGTGCGCTTCGTGGTGCATGCGGACGCGCCCGACTCGGTCGACGCGTACTACCAGGAGATGGGGCGGGCCGGTCGCGACGGAGGACCAGCGCACGCCGTGCTGCACTTCCGGCCGGAAGACCTCGCGCTGCGGAGGTACTTCGCGGGCCGCCGGCCGGCCGCCGGGGAGATGCGGAAGCTGCTGCGTGCGCTCGGCGCTGGCACGCGCCGGCGGGCCGAGCTCGCGGAGGCATCCGGCCTGTCGACCCGGCGCGTGACCGCGCTTCTCGCGCTGCTCTCCGACACCGGGCATGTGCGACTCGGCCGAGGGGGAGCGCGTCTGATCACCCGCGGCGACACGGCAGCTGCGGTCTCCGATGCGCTCGACAGGGTCGAGGAGCGCGAGCGCATCGACCAGTCGCGGATCGAGATGATGCGGTCGTACGCGGAGAGCCGCCGGTGCCGGCGGCAGACACTGCTCGACTACTTCGGGGAGGAGCTGGACGGGCCGTGCGGGAACTGCGACAGATGCGCTGAGGGGACTGCGCCGTCGCCATCGGATTGCGAAGCCGACGCCGGGGTCGCGTACCGGGTGGATGACCGGGTGCAGCACGCGGAGTGGGGACCGGGCACGGTGATGTCTGTCGAGGACGACAGGATGACGGTGTTCTTCGACGCGGAGGGGTACCGGGTGCTCTCGCTCGAGCTGATCGAGGAGAAGGACCTGGTCGAGGTCGAGAGCTGACGCCGCGGGGTACCGGGGATGCCCAGGAAGCCGCCGTTAGGCTGACCTCATGAGTGTTCAGCTGCGGGTCGTGCTCGACCAGGTGGGCGTCGACGCCGACGTGGCGCGCGCGGGCCTGGCGCTCACCGAGGGCCTGATCCGCACCGCACCCCGCGGCTGCGTGGTGTCGGCGATCGCGCCGAGCGGCACCGAGGTGACGACGCCCGGACTGCACGAGATCCGTTCGCTGCCGCTCGCGCGACGCGAACTCGCCGCCGCCTGGCAGATGGGCATCGGCGCGGGGGTGGGCGGCGGGCTCATCCACTCGCCGACGCTTCTGGCTCCGCTGGTGCGTCACGATCGCCTGCACGATCACGACCAGACGACTGTGACGCTCTGGGACCTGTGCGCCTGGGAGGCACCGGACGAACTGACGAAGGCGAGCGTGGTGTGGCAGCGCGCGATGCTCAAGCGCGCGGTGAAGTACGCGGATGCCGTGAGCGTGCCCTCGCACGCCATGGCCGAGCGTCTCGCCGAGATCGCGCCGCTGGGTGATCGCATCCGAGTGATCGCCGGCGCTGCGCCGACCGGATTCCGCGAGCCGGATGACGCCGCGGCGCTGCGGGCCGAGCTGCAGCTTCCGGGGGAGTACGTGGCGCTCGTCGGGGATGCCGGGTCGCTCGAGGAGGGTTTCCGCGCGGCTGCCCGCGCGGGATCGGATGCCGTCGTGCTGGACGCTGAGGAGGGGTCCGAGCCGGCGCTCGCCGATCTCGCGTCGGCAGCCGGCCTGCCGGAGCGTCGCGTCCATGTGCGGGGTGCTCTCGACGACGCCGAACGCGCGGCGGTGCTCTCTGCCGCCGGTGCGCTCGTGGGCACATCGACGGGTATGCGCTGGCCGTGGCGGCTGGTCGAGGCGATGGAATTGGGGGTGCCCGTGGTCGCGGTCGATTCAGGTGTGCACCGCGACGTGATCGCGGACGGGGGCGCCGTGGTGAGCGCAGAAGAGCTCACCGATGCCCTGGCGGATGCGCTCGGCTCGGGCCGTGAGCGGCTGAGGGTGCTGGGCTCGGACCGGGCTCGGGCGTTCTCGTGGGCGAGCTCTGCCGAGCGCGTCTGGTCACTGCACGCAGAACTCTGAGAGTCAGCCGCGAGCAGTCGCGACACGCCGTGGAAAATCCGCCGATATACCGCCCCGGTGGCATCGTCGCGCAACTTCAGTCACACTATTCACATGCATCTTCGTCGACCCCGCGACCGACACGTGTCTCGAACGGCCCGCTGGGCGACGACGATCGTCGCCGTTCTCGGCCTCATCCTCGGCACCGCGGTGCCCGCGACCGCGGCTGCGACGCCGGTCGGTGCGGCGGTGAACGGGCCCGCGAAGATGTCCCTGGCGGGATTCAATCCGGGCAACATCATCAGCGACGCGGTGTTCACTGACCGCTCGACGATGACCGAGGCGCAGATCCAGACGTTCTTCAACTCGAAGGTGACGAACTGCCGGGCCGGATACACGTGTCTGAAGGACTACCGGACGACATCGGTCACGCGCCCTGCTGACAAGTACTGCAGAGGCTATGCCGGCGCGGCGAACGAGAGCGCGGCTCGCATCATCTACCGCGTGGCACAGGCATGCGACATCAACCCGCAGGTTCTGATCGTCATGCTTCAGAAGGAGCAGGGCTTGATCAACCACACCTGGCCGAGCCAGTGGCGCTACGACGCGGCCCTCGGACAGGCATGTCCTGACACGGCACCCTGCGATCCGAAGTTCGTGGGTTTCTTCCACCAGATCTACGGCGCCGCCCGGCAGATGCAGATCTACATGGAGGGCCGCTACTTCCAGTGGTATAAGGCGGGGCAGACCTGGCAGATCCAGTGGCACCCGGACCGCGCGCGCTGCGGCACCGGACCGGTCTACATCGCGAACAAGGCGACCGAAGCCCTGTACTACTACACCCCGTACCAGCCGAACGCGGCCGCGATGCGTGCCGGCTACGGCACCGGCGACTCGTGCTCGAGCTACGGCAACCGCAACTTCTACAACTACTTCACCGACTGGTTCGGCTCGACGCAGGTGCCCAGCACCAGCCCTCCACCTGCGCCCAATCCGACCCATCTCGATACATCAGACTATGCAGTCGCACTCAGTGCTGCCGGCGAGATCTGGGCATATGGATTCGAGAAGGGACGATGGGCTGAGCGGAAACAACTCGGTGAATCAACTGCCGCTACCCAGATCTTGTCGCCCGGCGATCTCGACGGCGACGGGCACCGCGATCTTGTGGCGTTGGATTCGTCGAACGGCGCTTGGATTCTGAATGGCGCCGATAGCGGCACGGTGTCGGCCCCAGAGAAACTCGACATCGCGTTTGGCGCCTCCGACACGATCACGACAGCCGGCGATTTCGACGGGGATGGCGTGCCGGACCTGTTCAGCCGGGACAAGGTCGGCGCGCTCTGGCTGTGGCCGGGAAACGATCGTGGCGGGTTCCGAGATGCGATTCGTGTCGGGACGGCCTGGAACGTAATGACTCACATCAGTGGGGGAACTGATTTCACGGGCGATGCAAACCCAGACGTCATCGCTCGGGACGGCGAGGGTCGCCTCTTCATGTATCCCGGAGATGGGAGAGGCGGTTGGAAACCGCGCTCGCAACTCGGGCATGGTTGGCAGAGTCTGAGTTCCATCTTCGTAGTTGATGACTTCAACGGCGACAAGCGAGCGGACATCCTTGCTCGGGACGGAGCTGGGCAGTTGTGGGCATATCCGGGGACTTCATCGGGCAGGCTCGGTTCAGGTGCAGTGGTCGGGTCGGGGTGGTCATCGATGCAATCGATAAGCGGCGCCGGTTCTCCCGTTATCAGAACCCGCGTTCTACCGCCGGGAGTGGGCGATGTAAGTGGCGACAGGACGCCCGACGTGCTCGGCGTGCGCGTCGATGGGGCAGCGGCGCTCTACAGCGGAGACGGCGCGGGCGGTTGGGCATCGACGAAGATCATCGCAACCGGATGGCAGCGAGCGCGTGATGTTGTCCCACTCGGGGACTTCAATGGCGATGGCAAGCGCGACCTCGGAGTCGTCAACGGCGAGGGCATCTTGAATCTCTTCCCCGGCGCCGCGGGTTCCGGCCTCGGTACTCCCGTAGCGATCGGCCGAGGATGGAACACGGTCGACCTCATCATTGGGGCGATGGACTTCGATGGAGACCGCAAGCCGGACGTGCTCGCACGAAACCCTCGTGGCGAACTCGTTCTGTATCGAGGAGACGGCGAAGGTGGTTGGGGTTCTCAGAGCACCGTCGGCTGGAACTGGGGTGCGATAGATTCTGCGTTCTATGCCGGTGACTTCGATGGAGATGGTGCGGGGGACCTTCTTGCACGTAAGACCGACGGTACCCTCTGGATCTATCCGAGCGACGGACAAGGTCGTTGGGGTGAACCCAGGCAGGTGGGACAAGGCTGGAGCATCATGACGGCAATTCTCGGAGGGGGCGACATGGACGGAGACGGGAATGTTGATGTGGTGTCGCGTGCACCCGATAACGCTCTGCTCCTATATCGCGGCGACGGAAAGGGCGGATGGATGGGATCGAGGCAGATCGGAAAGGGCTGGGGCGGCTTCCTGATCATCCGCTGAGCACGGCTCGCGAGGAGCAGTGGCGTAGGATTGCTCTTGAACCTGTCACGACGGCGGTCGTGGCCGCTAAGTAAGTTGGAACGTGACTGAATCCCGAGATCTTTTCGTTGCCGTCCCGCGCACCGCGTTCGACACCCCGGGCAAGAGCCACGGGCTGATCGATGTCGTGCGCTGGCGCTATCTGCTGCGCCTTCTGGTGCGCACCGGCGTGACTACGCGCTACCGCAATTCGGTGCTCGGGTGGCTGTGGTCCTACGTGCGCCCGGCCGCGCAGTTCCTGGTGTTCTGGATCGTCCTCGGCATCTTCATGAACCTCGACAGGGTGCCGAACTACGCCGTCTACCTGTTCTCGGGCATCGTGGTGATCAACCTGTTCTCGGAGGGCTTCAAGAACGCGACGACGTCGATCGTCGGCAATGCCGCGCTCGTCCGGAAGGTGTTCCTCCCGCGCCAGCTCTTCGCCGTGTCGGCGGTGCTCGTCTCGTTCGTGCACTTCCTCCCGCAGGTGGGCCTGCTGCTGCTGGTCTCGCTGCTCATGGGCTGGGCGACGCACATCTCCGCGCTGAGCATCCTCGCCACACTCGCCGGAATGCTCATCGTGATGATCTTCTCGCTGGGGCTCGGCCTCTTCTTCGGCGCCGTCAACGTCCGCTTCCGCGATGCCGAGAACATCGTTGAGCTTCTGCTGCTGCTCGCCACCTGGGCGTCACCCGTGCTGTACGCGTGGACGATGGTCTACGAGGCAGTGGTCGGCAAGCTCGGCTGGCCCAGCTGGATCGTCGACCTGTACATGCTGAACCCGATCACACAGGGCGTGGAACTGTTCCACTACGCCTTCTGGCGTCCGGCCAGCCAGTACCTCGTCGAAGCATCCGGATATGCGGGCGAGGCGCTGACACCGTTCCCTCCGAATCTCGGGATCAACACTCTCTGGACCCTGCTCATCGCCGTGGCGACCCTGCTGCTGGGGCAGCTGGTCTTCCGCCGGCTCGAGGGAAAGTTCGCACAGGACCTATGAGCGAGAAGGCCTACCGCCCCAGCATCATCATCGAGGGCGTTCGCAAGACGTTCACGCTGAACCACGCGTTCTCGTTGAAGGACACCGTCGTCTCGTGGATCCGCAGGCGCAAGCTCACGTCGACATTCGAGGCGCTGAAGGGTATCGACCTCGTGATCGGCGAGGGCGAGTCGATCGCCATCCTCGGGATGAACGGCTCGGGCAAGTCGACCCTGCTGAAGCTGATCTCCGGTGTCATGGAGCCGGACGCCGGTGAAGTCCTCACCCGCGGACGCGTGGCCGGTCTCATCGAGGTCGGCGCGGGATTCCACCCCGAGCTGTCGGGACGCGAGAACGTGTTCCTCAACGCTGCGATCCTCGGCATGAAGAAGGCCGACATCGAGAAGCGCTACGACGAGATCGTCGCCTTCAGCGAGATCGAGGAGTTCATCGATCAGGAGGTCAAGCACTACTCGTCCGGCATGTTCCTGCGTCTGGCGTTCGCCGTCGCGATCCACGTCGAGCTCGACGTGCTGCTGATGGACGAGATCCTGTCGGTCGGCGATGTGCCGTTCCGGGAGAAGTGCCGCCAGAAATTCGAGGAGCTCATCGCCGCGGGCAAGACGCTCGTCGTCGTCAGCCACGACATGGAGATGGTCCGCGAGCTCTGCACCCGCGGTGTGGTGATCAGCAAGGGCGAAGTCGTCTACGACGGTGAACTCGAAGGGGCCATCGCCCTGGTGGACGCGTGAACGCCGACTGGGGGGCGCTGGCACTCGCCGTCGTCTTCGCGGCAGCGCTGACGTTCGCACCCGGAGCGCTCGCTCTCCGAGGCCTGGGGATGCGCGGCCTTCCGCTCGCGGCGTTCTCCGCCGTCGCATTCGTCGCGATGCTCGGTGTCGCGGCGATCATCCTCGGCATGATCGGCGTCGGCTGGTCGCTGTGGTCTCTCGGCGCGGTCCTCCCGGTCGTCATCCTGCTCGCGTGGCTTGTCGGATCGTTGTTGCGCATGCGCGACAAGACGCGTGACTCCCCGTCCGCGCCCGCGGAACGGCGGCTGCTGTGGGTGGCGATCGCAGCGGGTCTTGCGTTCACCACCTGGCGACTGCTCGGCTATGTGCAGGATCCCGCCGGCATCTCGCAGACCAATGACGCGGTCTTCCACATGAACGCGATCCGCTACGTGCTGGACACGGCGGATGCCTCGTCGCTGCATGTCAGCTCGATGCTCGGCTCTGCAGGCTTCTACCCGGCGGCGTGGCACGCCGCCGTCTCGATGATCGTACTCGGCACCGGCGTGGAGATCCCGATCGCGGCGAACGCCTTCACGGTCATCATCGGCGCGATCTGGGTCCTCGGCGTCGCCTGGCTGACGGAGACGGTCACCGGGTCCCGACGCATCGGCGGCTATGCCGCGATCCTGTCGTCCGGGCTGCAACTGTTCCCGCTGCTCATGTTCCAGTGGGGTGTGCTGTTCCCGAACGCGCTGTCGGTCGCGCTCGTGCCCGCGTCCGTCGCCGCCGCCATCTGGGCGCTGCAGGGCCTGCGCGATGGACGCGACGCCGGTGCGATCGTGCGCACCGTGCTGCTCGTCGGCATCGGGATCGCGGCGCTCGCGCTGGCTCAGCCCGCATCGCTGCCGATCTGGGGCCTCGTTCTCGCGCTGTGGTTCACCTCATGGATGCTCCGCGACGCCGAGGCCTCGCGCAGAGGCTGGCGAATCGCATCGGTCATCGGTGTCTGGGCCGCCCTCGTGATCGCCTGGTCGATCCTTTCCCGCGGCACGGGCGGCTCCCATTGGCCTCCGTTCCGCGGAAAGCTCGAGGTCTTCCTCGACATCCTCTTCAACGGGCAGATGCGGATCCCGTTCGCGTGGGGGCTGAGCGCTCTGATGCTGATCGGGCTGGTCGTGCTCTGCCTGACACCGGGCCGACGCTGGTTCGTGGCTGCGTGGCTCGCCGTGTCCGCGCTCTATGTGCTCGTCGCGGCGATCGGGATGCCCCTGCTTCGCGACGGCCTGCTCGCTCCCTGGTACGCCGACCCGAATCGCATCGCCGCCTATGCGCCGATGGTGATCATTCCGATCGCGGCGGTCGGGCTGGACCGCGCGGTCGCCTTCATCATCGGTAGGCTGCGCGGCGGCACCCGTCCCACGCGCGGGTGGGTCGGAGCGGCGACGGCGACGGTGCTGATGATCCTGATCATCGCGCTGCGCACCGTGCCGATGCCCGCTTTCATCGGGGGTACCTTCGACAAGGACTCGCGTTACCTGACGACGGCCGAGAGCTATCTCAGCATCGACGAACGCGCCCTGCTCGAAGCGCTGCCCGACTACGTAGGCGACGGGGCGCGGGTGATCGGGAATCCGTCGACAGGGACGGGCTTCGGATACATGCTCAGCGGCGTCGACGTTTTCCCCCGCACCTGGTCTCCGCCGCGCTCCACGGCATGGGAGACGGTCGCGGAGGATCTGCATGACGCGGGCGACGATCCGGCCGTGTGCGCCGCCCTCGAAGCGCTCGGCGACCCGACGTACGCGCTCGACTTCGGTGACGGTGACAACACGCCGGGACGCTTCGAGATGCCGGGCATGACCGGCTTCGAAGGCCGTGAGGGGTTCGAGCTCGTCGCCGAGCGGGGCACTGCAGAACTCTGGCGGATCACCGCCTGCGACTGAGAACGTCGCGCACGGTCACTTCTCCGGCGTGCGGTCCGCCGAGTCGGTGGCTCGGTCAGCCTCCAGCAGCGCCAGCTTGCGAGACAGCAGGGTCAGCTGACGCTGCAGCTGCACATTGCGTCGGTACTGGGTGTACACGAACGCGAGGAACATCACGATGAGCGCGTAGAGCACGAGGTCGGTGCCTCGACCGACGCCGACGAGCTGTGCCAGCCAGGACAGCCACTGCGGGAACAGCACCGAGAGGACGGCGGCGATCACGAACAGCCCCATCAGGATGCGGCGGATCGCCAGGTGGCTGTCGGCGCCGGTGCGCCGCATCATGAACACTGCGAGCACGACGATGGCCGCGATGAGCAGGATCTGAATCCACATGGGTCACCTCACCACCAGATCGACGAGGATGTTGACGGAGTTCAGCACGCTCTGTCCCTTGGCTTTCGAATAGTCGGTGTACAGCAGCTCGACAGGGTACTCGCGCCAGGGAAGTCCGGTGCGGCCGAGCTCGAGGACGATCTCGGTGGCGTGCGCCATCCGATCCTGCTTGATCTCGATGGGCTCGGCCGCGTCGCGGCGGATCACCCGGAGGCCGTTGTGTGCATCGGTCAGCTTCAGGCTGGTGGTCATGTTCGTCACCCACACCGCCGTCTTGAGCACGACCTTCTTGACCCAGCCCGGATCGGTGCGATCATCGAGGAAACGCGATCCGAAGACGATCGCGATGTCCTCTTCGCGCGCCAGCGCCAGCATCCCGAGGGCATCCTCGATGCGGTGCTGGCCGTCGGCGTCGAACGTCACCAGGTAGTCGCAGTCGGGGTGCGCGAGGGCGTACTCGATGCCGGTCTGCAGGGCGGCACCCTGCCCGAGATTGACCGGATGCTGCACGAGGTGCGCGCCAGCCTCGGCCGCGATACGTGCGGAGCCGTCGGACGAGCCGTCGTCCACGCACACGATGTGCTCGAACTCCTGCCGCAGATCCGTGATGACACCGGAGATCATGCTCGCTTCGTTGTAGAGCGGGATGATCACCCAGGCGTGCCGATCGGGGGCGTGCGGCGGAGGGACGGTCGCGGGCATGGTTCCATTGTGTCAGTAACGAGTCTGGAACTCGGGGCTCGAGCACGAGCGAAGAACGAAGAAAGAAGATGAGGAGGCGAGCCGTGCGAATGACTCGACCGAGGGTGACGATGGTGACCAGGATCTTCGCTCCCGAACCATCTGCGGCGTCCCTGCGCCTGGAGGCCCTGGCTCGCGCACTGAGCAAAGTCGCCGATGTGACGATCCTCACGACGTTGCCACCGGGGGACGTGCATGACGCTGAGGCCGACGGAACCGACATCCGAAGGTGGCCGGTGTTGCGAGACCGCTCGGGTTACGTGCGCGGCTACCTGCAGTATATGAGCTTCGATCTGCCCTTGCTGCTGCGAGTGCTCTTCGGGCGTCGGGCGGATGTCTACGTCTGTGAACCTCCACCGACGACGGGTGCAGTCGTGCGCATCGCCGCGAAGCTCAGGCGGAGACCTTACGTCTATTACGCCGCGGACATCTGGTCCGACGCCGCGCAGGCGACCTCCGCGCCGCGATTCATCGTCCGGATCTTGGCGGCCATGGAGCGATTCGCGATGCGGGGCGCTGACGCCCTCCTAGTGGTGACTCCGGGCGTGGAAAGTCGCGTTCATGACTTGGCGCCAGGGCGATACGTACGCGTCGTAGGGCACGGGGTTGACTTGTCGACGTTCGCGCCCGACGGAGAGACGGTCCCTGCGCCTGCGGACATCGTATACGTGGGTTCGGCAAGCGAGTGGCACGGCGCGTCGGTGGCGATGGAAGCAGTCATTCGCGTGCTGGAACGGGATCCATTGCTCACGGCAGCCTTCATCGGTCAGGGCAGCGAGTGGTCGCAGTTGAGGGACCTGGCTGCGCGGAGCTCTGTGAACAGCCGGGTGCGGTTCCTTGATACTGTTCCGGCTGAACGGGCGGCCGATTGGCTGCGGAGCGCGCGAGTCGCCGTGGCGACGCTGGCGCCGGCGCAAGGGTATGACTTCGCCGTGCCCACGAAGCTGTACGCCGCCGTCGCTGTCGGAACGCCTGTCGCGTATGCAGGTCCGGATCCCGTACGCGGGATCATCAATCGCGATCGGCTTGGCGTGGGCGTCGATCACGACGCCGTGTCGCTCGCGGATGCTGTCTCGCAGGTGCTCACCGAAGATTTCGAGGACGAGCGTGATCGACTCGTTCGCTGGGCGGAGGACAATGTGTCTGCGGAGCGGGTCGCCGAGCGCGCGACGGCGGCGATCGTCGCGATTGCGGATGGATCACAGGGAGCGACGCAGGTCCCACACTAGAATCGTGAAGGTCCCGCCGTCCCCGACTCTGCAGGAGGAACCGCCGTGTCTACTTCCACGAGCGTGCGCATCGTCGATTCCGCCGATGTCTCGTCCGAAGCCGTGATCGGCGACGGATCCTCGATCTGGCACCTGGCGCAGGTGCGCGAGGGCGTGCGGATGGGGCAGAACTGCATCGTCGGACGCGGCGCGTACATCGGCACGGGCGTCGAGATGGGCGACAACTGCAAGGTGCAGAACTACGCGCTCGTGTACGAGCCGGCGAAGCTCGCCGACGGCGTCTTCATCGGACCCGCTGTCGTGCTGACCAACGACACGTACCCCCGCGCGATCAACGCCGATGGCACGCTCAAGAGCGCGCACGACTGGGAGCCCGTGGGTGTGACCATCGAGCGCGGCGCCGCCATCGGAGCCCGCGCCACCTGCGTCGCCCCGGTGACGATCGGAGCGTGGGCGACTGTCGCCGCGGGCGCGGTCGTCGTCAAGGACGTCCCCGCCTATGCTCTGGTCGCCGGCGTGCCCGCGCGCCGCATCGGCTGGGTGGGGGAGTCGGGCGTGCCGCTCGCCCCCGGTGACACCGACGGCATCTGGGTCTGCCCGACTACGGGTGACCGCTATATCGAGACCAATGGAATTCTGACCAAGGAGGCCGCGTGAGCGATTTCATCCCCCCGGCGAAGCCGATCATCGGTGATGAGGAGCGCGAAGCTGTTGACCGTGTGATGCGCAGTGGGATGGTGGCGCAGGGGCCCGAGGTGGCGGCGTTCGAGGCGGAGTTCTCGGAGCATTTCGTGCCGGGGCGCCTCTCGGTCGCGGTGAACAGCGGCACCGCTGGTCTGCACCTGGGCCTGCTCGCGGCGGGTGTGGGTGCGGGCGATGAGGTGATCGTGCCGTCGTTCACGTTCGCAGCGACGGGTAACTCGGTGGCGCTGACGGGTGGCACGCCGGTGTTCGTCGATATCGAGCCGGAGACGTTCACGCTGGACCCTGCGGCGGTGGCTGCGGCGATCACGCCGCAGACGAAGGGCATCCTCCCGGTGCATCTGTATGGTCACCCGGCGCGGATGCGCGAGCTGGAGAAGCTGGCCGCCGAGCGGGGTGTCGCGTTGTACGAGGATGCGGCGCAGGCGCACGGTGCGTCGCTGGACGGCCGCCCGGTGGGTTCGTTCGGCGAGTTCGCGATGTTCAGCCTGTATCCGACGAAGAACATGACCAGTGGTGAGGGCGGCATGGTCACCACGGCCACGGCGGAGATCGCCCGGCGGGTGAAGCTGCTGCGCAATCAGGGCATGGAGCGGCAGTACGAGAACGAGGTGATCGGGTTCAACGCCCGCATGACCGACATCCACGCCGCGATCGGGCGGGTGCAGCTGACGAAGGTCGACGCGTGGACGAAGACCCGTCAGGCGAACGCGGCGTTCCTGGACGCGAACCTGCGCGGTGTCGTGGTCCCGCCGGTCGCGGAGGGTGCGGTGCACGTGTATCACCAGTACACGATCCGCGTGCCGGAGGATCGGGACGGTTTCGTTCGGGCGTTGAAGGATGAGCACCAGGTGGGTTCCGGGGTGTACTACCCGATCCCGAATCACCGGCTGCCGTCGCTCGCGCCGTACGCGCCGGGCCTGGATCTGCCCGAGACCGAGCGGGCGGCACGCGAGGTCGTCTCGCTGCCGGTGCACCCGTCGTTGACGCAGGCGGACCTGGAGCGGATCGTCACCGCGGTGAACACCGTCGCCGGAGCGGGCGCCTGATGGCCGAGACGCTGCGGGCGGGACTGCTCGGCGTCGGCATGATGGGCCGGCACCACGCGCGGGTGCTGCGTGAACTGGACGGGGTCGACCTCGTCGCGATCGCCGACCCCGGCGGTGACCCGCACGGTGTGGCGGGCAAGCTGCAGGTGCTGCCCGACATCGACGCGCTCATCGACGCGGGGATCGACATCGCGGTGGTCGCGGTGCCGACCCGGTTCCACGAGGATGCCGCGTTGAAGCTCGCCGCCGCGGGCGTGCACACGCTGGTCGAGAAGCCCATCGCGCACTCCCTCGAGGCCGGCCAGCGCATGGTCGACGCGTTCAAGGATGCGGGTCTGATCGGCGCGGTGGGACACATCGAGCGGTTCAACCCGGCGCTGCAGGAGCTGCGCCGGCGGATCGAGGCGGGCGAGCTCGGTGCCGTCTACCAGGTCGTCACCCGCCGACAGGGCCCGTTCCCGGCCCGGATCGCGGATGTCGGAGTCGCGAAGGACCTCGCCTCGCACGATGTGGACCTGACCGCCTGGGTCGTGCAGTCCGACTACGAGCGGGTGTTCGCGCAGACCGCGTTCAAGTCCGGCCGCGAGCACGAGGACATGATCACCATCACCGGCCGCACGGCATCCGGTGTGATCGTGAACAACATCGTGAACTGGCTCAGCCCGATGAAGGAGCGCGTCACGGTCGTCACCGGCGAGAAGGGCGCATTCGTCGCCGACACCTCCACGGGAGATCTCACCTTCTACGCCAACGGCACCATCCCGCTGGAATGGGAGTCCGTGTCCTCCTTCCGCGGCGTGTCCGAGGGTGACGTCACCCGCTACGCGTTCGCCAAGCGGGAGCCCCTGCGCGTCGAGCACGAGAACTTCCGCGACGCCGTCCTCGGCCAGCACACCGACGTCGTCACCATGGCACAGGGGCAGCGCACCCTCACCGTCGTCGAAGCAGCCCTCCATTCCGCCCGCACGGGGGATTCCGTGGTCATCTCACGATGAAGCTCATCTGGAATACCGTCAGCGACCTTCTTCCTTATCTGCCACGGGAAGCGCGGCGTTTCCTGATTCTGTACTCTGTGGTGACCGCAGTCCTTGCGCTTGTCGATGTAGGTGCGCTCGGGCTATTGGCCGCCGTGTTGGCAGCGATGGTGGCCAGCGGCGCATCGCTGTCGCTGCCGGTGGTGGGAACGATTCAAGGGAGTGATTTTCCTTGGCTGCTTGCGGGTCTCGCTCTTCTGGTCGTCACGAAGTCCGCGGGTAACATCGCACTCCAATGGCTTGCAACGCGTCGGTTTGCCTCCTATGAACTGAGCATCGGGGATCACCTGTTTGACGCGTACATCCAAGCACCGTGGGTCGATCGGCTGAAGCGCACGACAGCCGAATTGGTGAGACTCGCGGACGTTGGCATTGCGAATGCGATAGGTGGATTTCTCGTCCCGGTGCTGAATCTGCCGACTCTCGTCGTAACGTCGGTCGCTCTCATTGTTCTCATCGTTATCGCGCAGCCGATGACGGCGCTCGTCACGCTCATCTACCTCGGGCTGATCGCGTTGGTGCTGTACCTGTGGGTCTCGCGCAAGGCTGTGCAGGCTGGGCGAGTGAATCGCGATTCTTCGATGCGGGTGGCAAAACTCATGACGGAGATGGTTGGAGCGCTCAAGGAAATCGCCCTGCGTGGCAAGTTCCGCGAAGTCGGTGATGTCGTCCATCTTGAGCGGATCGCTACGACGCGGGCGCGGGCTAATCTGTCATTCCTGTCAGCGGTACCCAAGTTCGTTATTGATTCGGCGCTGGTCGGTGGGTTCGCGGTGATCGGCGGCGTCAGTCTGATCGTCGCGCACGGCGATATGTCGAAGGCTGTCGAAGCGATCGCACTCTTCGGTGTCGCGGGGTTCAGGTTGGTGCCGGCGATCACGGGGTTCCAGTCCATTGTGACGCAGACGTCGTCGAGTGCTCCGCATGTTCGCGCAGTCATCGCTGATATCGAGATGTCGAAAACGTATATCGAGCACGCTGAGCGGATCGGAGGACAGGCGCTCCCGCCTCGCCCGAAACGCCTCACTCTCGACAATGTCGCATTCACGTATCCGGGGGCCGATCGTCCCGCGTTGAGCGACGTGACGTTGGATGTGCCGATGGGGTCGTCTGTTGCACTGGTCGGCGTCAGCGGATCTGGGAAGTCGACGCTCGTCGATATCATGTTGGGACTTCTGACGCCTTCCCAAGGCGACGTCTCGGTGGATCGACAGCGGTTGGAAGATGTCCTTCGCGCTTGGCGTGATCGCGTCGGATACGTCCCTCAAGAGGTGGCACTCTTCGACGGCACGATCGCGCAGAACGTTGCTCTGACGTGGAGTCAAGAGATCGACGTGATGCGGGTTGAGCGAGCTCTCCGACAAGCTCAACTCTGGGATTTTGTGAACTCGCGGCCGGGCGGCCTCAGCGGACGGATTGGAGAAAGGGGCATCGCGCTCTCCGGGGGCCAGCGGCAGCGCCTCGGTATAGCGCGTGCGCTATACAGCGATCCACTGGTGCTGGTGATGGACGAGGCCACGAGCGCTCTGGACACCCAGACCGAAGCGGCTGTCACAACGGCGATCTCCGGTTTGCACGGCGAAGTCACTGTCATCACCGTCGCGCACAGGCTCGCGACCATTCGACATGCTGACCTGGTGTGTCTCATGGCGGATGGCAGGATCACAGCTCGGGGAAATTTCGAGCAGCTTGTGCGAGAGAATCCGACTTTCGCAGAGCAAGCGAGATTGGCGGGTCTGGCCGGATGACGCATTCGCCAGTCTCAATCGAAATCGTCATCTCGGTTCACGACCCGCAGCGCCCCTTGGAGCGCGCCATCCGGTCGGTCCTGGACACGCATTCACAGCACCGCGTCAGTGTGCTGGTGGTCGAGCACAATTGCGCAGACGGCGCATTCGACAGCGTGCGACTCGCTCTCGAAGGTGAACCCGTGCGTTGGCTCAGATTCCGAGACGGAATCAAGAGTCCCGCTGGCCCGTTCAATTTCGGTATCTCGCAGTCGACGGGCGATTACGTAGGTTTGCTCGGGTCAGATGATCGATTTGAGAGCGGTGCCGTCGACAGCTTGCTGCGTCGACTCGATGAGACCCGACCCGATGTCCTTGTGTATCCGCTCCGGCACGATGGGCAACCTTCCTTGCCGAATCCGCTTGCGCGGAAGTGGCGTACGCGAAATCTTCACGTGGTGCGCGATCGCCTGATGTATCGCACGGCGCCGCTCGCACTGGTCCGGCAGGGGATCTGGCTTTCCTCCGACTATGCCTTCACCGAAGGACTGCCGACAGGCGAAGATGTCAGCGTCTCAGCCGCCCTGTGGTTCTCTGAAGCTCGCATTGACTTTCACCCGCGCGATCCGGGGTACGTGATCATGAACGACGGACCCCAGCGCGTCACGCTCGAGGTTCGCCCTCTCCACGAGGAGTTCCGTCCGTTCCTGCGCCTCTTCTCACTGACATGGGTTCAGCAGTTGGGTACGGAAGAGCGCCTGGCTCTGGTGGTGAAGACCGTCCGCGTGCATGTCCTCGGTGCTCTGTTCCGTCGCCTCGCAGACGGATCCTGGTCGGAGAAAGATCGTACGGCCGTGCAGCGAATTCTCGCGGTCGCGGAGGCACTGTCTCCTCGGTACCTGGAGGTGCTCTCGAGGGCCGACGGTCGATTGCTGCGAGACGTACAGGAACCGATCACTACGTTCGAAGACTTCGAGATAAAGGTACGGCGTCGAAACGAGGCAGGGAGATCAGATCGCTGGTTGACCGCTGACCTGCGTCTAGTCTTACACCGGGAGTCCCCCCTGCGGAGGTTGATTCGCTATGCCACATGGCCATGACCGGCGAGTCGCTCGTCGCCTGATACTTCTGACCAACGAGTTCCCACGGGCATATGGCGATGTGACCTTCGTGCAGAACGAGATCGGTGCACTTGCTGCAGCGTTCGATGACGTCGTCATCTTCAATTATCCGTCGCCAGGAGAGCCGCAGTTGGTAAGCTTGCCGTCGAACGTTCGTTACGGCGGCTCTCTCAAAGATGGTGACGTGTCCCCGTGGCGGGCATTGCTTCATCCTCCGATCGCGTTGCGCGCTGCGAGGACGATGGTGGACGAACTGCGACACCATCGTGTCGGGCGAAAGCTTAAGCGTGTGCTGGAAAGTATCGCGGCGTCCGCGGGGCGGGCCGCTCATCCGCAATTGCGACAAGCGCTTCGTGGGGCGGAGTCAGTATCGGTATACAGCTTTTGGGCGATGGGTGCGGGCATGGCGCTTCCTTGTCTTCCCCGCGTGCGTGGTTCTGTAGCATTGCGGTTGCACAGATTCGACGTATACGAAGAGGTGCTTGGGTGGCTGCCCCTCCGGGCTTCGCTCCTCACCCGTCCGGATGTACTGCTGCCGATTTCCGATCATGCCGCGCGATACCTGCGCGAGACATATCCTTGGCGGGACCGCTCACCGATAGTCGTATCTCGCCTCGGGACCATTGACCGTGGTCAACGTCCGGCTCACCCCGAGATCGGTATCGTCACCGTGGTCAGCTGCTCCTCGGTGTCTGCGGTCAAACGCGTCGATCTCATTGCCGCTGCGATGAAGTACGTGGCGGCATCGGTTCCTGTGCGGTGGGTTCATTTCGGCGACGGCCCTCTGATGGTCCAGCTCAGCGACCTCGTTCGGCGCATATCGTCTGCACGTCTGGCGGTCGAGCTTCGCGGCCAGGCTGCGAACGAGGAGATCATGCGGTTCTACCGTTCCGAGAAGGTTGATGTGTTCGTCAACGCGAGCAGCAGCGAGGGCGTCCCGGTCTCAATCATGGAGGCCATGTCGTTCGGGGTGCCCGTCGTTGCCACAGACGTCGGCGGAGTTGCCGAGATTGTCGGAGGGGAACTCGGATCCGGGGAGACGGTGCCGGCCGATGCGACCGACGAAGTGTTGGGAGACGCGATACTACGGATGGTGCGCGAGCCCGCGCGACGTGCACGGCAAGTCTGGGAAAAGATGTCCGATGCGGATGTCAACAGCCGTGTGCTGGTGGAAGTTCTGACGCGATGACCCGCATGTTGATTCTTTCGTTCTCGCCGATTCGGGGGGATGCGCGCGTCTTGAAGCAGGTGGAGGAGTTCGCGCGCGATCACGATGTCGTCACATGTGGGTATGGGCCCGCTCCGGACGGCGTGGCCGAACACATTCGCATTCCCGATGAGGCGCGAGTAGACGCGCGCCATCCGAAGCTCGTCCTCCTTCGTTGGTATCGCGCCCTGTACAGCAGCCTGCCCGGTGTTGCTGAGGT